>CAZPHV010000014.1:28559-89126 GCA_964586455.1 uncultured Aquimonas sp.
CGCGCCCAATGCGTGCAGGTTTCGTTCGCCGCAAAGCGTCACACGCGTTGTAGGGTAGATAAGCGCAGCGCATCTACCAGAATCCCGCGACACGCATTGGTTTTCGCGTCGAACGATGCGCCACGCCAGGCAAGAAGCGCGCCCGCGACGTCAAAGCCACCTTCGTGGCAAGGCGCTCATCGCGAAATCGGGCGAAAGAACGAAGCGCATCGACCAGGAGATCTGATCGCCGGAGATTCGCAGCACGGCGGCGTCAACACGACGACGCCCCCGACCGGCCTCAGCTGTCGAAATCGGCAGCCACCGCCGGCGTCGCGATGCGCGACATCAGGATGCGGTCGACCCGGTTGGCATCCATGTCGACCACCTCCAGCTGCAGGCCGGGCAACACGACGATCGCGCCGACCTCGGGCACGCGTCCGAGGTGGTGCATCACCAGCCCGCCCAATGAATGGAAGTCGGCGTCCTCGGGTTGTAGTCGGCTGCCGTCGGCCAGCAGTTGCTCGACCCGATCGAGCGCCAGCATGCCGTCGAGCAACCACGAGCCGTCGGCGCGCTGGACGACGGCGCCGACCGGGTCGAGGTTGCGATCGGGCAGGTCGCCGACGATGGCCTCAAGTAGGTCGGTGAGGCTGACCAGGCCTTCGATGCTGCCGTATTCGTCGACCACGAGTGCCTGATGGCTGCGCTTGCGGCGCAGGGTCTCCAACAGCTGGAAGGGGCTGATCGACTCCGGCACGTACACGGCCGGATGTAGGGCCTCCTCCAGCGCGGGTGTCGCGCCCTCCAGACAGCGCGCCAGATAGTCCTTGGCATCGAGCAGGCCCAACACCTCGTCGAGGCTACCGCGGCCGACGGGCAGGGTCTGGTAGCGGCCCTCCCGCAGCACCGCATGATTGACTGCGCGATCGTCTTCGACGTCGAGCCAGCGAATTTCCATACGTGGCGTCATGATCGCGCGCACCTCGATGTCGTCGAGACGAAACACATTGCCGACCAGGGTCTGTTCGACCGGCTTGAACACGCCGCTGGCCGCGCCCTGCGCGATCATCGTGCGGATCTCCTCCTCGCTGACCTCGGCTTCAGCGCGCTGCTTCGCACCCAGCAGACGCAGCAGAAGATTGCTCGACAAGCTGAACAGGCTGACCAGCGGGTGCGCGATCTTGGACAGCACGATCATCGGCGGCGCGATGAAGCTCGCGAAGCGTTCGGGCGCCATCAGCGCCAGTCGCTTCGGGACGATTTCACCGAGGACCACCGAGCAGTAGGTCACGATGATCACCATGCAGGCCGTAGCCAGCATCTGGCTGTGGTTCGCGATCAAGGGCATCTGCTCGAACACCACGATCAGGCGTTCGGCGATCGCGTTCTCACCGAAGGCGCCGCTCAGGATCCCGATGGTGGTGATGCCCACCTGCACGGTGGAAAGAAACACCGCCGGATCTTCGCTGAGCTTGAGCGCCGCGCGTGCGCCAGCGCTGCCCGCTTCGGCACGGGCCTGCAGACGTGCACTGCGCGAGGACACCAGCGCCATCTCGGAGGCGGCGAACACGCCGTTCAACAGGATCAGGCCAAGCAGAATGAGCAGCAGTTCCATGCGGGTTCCAGTACGGGCGAGGTCTCAAGCGCTGTCCGAATATGCGGACGAGGTAAGCGCAGGCAAGCCTGCCGACGCCTGGCTTGGTCGGCAAGTGCTCGGCGAGCAGGCTGCAGAGCCCTCAATTGACCCCAGGGGTCTGCCCCTGACCTGTGTGCGGTGGTTTCAGTCTCGGCTCGACAGATGCGCTCGCAGCCCCTCCAGCTGCAGGCCCTGCACCCGGTCCACCGCTGGCGCGAACTCGGACAGGTCGGCAGCGCTGTAGCCCCCTGCGGAATAGCGCATCAGCACCGACGTGCCACCGGCTTGCTGCGGCTGAAGCCGGAACTCCAGAGCGCCGTGCAGACCCATGCCCTGCAGCGGACCCAGCCCACCGATCAGTCGCAGCGTATTCGGCGCATCCACGTACACGACCCGCAGGTGCTCGGCGGAGCGCTGGCCGGCCCGCTCGCAGAAACAACCACCGGCATTCGGCTCGATGCTGAGCGTGGACTCCGCACCCCACCAGGTGTGGTCGCGCGGCCACCAGTCGTTGACCTCCTTGACCAGCGCCTGCCAGCTGCGCTCGACATCGGCGTCGACCTCAATGCGCTGCTCGAGTACGAAGCCAGCCGGAGAGGCAGAGATCACCTCGGCGCGGGCGCCCGGCAGGGCCGTCAGCAGACACAGCAGCAGGGCAGGGCGTAGCGGACCAATACGCATGGACGTGACTGCATAGGGTGGCGGGCTATTGGAAGCCGCCGATCGGCCGGGTGCAAGCGCGCAGGCCAACTTTAGGTTTGCAGCGGGGCCCACACTTGTGCCTCCCGCCTTCCGGCCGTGCGTATCGAGGAGCTGCCCTTCGGCTGGAAGGGGTAGCGGTTTGCGTTCGGATGGCCGCTGCGCGCGGCGACACCGGTCGAGGTTCGCAGGCACGAGTCCTGCAATGCGTTTGACGTGCTTGCGCGCGAGCACACGCCTGGCGCAGTGTTCGATCCCGTGACGAATCAGGAGCGCAGACATGGCTGATCCGACGGCAGCTTTGCTTACCCAGCTCAAGAACATCCAGACTCGCTGCGGTCACAGCCTGTCCCAACTCCACGAGGCACTGGTGAACTGCGGGCTGGCGAAACACGGCGAGAAGCGCAGCTGGCTGATGGAGCGATTCGGCCTTGGGTATGGCGATGCAAACACCGTGGTCTCCCTGCAGGGCAAGCCCTTGCCTGCACTCGAAGGCGATGCGTCTCCGGCGGAATCCACGTCTACAGGTGATCCACTCGATTCGATCTACGCGGGCAACAAGGCCGCGCTGCGCGGCCTGCACGATGCGCTGATGCGGCGTATCCATGCGCTGGGAGCGTTCGAGGTCGCGCCCAAGAAAGCCACCCTCAGCCTGCGTCGAAGCAAGCAGTTCGCGCTGATTGGTCCGGCCACGGTCAAGCAGATCGAGATTGGCTTGAACTGCAGGACCTTGCCCGCGCATCCGCGCCTCAAGCCGTTGCCGCCGGGTGGCATGTGCCAGGCCAGTACCCGCATCGAATCGGAAGCCGACATCGATGACGCGCTGATCAGTTGGATACGTCTCGCCTACGACAGCGCAGGCTGAGCGGGGCGTCCGCGACTTCTGCTTGGCGGACGAAGAGTCTCGCGCGCCACGGGCCATGAAAGCCTGAGCCGAATCGACAAGCCATCGATGCGCATGCCGGATCGGTCCGATCTCGAGATGGGACACCGACCTGACTTCGACCGCGAGAGCATCACGCTACGCCTAGGAAAGGTCTGAAGAATTCCATCCTGGTGCTCTTCAGACGTCGTGAGTCCGGCGCGGGTCCGGACTCACTCGCGCAAAATCAAGCACTTGCTTGCTTGATTCGCGAGCACGCCATCCATGGCGCGCAGGAAGCTCTGATAGATCAGGGCTTCCCTAGAACAGCTCGCCCTGTGCTGAATCCGCGCGCGGTGGTTTGAACTGATCGCAGTCGAGTTCGATCGCATCACGATGCAGGAAACCCAGGCGCTTTCGCGCAAGTTCGAAGCGAGCGTGCAGCATCTGCGCGATCGCGCCTTCGCCGCGCATGCGCGTGCCGAAGCGAGCGTCGTTGTCGCGGCCGCCGCGCATGTCGTGGATCAGGTTCATCACGTGCGCGGCGCGGTCGGGAAAATGCAGTTGCAGCCATTCGCGAAACAGGTCCTTCACCTCGTGCGGCAGTCGCACCAGGGTGTAGTTCGCGTAGCGCGCGCCAGCCTCGCGACCCCGCTCGAGAATGGCTTCGAGGTCGCGGTCATTGATCGCCGGAATGACGGGCGCTGCGAACACACCGGTGGGCACGCCTGCCGCACTCATTCTTGCGATGGCCTCCAGCCGACGGTGCGGCGCGGTTGCCCGCGGTTCGAGCTTGGCAGCGAGGCGGTTGTCCAAGGTGGTGACGGACACGGCCACAAACACCAGGCGATGGCGCGCCAGCTCGACCAGCAGGTCGAGGTCGCGCTCGACCCCGGCGCCCTTGGTGACCAGCGTGCAGGGGTGTCGGGTTTCCAGCAGCAGTTCGAGCACCTGCCGGGTCAACCGGTAGCGGCGCTCGATCGGCTGGTAGGGGTCGGTGTTGGCGCCGAGGTTGATCGGGCTGACCCGGTAACTACGCTTGCCAAGTTCGGCGCGCAGCAGCTCGACGGCATTGGTTTTGGCAAACAGCCGGGTTTCGAAATCGAGCCCTGCCGACAGGTTCAGATAGCCGTGACTGGGCCGCGCGTAGCAGTACACGCAGCCGTGCTCGCAGCCGCGGTAGGCGTTCAGCGAGTGCTCGAACGGGATGTCGGGTGAGTCGTTGTGGCTCAGGATGCTGCGCGCGCGCTCTTCGCTGACGGTCGTTGGCGGCCGCGACACCAGCGCATCGTCCGGATCTTCGCGCGGCCAGCCGTCGTCCACCGCCTCGACCCGAACCGACTCGAAACGCCCTTCGCGATTGCTTGCCGCGCCGCGGCCCTTGATGAGGGTGCCCGACATGCTGCGAGTGTGGCCGATGTCGGGCCGCCGCGCCGCAGTCCGTACAGATTCCTCTGCAACCTGCCCAACAGAGCACAGGCGCCTGCGTGCGCTTTGCGCGCTGTCACGCATTGCATACTGCGGGGTCTGGCGCACGCGCCACTGAATTGGAGCCTCGGATGATCTGGAGCGTTCTGCTGGTCCTGGCTGTGCCCGTGCTGTGGGCGCTCACCGCGTACAACCGCCTCGTGCGCCTGCGCAATCAGGTGCGCACGGCCTGGGCCGATATCGATGTGCAGCTGACCCGTCGGCATGATCTGGTGCCGCAGCTGGTCAGCGTGGTGCAGGCCGCTGCGCGGCACGAGAAGGACGCACTGGCGCTCGTCACCGAGCTGCGCGCGCAGGCGATGACCGTCTCCAGCCCGGCCGCCCTGGGTGAAGTCGAAGCGCGTTTGGAGCAGGCCCTCGGGCGCTTGTTCGCCCTGCGCGAGAGCTACCCCGAACTGCGCAGCAGCGAGAACTTCCTCACCCTGCAGCGCGACCTGGTCGCGATCGAAGACCACCTGCAGTACGCGCGCCGCTTCTACAACGGCGCCGTGCGCGACTACAACGATGCCACCCAGCGCCTGCCGGATACCTTCGTCGCCCGCCTCGGCGGCTTCGGTGGCGCCGAGTTCTATCAGGCGCGCGAAGGCGAGCGCGCCGCCGTACAGGTGAAGCTGCCATGAGCTTGATTCGATGCTTCCTGCTACTGGCCACGCTGGCCTGGACGCTTCCGGCCGCCGCGCAGGAGCGCATCCTCGACTACCGCGTCGAGGTCGACGTGCGCACGGATGCCTCGATCGACGTCACCGAGCACATCACGGTCCGCGCCGAAGGTCAGCAGATTCGCCGCGGCATCTATCGCGATTTTCCCACCCGCTATCGCGATCGCTATGGCAACGGCGTGGTGGTCGATCTGCAGGTACTGGGCGTGGAGCGCGACGGCCAGCCAGAGCCCTGGTTCACGGAGGCCATGGCCAACGGCGTGCGCATCAACACCGGGGGCGACGCACTTCTGCCCGGCTTGCCGGGGCAGTTCCGCTACACCCTGCGCTATCGGACCACGCGTCAGCTCGGATTCTTCGAGAAGCATGACGAGTTGTACTGGAACGCGATCGGCACCGGCTGGGCGTTCGCCATCGACAGCGCGCAGGTCGAAGTCCGGCTGCCGGGTGTGGTGGATCCGGCCCGCATGCAGCTGGATGCCTACACCGGTGCGCAGGGCGAAGTCGGCCAGGCCGCGCGCGGCGAAGTGATCTCGCCCGGGCTGGCACGCTGGACTTTGACCAGCCCGCTGGCGCCGCGCGAGGGCCTGACCATCGCACTGGGATTCCCCAAGGGCCTGGTGAGCGCACCCAGCCGCAGCCAGCGGATCGCCTGGCTGCTCGCCGACAACCGCGGCCTGCTGGTTGCCCTGGCGGGCTTCGTACTGTTGCTTGCCTACTGCGTCTGGCGCTGGCGTGCAGTTGGCCGTGATCCTGAGCCCGGCGTGATCATTGCCCGCTACGCGCCGCCGGCCGATCGTTCGCCGGCTGAACTTCGCTACCTGAAGCGGATGCGCTACGACCCGCGCTGTCTGACTGCCGATCTGCTGGCCGGTGCGGTGGCGGGTGCGGCCGAGATCGAGCGCGAGAAAGGCCTGCTGTTCGGCGACACCTGGAGCCTCGCCCAAGGTCCCGGCAGCAGCGAAGAGGCGATGCCGTTCACCGTGCGCGCGCTGCTCGGCAAGCTGCTTCCCGCCGGTCAGACCAGACTCGCGCTGAAGAAGAGCAGCGAGACCGCCCGCCACATGCAGGCCGCGATGATCGCGCATACGCGGGCCCTGCATTCGCGACTGCACGGCAGTCATTTCCAGAACAACAGCGCCGACAGCGTGGGGGCGGTCGTCATTGGTGTACTGACCGGCTTCCTCGCATTCGGCAGCGCCGGCGGACAGGCCGAGCTCGCGATCGCTGTGGTCTGCGCGCTGATGCTGGTGGTTGTGATCGTGTTCGCCTGGCTGGTCAAGGCGCCCACGCCAGCCGGTCGAAAGCTGCTGGACGAAGTCGAGGGCCTGAAGCTCTATCTCAGTGTGGCCGAGCGCGAGGAGCTGGCGGCGATGTCCGGCCCCGACCAGCCGCCACGACTTGACGCCGAGCGCTACGAAGCGCTGCTGCCCTATGCGGTGGCGCTGGATGTCGAAGAAGCATGGACCGGCAAGTTCACGCTGGCCGTCGGCGCCGCTGCTGCCGCTGCGGCTACCGGCGCGATTCGCTGGTACCGCGGCGGCGGCTTCAATGACATCGGCAGCCTCGCCAAGGCGGTCGGTACGGGCCTGAACAGCTCGATTGCATCGGCCAGCAGCCCGCCGGGTAGCAGCTCCGGTGGTGGAGGCGGTGGCTCTTCGGGCGGTGGTGGCGGCGGCGGCGGCGGCGGCGGTCGATAAGCTGCCGGTACTGGAAGCACCCTTGACGCCAGACTGCAGCGCCTGAGCCCGTGTTTTCCTGCGCCTCCACCTCGCTGAAGCGGGCTGTGGCGCCGACCTCGACTTCGGCGCCGTTGCCTGAACACCGCCCCGCTTTCTGAACGGACAGGCGCTGAAACTGAACGCGGCGCTCGGTCGCTGATACTCGAACCTCTCCTGCGGCGTTATCCGGGCACACCCGATTGGACGGGTGGAAACCAGACCCAGGAGAGTAGGGATGCTCACGCAGAAGGGCCCAAAAGCGGCCATGACCTCGATTGCACTCGCGCTGGCATTGAACGCCGGCATCACCCGCGCCAATCCCGGCGACCTGCAGCTCAGCTTCGGCCAGAATGGAGTGGCCCTGGTCAGTCTCGGCGGCGGACAGGAGTTCTTCCGCACCGTGATTGCCGAGGAGGATGGCAGTGTGCTCGCTGCCGGTGCGCTGTATCACCGTGACCCGGCGCAGGCACCGATGCGGGGCTACGACATGTCGATCGTTCGGGTGCTTCGCAATGGACAACTGGACCCGGCCTTTGGCGTCGGCGGGCTCAGTCAGGTGGATGCCGGCGGCGATGGCGATGCAGCACGCGCGCTGATACGCCAGCCAGACGGCAAGCTGCTGCTGGCGGGGCGCCTGGAGACCGCCGCCTACTCCGATTTCGGGCTGGCACGCCTGCATACCGATGGCAGCCTCGATACCAGCTTCGGTGAGCCCAGCGGAGGCGGCCGACGCGGCTATGTGCGGCTGAACATCGGTCCCAGCACCGCGGTCAATGACAGCGCCACCGCGGTCGCGCTGCAGTCCGACGGCCGCATCGTGCTGGCGGGCGAAGGCTTCGCCGCCGATGGAAACTTCACCTACCAGCGCTTTGCGCTGGCGCGCTTCCATGCCGACGGCAGCCTCGACACCAGCTTCGGCAACGGCGGCACGGTGGTTTCGCCAGCGACGGCCTTCCAGGTCGCGGAGTACGTCACCGCGATCGCGAAGCGCCGCGACGGCAGCCTGCCCGAGGATCGGATCACCGCGGTCGGCTATGTGTTCGCCCGCAGCACCGGTCTGATCCGGCGCTATCTGGCCAACGGTCAGCCCGATCCGAGTTTCGGCACCGGCGGCACCCTGAGCTTGACCGAAAGCTTTGTAGGCGGCGTGCGTCGCGGCATGACTTCGGTTGCCGATGCAGTGTGGCTGGACGACGGCAAGCTGCTGGTCGTGGGCAGCGCCGGCGATCGCGGATTCGTGTTCCAGCGTTTCCACGGCGACGGCAGCCTGGACACCAGCTTCGGTACCAATGGCCGCACCTTGGTCAAGTTCAGCGGCACGGTCGAGTACGACGAGCCGGCGGCACTGCAGGTGCAGGCCGACGGCAGCATCCTGGCGGCGGGCTACGCGAGCATGCGCTACAACGGCGGCACGGCTTCGAAGGACTTCGCTGTCGTTCGTCTCAACGCCCACGGTCAGCCTGATCCGCGTTTTGGTGACGGCCAGGGGCGCTCGACCTTTCCCGTGTCCGTGCATGCCGATGAAGCCCTGGCGATCACGCTCACCAGCGACGGCGAGATCGTGGCCGCAGGGCGCGCCAACAACGACCAGACCTCGCCGAACGGTGCGGCGGTGCAGGCCGCACTGATGCGCCTGCAGGGAGATCCGGGGCTGTTCCGCGACGGATTCGAAGCGCGCTGACTCTCAGCGCAACGCCTCAGGTCTGCCGCGTGCCGCTCGACTGCACGCGGCAGGCCGACACGCCCCGCTACCGACTCGCGTCGTCGGGCAGTTCGGCCGGTGCTCCGACGCGCCAGAAGTGCCCGCTCAGCACCGCGCCTGCGCCACCTGTGTAGCAGGCCTGGGTATCGCTGTGCTGCACCTGCAGCCTGCCTGCCGACCACTGCACCTGCAGCAGACACTCCACGCCGTCCTCGTTGCCTTCGAAGTTGCCGGACGCGTGGTTGTCATTGATGTGCAGCGACACCTGCGTCAGCTCGCCCATCGCCGCCGGGCCGTAGTCCTGCAGGGGGCCGCGCCCGACCCGCATCCAGAAGGCGTCGAGGCGCAGGGTTTCGTCGCCGGTCTCGCGGATGCTGATCGAGTTCCAGGCGCCGTGGCCGGCGTACTGCCAGAACTCGCCGGTGTGCACGAGGCCGTCGAGGCCTTCGGCGCAGCGCTGCTGCAGCTGCCGCCGATTGGCCTGGGTCGCGCGGTGATCCGCATCGGCGACCTCCAGCCAGGCGCGGGCGCGCAGACAGTCACCGGCGCGCAGTTCAGTTAGCCCGGCATTGTTCAAGGCGATCTGCAGGGCGGCGCTGGCGCGCGCGCGGTTGGGTTCGTCCTCGGATGCCCGCACGGCGGTCTGCGCGCGGTCGACCTGCTGCGCGAACAGCGCACGCGCCGAGTCGAACTCACCGGCCTTCAGCGCGTCGGTTCCAAGCCGATTGCAGGCGGACACGCTCTCACAGTCGATACTGCCGACCACGAGCGCAGAAAACAGCAGGGTGTTTACGAGCATGTGTGTCCCGTGTCAGTGGGTGCCAACGCGAAGAAGCTGAAGGTTCGGACGTGCAGCGGAGTGGCTCACCTGGCTGAGCCGCGGACGGGTTCGGCGGCGCGCAAGGCGACATCCCGTTTCTCGACCCGAGGGTTTTTGGCGCGCGCCCGCGAGTTTGGACAAGCACGCCAACTGCGGCAAGCCGCAGGCTGCGTTGGTGCGGCCGCAGTAGGCAGACGGTCCTTACGTGTTGTCAGTTGGTCAGCACCAGCTTGCCGCGCACATCGCGTCGAGCCATGCGTGCAAAGGCCTCGGGCAGGTCCTGCATCGGCAGCACCGCGTCGATCACAGGTTTGACTTCACCGCGGCCATAGGCGGCAGCGAGTTCACCGATCATGGCGGCATTGGCGGCCGGCTCGCGGCGCGCGAACTCGCCCCAGAACACGCCGACCACGCTGGCCCCCTTCAACAGCGGCAGGTTCAGCGGCAGCTGCGGGATGTCGCCAGCGGCAAAGCCGACCACCAGGTAGCGGCCACGCCACGCGATCGATCGAAACACGGGCTCTGCGTACGCGCCGCCGACGCCGTCGTAGACCACGTCGGGGCCTTTGCCGTCGGTCAGCCGCTGGATCTCCTCTCGCAGCCCTGCGCCTGGTGCGTGCGCGCTGTAGTCCAGCGTCGCGTCGGCGCCGAGCTGCGCGCACAGCGCACACTTGTCGGCGCCACCGGCCGCGGCAATCACGCGCGCGCCGCGCGCCTTCGCGATCTGGATGGCAGCAGTGCCGACGCCGCCTGCAGCACCCAGCACCAGCACGGTTTCCCCGGGCTGCAGGGCGGCCCGATCCAGCAGGGCGTGCCAGCTGGTCGCGTAGGTCATCAGAAAGGCCGCTGCGTCTACCGCGGGAAAGCCCGGCGGCAGCGGTACGCACAGTGCAGCCTTGGCGACAACATGGGTGGCAAAGGCGCCGGTGCCGCTGAGACAGGCCATCCGTTGGCCCACCTGCAGATGAGTCACACCCTCGCCAAGCGCAGCGACCGTGCCGGCGAACTCGGCACCCGGCACGAACGGCGGCGTCGGCTTCATCTGGTAGCGACCCTGAACAATCAACAGGTCGGGGAAGTTCAAGCTGGCCGCTTCGATCGCGACCAGCACCTCGCCCGCAGCGGGTGTCGGAGTGGGCAACTCGGCCCAGCGCAGTGCCTCGACGCCGACAGGGTTTTCGCACAGCCATGCATGCATGTTCGATCTCGATGGCGCACAGCGCCGTAGGTGAGGGGCCCTTACCATCGGTGCTTTGCCGGGATCAGGCAAGGCTTTCAGAACTGTTCCGGCAGCCGGTTTTCCGATCGTGGATCGGCGCTGTGAGAACAGAGCTTGAGCATGAGGCGCCCTGGCCCCAAGCGTGTGTGCTGGACGCCCTGCTGCATACTCGGCGAACTCGGTGATTTGGACCACGTTCATGAAGAAACTCGCGCTGTCATTGCTGACTCTTGTGCTGTTGGCCTACGCCGGAATCTGCCTCGCGGTCTTTGCCAGCCAGCGCTCACTGATCTACTTTCCGCAGCCGCGTGCGCTGCCAGCGGGGGTGCACGAGCAGTGGCTGCAGACTTCAGAGGCTCGGCTGCAGATCAGCGTCCGCGAACGGCCCGGCGCGCCGGCACTCATCTACTTCGGCGGCAACGCGGAAGACGTATCGCTGACCTTGGCCGAGCTGGCAGAGGCGTTTCCAGAGTACGCGCTGTACCTGCCGCACTACCGCGGCTACGGCGGCAGCCAGGGCGAGGCCAGCGAAGCTGCGCTGTTCGCAGATGCGCTTGCGCTTCACGAGCACGTCGCCCGCGCGCATCCGGTCATCGTCGACGTCGGGCGCAGTCTGGGCAGCGGCGTGGCGGTGCATCTGGCCAGCCGGCGTGAGCTGGCGCGGCTGATCCTGATTACGCCCTATGACAGTCTTGCTGGCGTCGCGAGTGAGCAGTTCCCGTGGCTTCCGGTGGACTGGCTTCTCCAGGATCGCTTCGACAGCATCGCCTACGCACCGCAGGTGCGCGCTCCCACCCTGCTGCTGGTGGCAGAGCGTGACAGCCTCATTCTTCCGTCCCGCAGCGAAGCCTTGCTGCGCGCGTTTTCACCCGGCCTGGCGGAGCTGCGCGTACTACACGGCGTCGATCACAACACCATCGGAATGCACCCGGACTATCTGCGCTTGCTGGCGGGCCTCGATGCGGGCTGAGAGCCCCTGGGCTCTGTCGCTGGCGGGCCGGTTGAGTTCGGTCGCAGGGGCGGCCAGTGGCGCACCTGCGCTTGCACACAGCCGGGAATCTGAGCTGTCTGCTATTCCCGCTTGGCGGTGACGGTCCGGCCTGCGCGAAATGCCCAAAGCGCGACCTCTTCGATGCGCGCGTCACTGCACGTGGTGGTCAAGCGGGAAGCGAACTGGCCCCGCTGCGCCATGTGCGCAGCGAGGCCAGTATCCTCAATCGCTGAGTTCGGCTGACACGATCACGAACAGAGTCGCGATCAAGGCCGGCTGGACATCCGGTCCATGCCTTCGATGTTCTGGATCACGATCTCGACGCGACGGTTCTGCTGGCGGCCTGCCGCGCTTTCGTTGCTGGCCACCGGATAGTCCTTGCCTAGGCCACGGGTGCCCATACGCGAGGACGCGATGCCCTGCGAGATCAGATAGGTCTGCACCGACTCGGCCCGGCGCTGCGACAGGCCCAGGTTGTACTCGGCGCTGCCGGTTGAATCGGTATGACCCTCGATCTGTACGGTCGCGTCGGCATGCTTGCGCAAGGCGTCGACCAGCGTATCCAGGTTGCGCGCGGCGCCCGGCTTGAGCTGCGCCTGATTGGTCTCGAACAGAACGTCGCCCAGCGTCACCACCAAGCCGCGTTCAGTCTGCTTGGCCTGCAGCTCGGCCAACGTGCGCTCCAGCTCCAGCAGCTGCTCGCGGGCGGCCTCAGCTTCGCGTCGTGAGGCATCCGCTGCCAGACGCTCTTGCTGCGCCAGCAGTGTTGCCTGCTCCGCGCGCTGCTGTGCCGTCATCGCTGCCGAGCGGGCGCGGTCGGCTTCGGCGCGGCGCGCCTGGGCTACCAGTCGTTCACGCTCAACGCCCATGGTTTCAATCTGGGCGCGCGTGGCGCCGGTGCGGCCGTCGGCCTCGGCGATACGCAGCAGCCGACCAGCGATATGCACGTTGTGGTCGAACAGTTCGGACTTCATGCGCCGCCCATCGCGTGCCAGCAGATCGACCGCGCCTCTTGCTTCAGCCAGCTGCTGAGAGGCATGTCCTGCCACGGCGGGGTCAGACTCCAGTCGTGAGAGTTCACTTTCAAGCCTGACCAGCTCGGGCGGTCGTTGGGTGTTGCCGGCGCAGCCCGCCAGCAGCGCGAGTGAGAGACCCAGCATCAGGGTGCGCGACTTCAGGTGAGTGTTCAGATGCAGGTTCACGGGCGACCTCCTGCTTGCGAGATTTCTTCGCGCAGCGTGTTGAGCGTGCGCTCCATTTCAGCCAGCGTGGCTTCCGCCATGCGCTGGCGCGAGAGTGCCTCGGCCAAACGTGCATCGGCCTTGGCGCGCTGGGCTTCCAGTTCGGCATCGTTCCAGTCGCGATCTTTGAATGAGCCTTCTGCCTGGGCCAGCAAGTCACGAGCTTGGCGCAGCTCCTGGGTGGCGTGGGTGGCAGCCTCGGCGCGTTCGGCGGCGGCGACGTTGGCGCGTGCTGAAGTCAACTCCAGCTCGGCCTCGCTGCGGCCGGCAAACGCGCTGAGCGGCAGCGCCAGCAGGGCCGCACAGAACAGAGTACGGGGTATTCTCACGAGCGTTCTCCTTGGGGTTTCGAGGAACTCGCGATAGGTTCAGCAGGCCGCGTGCCAGCCTTTGAGAACGGGTAGAACTATTTGCAAATCAATGCCTTGTAGATTCTTCATCGAGCCGTGATGTTGTCCTGCCTCGTGAAGCTTGCAAGGTTTACCGACCCGGGTCGTGCAGCTTGCAAGCGGATGGGTGAGATCGATCCGTTGAGTGCCAAGGCCGAAACTCGCCCAGGTCAGAGTGGATGGGCGTTTGGGTCCGCTGTGTTTGCTGCAGTCTTGAAGCGCGACTGTGCTGTGTAGAGGCCACAGGTGTTGGCTCACCGACTGCGCGCCAAGGACTCCAGTGCCGCGAGCACGCGCGCATCGCTGATCTCATCGCCGTTCCCGGTGAGCGTCAACGCAGCGATGCGCTCCAGCACGCGCTGCGCTTCGTCGTGCAGCTTCGGATCGTGCTCGGTCGCACGCAGCAGGGCCTTGGCGGCTGCTTCGAGGAAGGGCTGGGTCACCTCTTCGTTTTCGATCGGCGCACGCCGCAGCGCGGCACGCGCATGGGTGACGGCCTGCGCGATGTCGGCCGGATCGGTGGAGTCAGCCAGCGTCCAGGCCAGCGTGTTGTGGGCGGCGCGGCGTGCAGCACGCAGGATGTTGTGCGCTTCGAGGTAGGGCCAGTCGCCTACCTGCTCCAGCCGCTCCAGCACCTCGTGACACAGGCGCGCGTTCGCTTCGAACTGGCCGAGCTCCCAAGTGAGAAAGCGCAGGTGATCCAGCACATGGGCCCACAGACAGGGGTCGGGGTGTTGGGCCGCTTCGAGCAGGGCGCGCGCCTCGAGCGCGCTGTCGAGAGCGCTTCGGTGGTCGCCTGCCTGCGCGTACTGCCCGGCGGCGCCGATGTGGGCCTCGAAGCTGTCCACCGGGAACTCGACGGCCTCGGGCGCCTCGCTGAGCGCAAAAACGTCCAGCAGCGCACGCTGCGCTTCGTCCAGCATGCCCAAACCCTCGCGTAGCGCATCCGCGCGGCCGTGCTGTCGGCAGGCCCAGACCTTGTAAAGCTGCGCGTCGGCGATCTCGTCGTCGTCGAAGTCCTCGGCCCTCCACGCCGGTTTGGCAGCGCCGAACAGCGCGCCCAGCACTCTTGGTAGGCGTGTTTTGGCGCTGCCCTGGCCGCGGGCGATCACGGTGTCGAAGTCGGCGATGGCCTCGTCCACGCGGCCCTGGGCCAGGGCGCCGAGGCCGCGCTCGTTGAGCAACCAGCCGAGCGCAAACTCGCTCTTGCCGCCAGCGGCCAGCAGGCGGTCGTACACCGCATACCGCGTCGCCAGCGGGATGAAGTCCGCGTTGTCCACCGAATGCCCCAGGGCGGCGATGCAGGCATCCACGTCGCGCAGGGCCCGCGGCACATGGCGGAAGTATTTGCCGTGGTCCCAGGAGTTCTGCGCGGCGATCCGGCACACGGTCGCGCTGCGCAGTGGCAGCGGTACGTCATGCAGCATGTCGGCGTATTCGTGGGCGAAGCGCTCGGCCATTCGCGCCGTGATCAGCGCTTTCGGGATGCTGCGCAAGTGGATGGGGTCGCGGGCGAAGGCAGCGTCGGCAATCTTCTGTGTGTACTTTTCGGCCGGAATGTCGAAGGGAAACAGGTGGTAGTGGGAGCCCGCGATCTCCGCCAGGATCAGTGGCTCGTCCCAGAACACCGCCCAGCAGATTTCGGCGCAGCACAGGTGCTCGCCGCGGTCGCTCAAGGCACGAAACTCGGGGCCGTGCACCGCCGTGAGCTGGGCCCACAGTGCATTGTCCGGGCACAGCGTGCGGGCGTGGGCGAACACTGTCTCATCGACCCGTCGGCCCGGCAGCTGGTGGATCAGCTCGAAGTTCAATTCCAGCGCGCGGCACAGCATCTCCGGGGCCAGAAAGCGCTCGGGAATGCGGTTCTTGATGAACCAGGTGCTATGGGCCCAGGCCAGCGCCGTGAGGTAGAAGGTCTCGTCCTTGAAGCGGCCGGGCACGTGCTCGATGGCGAGGCTGCAGTGCCGTACCGCGTGCACGCACAATGCGTGGTCCACCCATTCGGCGGGCAGCGCGTTCGGCGGCACCTGGCGCTCCACCAGTTTCCGGCACAGCTCGGTGTCCAGCAGGTGCGCAGGCACGAGCGCTGGGTCGTAGCAGCCCGTGTCGGCACGCATCAGCAGTGACTTGCTTACCAGACGCGGCGGAATGTAGGCGAGGTTGTGCGCGCTGCGCTCAATCAGGTGGATCGCGAGCGCCTCGTCGAATACAGATTCCGGGAAGAACTCCGCCACCCAGATCTGGGTCTTGTGGGGACAGCGTTCGACGGCCTCAACGCAGAACTCGCGGGTGAGAAATTCGCTCGGGATTGCGCGGAAGCTCTTTGCGTTGTCATAGGCTCGCGACAGCAGATAGCGATGCCAGTAGTCGGCATCACGCACCTCGGCGGGCAGGTCGGACAGCGTCTGCTGCTCCCAGTCCACGTGCGCAGGCAGCGGGTAGCGGAAGTCCGCGCCGTCCTCGCCTTCGAAGCTGCGCGTGTATTTCTGGTCGAGCCGGCCGGCCTTCTCGCGCAGGACTTCGGCGGCCGTGTGATCGCCCAACTTGTGGTGGGCCAGGCCTGCGAGCCACTGGTAGAGCGCGCTGCGGTAGGAGTGCTTGGCAGCCTGTACGAGATCGTCGCGGGCGGCTTCCAGCTGGCCGCAACGCAGCCGCGCTTCGCCGCGCACACGATAGGCCACGGCTCGGTTGGACTCGTCCCGGCACTGCTCGATGCTGTCACTGGCGACGACGATGGCGCGCTCCCAGTGATGCAGACGCAGCAGGCACAGCGCGAGGTCGTCAGCGGCCTCGTTCTGTAGATGGCGCAGCTTCTCCGGCATCAGCGCGACAGCCCGCTCGGCGTAGGGGATTGCCTGTTCCAGCGCATCGGCCAGATACAGCGCTCGCGCGGCCTCGGCCCAGGCGGGCTGGTAGCCGGGCGACAGGGCGATGGCGGCCTTGTAGTGCAGGAAGGCTTCCCGGTACTGCTTCTGCCGCAGATGGACGCGAGCCTGAGTCATCCGTGGCAGGCAGTCGGGGGAGAAGCCCTCGATGAAGACCGGCTCGTCGGCCGCCATCCGGCGGCCGAACTCGTCCAGCCGCCACAGCAGCTCGTGCGAGCCCCAGCACACAGGGCTGTAGCTGAGCTCGGATCGCAGCGCCTTGAGGTCGTCCTGCCAGGCGAACCAGCGCGGCGGGTCGGGCTCCTCGAAGTCGTTCTGTTCGCAGACGAGGTAGACCACGGTGTCTTCGTCCAGCGTGACCTCGCGCCAGTCGTGGAACCAGAAGAACGCATGCGGCGTACTGACGCGCCCCCGGAACCCGCTGTGCAAGTCCTCGTCGTCGGGCCCCGAGAAGGCCGCGAAGTGACGCGCGTGGATTCGCCCGCCGATTACACCGCAGTCTTCGTTGCTCAGGTGAAGGGCATCGCAGAACAGGTCGCCCAGTACATGGAAATCCGGCAGGCCGCTACCCGAGAAGTGCAGATCGCCCATGACCACCAGCGACAGCGGAAGCTCATCGTGCTGCTGGGGAATGGCGCGCCATTGTTCGCTCGTGAGGTGGGTGTCGCCAGCGAAGTACACGCAGCGCTGGCGTTCGAAGCGGTAACGCTGGTAGTCGTCTTCCTCGTCGCCCCTGGCCAGGAACAGTGCGCGGTCGGCCTCACGCAGCGAGGCGGGCAACGTGTCCCAGATCTCGCTGAGCAACGCGATGCGATAGTTGGCGCTCGTTTCGTTCATGAACCTTCTTGAGGGCGGCACAGCCGAGGCTGAGGTGGGCGGAGGCGGGTCGAGAGCCGCCAGGGAATGCATCCGCCCGGATGCCTCGGGCGAAACACGCTCTGGATCCGGCCAAAGCTCGCTCGCGGCGAGCGCTTGTTCCGGATCGCGCCTAGCCCGCGCGAGGTGGCGGGGCGATCAGGGCCGTCGGCGTCTTCGAGGGTCGCGCGGGGCGAGGGAGTGTCCTGTTCGGTTTGCAGTAGTGCCCACAGTCGTTGCTTCTGCTGCACCGTGCCGGAGGGCGCGGTCAGACGCGATGCCACGCACTGCCGCCAAAAGGCATCGCGCGGCTGCCAGCCCTCAAGAAGGGTCGTGAGACCCTCGATGTCTTCTGCCTCGATGAGCGGGCGGAGCTGTTCCTTCAGCGGGTGCATAGGTGGAGTGCCCTGGTTCCGGACGGTGACGGGATGAACGGATCAGGGACGCCAGTTCGCATGCTGCTCCCAGAACGCCACGCTGCGCCGGTAGGCCGCGCGGTCCAGCGGCACGCCGGAGCCGCCTTCTTCCACGCCCAGCGCGTTGCGCATCATGGTGATCGGCACCATCGGGATTTCCTCCGGCTCCATTGTGTAAAGACAACCGACGATGCCCCAGTCGGCGTCGATGCTCGTACCTTCCTTCGCGATTTGTTCGCGGCTGTACAGAATCGGTACCAGGTAGTTCGCGACCGGCGGTTCGATGCCTTCGAACCAGCGCACCAGCACGCCCAGCTCGTCCTTGGTGCGCGCCTCGTAGGCACTGCGCAGGCGGTGCCGGTTGTCGTCGGTGATCGCGATCACCGAGCAGCGCGTGCGAGTCCAGTTGCGGTGCACGTGCAGTTGGCAGAAGGGCGCGTAACCCTCGATACGTTTGAACGGCGCGTGCGTGTTCAAGTGCTCGACGAACTGCTCGGGCGTGCAGTCCTGGATGGCGGTGACGCGGCGATCGCGCGGGAACAGCCGCGCGCGGGCGAACTCGGTGAGGGCGATGGACATGCCGTGGCCTGAGCTGGGGGCGGGGAGGGCCTTATAGCAGACTGCCGCCGCCCTTCAACTCAGGTTGAGGAAAGGCTGCAGGCGCTCGCCTTCGAGCTCATCGGCGCTTGCGCGTTCGCCCGGAAGGCCCGCGCACACCGGCGAAAACGCCGGGCGAGCTTTCGCTGCGGCGTGCGAACTGCTGCGTCTGCTTGGCTGCTATTGCGTGTGGGGGGCTCGCGCCCTGTGTCGTCTGCGGAGGTGCTTGATGGGTCGCGCGGCAGCACGCCACGGGCGGGCATTCGCGGGCGTGGTCGCCATGGCGCACGCCGTGGCAACTTTCGGCTTTGAGTCCGGTCGAGCACAGGCTGTGGCGTCGGCTACCACCAGCGTGTCCGACTGTGTTGGCCGAGCGGCCGATCTGCCTGCGAGGTTCTCTACCCGTTGATCCTTGGCCGAGACCCCGTTGGGTCGTGAACCGTTGAAAAACTGTTCTCGCGCAGTCAAATGTTCACTTCGATCCCGAAGCCCAACAGGCTGCTAGTCTGAAGCCAGCCCCCTGCATGTTCTCTCGATCGGAATCTGCCCATGTCCAGTGTCTGGATTCGCGCTCTCGTTCTCTCCAGTCTTGCGTCGCTTGCAGCACCCGCCCTGGGCCTCGACATGAAGCGCTGCAATGGCCGCGTCCTGCGCGTGGGGGACTGGGCGACCCAGGCCGAGGCGCTGTGCGGAGAGCCCTACTACGTCGACCGCTGGCAGGAGCTGCTGTACGCGGATATTGACCCGCGCCGCAGCCTGCGTCAGCGCATCGACTGGAGCGAGGCCTACTTCGATCCTGGTCAGGGTCAGCAGCTGTTTCGCGTGCGCTCGCGTCAGGGGCAGATCGTGGCCATCGACACCCTCCTGCAGCGCGGCGGCCCGACGCGTGCCGGCGATTGCACGCTGGCGACGCTGAAGCGCCGACAGCCGGTGGGCGAAGTGGTGTATCGCTGCGGACTGCCCGCCCAGCGCATTGATCTCGGAGTGGCTGTAGTCGACAGCCGTGAACGCATCGAGGAAGCCCACGACCTGCGCCATGAGCAATGGCTGTATCCGGCGTCTGCCGGTCAAACCCTGGTGGTCGAGGTGCGTGAGGGGCGGCTGTTGGGGGCCGCGTTGCGATAGAGCCCGCTGCGACCCCGGTCGCAGCGGTACGTTCTGCGGGCAATGCGCCCTGGGCAGAGCCATCGCTTACCCACCTTCGACTTGCTGAGCTGCTGGGCGTTTCTGCAGGGCAGCCAGCGCACAGGGGTTTCGAGAAGCCTGGCCCGGCCCGGCGTGTCGTCAAGCGCGGGCAACGCTCCCGACTCGGCGCTGTATGCCCCCTGCTGATCGCGCGCGTGTCGTCACGGTTCGCGGAGGATCTGCAGCCGATGAGACGTTTGCCCTTCGCGTTTCGTCATCCCGCCCAGGTGCGCCGTTTTCGGCGCGAGGCTGGTTGTGGCGCCATTCGAGGGTTGAGCGATGAACCGACGAACGTCCTGGGCGATAGCCGCGCTGCTATTGGCATCGGCCTTGGATGCGCGTGCCGCAGTGTTTTTCGTCAACAGTGGAACAGAACTGCGCGCCGCGCTCGCGCACATGGGTTCCTCCTTTGACCCGGCGCCGAACGAGATCCGTCTGACCCAGCGCGTGTTCCTCACAGGCACCCAAGCCTTCGCGGTGCTGGTGTCCGGTCCGACCGGCGACACCGTCGTCAGCGGCGGCTGGGCCAGTGCGGGGGCCACACCCTGTGGCGTACAGACTCCCGATGCCCGTCTGACCAGACTCGACGCGCAAGGCACCTCGGAAGTGCTCAGCATTCGCCGCAACAGCGTGAGCAACAACGCCACGCCCCGCATCCGCGTCAGCAACCTGACGATCCGCAACGGCAGCTCGGTGAGCCAGTCCGCAGGGCTTAGCGTGTAACGGCTTTGGCAGCATCGAGGTCGACAGCGTCATCCTGCACGGCCATCGCACGCCGGAAGCGCAGTTCATCAATGGCGTGGCGATGACGCTCGATTCCACCAGCAGCGACATTCGCCTGCGTAACGCGCTGCTCTACGACGACGCCGGAAACTTCACCGGCGGGTTCGCGTTGTCCAGCGTGCTGTTCACTTCGCTGAGCTGCGCGGCCTTGGTACTTCGTGACTGACGCGATCCGCCGCAGGTGCGAAGCACAAGAGTGTGCAGGTGACGCGGAACGGCTCGGCGCAGCACGACCAAGCGTTCCTGCGCTCCGTGGCGCCCACCGCTCGGTGGCTGGATCGAATTCGTGCGGGCGTACCGCTTGACGTCGATTCAAGGCGGAGCTTCGTCGATCCCTTCGCGAAGCTTGAGTGCCGGACGCATGAGCCCCCTGCTATCCTCCAAGACCGTCCTGCGGCAGCTGTTTCGCTGCTGTCGGCAGCGCTGATGCAAAAGGAACCCGCATGATCAAATCGACACTGTCCAGCCGCCTTGTGCGCGGGGGCGCAAGCCTCGTCGCGCTCATCGGCAGCGTGATGATTTTGGTCGCGCCCGCGTTCGCCGGCATCGGCGACTGGCAGCTGCCCGCTGGTCATTACGTGCCCTCGAAGATGCCGATGACCGTCGTGCACCCGCGCAACGCGCAGGCGGCATCGTGGGCCTTCGCGAAGAACGCGCACCCCGGCATCCGCTGGGAGATCCCGATCGTGGTCCAGGGCGGGGCATGGCCGTTTCGCTACGAGATCGTCAACGATGGCGGTGCGAACGGGCTGGCGATCGGGGGCGAGCTGGCGCGCAGCGTGGATCGCGGCTTCGTCATCCACCAAAGAACACCCGAGTACGGCCGGCTGTGGTGGAACTCGCCGGTGGCCGGCAGCTATTCGCTGCTGGTGCGCGTGCATGACCAGGGCGGGGCGCATGTCGATGTGCCGATCTCGCTCACGGTCGGCACCGCTGGCTGGGTGTTCGTCGATGCCAATGCCGGCAACGACACCACCGGCAATGGCACCGTGTCGGCTCCGTTCCGCAGCATCCAGCGTATCCACGACGGGGGTATGGCCTTCGCCGATCATCGCGTCTATCTCAGCGGTGTCGTTGCGATGGATGGCAACCATCCGAGCGGCGACCTCGGCATCAATCGCACCGACTTCCGGCAGACTCCGGCGGTGTGGGTCGGCAAGCCAGGCGGTAACGCCGTGCTGGAGGCCTACGAGGGCCGGATCAGTCTGACCGCGCCGGACTTCTACATGGCGAACCTGGAGCATCGCCATCGGGTGGACTTTGTGCAGGACCATGGCAGCTACATCCACATGATCACGGCCTGGGGCAACAGCTCGCGCCTGACCCTGCACGACGTGCACTTCAGTCGCTTTCAGGGCCGCCCGGTCAACGCCGACCTGGGCAACTCCTCGATCATCATGTTCACCGATCAGGGCAGCCCGCGGAACCATGTCGCCATCGTCAACAACCGGATCAGCGGCGACAACGGCATCTTCACCAGCACCTACCAACTGCACTATTCGGTGATCGAGAACAATCGGGCCGTGAACGCCCGCTTCGTCACCGGCGAGGCCTCGACCTGGGCGGTGTTCTGGATCAAGCGCACCAACGAGTGGGTCAGCGTGCGCGGCAACGAATTCTGGGACGGCAACGTCTGGGGTTCGCCCGGCAACCTCAGTGCGGCGCTGGGCATGGACGCGGCGCGCAACATCGAGTTCGCCTACAACACCGTCTTTACACCCTACGACGGCGCCGGCGACCGCCACGGCGCGATCAAGCTGTTCACCTACTCCAACCAGCCGAACTACGTCTGGACGCCGGCCACGCCGGTGTGGCTGTACCGCAACTCGCTACGCCACCGCCTGAATTACGAGGGCGACAACCTGGTCAACATGCCCAACGGCAACGTCATCACCGAGCGCAATGTGCTGGCTCCACGGGCCTGGCCCAGCCATGCCTTCCTGCTCAACACCGACAACCTGGATTCCGCGAGCTACTTCGACGCCTCGATGAAACTGACCGGCGCCTCGCGTGGTTCCTATCTCGGACGCTACGGTGCCGAGGTCGCCGTTCGGCTGGCTGATTCCATTTTCGCAGACGGTTTTGAGTGAAGTGGGGGGAGCGGAGGCTGGGCTCTGATGCGGACCTGCCCGTGTACGTCCCCTCCCGTCAGGACATGCGGACGCCGCAATCGGGCTATAGCGTGACCAGACAAGCTCATCAGAGTGCACATGCACGACCCGGTCATCATCGGATTCGCGGCAGCCACCCTCGGGCAGGTCCTGCTGGCCAGCCTTCTGCTGTTGCAGCGGCACGAAGTGGGCCATGCCCATCACGCGCTGGCCGCGCTGTTGATGGCGGTCGGCCTGGTTATCGCGCCGCCGATGGTGGCCGCGGTCGTGCCGATGCTGGCAAGTATTGCGATCGCCCTGAGCTTGCCGGCGGCGCTCGCTTGCGCGCCCGTGCTCTGGTTCTTCAGCTGTGCGCTGACCTCGGAGCAGCCCTGGCGCCTTGAGCGAGGGGCGCTGTGGCATCTGCTGCTGCCGACCTCAGGCCTGGTGATCGCGCTGACCGCCATCGCCATGCCGCGCGCGCTCCGCGAGGCCCTGCTGCTGCTGCTGCGTGGGGAGCTGGTGGACTCGGTGCCCGTGCTGGTGCTGGTCGCCTTCGTGCTGATCCTGAGCTGGACCGTGCAGACGGCGATCTACCTGTTCCTGATCATCCGCAGACTGGCTCGCTACAGGCGCCGGCGGAAGGATTTGTTCGCGAGCAATGACGCGCGCGAAGCGCTGGCTGAGTGGCTTCGTGCTGGTCATCGGCACGGTGTGGGTGCTCAGCGTCGCCAGCCTGCTGCTCGACAATCTGGCGGGGCAGACCCTGCTCAGCGGTCGCGCTGCCGCGCTGCCGCGCTTCTGGGCTTTGTGCTGGTGGGCTTTCTGGCCCTGTGGGGCCTGCGCCAGCAGCCCGGATTCGCCGGACGTTATCTGCCGCCACCGCCGCACGATGAACTACCGACGCCGCCGACGGCGAAGTACCAGCGGTCTGCGCTGGATGCGGAGCGCGCAGAGCGGATCGCGGCCAAGCTCGCGCGGTCGATGAACGAGGATCGCCCCAATCTGGAGCCGGAGCTGTCGCTGTTCGAGTCGGCGCGTCGGATTGGTGTGCCTTCGAACTATCTCTCACAGACCCTCAACGAGCACCTGGGCGAGAACTTCTTCGACTCCATCAATCGCTGGCGGGTGGAAGCCGCGCTGCCCATGCTGCGCGCGGGCGAGCGCAGCGTGCTGGACATCGCGCTTGAGGTCGGCTTCAACTCGCGCTCAACCTTCTACAAGGCCTTCCGCAAGGTCACCGGCCACACACCCGGCGCCTACCGCGAAGGAGTGTGAGCGGGCGCGTAGGGTGCGCGTGTCGCGCACCGTGGCGCTGGGTTGGAGGTGGACATTCGGCCAGGCGCTGGATCGGAGATGGACAATCCGCCGGCAGAGACGCGCAAGCCGTCGGTGGCCTCATTCGTTGCTCGCCCAGGCCTTCGGCGCAGCCGCACGACGACTGCCAAGCCGCAGCTTCACCAGCCAGAACAGCAGCGTCAGCGCGATCAGCAGCTCGGGCAGCACCAGTAATCCGCTCTCGCGCACGGCGGCCGGGAAGGCTCGCGCACCGGGGCCGGTGAACAGTGATCCCGCGGCGATGAACAGCCCCAGGCACATCCGCCACAGGTGGCGCGCCAGGCGCTCACGTCCGACCAGGCCACCGCGCCGATAGAGCTTGAGGTCTCCGATCGGGCCGATGCCTGCCATCACGGCGAGCAGGAAGTAGTCCTCGGCCGCAAAGCCATAGGCGGAGCCTGCTTCGCTGCGCAGGGCCAGCATGCCGGTGAACAGCAGGCCGAGCGTGACCGCCACTGCCAACGCAGTCAGACAGGCCTCCCGCCATCCAGGAACGGCCGCATTGGGCCGAACCGTCAACCAGCCACTTGCCACCAGATAGCAGGCCAAGCCACCGGCATAGAAGGTGATCAGCAACTGCTCGTACTTGAGCAAGCCGAGTAATGCTCCCAGTGCTGCCGTGATCAGCCTGCTGCAGCCAAACACCCACCCCGACAGCCTATGCGGGGTGCTTCCCTTGGCGACGCACAGCGCTACTTCACCCGTCAGGACCGCGACGGTGCCGCTGAGGATATGGAACAGATTGAACTGCGACATGGAGCCTTCGGCCATTTTATGCGGCGAATGCTCGCCCAAATGCTTGACGGACTGCTGTGGGCTGAAGTGCTGGATGGCCACGCTGCGATCATCGCGCGGCAACAGATGAGGGCGAGCGAAGGAAGCGAGCACGATCGGATTGGCTGCGCACTGATCCTGGGGACAGGATTCACCGAGGTCAGCGTGCTTGCGCAATCGCGTCGTGGGCCGCCTCCGTGCGCAGCGTGGGGCCAGCGCCGACGTAAGGGCGGCAGGCATCACAGTTCCACTGGCTGAGACGGGAAACAGCGCGCTTTCTGACCTCGCACTCTAGTTTCGCTTGGCAAGGTGGCCCAGCCCCCAGCCCCCAGCACCAGCCCAGGACTGACGCCATGCGTATACGCCTCGTGCTACCGCTGCTTCTCGCGCTGCCGATTTTCTCCGCAGCCCATGCCGAAGACTTCGAGATCAAGAACCGCGACGTCGCCGCGCTGGTCGCTGCACTGCAGAAATCCAACGAAACACCCGGGCCTCACCGGATTCGGCTGGCCGCCGGGGGCATCTACACACTGGAGTCCGCGTCGTCGACCGGGCTTGGCTTGCCGGCGCTGCGCGGCGAGATCGTGATCGAGGGCAATGGCGCCGAAATCCGCCGCTACGCCGCCTCCAGAATGGCCTTGATCGAGGTTGCCGCGGAGGCTCGCGTGCTCATCCGCGACCTCACGCTGGCCGAAGGCAGCCGGGGCGCGCTTCGTAATCACGGCGCGCTGCTGCTGGATCGGGTGTCGATCATCGACTCCTTCCACTCGGACGCCGATGCCATCGTCTCCAATTTCGGCCATCTGACTTTGCGTGACAGCCTGCTTGGCTGGAACCAGATCAGCGTCAGTGATGGCGACACTGGCCTGATCGAAAACCACGGCCGGCTGAGCCTGCAGCGCTCGCGAATCGTCGGCAACTCGGCCAGCCGCGCCCTGGAGCGACGAGGCGATGCCGCTGCCGTCCTCAACACCGGCGAGCTCATCGCCAGCGCCATCGAATTCCAGGCCAACGCCATCATTGATCCGCTCGGCGGCATGGCCTTCCGGGCCGTGCTGAACCTGGGCCGGGGCACGGCAGAAGGGGTGCCTTCCCATCAGGTGATCGCCGATGACATCGAACTTCCTTAGGCCATCGCCTGTCACGAAGGCCCTCCGCTGCAGGCTGGAGCATAGGCGGCATCGTCCGCTGTCGCCGCTGCAGCTGCTGGTCTGGTGCGATGTGTCGCTTGGGTTGCCAAGCGCGCTCAGTGAGGAGGGCGCTCGCGCGGCAAGTCGCCACGCGGCGTGCTGCGCGATGCGGGTCACGAAGGACAGGTCGCCGCGTCGTTGATCGCGGTTGCCTTTCTGCGGCCTTGCACACGGATAGGACATACGAAATGACGCGAGCCCTGGTTTTGCTTTCGATGCTCGTCGCCGGGCCCTGGCTGGTACGTGTGATCGCCCCGCGTCTGCGCAACTACGACTTCACCCGGGGCGGGGTTCCGCCGGGCGTGTTCGCTGCGCTGACCGGCGCCTTCGCTCTCTTTACGGTGTATCAGCTGCTGGCGGGTCTGTTCACCGGCACGGTGATCTGCTTTGCCCGCAACTGTCAGGGTGCGACCTATGAGATCAGCAGCGCCCCGCAGATGTTCTGGTGGATGGTCGTGGGGCTCTTTGTGATCTCGATCTTTTCGGCGACGCTTGCATCGGCCAGCTTTTCGCAATGGCAGGAGCAGCGTCGAGGGCACCCCTGAGGAGCCCTCTGCAGGGGCGTGCGACCGGATGCATAGGACTCGGGTTGCTGGCGTCAGTTGCGTCGTCCGCGTTCGCGTCGGCTGATCTATCGCCGTCGAGCCTTGGTTGCGGTGAACTCAGCGCGGGTTGCCCCGCACTCGCAGGTTTCGTTCAAGCCGCCCTGCCTGCAAGCGCCCCCAGCAGATTCCGCGCGGTCCGCAGCCGCGACGTCGCGTCCGGCAGTTCCAGCTTGAGCTTCAACTTGTCCGGCCCGTCCATTGCGAACACGCGCGGCTGGCCCTGGATCAGCTTGATCATGTTCATCGGGTCGAGCTTGGGCTGCTTTTCGAACTGTACGCGGCCGCCGCGTTCGCCCATTTCGAGCTTCTTGATGCCGAGCGCTGTCGCGTCGAGTTTGAGTTCGGTAACGGCGAACAGGTTCTTGGCGGGGTCGGGAAGCAGGCCGAAGCGGTCGATCATCTCGACTTGCAACTCGTGCAGGGCGTCGCGGTGTGGGGCGCTGGCGATGCGCTTGTACAGGGTCAGGCGGGTGTGCACATCGGGCAGGTAGTCGTCCGGAATCAGGGCGGGGATGTGCAGGCTGACCTCGGCGCCGTGGTCGCTGTGGCCGTCGAGATCAGGCAGCTTGCCCTGCTTGATGCTGCGTACCGCGCGCTCCAGCAGCTCGGTGTAGAGGCTGAAACCGACCTCGGCGATCTGGCCGCTCTGGCCTTCGCCCAGCAGCTCGCCGGCGCCGCGGATTTCAAGGTCATGCGTGGCCAGGGTGAAGCCGGCGCCCAGTTCTTCCAGTGAGGCCAACGCTTCCAGCCGCTTTTCGGCGTCCTTGGTGATCGATTTGCGATCAGGAATGACCAGATAGGCATAGGCGCGGTGATGGCTGCGGCCGACGCGGCCGCGCAGCTGGTGCAGCTGGGCCAGGCCGAAGCGGTCGGCACGGTTGATGATGATGGTGTTGGCGCTGGGAATGTCGATGCCGCTTTCGACGATGGTGGTACACAGCAGAACATTGAAGCGCTGGCGGTGAAAATCAAGCATCACCTGCTCCAGCTCGCGCTCGGGCATCTGCCCGTGGGCGATGCGGATACGTGCCTCGGGCACCAGCTCCAGCAGGTCGCGCTGCATGCGCTCGATGTTCTCGACTTCGTTGTGCAGGAAATAGACCTGGCCACCGCGCGCGAACTCGCGCTGGAAGGCCTCGCGCAGCTGGGCGGCGTCCCACTGGGCGATGAAAGTCTGCACGGCCAGGCGATGCGCCGGCGGGGTGGCGATGATGCTCAGATCGCGCAGCCCGCTCATGGCCATGTTGAGCGTGCGCGGGATCGGCGTGGCGGTCAGCGTCAGCAGGTGCACCTCCGCGCGCAGTGCCTTCAGCGCCTCCTTCTGGCGCACCCCGAAGCGCTGTTCCTCGTCGACGATGACGCAGCCGAGGTCCTTGAACTTGACGTCGGCCTGCAGCAGGCGATGGGTGCCCACGATCACATCGATACCGCCGTCGGCGAGCTTCTCAAGTTCCGCCTTGATCTCCTTGGCGGTCTTGAAACGCGACAGCACCTCCACCCGCAGCGGCCAGTCGGCGAAGCGGTCGCGCAGGTTGCGGTAGTGCTGTTCGGCCAGCAGGGTGGTGGGCACCAGGATCGCGACCTGGCGGCCGCTCATGGCAGTCGCGAAGGCCGCGCGCACCGCGACCTCGGTCTTGCCGAAGCCGACGTCGCCGCAGACCACACGGTCCATCGGCAGGCTGGACTGCAGGTCGGTCAGTACGGCCTCGATCGACTGCAGCTGATCGGGCGTTTCTTCGAACGGAAAGCCGGCGGCGAACTGCTCGTACTGCGGGCGATCGATGTCGATCGCCAGGCCTTGGCGCGCCTGACGCTTGGCCTGGATTTCCAGCAGCTCGGCGGCGACATCGCGGACTTTTTCTGCAGCCTTGCGGCGTGCCTTCTCCCAGGCCTCGCCACCCAGCGAGTGCAGGGGCGCGAGCTCGGGCGAGGCACCGCTGTACCGATTGACCAGATGCAGCTGGGCCACCGGCACGTAGAGCTTGTCGCCCTTCGCGTATTCAATCGCGAGGAACTCGGCCTTCTGACCGCCGACATCCAGCACTTCCAGACCGCGGTAGCGGCCGACGCCGTGATCCTCATGAACAATCGGCGCGCCGATCGACAGCTCGGAC
This sequence comes from uncultured Aquimonas sp., assembly GCA_964586455.1. Taxonomy (GTDB): domain Bacteria; phylum Pseudomonadota; class Gammaproteobacteria; order Xanthomonadales; family Xanthomonadaceae; genus Aquimonas. Next base: position 56,801 of record CAZPHV010000014.1, read on the forward strand.
AGGTCGCGGATGATGCTTTCGGGCTCACGGCCGGCGCGCTTGCGGCGGCGCGGCTGGGCGGCGCGCTCGGGGAAAAGCTGGCGCTCGGTCAGCACGCACAGGGCGGGCTGGACGATGTTGAAGCCGTCTTCCAGCGCAGCCACGGTGATCGCGTAGCGGGCGCCGTCGGCGGCCGCAAAGCTGGACCAGTCGGCGACCGTTTCGGGCTTGAGATCCAGCGCGGACAGCTGCTCGATCAGGGCTTCACGGCGGCCGGCGGAGTCGGCTGCGATCAGCACGCGACCGGGGTAGCTCGACAGCAGCGAGCGCAGCGCGGTGCCGCTGGGTTCGTTCTGCCGGGTAATCGGTGTGGCCGGGGCGGGTGCGTCGCCGAGCGCCAGCGCTTCGTCGTGGCGCGGGTGGGTGCTGCCGCAGATCTCGATGCGACGCACAGCGTTCAGCCGCTGACGCAGTGACTCGGGGGCGAGAAAGAGTTCTTCCGGCGGCAGCAGCGGGCGTTCGATGTCGTGGCGGCGCTGCTCGTAGCGCTCGGAGGCCTGCTTCCAGAAGGCCTCGGCGGCTTCCAGTGAGCCTTCGCCGAGCAGGCAGAGGGTGTCGGCACCGAGGTAGTCGAACAGGCTGGAGGTGTCGTCGAAGAACAGCGGCAGGTAATACTCGATGCCCGCCGGCGCGCCGCCTTCCTTCATGTCCTGGTACAGCGTGCAGCGGCGCGGGTCGATCGGGAAGCGCTCGCGCAGGGTGGCGCGGAAACGCTTGCTGGCGGCCTCATCCAGCGGGAACTCACGCGCCGGCAGCAGGCGCACCTCGGTGACCTTCTGCAGGCTGCGCTGGTTCTCCGGGTCGAAGGTGCGGATCGAATCGATCTCGTCGTCCAGCAGCTCGATCCGATACGGCTCGGCGCTGCCCATCGGGAAGATGTCGAGCAAGGCGCCGCGCACCGCGAAGTCGCCCGGGTCGAGCACTTGCGGCACATTACGGTAGCCGGCGGACTGCAGGCGCAGCTTCTCGGTGTCGAGGTCGAGGCGCTGACCGTTCTTCACTACCAGCGAGCCGCCGCTGATGAAGCTGACCGGCGCCAAGCGCTGCATCAGGGTGCCGACCGGCACCACCAGCAGGCCGTGCTTGACCGCCGGCAATCGGTACAGCGTGGCGATGCGCTGGCTGACGATTTCGGCGTGCGGGCTGAACGGGTCGTAGGGCAGAGTTTCCCAGTCTGGGAAATGCAGCACCGGCAGATCGCGGGCGAACACCGATAGCTCGGCTTCCAGCGCCTGCGCATGGAAGCTGTCGCGGGCGATGGCCACCAGCAGGCCGCTGTGGCGGCTGGCGGCTTCGGCGACGGCGAGCGCGAGCGCACTGGGGCTGGCCGGCGCACGCCAGAACGCGCGCTGTTGCCCAGCAGCGGGCAGGGGCGGGGAGAGCAGGGCGGAGCGGGATGCGGCGTTGTTCAAGACAGGGTCCGGACGTGAGGGGGCCGCGATGCGGCGCCGATTTCGGTAACCCACAAGTGTAGCGGCCGGGCTCGCTGCTTCGTCGTGAGGGTGTAGCGGCAGAGCAGGTTGGGTGGAGGCTGTCTGCGACAGCCAGGGGGCTGCGTTCGTTCTGGCTGCGCGTTCGCGCGTCGCGCGGAGGGCAGAAATCCGCCAGGCCTGGCCTGCGAGGTTTGGACCTTGGATTCAGGTCGGACACCATCGCTGCCCATTGCTTCGCGCATGCGGTCAGAGTGCTTTGCGAGCCTGCGCTACACTCGCCGCGCAGTTCGTCGCCGGAATTCGACCTCATGGGCAACGCTACCGATCGCCAGCAGTTGACCCAGCTTCTGCACGCCTGGAGCGCCGGCGAGGCCCCTGCGGCCGAGGCCGTGCTTGAGATTGTCTACGACCGAATGCGTCAGCTCGCCGCCAACAAGCTGCGCGCCAACCCCGGCAATGGTCTGGAGCCGACCGAACTCGCCAACGAGCTGGTCATCAATCTGCTGGAAGCCCACGTCGAATGGGTCGACCGAGTGCATTTCTTCCGCACTGTCGCGGTGGCGATGCGCAATCTGCTCTGTGATCTGGGGCGCAAGCAGCTGGCGGCCAAGCACGGCGGCGGCCAATTGCGTGTCACCTTTCGTGCCGCTGAGAATGAGCCGGCGCCCGAGTTCACCCAGGCGGAAGCCCTGCACGACGCATTACTCGAGCTGCGCACAAACGATGCGCGCAAGGCCGACGTGATCGAGCTCACTTATCTGGTGGGGCTGGAGCACGAAGAAGTCGCGAAGGTGCTTGACGTCTCGCTGGCTACCGTCAACCGCGATCTGCGATTCGCGCGTGCGTTCCTGCGCGATCGCATGGAGGGGTGAGTGCGGTTGGCTGGCTCGTGCGTCTACGTTCGATCAGTTGGCCACCAAGCCAGTCACACAGCTTCGCGGCCCGCCGCGGAGCGGGTCCGAAGGTAGGCGCGTTTCTAGGCTCTCGATAGAGGCGCGTTGCTGAGCACTCGGCTTCTATGCAGGGGCGGCGTCCCTCGTTGTCGTAGGGTAGATAAGCGCAGCGCATCTACCAGCGAGTCCTGAAGAAGCGTGCTCGTCAGCGGTGCGATTCCAGTGAGTGCTTCGCTCTTGAGGACATGGCCACCAAGCCCGTCGACGCGCGAGCCTCGGTTCGGCACCCCTGACAATCCTGACCGACACCCCAGCTCACTCGCTCGCCGGCATCGGTTCCCAATCGCCATGGCGCAGCTGTTCGATGCCGCTGAAGCGACGCTTGTAGTCCATCTTCGGATGGCCCTGCAGCCAGAAACCCAGATACACATGGCTCAGCTCAAGCTCGCGTGCCCATTCGATCTGGCGAAGGATGGCGAAGGTGCCGAGACTTCGCGCGCTGTCGTCGGGATCAAAGAAGGTGTAGACCGCCGACAGCCCGTTCGGCAGCAGGTCGCTGACCGCCACGCCTTTCAGCACGCCTTCGCCGTCGTGGAAGCAGAGGAATCGGGTCGGGCTCCACGGCGCGCTCAGGAAATTGTCGAAGTCCTCGGGGCGCGGTTGGTCCATGCCGCCCTTGGGATGTCGGCTCGCCAGGTAGCGCTGGTACAGCCCGAAGACCTGGTCGTCGCGCTCTGCGGGCTGGTCGCGCATGTGCAGGTCGGCGTTGCGGCGCAGACAGCGGCTCTGGCTGCGGTTCGGCGCGAACGCGCGCACATCGATCCGCACCGGCACGCAGGCCATGCAGGTCGCGCACTGCGGGCGATACACGTGTCCGCCCGAGCGGCGGAATCCCTGCGCCAGCGCGGCGGGGTACACCACCGGCAAGGCGCGGCTGTCCGGGTCGAGCACGATGTCGCGGGCACGCCGATCCGGCCAGTAGCCGCACGGATGCTCGGCAGTCTGGTAGATGCGGATCGAGCCGGCGGCGGTCATGCGTCGATGTACTCCCGGTCGGGTCAGCCCGCGGGCGCAGCCGTCATCACACCGATGCCGAGCGCCACCAGGCCGAGCAACATTCCGGCCAGCATGCTCCAGATCGCGTAGCGGCGCTCGGCCATGCGTTCCAACTCGGCGCGGCCGGGATCACGTCGGCGTTCAATCTCATGGCGTCGCTCCAGTAGCCGCGGGAGCCACAGCAGATTCATCGCGCCGACCGCCGCCATCATCACCACGAACACGATGCCGGGCACGACAGGGTCGCCTTCCATGCCGGCGAAGAACATGCCAGCGGCGAACAGCACCACGACGGCGATCGCTACGGCCGAGTAGCGCGTCAGTGAACGCTTTTCGTCTTCGTCGATGGCGGTGATCCAGTACCGGCGCACGCCGAAGACCACGCCGGCGATGCCGGCCACCAGCGCGAACAGTGCGCTGCCTGCCGCGCCCAGCAGGACCTTGCCGGCGCCCTTGCCGGCGCTGGCACCGCCGAACATCAGCTTCGAAACGCCCTTTGCGCTGCCGCCTGCGGCAAGGCCCATTTTCTTTCCGGCGAGCAGGCCGCCGGCGGTCGCGGCGACTGCGGCCCCGGGGACCAAAGACAGGCCGCCCACCACCAGAGCGGTGAACGCGATGCCGGGTGCGGTGCTTTGTGCGAACTCGCCGATGCGCTTCAGCATGTCCGCACGCAGTGAATCGCGGGCGCGCTGCAGGCGCTTGCGAACGGCGGCGTCCTGCATGCCCAGCAGCTGTGCGACCTGCTTCGAGCTCTGACCTTCGCGGTAATAGATGAGCAGGATCTCGCGGGTTTCTTCGGGCAATTCGTCAATCAGCTCAGCGACGATCTGCTCTTCGTGCTGGCGCGACAACAGTTCAGGCGCATCCGGCGTGGGGTCAGCGACCACCGCGAGGATGTCGTCCATGTCGCCGCCGTAGCGCTTTTCGCTGGCGCGTCGGCGCAAATGATCGCGTGCCAGATTGCGGGTGATCTGGCGCAGCCACGGCAGAAAGCTGCCGGTGTTGCGCAACTGCGGAAGGTTGTTCCAGGCATTGATGAAAGCGTCCTGGGCGATGTCCTGGCTGGTCGGCACGTCGCGCACGATCGACAGCGCGATGGCCGTGACCGAGTTCTGACTGGCGGCGACGATGCGCCCGAAGGCTGCGCGGTCACCGTTCTGGGCGCGTGGCAGGTGCTCGGAAATGACCAGGTCGAGGGTTTCGGCGTTCATGCGGCTCTTCGGCTGTGGATGCTGGGGCGTCTGACGAATGCATTGGGCAGGTGTGACTGCTGCCATCGTCAGGTGGGATCGAGTGCCTGGCAAGTCCGCAATCGTTGCGGCTTGAACAGGGTCTACGACTTTGGTCGAAAGGATTGTCCGCCACTGCCGAAAGTCATGCGCAATGACCACACGCACGCACAACCGGATGCCAGCTGAATGACGCTCGCGGCCGGCTTTTCTCGTATTGAACAGTGCGGCAAACCTGCTGTCTCAAGTCGACCCCTCATTCTGTGTAGCTCTCTTGAGGGAACGAACAGCCGACAAGGCTGGTATGGAACGGAATGTGCATATGCGATCCCCAAGGCGAATTCGGGTCAGTTCCTTGACGGTGCGGTGACGCATCCAGAAACGGCCACCGGGCTCGCCTACGTGCCTCAACCCATCGGTGAATATTATGAGCAAGCGAAAAGCTGAAGCCGCGGCCAACGAAGCCGCTGAACTGCAGGCAGGCGAAATGCCCGCCGGCACCTCCCGTCTGGATGATCTGCTTGGCCTGTCCCTGCGACGCGCCGAGTCTGCTGCATCCGAAGAGCTGGCCGCGCAACTCAACGCGCATGACAGCACCCCCACCCGCATGATGGCGCTGATGATCGTGGCCGAGCGCCCCGGCCTGAAGCTTGTCGATCTGGCCCGCGCCCTGGGCATCGCCCGTTCTGGCGCGGTGGTCCTGGTCGATGAGCTGGAGAATCGCGGTCAGGTCAAGCGTCGTCCGATGCCGGGTGACCGTCGCGCGCACAGCCTGGTGGCTACGCCGCGTGGCCTGAAGGCCCTTGAGAAGCTGGTCGATGTGGCCAAGGCTTCGGATGACAAGGTGTTCGAGGTACTGGGTCCGCGCGATCGTCAGACCCTGTTGAAGCTGCTGTCGAAGATCGCGCCGCTGCCGGCGTCCTGATCTCGTCAACGGCACCTTCGGGCCGGGACCCGAGCGTGTCGAGATTCCATCGCGGGGCGGCGCTTCCGGGCGTCGCCCCGCTGCATTTTTGGCGCCGAAACCAAGGTCGATGCCGCTGTACTGTTCACCCAGATGTGTTTCGTCGAGCCTGCAGGCTCTCGTGGGCGGCAGATTTCGTTCGGCGAAATTCCAAAAATCAGCCGTCGCCCAGCATCCATCGAACGAAGTTCAGCGAAGCGATCCCGACGATGATGAGCAGCAGGGCGAGGCGCACCTTGCTCGCCGTCGAGACACGTTTTTTTGCAAATGTCAACGGGCTATCGTGACCACCAAGGGCCAAGGTTGACCCTCCGCGCTCAGTTTCCAGCAGTCCAGCGTCGGCCATGACCTGGCGGGCGCGAGTGATGTCATCGCCGTGAACGATCCAAAGCGATGACTCTGTCACATTGTTTTCGGAGAAGCTGAAGCTCCGGCGGCGGCTGCCCTTGTACGAGCGCGGCTGGCTCATGTGGGTCACGATGCCGTGCTCGGCCAGCAGTCTGGCCACGCCTTCGACGTTCTCAAGGCGACGCGAACGGAAGATCTGGCGCATGAATCAGCCCTCCTTGTCGACGAGTCGGATCAGACCTTCCTGGGCGGTGGAGGCTACCAGTACACCCTCGCGAGTATAGAAGCTGCCACGCGCCAGGCCTCGCGCGCTGTGTGCACTGGGGCTGTCGCAGGAATACAGCAGCCATTGGTCCGCGCGAAAGGGCCGGTGGAACCACATCGCGTGATCCAGGCTGGCCATGTGCATGTCGCGCGACAGGTAGGACAAGCCGTGCGGAAAGGTGCTGGTGCCGATCAGATGAAAATCGGACACATAGGCTAGCAGGCTGCGATGCAGGATCGGGTCATCCGGAATGGTATCCATCAGCCGCACCCAGACCTGGTTGTAGGGCGGGCGCTTGGCCGGATGCAGCTCATCGCGGGGATACACCGAGCGGAATTCGAAGGGGCCGGTCCGGGTCAGCCAGCGCTGGGTGATGGCCGGCAGCTGTGCCAGCGACTCCGCGGAAATCTGCGATGGCGGCTCGATGTCTTCGGGCTTGGGCACATCCGGCGCCGAGATCTGGTGACTCATCCCGTTCTCGGGCCGGTGAAAGCTCGCCGAGGCGACGAAGATCGGCTGGCCGTGCTGGATCGCGGTGACCCGGCGCACCGAAAAGCTGCCGCCATCACGCGAGTTCTCGACCTGGTAGACGATCGGATGCTCAACGTCACCGGCGCGCAGGAAGTAGGCGTGCAGCGAGTGCAGGGCGCGCTCGGCGGTGACGGTCTGTTGAGCCGCGGACATCGCCTGTCCCAGCACTTGGCCGCCAAACACGCGACGGGTGCCGATATCGCGGCTCTCGCCGCGGAACAGGTTGACTTCAAGGCGCTCCAAGCGGAGCAGGTCGATCAGTTCCGAGACCAGGGGATGCATGGGGCGTGCTGCAGGGGGAGGGGCCGCGGAGTATACGACCGCCGTCCCGAGCGCCTGCTCAGCCCGCCTCGACTGGGCTTGCGATCCGACGCAGCGGCAGGTCCAGCAGCACATCATCCCAAGGAAACTGCGGGCCGGGATCGCGCTTGCGGAACACCTGGCGATCGGGATCGTCGCTGGCCGGTACCTGCTCGGTGTCGAGATCCTCGTGGCCCGCGATCTCGCGCAGGTTCGGCAGCTCGCGCTGCAGCTTCAACAGCAGCGCGCGCAGCGCGGCGATCTGCGCGGCGGGGTAGGGCTCGTCCATCTGCTGGCTGCCACTGGCCAGCCAGTCGGGAAAGCGCCCGCGATTGATCAGCTCGATGCCGAGTGAGCGCGCATTGTGTCCACGCACATGGTGGGCGACCCGATCCAGCGGCACCCAGACATGCACCTGGCCATCGCGATCGATATAGAAATGTCCGCTGTTGCCGGTGCCGCTGGCGTACAGCACGCGCTCGCCGGCAACGCGGGCATCGGCGAGCTCGGGCAGCTCGGTGCAGTGGATCACCACCAGCTCGATGGCCTCGATCGGGCGCGCATCCAAGCGCTCGACGTAAGCCAGCGGTGCGACGCTGTAGGACGAGTCAAGCGGCGGTAGATCAGGCGTCATCGAGGTCGCGCCAGTCAGCGTTCCGGGAGGCTGGAAACGGCCTGCATGCTACCATCCGCGCCCGTTTTGGAAGCCCGCCGCAGGGCGCTGGAATCTGCATGAGCCCTCGCGGCCACGTCATCCTCTCGCACGGCCTCGAGAGCGGCCCGCAGGCCACCAAGGTCACGGCCCTGGCTGCTGCTGCCGAGTCGCTGGGCTGGTCCAGCGAGCGCCCGGACTACCTCGACCTTGATGCCACCCGCGACCTCAAGCGCGTGCCTGATCGGCTGGCGCGACTGCTTGATCACTGCCGTGCGGCAGTTGCGGACAGGCGCGGCCCGCTAGTGCTGGCGGGTTCCAGCATGGGAGCGTTCATCTCCGCGCTGGCCTCGCTGGAGGTCGAAGTGAGGGGGCTGTTCCTGCTGGCGCCACCGGTGCGCATCGAGGGCTATCGAGATCTCGATGCTGCGCGTGTACCGACTTCGATCCTGCACGGCTGGCGCGATGAGTTGATTCCCGCAGCCGAGGTCGTGGCCTGGGCGGCCCCACGCTGCGACGAACTCAGTTTGGTCGACGATAGCCATCGCCTCGCTGATCACGTCGACTACGGCGCCGAGGCCTTCGCCCGCTTTCTGGTGCGCCTGTCATGAGTGACATCGATATTCGCCGCTGTTTCGCAACCTGCCCCAAGGGTCTGGAATATCTGCTGGTTGATGAGCTGAAGGCGCTGGGCGCCGATGCCGTGCGCGAAGCGCTTGCTGGCGTCTACTTCGAAGGCCCGCTGGCGATCGCCTACCGCGCCTGCCTGTGGTCGCGTCTGGCCAGCCGCATCCTGCTGCCGATCGCCGAGTTCCCCTGTGCCGACGAAGAAGCCCTCTACAGCGGCGTGCAGGCCATCGACTGGAGCCAGCACCTGCGCTGCGACGGCACGCTGGCCGTGGATGCCAGCCTGGTGCAGTCGCAGCTCAAGCACGGCCGCTACGCCGAACAGAAGACCAAGGACGCGATCGTCGACCAGTTCCGTCAGGCCAGCGGTGAGCGGCCCTCGGTCGACACCGACCAGCCGGATGTCCGCATCAACCTGCATGTGAAGCGCGACCGCGCGACCGTCTCGATCGACCTGTCCGGCGATGCCCTGCATCGGCGCGGCTGGCGACTGGAACAGGGCGCTGCGCCGATCAAGGAAAACCTGGCCTGCGCAGTGCTGATCCGCGCCGGTTGGCCGCAGCGCATGCAGTCGGACGCGGCCCTGTTCGATCCGCTCTGCGGCAGCGGCACCCTGCTGATCGAAGGTGCGCGCATGGCAGGCGATATCGCCCCCGGGCTGGAGCGCGACTACTACGGTTTCCTGGGCTGGCTGGGTTTTGACGGCGCGCTCTGGCAGAGCCTGCTGGACGAGGCCCGTGAGCGCGCGCGAATCGGCCGGGAGTCGCTATCGCTGCGCTTCTTCGGCTCGGATGCAGACCGCCGCGTGATCGAAGCCGCGCGTGCCAATGCTTCAGTGGCGGGCGTGTCGGCCTTCATGCGGTTTGAGGTGCGCGCGCTGGAAGACATCAGCGAGGCGCCGGCGCCGACGGGTCTGGTGGTGAGCAATCCGCCGTATGACCAGCGCCTGGCGGCAGACCCCGGCCTGTATCGAGCGCTGGGTGCCCTGCTGCGTGGGCCGTGCCGTGCCTGGGCGGCGGGCTTTATCGTCGCCGACGAAGCGCCCGGCCAAGCGATCGGCCTGCGCGCGGAGAAGCGCTATGCGCTCTACAACGGGCTGATCGCCTGTTCGCTGCTGCGCTTCGCGCCGGTGGCCGAGCAGCCTGAGCGTGCGCCATTGCTGCCTAAAGAGCTGAGCCCGGGCGCCGAGATGGTCGCCAACCGGCTGCGCAAGAACCTGAAGAAACTGAAGCCCTGGCTGCAGCGAGAAGGCGTGAGCTGCTACCGCGCCTACGACGCCGACCTGCCCGAGTATTCGGCCGCAGTCGATGTCTACACCGCCGCGGCGGATGCGCCCGCCGAAGACCGCGGCCTGTGGCTGCACGTGCAGGAGTACCAGGCACCGCGCGACATTCCTGAGGAGACCACCCGCCGCCGCCTGTCCGAGCTGCTGCTGGCGGCGATGGCGGTGTTCGAACTGCCGCGCGCGCGGGTCTCGCTGAAGACCCGCGCGCCGCAGACGCGGGCGACGCGCTACCAGAAGCAGGACGCACGCGGTCACTGGCTGCCGGTGGAAGAGGACGGCCTGAAGCTGCAGGTCAACCTGTTCGACTATCTGGACACCGGTCTGTTTCTCGACCACCGCCCGGCGCGGCGGATGATTCGCGAGCAGGCCCGCGGCAAGCGCCTGCTCAACCTGTTCTGCTACACCGGCGTGGTCAGCGTGCATGCGGCCGCCGGCGGCGCCGCGGCCACCACCAGCGTCGATCTGTCGGCGACCTATCTGGAGTGGGCGGCGCGCAATCTGGCCATGAACGGCTACACCGGCGAGCGTCATCGGCTGATCCAGGCGGACGTGCTTTCCTGGCTGGGCCAGAATCGCGAGCGCTTCGAGCTGATCTTCTGCGACCCGCCGACCTTCTCGAACTCGGCACGCGCGGCCGACTTCGACATGCAGCGCGATCACGCGCGTCTGATCCGCCTGTGCATGGATCGGCTGGCGCCAGGCGGTCAACTGCTGTTCTCGAACAACTTCCGTCGCTTCCGCATGGATGCCGACATCGAGGCCGATTTCCAGGTCGAAGAAATCGGCGCAGCCTCGGTGCCGCCAGACTTCGCGCGCGATCTGAAGATCCATCGCGCGTTCTGGATTCGCTGACAGCGCCGGGGTGGCCGTGGCGGCCGTCGTAACCCATCGGTCATACTCGGCGCCCGGCTTGGCCCAGGGACAGGGCGGCCGTCGCAATCAGGGGAGGAGATCGATGTCCAATCAGCGCCATACACCCTCGCGCGGTCCTGCGCGCACCGGCCACTGGACGTTCTTCCGGCAGTGGCTGCGCAATCCTCTGGCGACGGCGGCGATATCCCCGTCCGGAGCGCAGCTGGCGCGGCTGATGCTGGCTGAGCTGCCGGCCGGCGCGCGGCGTGTGATTGAACTGGGCGGCGGCACCGGCGTGTTCACTGCGGCCCTGCTGAACCACGGCATTCGCGATTCGGACCTGATGGTCGTCGAGCTCAACGAGGAGTTGCATCAGCACCTGCTGCAGCGCTTTCCTGGCGCCCATGTCGCCTGTGGCGATGCGCGTGAGTTGTCCGAACTGGCCCAGCGCAGCGGGTTCGCAGAGGACGGCCTCGCAGACGCCGTAGTCTCGGGCCTGGGGTTGCTGTCGATGAGCCGCAGCACCCAGCAGGCGATCGTCGCGTCGGCCTTTGAATGCATGCGCCCGGGCGGTTGCTTCATCCAGTTCACCTACGGGCCGACCTGCCCGGTCGGACGTGAGGTGCAGCGCGCGCTCGGCCTGCAGGTCAAGCGCGCGGGTGTGGCGCTGTGGAACGTGCCGCCGGCGACCGTGTACGTGTTCACTCGCGACGGCTGATGCGAACGCCTTCCGCGCGCGCCCGCTCATCGTTGTGGACTTGACGCACGGACTGGTCTGGCGCTTGCAGGCAGGCTTCTCGACCATGCGCGCTATCGCTATCGCTCTCGCCGCCGCCGGATTGCTTGCCATGCTGCTTGGCTTGCTGGCGCCGACGCCATCGCTACGCGCGCAGGAGGGGGGCGTCGACGCGTCTGGGCGGGCCTCAGCGGGTCCACCTGCAGCAGCACTGCATGAACTGGCCCGACGCATCTGGACCACCCGCGAAGGCCTGCCGCACAACTCGATCAATGCGCTGGCGCAGACCGCCGACGGCTACCTCTGGCTGGCTACCTGGGAAGGTGTGGCCCGCTACAACGGCCGTGAATTCCAGTTGTTCGGGCGCGAGCAACTGCCGCCGCTCGAAGATGTGGCCATGCGCAGCCTGCACCTTGACCACGAGGGCGGGCTGTGGGTCGGCGGCGTGCGTGGTGATCTGCTGCGCTACCACCGCGGGGAGTGGAGTCGACTTGAGCCGGCGTCTTCCTTCGTCAACGCACTGCTGCTGGATCGCGCCGGGCGGCTCTGGGTCGGCCAGGAGGGCGGTGGCCTGTTGCGCATCGATGCCGACGGCAGTCGCCACGCCTATGGACGCGACCAAGGCATGCTCGGCGACAGCGTGTTCGAGCTGGTCATGGACCCGGCCGGCCGCGTGTTCGCCGGCACCTCTGGCGGGCTGGTGCGCATCGAGGGCGAGCACGCCATCGAAGTCCGTTACACCGAGGACGGCGGCAACCCCGCGGTGCTGGGACTGAATCTCGATCGGCAGGGGCGGATTCTTCTGTCGACCGCACGCGGCGCTTTTCGCACCTTCACCTCCGACTACGCGAGCGGCTTCGAGCTGCTGCACCCGCAGCTGGGCGGTCGCGGCGTGTTCCGTATGGTCGAGGGGGCTGATGGCGCACTCTGGATCGGCTTGGCGGTCGATGGACTCGGCCGCCTGCTTGATGGCGAACTGCAGACCCTGGGCACCGCCGATGGCCTGCCCAACAGCCGCGTGCTGTCGCTGCTGCTCGATCAGGACGGCGCGCTGTGGACCGCCACCAATGGCGGCCTGATGCGGCTTGGCTCGGCGCCGTTCTCGACGCTGACCGACGCGCAGGGCCTCAGTGACAACTTCGTGCGCGCGATCCTGCGCACGCGTGACGGTGCGCTGTGGATCGGCACCGGACGCGGCCTGAATGTGTGGAAGGAGGGCCGGCTACAGCCGCCGCTGGAGGACCCCCAGCTGGCAGGCGCCTCGGTGCTGAGTCTGGCCGAGGATCACGACGGCAGCCTGCTGGTGGGGACCTTCGACCGTGGTGTGCTGCGTGTTCGCGACGGCCGCGTGGTGGAGACGATCAACACTCGCCGCGGGCTGGCGTACAACCAGGTCCGGGCGCTGGTGGTGGATCGCAAGGGCGCGCTGTGGATCGGCACCATCGCCGGGCTGGCGGTGCTGGAGGCGGGCGAGCAGAACGTCCGCAGGCTTGCGCCAGGCCCGGCCGGAGATTTCATCAACACCCTGCGCGAGGACGCCGACGGTCGGATCTGGATCGGCACAACCCGCGGGCTGGATCGGGTGGTCGACCGCAGTCGTGTGGAAACGGGTGCCGCCCTGCCCGCTGACGCGCGTTCGGTGTTCGGTATCACCGCCGACAGCGAAGACGACGCGCTGTGGGTATCCAGCGACCGCGGCCTGATGCGCCTGCATCCGGGCAGCGGTCAACTGGATCTGATCGGCCCCCAGCAGGGTCTGCCGATCGAGAAAGTGTTCTACGCGCTGCAGGACGGCCAGGGACACCTTTGGCTTTCGAGCAATCGCGGCGCCGTGCGCATCCGCCGCGACGACGCGCTGGCGGTGCTCGGCGGCAGGCTGCCGAGGCTGTCCGCCGACCTGTTCGACGAATCCCACGGCATGGCCAGCAGCCAGTGCAACACCGGCAGCCCGCCGGCGGATCTCGATGCCGAAGGCAATGTCTGGATCGGCACCGCGATCGGCGCGATCCGTATTCGCCGCGAGCGTTTAGCTGAGCGCACGGCGCGTCCGCTGCCGACCGTGCTCGAGCGCGCCGCCGCCGAGGGCCGTGAACTGCCGCTGGATCGGCCCGCACGCCTGCCGCCGGGCACCAGTCGGGTCGACTTCAGTGTCGCCGGGCTCGGCTTCGTGATGCCCGAGCGCATCAGCTACCGCTATCGACTGGAGGGTTTCGACACCGAGTGGGTGGAGCGCGGTCGTCTGCATGCCGTCGAGTACACCAATCTCGCCCCCGGGCAGTACCGCCTGCGCGCCCAGGCCACGTATGCGGGCACCGCCTGGGACTCACCCGAGGCGAGCTTCGAATTCGAGATTCTGCCGGCGCCCTGGCAGCGGCCATGGGTGCAGGCGCTGTTCGTTCTTCTGCTGATGGCCGCAGCCTTTGCGGTGTACCGAATGCGGGTGCGGGCACTGCGCACGCGCGCCGAAAGACTGCAGCGCGCGGTGGAAAAGAAGACTGCGGAGCTGCGCGCGTCGACCGAGCGCCTGCTGGCGGCAGACGGCGACAAGACGCGTCTGATGGAACAGCTGCGCGAACAGGCCGAAGCCTTTGAGCGTCAGGCCCGCGAGGACGCGCTCACCGGCCTCGCCAATCGCCGCGCGTTTGACGAGACCGCCGCTCGGGAGTTCAGCCGCGCGCGTCGAATGGGAACGCCGCTGTGTCTGGCCATGATCGACATCGACACGTTCAAACGCGTCAATGACACCCACGGTCATGCCGCCGGCGATGAGGTGATCGTGCGTCTGGCGCAGCTGATGAAGCGCCAGTGTCGCGGCATGGATGTGGTCGCGCGCTGGGGGGGCGAGGAGTTCGCCCTGCTGCTGCCGCAGGCCCAGCTACAGGATGCGCAAGGTGTGTGCGAGCGCTTGCGCGCGGCCTTCGCCGAAGAGCGCTTCGACAGCATCGATCCGCAGTTGCGTCTCACCATCAGCATCGGCCTTGCGTCGGAGGAAGGCGTCGCCACGCACGAGCAAATGCTGGTGCGTGCCGATGCGGCCCTTTATGCCGCGAAGCGGGGTGGCCGCAATCGCGTGGTGTTGTCGCTGGTCGAGTAGGGCCGATCCTGCGGACGCAATTGGCTGCGGCGGTGGCTTCAGCCGCCGCGGTCCGAACGCAGCGCCTGCAGGGCCGCCTCGCGACCGGCGGCCTCGCGCCCGGCCAGCAGGCCCAGAACGACAATTCCCGCCATCACGATCGCAGCCCCGGTCCAGGCAGTGGTGCCGGGCAGGGTTTCGGCGAACAGCCAGGCACCCAGCACCGAGGCGAACACGATTTCCGCCGCCTGCATGGCTTCGACCGCGCCCAGCGCCCCCGGCTGCTCCTGCACGCGCCCGGTGGCTTCGAAGAACAGCACGGTGGCGATGATGCCGGCGAACAGAGCCACGCCGCCGGCCAGCCAGACCTGTTCGGCCGGGGGCGCGCCGCTGCGGAAGAAGGCGAGCACCGCAATCGCCAGCCACAGCGGCTGGCTCGCCAGGGTCATGCCGAACACGCGCTGGGTGGCGTTCAAGCGTTCGCCGGTTTTCTCCAGATGCAGCAGCAGGCCGCGATTGCCCAAGGGGTAGGCGAAGGCCGAAACGCCGACCACGGCCAGCGCGATCCAGTCCTGCAGACGCAGCGCGCCGCCGGCGGCGTCGAACTGCATCAGCAGCACGCCACCGATCATCGCCAGCGCCACCGCGAACACGGCCCGCGGCACCCGCGCGCGCGCGCCGCGATACAGAAGCGGCGCGCACAGCATTCCGGCCACCACGGTCAGCTGGAAGCTGCCTGCAATCAGCCACGAGGGCCCGCTGGATGCAGCCCAGGCCAGACACACGTAGAACAGGCCGAAGCCGATGCCGCTCCACAGCAGCCAGGCGCCGGGGCTGCGCCGCAGGCTGGCCCACACCGGCCGCACCCCGCCGAGCCAGAGCATCAGCGGCAGCATCAGCGGCAGGGTGATCAGATAGCGCAGGCAGGCGGTCCACAGCCAGTCGCCTTGAGCGTCGGCGGCGGCGCGATTCAGCACATAGGTGGCGCTGAAGAACAGCGCAGAAGCCAGGCCCAGCGCGATCGCGAGGTAGGCGCCGCGCCGTGCGCTGGCAGGCATCAGTCAGCGCCCAGGCTGCGATAGGCGCCGCGCAGATAGAGCAGGGGCGTGGCCTCGCAGGTCTCGAAACCCTCGACCTCGGCCAGCAGAATCACATGATCACCGCCGGCATAGCGCTCGACAATGCGGCAGACGAAGCGCGTCACGCAGCCGGCGAGCAGCGGCAGATCGCCCGGCCCGCGCTGGACATCGAGGCCTTCAAAGCGATCGATGCCGTGTGTGGCGAAACGCTGCGACATCGCTCGCTGCTCGGCATCGAGCACATGCACCGCGTAATGGCTGGCACGCTCGAAGGCTGGGAACGTGGCCGCGCGCCGCGCGATGCACCACTGCACCAGCGGTGGCTCCAGTGAGACCGAGGAAAAACTGTTCACCGTCAGCCCGACATCGTGGGCATCGATACCCTCGGTGCCGGGATCGCGCGCGGTAACGACGGTGACGCCGGTGGCGAAGCTGCCAAGCGCGCGGCGGAGTTCGGCGTGGGGTTTGGTCATTACGGTGCGTGCTCTGGTGCTGGTCTGCGATGGTAGCCGTCGGCGCTGCTGTTTGGAGCAGTCAGAACGAGTGAAGAACCCGAACGCCGTCGCGAGGGCGTCCAGCGGCGGCCGCAGTAGGCGGGCAGTTTTTCACATGCTCTCAGTCCCACCGGAACTTGGTCGCCAGCAAGTCCCCGATCTGCCGCGTCACGGCCGGCGTGTAGTAGCCATGCCGGGCATGCAGGGAGGCCGCATCGTCGCCGAATGGAAAGTCGACCTCGGCAGCCGCACTTTGCGGATCGAACACCCAGCCCTGCGCGGCCTCGGCCAGGGCTGCCGCCACATGGAACACCACCGGATCGCCGCGGCTGGGGAAGTGCAGCTCGACCCAGCCCGGCGTGATCTCTTGCGGGTGGTTGGGGTCGTCGATCGATCGGTTGCGGTCGATGTACAGCTCGCCCCATTCCTCGCCGTTTTCCATGATGAGCCAGCACGTGCTGTCAGCCGTGCACTGGGTCGGATCGATGCTGAGCCCGTCAGGCCGACCGGCCGGCGCACTCTGATTGAAGCGTTCGGCAACCCCACGGTCGAGGTTCGGGCACAGAATGAACAGGTCGAAGCTCATCGAGGGGCGCTCACTGGATAGTGGGCGCCAGCGTAGCCGATCCTTGTCGACGAGCTCACGAGCGGGCTCAGTTCGGCGTCGACCCCGCCTTCACAAGCGCTTCTACCTGCGGCCAGACATGCTCCAGCAAGCGCGGCTGGGCTTCTGCTGTCGGGTGCAGGTTGTCCGGAAGGAAGGCCTCGCGGTCGGTGGCGATGGGCTCCAGCAGGAAGGGCAGCAGCGCCGTGCCGTGCGTTTCCGCCAGCTCGCCGAACAGATCGTGAAAAGCCTGCGTGTAGTCGGGCCCGTAGTTGGGCGGGATGTGCATCCCGATCAGCAGCACCTTGGCCCCGGCGGCCTGGCTGGCGGTGATCATCCGAGTCAGGTTGGCGCGGGCCTGTGCGAGATCGAGCCCGCGCAGGCCGTCGTTGGCGCCGAGCTCGATGATGACGATGCCGGGCGCGTGTGCCTTCAGGTCAGCCTCGATGCGAGCGGCACCGCCGGCCGTGGTCTCGCCACTGACGCTGGCGTTCACGACGGTCCAGCCGTGGTGCTCGGTAGCCAGCCGCTTGCCCATCAGGTGCACCCAACCGTCTTCCTTGGCAAGGTTGTAGGCGGCAGAAAGTGAGTCGCCCACGACCAGCACGGTTCTGCCGGGCGCGGTGTTCGCGGCGGAGACGGCGCTGGAAAGAAGCAGCGCAAGCAGCATCACCACGAATGTGATGACGCCACGTTCAGATCGGCTGGGAGACGCTGCGCGGGTTTGCAGGATCAAAGACATGGAGTTCCCGTGATGGATGGATCGAACGAGCCGCGCCGCGAAAGCGCTGGCAGTGGGTCGGTAGCGACGCGTGAGGCGTTGCGGGCGCAGAGCCTCGGCAAGTGGGTGCAGCTGCCGACCGGGCCACTGACCATACTTGAGGACGTCAGTTTTTCGATCAAGGCGGGTGAAACCGTTGCGATTGTCGGCGCCTCCGGTTCAGGTAAATCGACCCTGCTCTCGTTGCTCGCAGGGCTCGACACGCCGTCCTCGGGTGAGGTCGAACTGGCGGGCGAGCCGCTGTCGAAGCTTGATGAAGACGGTCGCGCCGCCGCGCGTGGGCGCCACGTGGGCTTCGTGTTCCAGAGCTTCCAGTTGCTGCCCTCGCTGACCGCGCTCGAGAACGTGATGCTGCCGCTGGAGCTGTCCGGCGCCAGAGACGCCGAGGCGCAGGCGCGCGGAATTCTTGCCCAGGTGGGATTGGCCGAGCGGCTGACCCACTACCCGCGTCAGCTCTCGGGCGGCGAGCAGCAGCGCGTGGCGCTGGCGCGCGCCTTTGTGACCCGCCCGGCGGTGCTGTTCGCCGATGAGCCCACCGGCAACCTCGACACCAAGACCGGCGAATCGGTGATCGAACTGCTGTTCGAAATGAACGCCAGCAGTGGCACCACGCTGGTGCTGGTTACACACGACGCCAGCCTGGCCGCACGCTGCGGCCGCGTACTGCGCATCGACTCAGGACGGCTGGTCGCATGAGATTGATCAAGCTCGCCTGGCGCTTCACCCGCCGCGATCTCGCTTCAGGCGAGGTGCGCGTGCTGCTGGCCGCACTGATGCTGGCCGTGGCCGGTGTCACCGCGGTCGCGGCACTGACCGACCGCGCCGAGCGCGCGCTGGCGATGGAGGCCAATCGTCTCCTGGGCGGCGATGCCGTGCTGCGCGCCGATCAGCCGATCGGCGAGGGCCCCCGTCAACTCGCAGCCCAGCTCGGGCTGCAGATCGCCGAAACCCAGGGGTTCCCGAGCATGGTTCGTGCCGGCGAGGCTCTGCGCCTGTCAGACATCCGCGCGCTGTCTGAAGGCTATCCGCTGCGCGGTGGGTTCCTGCTGCAGGATGCGCAGGGTCGCGAGTACGCGGCCGAGGGCATTCCCGCCCGCGGCGAGGTCTGGATAAGCCGCGCTGGCGCGGAGGCCCTGCAGGTGGGCATCGGCGACACGCTGAAGATCGGCAGCAGCGAGCTGCGCCTGTCGGCCTTGGTCGCACAGGAGCCCGACGCCGCACTCGACTACTTCAACGTCGCGCCCAAGGTTTCGATCAATTTGGACGATCTTGAAGCGACCGGTCTGGTGCAGGTCGGCAGCCGTATCGGCTATCGACTGGCCGTGGCCGGCGATGCCTCCGCGGTGTCGCGCTGGATCAGCGCCCAGCGCGAGGATCTGGGCCGCGGCCAGCGGCTGGAAACCGTGCAGGACGGACGCCCCGAATTGCGCAATGCGCTGGAGCGTGCCGACCGCTTCCTCGGCCTCGCCGCGCTGGTTGCGGTGGTGCTGTCGGCGATCGCTGTCGCCATGGCTGCACGTCGCCACAGTGCGCGACATCTGGATACCTGCGCGGTGCTGCGTTGCCTCGGCGCGGACCAGCGCGCGATCGTGGTGATCCAGTTGGGTGAGCTGCTGTTCCTGGGTCTGCTGGGCAGCCTCGTCGGCGCACTGATCGGCTACGGGCTGCAGGCGGCTGTCACCGCCTGGCTGGCGCAGGTGCTGGGCCTGTCAGTGCCCGCGCCGGGCCTGCTGCCCTTGGTGCAGGGCCTGGCGGTCGGCCTGATCGTGCTGTTCGCGTTCGCAGCACCGCCGGTGCTGGCGCTGCGTCGCGTACCCGCGCTGCGCGTGCTGCGACGTGATCTCGGCGGCGTCGAGGCGAGTGCTGTTGCTGTCTCCGCGCTGGGCCTGGGCGCACTCGCCGCCCTGCTGTGGTGGAAGGCTGGCTCGATCAAGCTCGGTGCGGCCATGCTCGGCGGCATGCTCGGCACCTTCATCGTGCTGGCGCTGCTGGCGCTGGCGCTGGTGGCCGTGCTGAAGCGTGCGCGCGGCCGCCTGCGCGGCGTCTGGCGCTACGGCCTTGCCAACGTGTCGCGCCGCGCGGCGGTGAGCGTCGCGCAGATCAGCGCGCTGGGATTGGGCTTGATGGTGCTGCTGATGCTGGGCCAGGTGCGCGGCCAGCTGCTCGACCGCTGGCAGCAGGCGATCCCCGACGATGCGCCCAACCGCTTCGTGGTGGGTGTGCAGGCCGATCAGGTCGCGGGCGCGCTGGAAGTGATGCGCACTCAAGGCATCCAGGACCGCGGTCTGCTGCCGATGGTGCGCGGGCGTCTGGTGCAGCACAACGAAACGTCAGTGAGTGGCGAAACCTATGCCGAACGCGGCGGCCGTGCGCGGCGGCTGGCCGAGCGTGAGTTCAACCTGAGCTGGGCGCAGAACCTCGCCGAAGACGGCAACCCGGTGGTGGCGGGTCGTGCCTGGGACCCGGCCGGCACGGCGCCTGAGGTCTCGGTGGAGCAGGGCATCGCCGAAGTGCTGGGCTGGAAGCTCGGCGACCGCATCGCCTTCGATGTGGCCGGCCGCGTGTTTGCGGCCGAGATCACCAGCCTGCGCGAGGTTACCTGGGAGGGCTTCCGGCCCAATTTCTTCGTGATCGCGAATGCCCCGGCGCTGCGTGACTCGGCGGCCAGTTACATCACCGCAGTCAACGTGCCGCGCGGTGATGTCGAGTTCACCCGCGCGCTCGTGGGGCGCTTTCCCAATGTGTCGGTGATCGACGTCGACGCCATCATCGAGCAGGTCCAGCGCACCGCGCGCCAGGCCACTCTGGCGGTGGAGTACGTGTTCTTCTTTACCCTCGGTGCCGGCCTGCTGGTGCTGGTGGCCGCGGTGACCAGCAGCCAGGACGAACGCTTGCTCGAAGGCGGAGTGATGCGCGTGCTCGGCGCGCGCGGCATGCAGCTGCGGCTGGCCCAGGCCAGCGAGTTCCTGGCCATCGGCATCATCGCGGGCGGTATCGCTGCGCTGGCCGCAACCGGGTTGACGGCGCTGGTGGCGGATCTGGTGTTCGAGCTGCCTTTCGCGCCTGACTGGGGCCATGTAGCAATGGGCTTCGGAGCTGGCGTGTTGGCGGTGCTGGTCACCGGGCTCGCCGCCACGCGCCGCGTGGTCAGTACGCCGCCGGCCATCACCCTGCGGGCGCTGCAGGGTTAACCCCCGAACCCTCAGCGACGCATGGGGTGGGCCCTGGCCCACCGCGGCATTGAACCTCGCCGGAGGTTCGGAGCGACCGTCCATAGGGTGGGCCCTGGCCCACCATGAGCTCCACGCTCGCCTCGGTCCGTCTTGTCTATCGCCCCGGTATCCGCGCACCGGGGCAAGGTTCAAGGCCATGGTGGGCCAGGGCCCACCCTATGCGCGCGGCTTGGACTCTCGCCGCGCCATGCGTTCCCGATTCCCGAATCCCCCGCCGCAGCGTTGAGTTTCGCTGGGGCAGGACCCACCCTATGCAGGCTCGAAACACTGCCGCGGCGCAGCGCCTACCCGCGGCCCGCCACAAGGAACCGCAATGCCCGACATCAAGATCTACAGCACCGCCGTCTGCCCCTACTGCGTGGCGGCCAAGAATTTCCTCAAGCAGCGCGGGCAGACCTGGGAGGAGGTTCGCCTCGATCTTGACCCCGCGCTGCGCCGCGAGATCGTCGAGAAGACCGGACGCACTTCGGTGCCGCAGATCTTCATCAACGGCCAGCACATCGGTGGCTTCGACGACATGGTCGCGCTGGATCGGTCAGGTGGTCTCGCCCCCCTGCTGGAGGCGGGCGCATGAGCGACCGACTGCAGGAGTTCACCGATTTCCGCAAGCGCATGAACGAGCGGATTCTGTCTGAAGACAACCAGGTGGTGCGCCGCTTCTTCGCGCTCGACACCCAGACCTACAAAGACGGCGCGCTCGACCACAAAACCAAGGAGCTGCTGGGTCTGGTGGCCTCGATGGTGCTGCGCTGCGACGACTGCATCAGCTACCACATCGCCCAGTGCAAGGAAGCCGGCGTCAACCGCGAGGAGTTCTTCGAAACCTTCTCGGTGGCGCTGGTGGTGGGCGGCTCGATCGTGATTCCGCATCTGCGTCGCGGGGTGGATTTCCTGGATCAGCTGGAGGCTCCGGAGAGCACCTGACGGTGCTCCTCGGAGCCGGGATTCGGGATTCGGTCTCGGCGTTCGGTCAAGCGGCTTCGGAAGTTCGAAATGGGGCGCGCCCGATTGCGCTCTCGGTCATCGACCACTTGATCGCGCTATGCGCCGGTTCATGCTCGCACCCGATTCCCGATTCCCGATTCCCGATTCCCGAGCAACACATCGCACGACATCAACGCACCCACAGCGAGGCCGCGCCCCATGAGTTCCCTCTACGACTTCAGCGTCAATGACATCGATGCACAGCCGCAGCCCTTGCGCGACTACGCCGGGCGCGTGTTGCTGATCGTCAACACCGCCAGCAAGTGCGGCTTCACCCCGCAGTACAAGGGCCTGGAAGCCCTGCATCGCAAGCACGAGGCCAAGGGTCTGACGGTGATGGGTTTTCCCTGCGACCAGTTCGGCCATCAGGAGCCCGGCAACGAGGCCGAGATCAAGAACTTCTGCAGCCTGAACTACGACGTGCGTTTCCCGTTGTTCGCCAAGGTGGAGGTCAACGGCAAAGACGCGCACCCCTTGTTCCAGCACCTGAAGAAAGAGGCCAAGGGCCTGCTCGGCAGCGAGGCGATCAAGTGGAACTTCACCAAGTTCCTGGTCGACCGCGATGGCCGCGTGGTGCGGCGCTATGCGCCCACCGACACGCCCGAGTCGATCGAGCGGGATATTGTCGAACTGCTGGGCTGAGACTCCGCGGCGAATTCATAGGGTGGGCCCTGGCCCACCATGAGCTCGACGCTCGCCTCTGTTTTGCTTCGTCGCGCGAAGCGAAGAGCAAGATCTTTCGGTGAGCCCTGCGGGCTGTGTCGCGCCGTGGATGTCATAGGGTGGGCGCTGGCCCACCATGAGCTCCACCCTCGCCTCGGTATTGCTTTGTCGCTTTGTCGCTTCGTCGCTTCGTCGCTTCGTCGCTTCGTCGCGCGAAGCGGAGAGCAAGAGCTTTCGGTCAGCCCTTCCGCGCTCCCAAAGCATGGCCATCCATGGCCATTCCCGCGTGCGGGCTGCCCGAGTCACTTTTCTTTGAGTGGCCACTGCGCCGCAGGAGCGGCGCGAACGCCGAAGGCGGCCCCGGAGGGGCGGAGGGCAGGATGCCCGGAGTCAAGAAAGGTAGGCCAAAGAAAGGCCTGCTCGTCCGCGCCCTACGCGCATCCCTGCGCTCCGGGTACGCGTGAGTCCGTGGGTGTTCGTGGACAGGCCATCCGTGGCCTGTCACGAACATCGGCCGCATCCCTGCGGCTGCCCCTGGGGGCTGATCCACGGCCTCCCGCCGCTTCCCAGGGGCCCCTTGAAAAGCGCGGGCTCCTGCCCGCCAAAGCCAAAGCCGAAACCAAAGCCGAAGCGCAGTGCTGATTATCGAGGCCCAGCGCCTTGGCGCATTCGTGCCGCACAATAGGCGGCTTAGCTCTTGAGCCCCTCTCCTGTGGGAGAGGGGCTGGGGTGAGGGTCCGGCCGTGCGGCCGCCTCGACCCCGTCAGCTCTCAATCCCAATTCCCAAGCCGACTCCCAATGCCCCTACTGCAACTGCTCAACCTCAGCCACAGCGTCGGCGGCCCGCCGCTGCTGCATCGCATCGAACTCACCGTCGAATCGGGCGAGCGGGTCTGCATTGTCGGCCGCAATGGCGCCGGCAAGTCGACCTTGCTGCGCATCATCTCCGGCGAGATCACGCCCGATGAAGGCGAGCGTCGCCTGAGCTCGGGCGTGCGCGTCGCGCGGCTGGCGCAAGAGGTGCCGCAGGCGACTTCCGGGACCATCTTCGAAGTGATCACCGCCGGCCTGGGTGAGCTCGGTCATTGGCTGGGGCGCTATCACGCGCTGCTGCCGCGCTTCGAAGAGGACGCCATCGCCAACGAAATCTCGGACCTGCAGGAACGCATCGAAGCCGCCCAGGGCTGGGACCTGGACCAGCGCGTCGAAGCGGTGCTCTCTCGCCTGGGCCTCGATGGCGAGGCGCAGTTCGCCGCGCTGTCGGGCGGTATGAAGCGACGCGTGCTGCTGGGCCAGGCGCTCGTCTCAGCGCCGGATATCCTGCTGCTCGACGAGCCGACCAACCATCTCGACATCGACTCGATCGACTGGCTCGAAGAGATGCTGAAATCGCTGCAGACGGCATTGATCTTCATTACCCACGATCGTCGCTTCCTGCGCTCGCTGGCGACGCGCATTGTGGAGATTGATCGTGGCCAGCTCACCAGCTGGCCCGGCGACTTCGACAACTACCTGCGCCGCCGCGAAGAGCGTTTGCATGCAGAAGCGCAGGCGTCCGCACATTTCGACCGGCGTCTGGCCGAAGAAGAAGTGTGGATCCGCCAAGGCATCAAGGCTCGCCGCACCCGCAACGAGGGTCGCGTGCGCGCGCTGAAGGCGATGCGCAACGAGCGCATGCAGCGTCGCGAGCAGCAGGGTCAGGTCAATATCCAGATGGCGTCCGCCGCGCCCTCGGGCAAACGCGTGGCGGAAGCCAAGCGGGTCAGTCACGGTTACGGCGGCCGCATGCTGCTGCGCGACTTTTCGGCGACCATCCAGCGCGGCGATCGGATCGGTCTGGTCGGCCCGAACGGTGTCGGCAAGACCACGCTTATCCGATTGCTCTTGGGTGAAACAAAGCCCGACGCGGGCGAAATTGAGCTCGGCACCCAGCTCGAAATCGCCTACTTCGACCAGCACCGCCTGAGCCTGCGCGACGACTGGAACGCACTCGAGAACGTGGCGGAAGGCCGCGAGTACATTGAGCTCGACGGTCGCCGCAAGCATGCCCTGGGCTACCTGCAGGACTTCCTGTTCACGCCTGAGCGTGCGCGCGCGCCGATCACCATGCTGTCCGGCGGCGAGCGCAACCGCCTGCTGCTGGCCAAGCTGTTCGCCCAGCCCAGCAACCTGCTGGTGATGGACGAGCCCACCAATGACCTGGACGTCGAAACGCTGGAATTGTTGGAAGAGAAGCTCGGCGAATACCCGGGAACCCTGATCCTGGTCTCGCATGACCGCGAGTTCCTCGACAACGTGGTCACCAGCTGTCTGGTGTTCGAAGGCGAGGGCGGCGTGCGGGAGTACGTCGGCGGCTACACCGATTGGCTGGCGACGCGCGCAGCGGCACGCGCTGTCGAAGTGCCTGCTCCGGTGGCAGTCGCGAAACCGGCCGCGGCCGAGCCGGCGGCGCCGAAGAAGAAGCTGAGCTACAAGGACCAGCGCGAACTGGAGCAACTGCCCCTTCGCATCGAGCAGTTGGAAACACGACTTGCGGAGCTGGGCCGGACCATGGCGGATCCGGGCTTCTACCAGCGCGGGGCTGCCGAGGTCGCAGCTACCGGCGCCGAGCTCGCGAAGCTGCAGTCCGAGCTGGACGCAGCTTTTGCGCGCTGGGCGGAGCTGGATGGCTGAGCGCCAGTTCGCGCGCACGGGGTTCGCCAAGCGAAGCCTGTCAGAGGGATGTCCCCGCTGCAGCGAGGCCGGCGTTGATCGGGTGGGAGACGCCAGCGTCTGCGTCGCGTAAATGCTCGCGTTAGGCGAGGTTCTGGTAGATGCGCTGCGCTTATCTACCCTACAACCACGAGAGACGCGTCTGATGTATCGAAGTGAGCTGCTCGTGTGCGTGTAGGGCAGATAAGCGACGCGCATCTATCCACGTGCCCGAGGAATGCGGCTGCTGCATCCGAGCCGGTGTGATCGGGTGGGAGGCGCGATCGTGTGCGCCGAGTAAATGCTCGCGTGAGGCGAGGTTCTCAAACGAAGCATTGAGCGTCGGGGCGCAGGGATAGACAAGCGCAGCGCAATCACCGGTTTTCGGACTCGGTATGTCAGCCAACTGATAAGTGCGTGAGCGGTAAGCCGCGAGCCCCGTAGCGCCCATCCGCACCGGCTCAGCCCTCGGCATCGACCGGTGCGGAGACCTGTAGGCGTATCAGGCGCTCGGTCTCCGGCGCATCCAGTCGGTTGCGAGCGGCATCGACCAGGTCGGGCATGTCGATGGTCGTTACGCCCTCAGCTGCACTCAGAACCACCCAGCCATCGCGCCCTCGGTGCTTGGCGGCGTACACGGCGGCATCGGCAAGGTCGACCACCTGTTCCCACTCCAGCGCATCCGGATCGCCCGGCAAGAAAGGCAGCGCAGCCACGCCCACCGAGCACGTGGCGCGTAGGATCTCTCCAGAGTCCAACCGGAAGTGCTGCGCGCGTGCCGCAGCGACGATGCGCTCGGCCAACACGCTGGCCTGTGACGCATCCGCTTGCCTCGCCACTACCAGAAACTCCTCGCCGCCCCAGCGTACTGCGTAGTCGGACTCGCGCACCGCCTGAGTCAGCAGGTGGGCGAACTGGCGAAGGACGCTGTCGCCGGCGGCATGCCCGTAGCGGTCATTGATCGCCTTGAAGTGATCGATGTCGACCAGCAGGAAAAGCATGTCGCGCTGCACGCCGGGCACGACCGGCAAGCGATACGCGCGTCGGCACTGAGCCAGATCAGACTGCACCTGACGCAGCAAATAGCGGCGGTTGGCCAGCCCCGTCAGCGGATCGGTCAATGAGGCCTGTTCAAGCTGGCTGTTGGCTTCTGCGAGGGCATGCGTGCGTTGCTCCACCAGTTGTTCCAGCGCTCTCCTTCGCGCGGCCAACTGGCTGAGGCGCAGCCGTGCGATCACCACGCCCATCAGTACCAGCGCGAGGCCAATCAAGATGCGCGAAGACGCGCGCTGCCATGGCGCGGGGTCAATCGCAAACGCAAACTCGCTGGACGGCCCCCAATCGCGCAGGCCCTCGCGAGCCTGAACCTCGAACACGTAGCTGCCGGGCGGCAGTGCTGCGAAGGTGATCGGCTGGTACGGCTGGGGCGTCGACCATTCGCCGCCATCGCCGCGCAGGCGATAGCGATAGCGCAGCTGCGCGCTGTGCCCGAGGCGCAGGGCCGCGAAGCTGAAGCTGATGTCGCGTGTGCCGGCACCGAGGCTGGCGCCGGCAATTGCAGGTATGCCGGCAGCCGTGACCTGTTCGATCAGCACTCGCGGCGGCGCCTCAACCCCGCGCTCACGCTGCACGTGTCGGACCAGGCCGAAGCCGCTGCCGAACCACAGACTGCCATCGCTGGCGCGCAGTGCTGCGGTCGCCGTGCCTTCGGGGTGCAGCAGGCCGTCGGCCTCGGTATAGGCATGGACGCGGTCGCTGTTGATGCGCGCGAGGCCGCGGCTGGTATAGGCCCAGACCTGATCGTGCGCGTCGATCAGTACGCTCCAGACGAAATTGTCCGGCAAGCCTTCATTGCGCGTGTACTGACGAATGCTGCCGTCCGCCTTGCGGTGAAATACGCCGTCGCCGTTGCTGCCGACCCACACGCCGCCTTTCGAGTCGACGCCCAGATCCCAGAGGATTTCGTTGCTGAAGCCCTCCTCGCGGCCGAGCCGCTGCACGCTGCCGTCGGGGTGCATTCGAACCAGGCCATGGTGCAGTGACGCGAACCACAGGCTGCCATCGGCGGTGGATTCAATCGCGAGCACGCGCGCCACCGACAGCAGGGGGTCGGCGACGCGGCGCAAGTCCTCACCCTGCAGGATCGCCACACCGGTCATGGTGCCAATCCACAGTCGGCCGTCGGGCTCGGCGCGCAGCGAGCGCACCGCATTCGCCGGCAGGCCGTCGCGCTCGGTCAGCAGGCGCACGATGCCTCGCCCCTCGCGCCATTCGGCGAGGCCGTGCTCGGTGCCGATCCAGGCGTGTTCCGGCGTAGGCAGCTCGATGTCGTAGACGCGCTCGTCGATCAGCCCGTCCGCCGCCTTCAGGGTGAAGCTGTCGCGGAAGTCGAGCTGACCGTTCTGCAGCCGCAGCACCTGTACGCCTTCGCGGGTTCCCAACCAGAGTCGACCCGAAGCGTCCTGGTCGAGGGTGCGCACGAAATCGGCCAGCAGGCCGTCGCGGCGGGTGTAGCCGTCGAAGCTGCCGATCTGTATACGGCTGAGCCCGCCGTCGCCTCCGACCCAGATCGCGCCTTCGCTGTCGCGCAGCACGCTGTGGTTGACCAGGCTGGCGAGGCCATCCTCGGGTGTGTCAAGCCGCAGCTGGGTCTCCGGACCGCGCAACACGCCACGGTTTCCGGTGACCCAGAGCTCGCCCACGCTGTCGCGAGCGATGCCGCTGATCGCCATGCCTTCCGCCGCCTGCGGCAAGCCTTCGGGCGTGCCCAGCGAGTCGCCTTCCAGCAGCAGCAGCCCGGAGCTGGTGCCGATCCAAACGCGTTCGCCTTCGACATGCAGGGCAGACACCATCGGCGCATTGGTCAGCGGCAGATGTACCGATGCGTACTGGCCGGTCACCGCAAACCAGCGCAGCAGCCCGTTGGGCGTGCCGACCCAGACGCTGCCGTCATCGGAGCGGGCCAGGCTGGTGATGTTCAGATCCGAAATGATCGTGTGTACGGTGGGCGGGTCGAGCCCTTCCGAGCCCGCCACCGGTTCCAGCTGGTACAGGCCGCGCGCAGTGCCGACCAGTAGGTTGGCGCCGCGTGCGCTCAGGGCCTGTACCGAACTGGTCGAGATGCCGGGCAGGTCGGGGCAGCTGAAGCGCGCAGCGCCCTGCTTCAAGCTGCATAGCCCGCGAGTGCTGCCAATCCAGACCTGGCCGTCGGCGCTGCTCGCGATCGCCTGCACCGAATTGCTGGCCAAGCCGTCGGCGGTGCTGAAGATCCTGAACTCGCGACCGTTGAAGCGCCCCAGGCCGCTGTAGGTGCCGACCCACAGGTAGCCCGCCTGATCCTGATGCAGCGCGAGCACCTGCTGTTGGGGCAGCCCGTCGCCGGTGTCGTAGTGCTGCGGACGGGCATGGGCAACAGAAAGGACCGTCGCCAGCCCGGCCACCAATCCCAACACTTGCCTCCGCCACGGCTGCGCGCGCCGAGCCACGGCGGCTGTCACGGTCGCAAGTGCGGCGCTGGGCGCGGTCAAGGTGTCGGTCATTGAAGGGCTGGCGTCTGGCAGAAGAGGCTGAAAGTCAAAATGCGAGTGGGGCAAAGCCAGCGCTGTGCGTCGGTGCACACTTCGGTGCCCGATGCTTCCCGTGCGTGTAGGAGATTTCCTACCCCCTGGTGGGTGCTTGTGCCGATGCGTTGTCGCCAGCGCGGCGCGCAGGCTTCGTCGATGCCCAAGGAACTGCCGACCAAACCCCGCCCGAGCACCCGCGAGCCCGCAGCATTGTGTCCCGCGATCTTGGTCGCGGGGACGCACGATTGCGTTTTTGAGGCGGGCAGCGCTGGCCACACGCTATGGCTGATGCAGCTTGGGGCAGCCGAACGGCAGCGACGCCAGCGCGTGGTCGAGCTGCGCTCGGCGCGGTGCGTCAACGCCGACAGTGACGCGCTCGACGCCTGAGGCGGGAACATGGCCCTGCGCGGCGGGCTCATCGTGTCCAGGGTGCGGGGGAGGTGAACTCGTGGCCGTAACGCTGCAGCGCAGATCGCGCCAGGTCCGGTCCAACTACGCCGTCCATGCCCAGAGCATGCAGGGCAGCGATCACGATCGCTACGGCATCGACTTCGAAGAAAGCACGCAAGTCCTCACGCGTATCGCTGCGGCCGAAGCCGTCGGTGCCGAGCGTGACGAAACGCCGCGGCATGTAGGCGCGGATCAACTCGGGCCAGGCTCGGATGTAGTCGCTGGCGGCGATGATCGGCCCAGCCGTCGGCTGCAGCTGACGAGTGGCGAACGCGGCTTCGGTCTGCATGCCCAGGCGAGCTTCGCGCTCGCGCGCCATGCCTTCGCGCTGCAGCTCGCTGTAGCTGGTCACGCTCCACACCGCGGCGCGGATGCCGAAGTCCTCGCGTAGCAGGCGCTGCGCGCGCTGCACTTCGGCGAGGATCGCGCCGGAGCCCAGCAGCTGCACCTGCGCGGTTCCAGCGTCGACTGCCGGCAGGCGATACAGGCCGCGCACGATGTCGGCCGCATCCACACCGGCCGGCCGTGAGGGCTGCGGCAGGTTCTGGTTGACCACGGTCAGGTAATAGAAGACGTCCTCCTGCCGCTGCAGCATCGCCTGCATGCCGTGCTCGAACAGTACCGCGACTTCGTACGCGAACGCCGGGTCGTAGCTGCGGCAATTGGGCACGCTGGCGAACATGGGCAGCGAGCTGCCGTCCTGATGCTGCAGGCCTTCGCCATTGAGCGTGGTGCGGCCGCTCGTCGCACCCAGCAGGAAACCGCGCGCGCGCTGATCGGCGGCGGCCCAGACCAGATCACCGACGCGCTGGAAGCCGAACATCGAGTAATAGATGTAGACCGGCAGCATCGGCACGTCATGCGTGCTGTAGCTGGTCGCGGCGGCAATCCATGAACTGATCGCGCCGGCCTCGGAGATGCCCTCTTCAAGAATCTGGCCGCGCGTGTCCTCGCGGTAGTACAGCATCGAGCCCAGGTCTTCCGGCTCGTAGAGCTGGCCGTGCGGCGAGTAGATGCCGACCTGGCGGAACAGGCTGGCCATGCCGAAGGTGCGCGCCTCATCGGCCACGATCGGCACGATGCGCGGGCCCAGCGCGGAGTCCTTCAGCAGGTTGCCGAGCATGCGCACCGCCGCCATCGTGGTGGACATCTCCTTACCCTCGGCCTCCAGTGCGAAGCCCGCCCACTGCGCACGCGGTGGCACCGGTAGGGTTTCGGTTGCCTGCGAGCGACGACGCGGCAGATAGCCGCCCAGGGCGTGTCTCCGCGCGTGCAGGTAGCGCAGCTCGGGGCTGTCTTCGGCGGGCCGGTAGAAGGGCAGGGCGTCGAGATCCTCATCGCGCAGCGGCAGCCCGAAGCGATCGCGAAACGCCCGCAGATGCTCGGTGTCGAGCTTCTTCTGCTGGTGCGTGGTCATACGGCCCTGGCCCAGGCTGCCCATGCCATAGCCCTTCATGGTCTTGGCCAGAATGACCGTAGGCTGGCCCCGATGCGCCGCCGCTGCAGCGTAGGCGGCATGCAGCTTGCGCACGTCGTGGCCGCCGCGGCGCAGGCGGTCGATGTCGGCGTCGGACAGATCCGCCACCAGCGCGGCCAACTCCGGGCTCTGCGCAAAGAACCGCTCGCGGTTGTAGGCGCCGTCATTCGCCGAGAGTGTCTGGAACTGGCCGTCGACCGTCTGCGCGAACGCGCGCAGCAGCTCGCCGGTGGCGTCGCGCGCGAACAGCAGGTCCCAGTCGGAGCTCCACAGCACCTTGATCACATGCCAGCCGGCGCCGGTGAACAGGGCTTCGAGCTCGTCGACGATGCGGCCGTTGCCGCGCACCGGGCCATCCAGCCGCTGCAGATTGCAGTTGATGACGAAGGTCAGATGATCCAAACCTTCGCGTGCGGCCAGACCCAGCGCGCCGATCGACTCCGGCTCGTCCATCTCGCCGTCGCCGAAGAAGCCCCAGACGCGGCGCTGGCCGGCGTCGCGCAGGCCGCGGTGATGCAGGTAGCGGAGAAAGCGCGCCTGGTAGATCGCATTGATCGGCCCCAGCCCCATCGAGCCGGTCGGAAACTGCCAGAAGCCGGGCATCAGCCAGGGGTGCGGATACGAGCTCAGGCCCTCACCGCCGATCTCGCGACGGTAGTGATCGAGCTGGGCTTCGCTCAGGTGTCCTTCGAGAAAGGCGCGTGCGTAGACGCCGGGGGCCGAGTGCGGCTGGAAGAACACCAGGTCGCCGCCGTCGGCATGCCCATCGGCCTTGAAAAAGTGCTGGAAGCCGACTTCGAACAGATCCGCCGCCGAGGCGTAGGACGCGATATGCCCGCCCTGCTCCAGTCCATCCCTGTTGGCGCGCATCACCATGGTCATGGCGTTCCAGCGCAGGGCCGCATTGAGCTTGGCCTCCAGCGCTTCGTCCCCGGGATACGGCGGCTGCTGTGACAGTGGAATCGTGTTGCGATACGGCGTCACCCGGGCGCGTGCGGACTGCACGCCGCGCCCCAGCGCGTGATCAGCCAGCCGATCGAACAGGAACTGCGCGCGCTCGCGCCCTTCGCGCGAAATCAGGGCATCGAAGGCATCCAGCCATTCGCGGGTTTCGAGGGGATCGATGTCGGTCTGGCCGTGGCTGGCCGAAATGAGGTGACCAGAGGCGTTGAAGCGGGACTGCATGCGGGGCTCGCTGGACTTTGAATCAAGGCGCGCAGCCTGCCGCGTGCCCGCCGCGATGTCACCTGCTGCTGTCGCGGCCTCGACCGTGCATAGGGTGGGCCCTGGCCCACCATGGCCTCAACACCGCGCCGGGTTTCGGTCTCGCGTGCGACTGCACGTCAATCAATCCACCAAAACAAAAGGCCCCGGCAGATGCCGAGGCCTTCGTTTGAAGCTGGTGGGCAGTACAGGGATCGAACCTGTGACCCCTACCATGTCAAGGTAGTGCTCTACCGCTGAGCTAACTGCCCGTCGAAGCGGGGCGCGAACTCTAACACGGTGCCTTTGCGGATCACAACGCCTGTCGCAAAGACGGCCGTGCAAGACCTCGCGACACCCGCGCGATCACGCCATCTGGCTTTCGACGAAGTCCCAGTTGACCAGGTTCCAGAACGCCTCGACGTACTTGGGGCGGGCATTGCGGTAGTCGACGTAGTAGGCGTGCTCCCATACGTCGCAGGTCAGCAGCGCGCGGTCGTCGCCTGTCAGCGGGGTGGCGGCGTTCGAGGTCGACACCAGGGCCAGGCTGCCGTCCGGACGCTGCACCAGCCAGGCCCAGCCGGAGCCGAAGGTGGTCAGTGCGGTCTGGGTGAACTTCTCCTTGAAGGCCTCGAAGCTGCCGAACGCGGTGTTGATCGCCTCAGCCAGCTTGCCGCTGGGCGCGCCGCCGCCGTTGGGCTTCAGGCAGTTCCAGTAGAACGTGTGGTTCCACACCTGGGCGGCGTTGTTGAACATGCCGCCGGTGCTGGACCGGATGATGGCTTCCAGGTCCTTGCTTTCGAATTCGGTGCCGGCAATCT
>CAZPHV010000015.1:0-87535 GCA_964586455.1 uncultured Aquimonas sp.
AGGCTGACTCAATTGTGTAGCAGAACTTATTGGGTTTTTCGACAGGCTGCTAGAACCTTCGGCTGCTTTGGCTTTGCGCTCAGCGGGTGTCATCCCGCCGAGCGCGTCATGGGGTCGTTCCTCGTTGTAGTCGAGCATCCACCACCAAGCCGCCTCGCGGACGTCGTCCAAGCGCGCGAACAGGTGCTGGTCCAGGACCTCCTCACGTCCCCGCCCGCCTGCAGTCTCTGGCTGGCCGACGGCGAACTGAGGCAACACGTCGAGCGTCTCGGCGGCGGCTGGGCTGCGGCCCACCTGTCCGATCTGGCCGAACGTGCAGACGGTGAACGGTTGGCGCTGGGCAAGTAGTGCAACCCGCATCGGCCCGACGCACAGGTGATCTCCGAGCTTCAGATCTGCCTGTCTCCAAATCATTCTGTTTGATTCTCCGCTGTCGAATCGATAGTCTTTCTACGCGACAAATGTCGCCCCTCAACCCACAGCACACACGAGGTTCAACATGCATCTTGCTATTCGTTCCGCGCTTGCAATTTCAGCATTCGCCTGCAGCATCGCCGCTTCTGCCCCTGCGGTGGCGTTTGAGTCTTTGGAGCTTGGCGTTCCCATGTGTTCGGAAGACAACATCGGCGAGCACGCCGTAGTAACCGAGGTCCTCAACGGACAGGCGGTCCAGATCGTCCTTCTCTGTAACGGAACGGACTGGATCGAGGCGGTCTATCACACCAACCCGCAGATCGAGAACGACGGGCAGATTCCATAGCTCCTGCTGGCGTCGGGTGTCACGCTGACCATTGCGCATCAAGCTGACGTATATCCGCGCGGGAGCCACCGTGGGCTCGACGTCAAGGTTGCACGCAGGCTTGCCGCATGTACCCCACCCACTTCGACACCCACACGCTCGACAACCTCCCCACGCCCCTGCCCGCCTGCAACCTCTGGCTGGCAGATGGCGTTCTGAGGCAGCACGTCGAGCGCAATGGCGGCGGCTGGGCGGCGGCCCAGCTGTCCGACCTAGGCGAGCTTGCCGGTGGCGAGCTGTTTGAGCTTGGCGAGCAAGCGAACCTGCATCGGCCACGGCTGCGTGCTTTCGATCTCTACGGTCGATCGCATCGAGTGTTGTCTGCACGCAGTGATATTGCACCCATGACGCAGAGAGATTGCACCCGAATTGGCCGGAAGAACCCGGAAGACGGCGGATGATGCCGGATCGCCCGAACGCTAAGCGTGGCGCGGCTTTGGGCCTCTCCGGGGGCGCTGGCGGGCCTGCCGGCCCTCTGCCTGCCTCGGCTTCGGCCTAGCCGACGGGTGCGCGCTGTAAGGGGCGCAGAGAGCGCAGCGTTTAAGCCAATACAATCAACCCTCTAAGCGCGCTTCAAGGGCGCTTAAGCAGCCTCCTGCCGGCTCGGAACCGCGAAGCGAGAACCGCGAAGAAAATTGCGGCAGGCGCAATCTTGTTGCAGCCCACGCAACGCCACAGCGCGCCGTGCTCGCCCCGAGACCTGGGGCTCAGCCTCCGCCGCCCGAACTTTCGGAACTCGTTCGGTAGACACGGCGCGATTACTTCCGTTCCGATCTTCGGTCAGCGGCATCACTGCGCCGCGCCGGAGGTCCGACATGCCCACCAAGCCCCGCCGCATCCTGCGGCTCCCCGCCGTCAAGTATCGAACCGGCCTTAGCCGCTCCTGCCTGGACAGGATGGAACAGCGCGGGGACTTCCCCCGCCGCATCAAGCTCGGCATGCACGCCGTGGGCTGGTTGGAATCTGAGGTGTCGCGCTGGATCGCCGTGCGCGCACGCACCCGCCGTTGGGGCGTGCACGCATGAGTTCCATGGAGCCGCGCCGTAGCGAACTTTTGGCCGACGTGGAGGACTGCGTCAGC
This sequence comes from uncultured Aquimonas sp., assembly GCA_964586455.1. Taxonomy (GTDB): domain Bacteria; phylum Pseudomonadota; class Gammaproteobacteria; order Xanthomonadales; family Xanthomonadaceae; genus Aquimonas. Next base: position 1,881 of record CAZPHV010000015.1, read on the forward strand.
GACCATCTGAAGCGGCAAGGCATCGAGGGCGCCGCGGCGGATGCCGCCGCTGCCGGGGTGGCTGACATGCTGGCCGACAACTGGGCCGGGCAGAACCTGGTGTTTCCTGGTGACTACGCGTTCAAGCGCGCCAAGCGCGACGCCGAGATACGCGAGCGCGCGAAGGCTGGAGAAAGCGTCGCCTCGCTCGCCAGAGCCTTCGGGCTCGGAGAGCGAGGCGTTCGCAAAGTCATCGAGCGGCAGAGCAAATCAAGGCGCCGTTCGTGAGCGCGCTGGCAACCTTCCTTTTCGATTCGCCGGCTACCTTCCGCGATGAAGGTAAGGGCACCCATCAATCGGGGAGCGTCCGGGCCTTCCAGTGCTTTCGATCCGGCACACACACCGCCGCTGATGGCACCACAATCACATGCAGTGATTCTGATCTGCAACAGATTGCGCGGGACTACAACCCCGCCGCATCGCCCGCGCCGCTATACATCGGGCATCCCAGCGACACGGGCCAAGCCAGCGTCTTAGGCATCGTTCTGGGCCTGACAGTAGTTACGGAGAAGCTGTTTGCGCTCGCCGTCATGGCGCCGGAGCTGATAGCCGCCGTGAGGGCGCAAGAAATCCGGCATGTGTCCGCTTCGCTTCGGCTGGTGAGGACCAGCGACCGAAGCGCACCCGTGCGCTATCGCCTTGACCACATCGCCTTTCTCACGAGTCAGGCGCCAGCGGTCAAGGGCATGGCGCCGCTTTCCTTCGCTGCACCTGATCCCATTGCCGGTAGCGGTTCCGACCGCGACCGACTCTTCACCGCTGCGCTTGACCTGCAGGCCGTCTCGGGCCTGCCGTTCATCCATGCGGCCATTCTCGCCGAACAGGCACTTTCAGGAACTTCCCAATGAACCTTGTTGCTTCGTTGAAATCACTTTTGCCCGCGCTCAGCAAGCAGGCAACCGAAACACGGCAGGCAATGGAAACCCTGCGGGAGCGGCGCACTGCGCTGCAGCAGGAACGCGACACCATCATGAAGGCGCCACTCAGCCGCGAGGATTACGCGGAAGTGGTGTGTGCGGACATCGACCGCGCCGCCGCGCAGCGCGAAGAGCGCATGCGCAATGCCATTGCAGGCCGTGCCTTCGGGCGCCGACGCTACGCCACATTTCAGAGCGCAGTGGAGGTCGAGAAGGGGCGAATCGACATGTTCGGACCGCTCGGCGATCCCCTGCTTGAGTTCGATTCGCGGAGCTGGCGCGACCCGCTCGACATCCCCACGGCTGTTTGGCTGTTCAAGGATGCCGTAAAGGACGCGGTGCGCGCGGCGATTCTGAGCATTGAGGCGTGGCCCGAAGTCGCGCCGCGCACGCTCGCCGAGCTGCGGACGCGTCTCGCTGAAATCGACGAAGAGCTTTCGCGCATCGATTCGGAGATGGCCGAAATCAAGACCGTGGCGGAGCGCCTTGGCTTCGACCTGGAGGCCGATATCGCGCCGGAGATTGAAGACGCGCGCGCGAACCTGCTGGCCGCGGCGGACTCGGAACCCGTTCGGCCGGAGAAGAGGAAGCGGCCCGGCGTCGAGGGCTGATGCGGATGAACTCCGCGCACTCCTCAGACCGCACCGCCTTGCAGTGCTATGCCGGTGAACAATGCTGCGAGCACTGGCGCCACGCGCGCAGCTTCAAGCGCTGGCATCTGCTGGCTCAAGGCTCTGCGCTGTTGCTTGGCCCGTGCGTGTGCGTCGCGGTCGCCAGCGCTCTGCCTGTGCTGGCGCTGTCACTGGCGCTTTGTGCCACTGCGCTGGCGATTGCGGATGCTGTGTTCGGCTTTGAGCACGCGAGCCGCCAGCACGCACATGCCGCCTCGCTGTTCGCCGAAATGGCGAGCCCGCCCTTCTCGGCTGTCGTCTGACATGGTGCCTTTGCACGCCGGCCCGCCAACCCGCCCGGCGGCGCTCCCTGCGGGCCAACAGGGGTTGGCCTGGCCCGTGGAAGGATCGCGGCTTTCACCGCTACATCGGGGGCGGCACTCCCCGACCCGTAATTGCTCGCGATGGGACCGCAAGAAGTCGTGGCTTCAAGGGCGAGTGCAACGGGAGCAAAGGCCACGACCGGCGCCCGCTGCGCTCGCGAACGATAGCAGCTGCGTCAATCGACTGTCTCGGGTGCAAGCCCGGCGTGGGACTCCCTACAACCCCCACAAGCGATCCACCTTTCGGTGGCCTACGGCCGGGAGATTCACCGTGTCATCCGGGCCTGCGGGCGCGAAGCGTATCAGCAGCCCGGATGCGGATGGCTTGACAGGTTTTGGAACCCGTCCCATCCTGAACTCGCTGCCGCCAAATCGGCAGCCGGGGGTGAGAGCCCGAAACACGAGGCGCACAAGCGCCCATCGCCCGATGCCGGCGCTTTTTCTTCGCCCGCATCCCGGCGGGCGTGCATGCCTGTCAGTTCTACGGCGGGCGGTGCGCGGGAGCCGCAAGGCTCGCCGGTCCTCGTGCCGGTCTCTCAACCGCGTACCGTCCGCCACCCCGTTTGAGAGCGGGGCGGCGGTCACTCGAAACCACGAGGACACCGCCATGAACTGCACCCACGCTGCCGCCGCGCTCGCGGCCCTGCCTGCACACCTTCTTCTTCCCATCGAGGCCCCGCGCGCCGACTGGCCGGGCCTGCTGGATCACGCCGCCGCCGCGCTCGAAGGGCGATGCGTTTACGACTCGGAAACGCTCGCGCTGGAGCTGCGCGCGATTGCCGAAGCGATGCGCGCGGAGGTGCTGGCATGAAGGCTATAGACATGCGCGAACTGGACTTGAAGCCGTTCCACTCGCAGGCCAACCGCAGCGACGTGCCGCTGTTCTTCGTCAACAAGGCCGCGCCCTGCGCCGCTCTGTATGAAGAGGCCACCATCCGCATTCAGCGCGCGCGGGAGCTGGCGGACTGCATCGCCAGCGCCACGATTCAGAACGTGGACGGAAACGGCCTGACGGCCTTCGCGGCGGTCATCCACCATCTGTTGATCGAAGCGGAACAGTTGAACTATCTGGCATGCCAGCCCTACGGGCGGGGTGCCCAGTGAGCGCGCTGGCCCTGATGGCAGCCAACGTGCGTTGGTTCCTGCTGCTTGCCCTGGATCACACGCGGGGCATGGGCGCGCCCGAAGACCTGCTCTTGTGGGTGGTGCGCGCTGTCTATCCACACGCCACGCGGCACGATGTGCGCCCGGCCCTGGAGTATCTGGAAGCGCTCGCCCTGGTTGACCTGGTGTGTGTGGAACACCCGTGGCGGGCGACCTTGACCGATCGCGGTCGCGGGGTGTGCACCTATGCGATTGACTGCGGCGAGGGCATTGCGCGGCCGGTTCGGATGTTCGAGACCGGCGAACCGCTTCTAAACCCCCCGTGTCACGCCGTGCACACCACCTCGGAGGCGATCCGAGGTCACGCCGAATACCCACGGTGCGGGTCCGCCCCGGCGGGGCTCAGCGCGGCTCTCAGGAGGTCCGACAATGCCCGGGCCTGACACCACTTACACGACTGCCGAACTGGCCGAGCGCTTCCACTGCACAGTACGCGCCGTCCAACAGCGCTCGGCGGAGGAAGGCTGGCCCGCGCATGCCGACCCCGACCACCCGCAGCGGCGGTTGTACCGGCTCGCCGAACTGCCGGAACCGGTTCAAAAGCGGCTTATATATGAGGAATCCCTGCGCGAGCCAGCACCCACGCCGCCCGGCCCGGAAGAACTGGCCGATGGCGCGGCCGAGCTGGCGCGGTTCCAGCAGGCCACGCCCAAGGCGAAGGAAATCGCAGGGCATCGGCTGGGCGCTCTGCTGTGGGTTGAGCGCCTCGTCAACGAGGGCCGCAGCCTGACCGACGCCCGCCGTGCAGTCGCAGCGGATCTGCAGCGACAGGGGATGCCTGGTGCATCGGTCGATTCTTTGAAGCGCTGGGCAAGGGCCGTGGAACAGGTTCCGCGCAACCTATGGTTGTCAGCCCTGCTGCCAGCGAAGGCCGAGGGTAGCGCGCGCGTCGAAATCCCGGAGGCGCTGTGGAAGTTCTACCTCGGGTGCTACCTGACCCGAGCCAAGCCGACGCACGCAGACTGCTACAGGCGAACCGCCGAACTCGCCAAGCGTGAGCGGCTGCCAATGCCGAGCGAGGACACCTTCATTCGCCGGGTCAAGGCAGATATTCCGCACAGCGTGCAGGTTCTAGAGCGCGAGGGCGCCCAAGCCGCAGCCCGCCTTCTGTCGGCGCTGGAACGCGACGCCACTTGTTTTGAGGTCGGCGAAGCGGTCAACGGCGACGGCTTGAAGCTGGATCGCTTGTGGGTTTCCTTCAAGGGTCGCAAGCCGATCAACACCGCCACGCTGTGGGTTTGGCAGGACGTTCGTTCGCGGCGCGTCCTCGCCTGGAGACTGTCGGAGAGCGAGAACACCGATATGTTCCGGCTCGCAACACATGAGCTTGCGGGAATCTGCGCCCCGCGACACATCTACCTGGACAACACTCGCGTCGCGGCCAACAAGCTGATGACCAGCGGCGCGAAGAACCGCCACCGATTCAAGGAAGCCGAGGGTGATGCGCCGGGCCTGCTGTCAATGGTGTTCGGCGCGGAAGTGCACTTCACCAACCCGGACAAGGTGTTCGGAAACCCGGGTGCAAAGCCCATTGAACGGGCCTTTGGCGTGGGTGGATTGCACGAAGCCATTGCATGCAACCCCAGCATGAACGGGCGCGGTTTCAGCATGGCGACCGCAGTAGACGCCAGCGAGCTGGAACAGGTAGTGCGCGAAGAGATTGCCCGACACAACGCCCGCACCGGGCGCAGAGGTCGCGGCATCGCGGCCGGCAGCTTCGATGCGGAATGGGCAGCAGGTGTTCTGCGGTGCCCGCCGCAGCGGGTTCCCGAAGCGGCGCGCGCGCTGTTCCTGCGTTCGTTCGAGGTCCGAACCGTGTCGCGCGATGGAAGCATCACCATCAAGGCGGGGCGCAGCGACCTCGGCACCAATCGGTATTGGTCCAACGCCACCGCCGAACTCATCGGGCAGCGCGTCATGGTGTTCTTCGATCCTCAAGACCTCAGCGCAAGCGTGAGCGTCCACACCGAGAAGGGCGCTTACCTGTGCGACGCCGAGCGCATGGCGTCCGTTGCGTTCAATGACACCGAGGCAGCACGCGACCACGCGCGATTCAAGAAGCAACAGATGAAGGCGACGAAGCGTGCAGCCGAAGCGCTGGGCGTCATGTCTGAGCTGGAACGCCGCGAGCTGTACAGCCAGTGCGAGCCGGATCAGCCGGCGCTGCCCGACTCGCGCGGGCCGACACGACTGCGACCGCAGGCGGGTCGCATTGCGAAGCAGACCGCCGAAGCTGCGGTGCCGCTACCGGGCATCGGAAACATCACCGAGTTCCTTGCGGACTCCTACGAGAAGACTGCGCGCGAGCGCGAGCCTTGGAAGTTCCCACCCAGCGGAGGCGAGAAATGAGAAACCGAGACCACGATGCAAACGTGGACGTGGCGCGCGTGTTCGTCAACGCGATGCGCCAAGCAGTTCAGCGGATCAACGCCGGCCGCTTCCTGGTGGGCACTTCCCCAGAGTTCAAGCGCGGCGCTGTGGAAATCCTGCAGAGCTTCATCAATGGCGGCGTTTCGTTCTTCCTGGACTCACCACCGCCGCTCCCCCGCGATCCGAAATCGCCAAGGCCAGCCATTCACCTGGTCGTGGACAACACCAGAAAGAAGAAGCCCCGCGCCGGTAGCCGCCGACGCGGGGCAAAGCAGCCGCAGCAACCACCGCAGCCGGAGAAATGATAGATGGAAACCACCGCACGAATCCTGAAACTGCCCGCAGCCGCTTCTCTGCCGCCAGAGGCGGCGGACCTACGCGCGGAGGTGCGCAAGGTGATCGAGGCCGGCAGCCTCACGCAATCGAAGATCGCCCGGGAATCGGGCGTCAGCACCACACGAATCAGCCAGTGGCTCGCGGGCACCTATCCGGGCGACAACGCCGCGCTTGAAGCGCAACTCACGAAATGGCTGGATGCGCGTGCTCAGCGCGAAGCCGAGTCCAAGCACGCGCCCGTGGAACCGGCCTTTGTCGAGACGCCAACCGCAAAGCGCATCCTTGCGGCGCTTCGCTTCGCTCACTTCTCTAACGACTTCGCTGTGATCTACGGAGCATCCGGCCTTGGCAAGACGCTCGCCATTCGGCAGTACGTCGCGAGTGTCGCCAGCGCCTTTGCAGTCACGATGACGCCGGCAACCGCTGGTGTTGTGCCTGCCCTGGAAGAGATTGCGCAGGCGGTCGGCGCTGGCGTCACCGGCGGCGGCGCAGCGAAGCTGCATCGTTCCATCGTGGAGCGACTGCGCGGGACGGCCGGGCTGCTGGTGATCGACGAAGCGCAGCACCTGGGAGCGTCGGCGCTGGACCAGATTCGGGCGATCTTCGATGCAACGGATGTTGGCTTGGCCCTGGTCGGCAATGAGTTCGTCTTCTCGCGCATGACGAGCGGCCACCGCGCCGCCATGTTCGACCGTCTGCGCGGTCGCATCGGCAAGCGTCTGCACCTGTCGCGGCCCACGCAAGAGGACGCCGCATCATTGTCGGAGGCATGGGGCGTCGAGGACTCCAAAGCGCTGCAGCTGGCTGCAACTATCGCCAGCCAACCCGGCGGGCTGCGCACCCTCACCAAGGGCTTGCGCGGAGCTGCACGGATCGCCACCCAGCAAGGCGCCTCGCTGGCCTTCCCGCACCTTCATGCAGCGTGGCAAGACCTTGGCGGCCCCGCCTGACTGGCGCCCGCTACGTGAGTCCACAGGCCGCCTGAGAGGCGGCCTGTGCGTTCTGGGGCCTGCTACCATCGCGGTCGGCCGTGGTGCGGGCATTCTCCCCGTTGGGCTCATACCCCGAAGCCGTCGAGAACGTAGGGGGCTGGACGCGCCGCAGCCTCGCAGGACCGCCCGAGCCGCCTTCTTGGCAGGCGGCTCGCGGCACTGGCTGGCGGGCTCGCCGGGGCTGCTGAAGGGCGGCTCAGGGGCTCCGAAGCTGGCAGCCATTCCGCGCATTCCCGCGCATCAAGCCGCCTTGAAGTGCCCTTGCAGCGCTCTTCATGTGGGCTTCAACGGACGCGGTTTGAGGTTCGTTCAGCGTCGCGAGCCCGGCGAAGTTATCCACAGGCGCGGGTGCAACCTCTCTGCGTCGCGGGTGCAAAGTCATTGCGTCCCTACATCGAGTGTAGGGCCCAATCCACCCAGGTAAAGAGCCCGTCCCCCCCGCGAAGGCGGGGGCCCAGTGACTTTCGCTCGGATGCCGAGGCAACGTTGCTGGATTCCCGCGCGCGAGGGAACGACGGCATTTCTTAACTTGGGTGGATTGGTGTAGGGCCCCCGCGCCCTGCCCCGCTCACCGCTTGACGCAGCTCGGGCACCACGACAAACTTTCTCGGCAACTCTGAGTTGCATACCAACAATCACCCTTGAGGATCAAAATGCAGCCTTCTCTTCGCTTCTTACTTTCCACCGCAGCCATCGCTTGCTGCGCACTCGCCTCCTCCCCCAGCATGGCTTTCGAAGCCGAGGAAATTGGCACTCCGATCTGCTGGGAGGGCAATGCTGGTGAGTTCGCCATGTCTACGCAGGTCGTGAACGGTCAATTCGTTCAGATCGTCGTTTTCTGCGACGGTGCTGCTTGGGTCCAAGCCGAGTATCACACCCTGCCCCAGATCCAGAACGATGGCATTCTGCCCTGAATTTGGTTCCGGTCAGCCGTCTTTGCGCCCCGCGCATTGTTCCCAAGCCCGCGCCCTCGATAATCTACCGCCCCCTGCCCGCCTTCAACCTCTGGTAGGTCTGGTAGGTCTGGTAGGCCGGTAGCGTTCTGAGGCAGCACATCGAGCGCAGGGGCGGCGGCCCAGCTGTCCGACCTCGGCGAGCTTGCCGCGGGCGAGCTGCTGGAGTTTGGCGAGCGTGCGAACCTCCATCGGCCGCGGCTGCTTGCTTTCGACCGCTAAGGTCGACGGATGGAGTACTGCAGCCCGCTCACCGCTTGACGCGGCTCAGACATCACAGCAAGCCTTCGCGGCATCCTGCAGTTGCATACCAACAATCACCCTTGAGGGGCAAAATGCAGCCTTCTCTTCGCTTCTTGCTTTCCACCGCAGCCATCGCTTGCTGCGCCCTTACGTCCTCCCCCAGCATGGCTTTCGAAGCCGAGGAAATTGGCACTTCGATCTGCTGGGAGGGCAATGCTGGTGAGTTCGCCATGTCTACGCAGGTCGTGAACGGCCAGTTCGTTCAGATCGTCGTGTACTGCGATGGTGCTGCTTGGGTCCAAGCCGAATATCACACTTTGCCGCAGGTGGAAAACGAGGGGCTCGGCCCGCCCTGATCCGATACGGTGGCCTCTGTGGTCATTCACCACGAGGCTGGCAGCCGACTCGCTCAGGGAGTAGCAGGTAACACCGTTCCTTGAGGTGGTGGGCACTTCGCCCCGCCGGCGCGCAAAGATCAACGCGCCGGCGGCCCCGCCCTCGGCCGGGCCCCGGAACGACTTGCCCGGCGCTCTATCGCCCTGCGTGCAGGAAATCCAAGGCCACCGCCAGCATCGCCCGCGTGCCCACCTGCAGCGCGGCTTCGTCAACGATGAACTCCGGCGAATGGTTGGTCGCCGCTTTCCGCGGGTCTTGATCCGCCGGCGTTGCGCCGACGAAGAAGAACAGGCCCGGCACTTCATTGGCGAAGAACGAGAAATCCTCCGCGCCCAGAATCAATGGCATCGCCAGCACATTGCCCTCACCCGCTGCGCGCTTGAGGCTGGGCAGCATGCGCGCGGTCAGCGCCTCATCGTTGCGGGTGACCGGATAGCCGGCCTCGCTTGGAATCTGCGCGTCGACCGTGGCGCCATGCGCCGCTGCCACATGCGTTGCGACCTCGCGCAGCTGCTCCTGGATGCGCGTACGCACTGCCGGGTCGAAGGTGCGGATGGTGCCGATCAGCTCGACTTCGTCCGGGATGATGTTGCTGCGCAGCCCGCCATTGATGCCGCCAAAACTCAGCACCACCGGCAGCGCGCTGATGTCGGTGCGGCGGCTGATCAGCGTCTGCGCTGTGCCGACGATGTCGGCCGCAGCCACGATGGGGTCGATCCCTCCCCAGGGCTGCGAACCGTGGGTCTGGCGGCCTTTCACCACGATGCGGAAGCTGTCGGCCGCAGCCATGGTCGGGCCGCCGCGATAGCCCAGCTTGCCGACCGGCAGACCTGCCATCACGTGCAGGCCGAACACGGCGTCCGGCTTGAAGTCGGCAAACAGACCTTCCTTCAGCATCAGCTCGGCGCCGCCCTCTTCGCCTTCGGGCGGGCCTTCTTCGGCGGGCTGGAAGATGAACATCACCTCGCCCGGCAGCTGGTCGCGCATGCCGGCCAGCACCTGCGCCACGCCCATCAGCATCGCCACGTGCGTGTCGTGTCCACAGGCGTGCATCACGCCGACGGTGTTGCCGTTGTATTCGGTGGTCACCTTGGAGGCAAAGGGCAGGTCGTTGCGCTCGGTCACTGGAAGCGCATCCATATCTGCGCGCAGCGCGATCCGCGGCCCGGGCTTGCCGCCTTTCAGCAGCCCCACCACGCCGGTGTGCGCAATGCCGGTGCGAGTGTCTATGCCCAAAGAACGCAGATGCTCGGCGACCTTGCGCGAGGTCTCGAACTCGCGATTGCCGAGCTCGGGGAACTGGTGGATGTCGCGTCGCCAGGCCAGTACCGCATCGGCGACCGAATCGGCGAGCGGCTCCAACACCGGCACTTCGGCGTGTGCGGATAGAGAACTCAGTACCAGAGCAGCCAGGCCCACGCTCAACAGACAGTCGCGCATTGCATTCCCCTTGATAACGACTCCGCGAGCCTACCAGCCCGCAGAACGGCTTGCGCGCACAGGCGACGCACCTGCCGGGCAAACCTACGCCAAACGCGCCGTGACGCTGCTAGGCTTTTTCTATGACAACCCAGCTTCGCGTACCCCTGCGCTTCGCCATCATCGGCCCCTTTCTGCTGCTCCTGCTTGGAGCAGCTGCGGTCATCGGCATGTCGGCGCGCCATCAGGCGCGCTTGGCCGGGGAGCGCTTGGGTGTGGTGTTCGCAGTTGAGATTGGTGAACGTATCGAGGCCCAGATCCACGCGCAGCTGGACCTGGTCGCTCGCCTTGTAGAAAGCAACGCAACAGCGCTGCGCCTCGGAGGTATATCGCTGCAACACCCGGAGCGAAGCGCGTCGCGTTTGATGAGCCAGCTCGAACTGCTTCCGCAGAGCACGTTCGTGACCCTCGCACTGGCAGACGGTCGCTACATCGCAGCTACACGCCGACCGGATGGTACGCGTGCGCCCGAGATCGCGATCAATTTCCATGAGGCACCGCTCACCCTCACCGGGCATCGATTCTTACCGGACGGCTCGCTTGGCGAGCGGGTGGACGGCCCAATCCCCTATGACCCTCGCCAGCGCCCCTTCATGCAGTTGGTCGCGGAGTCCACCGTGCCGCGCTGGGGAGGCACCGCAGCTTACGTTGGATACAACAGTCTCGGACTGAGCTTGAGCGCGCCAGTGCGCGATGAGGACGGCCAGCTGTTGGCGGTGGCTGCGGTCGGTCTGTCGCTGGAGCATCTGTCCGGTTTCATCAGCACACTCGAGTTGCCCGACGGAGGCGTTAGCTTCATCGCCGAACCGGACGGTCAGCTGCTGGCGGCGCGGGGCGTGGACGGCTTCGCCCCAAGCGTCGACGGCACCCTCCGTCGCGCCTCGCTCTCCGATCATGGCTCGCCCATCCTGGAAGGCCTGGAGCCGATGCGTCGAGCCGCAGCACCCCACCAGCGCGGCGTGCTGGCGCTGGAACAGGGGCGACTGCTGTTCGATCTGCGCCGTATCGAAGGCCCGCACGGACTGCAATGGCTGGTCGGCGTCGCGCTGCCCGAGCACGCCTTTACCGCGCCAATCGTGCGGGCCAACCACCAGGCAATCTGGGTGTTGCTGGCGACGGTGCTGGCGGTCGCGATCATCGGCTTGGGGCTGGCGGCAGCGCTCGCAAAGCCCATCGAGCACATTTCACAGGCCGCGGCTGGGACCGAACTGGAGCGGCTTGCCCAGGCGCCGCGCGCCCGCAGTCGCATCCGCGAGATCGACCCGCTCTCCACTCACCTGAGCAGCATGGCCGGCCAGTTGAGTGGCCTGATCAGCAGTCTGGAGCAACGCGTCACCCAGCGAACCTCGGACCTGAGCGCAGCGAACGCGCAGCTGGAACGCCTGAGTCGGCTGGACGCCCTGACCGGCATCGCCAATCGACGCGCCTTCGACGAAGCCCTCGAACGGGAGTGGCAGCGCGCGCGCCGCAGCGGTGAGCCGCTCGCGCTGCTGCTTGCGGACATCGACCACTTCAAGGCATTCAACGACCATTACGGTCATCCCGCCGGCGACAGCGCGCTGCGCGAGGTTGCCGAGCTGCTCGCAGCCACCGCCCGGCGCCCCGGCGACCTTGCTGCCCGCTACGGCGGCGAGGAGTTCGCGATGATTCTGCCCAACACCGACGAGGCCGGCGCGTGCGCCGTCGCCGAGCAGGTACGCACCAGCCTGCGCGCACGGGCACTGCGTCGAGACGATGTTCCGGGCTGCGATCGGCTGAGCGTCAGCATCGGCGTGGCCAGCCTGACGGTCAGCGCTGACCTTGACGCCACGCTGCTGATCTCCCGGTCAGACGCCCAGCTGTATGCGGCCAAAAGCAGCGGGCGGGATCGAGTCATGCCAGAGACAAGTGCCACTCCGACAGCGCGCATAGAAAGAACGGCGTGAGCTGACCAACTGTGTGGCCGGAAGCCCCGGAGGCATCGCTCAACACCCGCGCTCCACGTCAGCGCAACAGATTCCGTCTGACGTCAGGACGGAACTCGGCCCTCAGGGATGGATCAGGCCAGCCAGCTCCGTCGGTGCCTGCTTCAGAACCCGCACATTCGGCGTCGTACGCAGCCCGCTGTTCTTGCCTGCATGGTGACGCACGCCCTACCGACCGGGTCGTGCGCCAGCGGATTCGCGCCAGGAAAGCAGCCACAATCAAGCCCGAGCTCGTACACGCACGCGCATGACCAGACTCGGTTGGGCCGCCGGTAGCCTGCTCCTGACAACGGGGGCTCACAGCACCGAGCACACCATGTTCACCCAGAACCACTTTGAGAATCTGAGATTCCTGGAAGGCCACTGGCAAGGCACCGCGCCGGGCGGATCCACCTTCTTCGACGGCTACGCGTTCTCGGGCCCGACCGAACTGCGCGCCACGCACTACGCCGACGACAGCTTCGGCACTCCAGGCGACGGCAGCACGGTGAGACTGGAAGCCGGGGAAGTGGTCTCCCGCTGGGGTCAATTCAGCTGGCGCGCGACCGAAATCTCAAGCGACCGCGCCTGCTTCGAGCCCATCAATGCCTCCGGTCACTTCTCCTGGCAGCGCGTCAGCGCACAGGAGGTGCAGGTCAGCCAGCGATGGACCGATGCGGAAGGCACCGAGCAGCAGTACGTGTTCAGCCTGCAGAGGCGGTAGCAGAAGCGAGCCGGGATCGAGGGCCTTGCTCAAGGCGCGCCTCTGATGCTTGATGTCGCGAAGGCGATCAACGAAGACGACGGAATCGCGCGCCCGTCTCGCACTCGCGCTTCACCTGGCAGCGCACGTCCCCGCGCAGATTTCGGACAGAGTCCTCAAGTTGGCTTCGGTCTCCGACGTGCTTCGAACGCGGCCCAGTACCGCTCTGCTGCATCCTGCAGCACGTCCAGATCGATGGGCTCGCCGGAATCCAGCTGGACTTTCACCGCCTCGTAGCGCAGACGGAGCATGCCGCCCGCACAGCACACCGCCACCGGGTCGCCAGATTCAGCGCTCAGCACCTCGGGGCACGCCGCCTCGATCGCGCGCAAGTCGCAGGTCCCGGACATGTCCCAAGGGGTGTACTCGAAGTGAGTACAGTTCAATAGCTGCACAATGAAACCTTCACCGTCACCCGGTAGCATCTGGCGGAGGTAGAGCAGGCCCACCTGCAACCGCAAATCACCGGGCACGCGGCCTTCGATGACGTCAATGCCGCCGTCGTGCAGCAGGTTCCAGATCCGAACATCCATCTCATGCGTCCCGCTCGGGCTCGGGCTCAGGCTGTTTCAGCACGCGCGTTGGCGAATGACCCGCTTCGCGAAAGCGGCGTATTGCTCCCACAATGCCGGGACCTCGCAAGAGAAGCCAAAGCGCGAAACCCAGAGTTGCGAAGGAAGACAGCAGCGTAGCCAGCGAGTGATCCGCAAACGGGAGGCCGTGCCGAAGGCCGAACGCCAGGGCAGAGCCCGATTCCACCAGCCCCACCAGTGCGCTCACCAACCACCACAGCCCAATCAGGATCATGCCGGTGTCGAGCAAGACATCAGCGTTGGCGGACAATGCCTCACGCGGCTCACGCAAGCGTGGCAACAACTTGCTGGCGACCGTGAGCGGGAAGTACCACAGCAGCACCGCGACGAGGGCCGGCACCAGCCCCACTGCGATGAGCCACCCGCGCTCACCGGCCCAATCACTCCCCGCGCCCGTCCAACCGTAGGCGCCAATCACCTGCTGGATCGCCACCATGCCGAGCCAGATGGCGAACAGGCGCAGCGCCACAGTAAGGATGTCTTCTCGACTCATCAGTTCACTCCGGTTGAGGGCTTGGGGTTAGGTGCACACGAACTCAATGCATACCTTTCCTTGAGTGCGCGGATCGCTGCCGCGGCCTGATGTTCTTGAGCTGGATCACGTGGAACCGACCGTGCGGGCGCTCAGGATTCCTGCCAGCGCCTCTTCCAACAGACTTCGATCAGCCGCCCGCTTGGCGTCGGTGCGCTGGGCCAGGTTGTACAGCTTGCGCCGCACGCCTGGAAGACCGGCAGCATGCGGTAGCCCGATCAAGTCGAAGTCCGGTCGCTGATCCTCAACCGATCGCAGGAACGCGCACGAGGACTCATCCAGCCACGCGGCCACACGTGCCAGCAGGCGCGCATGGGTGTCCAGTAAGGTTGGGGCTTCGATCGGCTCGGCTGTCATGCCTTTGAAGTGCGCCTCGAAGGTCGCTTCAAAACCCGCAGGCAGGCGAGGCGCCAGCATCTCCCATGCAGGCTTGGGGTTGCAGGTCAGGTAGACGAGAAAGGTCTGCCAGAGCACCTGATTCGCCCGTTCGTCATTCAGCAACAGGCCGACATCAAAAAGGTCGCGGGGATGCTGGCGCGAGAGCGCCGCAGCCAGCTTGCCGGCATAGAGATCCGCGAAATCGAGCACCTGCACCGAGGCAAAACCAAAGGCATCCTCAACCCTCGGGCGCACCACCATGCTGCGCACCGGATGCACCACCCCGCGCATCACCGGTGACGTTTCGATCTGCACACGCGCACGACCGCGACCGGCCACCAAACGCGTGATGCCTGCGCCATCGCCTGTCGCCCCCTGCACCTGCACCTGAAGCTGCAGAGGGCGCGCGCGCAGCACATCCGCCAGTCGCATGAGTGCTTCAGAGATCAGCCTCGTATCTTCCGCATAGTCGTGCACGGGCAACCATGTGAGATCAATGTCCACTGACAACCGCGGCAGGTCGTGCTCGAACAGATTGATGGCCGTGCCACCCTTGAGCGCGAAGCGCGGCTCCTGTGCCAGCGCCGGCAGAATCTCGACCAACAGCCGAACCCGGTCGGTGTAGCGGCGATCCCAACGATCAAGCAAGGTGTTCATCGAGATCCGTCGGCAAGGTGATCTGGTAGGTCGGATGCAGGCGCCCTCCAGGCACCAGCGCGCGCTTGCCCCGGCCGAGATCAACAGCATCCAACGACACGTGCGGTAGCCACGCATGCCCATGCCGATCAGCAAGCGCCAGGAACAGTCGCTTGGCCTTGATGCTGCGGCAGTGGCGCAGCAGCAGACCAACCCGCTGCGGGCGCAAAGTAGTCATGGCCTGCATCAGTGCATCGGCCTCGTAGACCAAGCTTGCGTCCACGACGCCATCGCACAGCTCCAGCATGGCTCGTTCTGGCGAGGAACAAACTAGAGCATCGGCACCCGACGCGGACCGATGCCAGGCCAGCCCTTGCTCGGCCAGCGTCGTCTCGGACACCTTCGCGGCAAACGACACGAGCGGCAGATCGAACGGCCCCTTGCCCAGAAACTCGAAACGCTGATCCATGGGCAGCTTGCCCAGCCAACCCGGTGGCCGTCGCGGCCCATACAGCGTGATTGTTCCGGCATCGCCAAAACGCAGGTAGTGCTCGTGCCCCTGCAGACTCAGGGCGAAGCGGCCGCCGACATGCAGCGGCAACCCCTCCCCCACCTGCACGCTGCGAACCACCCCCTCCCACTGCAGGTGACCGCCCTTGCGCATGTAGACACCGCGCGCAGGTGAGACCAGCCAACCGCTGCTGACGTAGCGCGCGACGAGGCTGTTGGAGTACCCGTGTGCCCGCAGCCAGCGACTTGAGATCAGGCGCGTGTCGCCTAGTTCAGCGAGCAGGGAGTTCAGTTTTCCTGGATTTTGATCACTCATGGTGTTCAAAATACAGATTTTGTGAACTTGCGCTAGGGGTTAAGGGTTTGAAGCAGGAGAAAACTGATCACTCGTGGCGATCGACTTTCGATAGCGACAACCCACGCCTCCGATGCACGCAACGCGTCCGTTTCCTAACCGGCTTGCTTGTGCGCGCTCGCCTTGTGTCGTTGCCTCAGCAGAAGCACAACCCCGGGCATGAGGTGTTTGCCGTTGGCCGAAACCATCTTTGCCGACTTGTAGGGGAACACGGCTGCGGCCGCGTCCGCTTGGACATGGCTGAAGGGCCAGCTTTCGCTGAGCCAACTCTCGACGATCTCACGCACTTCTCCCTGGCGCATCCGAGCACCGGTAGGCGTGTCATCTGCCGCGAGCTGCGAGACGGGGATGTAGGGAACAACAAACGTGGCCGCGAGGCGCGTGTCCGCTTCGTAGGCCTCGATCTTTCCGATGTCTTTCCATGCTGCCTCGGTTCCCAGCGTGACCTTGGGGTCGTCGCCCGATGCTCTATTTCCAATCGACTGCCAAGCCTGCTTCGCCTCGATCACAAAGCTCCGCGTTCCGTGGCAAAGCCAAAGATCGATACGGCCGTTGTTGCCATCGCTCGAGACGCCATCTTCCGGAATGCGGCCTTGGCGCTTCCGGCTCCCGTACTCTTCCAGCGACGTCCAGCCTTTGCATCGCCAGGCCGCCGCTGCAAGCAACCCAACGCTTGCGCGCTCCGTCCACCACCACGGGTTGTCCTCGAACTGATGCATCCGGCAGTACGAAAGCGACAGGTCGCACCAAGCCCGCAGAAGTGGGGTCAGCCCTTTGAGTGCCATCGTGGTCTTGATCTTACCGATGTCATCGCTCATCGCGTTCTCCAGTCAGTCAACCTGATCCCTACACGTCGGCACCTTCCGCGCCGCCCGCAAGCAGCCCATACACTTGCCCGCCCAATGACTTCGCAGCCTCCAACTTGTCCCATAGGTTGGCTTGGTTGGCGCGGATCAAGGCAGCACTTCATCGGGGAGATCGCACGCTCGAAATCGTTGCGCTCTTTTGTTCAACCCCGCGTATGCGCGTTCCGCAGCAACACCCCCTGCCTAGCGGTTTCGATGGCGGCTTCACCGGCGTGCCTCATGGCTTGTCACCCGTTGCAACTCGGAGCCTGTTGTGGACGCGCGCGCGAACCTCGGTATAGATGTCTACCCCAATCGAATCGTCGACTTCTAACGTTACAGCGAGCGCGTACGACACGGTGTCTATAAGTACTGCAGCGTCTTCCCGGCAGCTCACAAGGATGACAACGTCATCCCCATCAACGAACGCTGCGGCCTTTTCGCCCTCGAAGACCTCGTGCTGGACGGTGCCGCGCTGGACGGCCTGCCAGTCCGCCCCCCGGCGTTCCAGATGGTTGCCGCTGCCGACGGAGAGTTTCGATTTCGGAGAGGAGAACCAGAGTTGGGCGCGGCGCCAGCGTTGGCTCAGGGGATGAACAGGGGTCATCCAGGTGAGGGTGACAGCTAGGCGGCGCCAGCCACGCTTGCCGCTCAGTGAAGGAGGCAGCGGGAATCTATGCTCCGCGCCGGTCTCCGCGGCAAGTGCCCCGCCAGCCAGTGCAGTAACCCGCGTCTCGGTGCACTCGCGCACCGCGTTAAGGTCCACGCGACCGTAGCCCAGCAGGCGCGTGAGGTACTCCGGGAGCTTGTTGCCGTTATCCGGACTTTTGAAGAGAGACAGATAGGCATCGCCCGCTGCGCCCCATCTCGCGCCGTGAACAAGCAGTGCCTTGAGCCATAGGGCCTCGGCGACCTGATCGAGGGCCTCGCCGCCCTCACTCTCCCGGAGTTCAGCCAGAACAGGCGCCAGAAGGGCCGCCGCCCTTGACAAGAGCGCCGTCGCATTACTCGTCCCGCGACTTGGAACGGCGGCGCCTAGATCGCCCCCTGCTGCCCCTGAAGTAGCCACAAGTTGTCCCGGGCCATACGAAACGCGGGGCAAAGAGAGCTCGGTCGCGGAGTCCAGCATGGGCCTCACCAGCGCGATACGGCCCCCGGGGGCGAGGACATCTGGCTTCACCGAGCGTTTGTAGCCTTGACCTTGGGCATTCATGGGGCTTGGAAACCCAGACGCGGCAGGATCGATCCAACTGGGCCGGAGCGGGGCGGGGTCGCTGTCCTCGTGGGTGGCGCCGACAGTTATGACGTTCACTGCCTCCGCAGGAGAGAGCAAGCGTCGGTGCCTTGCATCCGACGCTATGGCTTTCACGATGTGCTGTTGAAGCTCCTCGCGGCTGCTCGCAGCCAACTCGCCCCACGGGCGCTCAATTTGGATCGCTCGACCAGAGTTGCCAGAACTTACCAGGAAGAGAACGTTGTACTTCCAAGACAGCCAGTCCAGAAGTCGAGCCAAAGGGCTCAAGGTTCCGTCGAAGGGCCTGTCTGCGAGGCCGATCGAAAGGTTGATCACTGCGATGCTTGGTGCAGTCGCCGGGGTGTCGAACTCTCCTTCGAACATGCGCCGCACCGCCCGGTGGATCAGGTCAACGACGAGCAGCCCTTCAGACACCCGCTCTTCGGGGGGCAGATCTTCCCATCCCGGCTTCGTAAACGGCCGCATGATCGGCCGCACGTACAGCGGCTGCGGAATCGGCACGCCGGGCGCGTGAAGGTCACCCCAGATGATGAGAGACGCCATTGCAGTGCCATGGAGCCGAAACCGTGCCTCATAGTCGGCGCCGAAGTCGTCGGGGTCGTCGACCGTGAGCCGTCCCGCCAGCGCGCGATGAGATTGAAGCGGCAGACCATCGAGCAGCGCGACCACCGGAGGTGCCTCGGAATCGGGAAACGGTTCGTTCGGCAGGGCCGAGAGAGGCGAGACCTGATCGACGGTGACCCGGCCGGCCATCTGGCCAGATGCGCGAAAAAACTGGATCTGCTCGGCTTGTACGAGAGCGATCGCGCCGCGGCGGCCCTCGTCGAGCAGGTCCTGAATCGCAGTGACGGGGAGCCGAACAGAGAGCGCGTGGTAGTGAATCTCTAGAATCGTCGCCTCCGAAACGACCTCGCCACCAAGCTCCTGCACACGACCGCGAACCGCGACGGACGCCAACGCGCGTTGCTGTACACCTGCACGAAACCAGAGCTCGATCTCGCACGGTACGTTCTGGCTTTCCCACGTGAGACGGTCGCGCCAGTCCACGAGCACACCTGTCTCTTCGAGCCGGTCTCGCACTGACCACGGGCGAATGTCGCGCAGCAACGCGAACACATCGCGCCACTTGGTGAGCCCCCGCTGGAAGTCCTCACCGCGTTGCCACGTGTTCCAAAGATTGAGCAACTGCTGGAAGGCCAGCTGATTGGCAAACATCAAGTAGACGCGACCGCGGTACTCCTCACGGATCCCCTTCTTCTCGACGAAGAAGTCGTCGTCGGGCGGGATGTCGTCCTCGTCGTACTCGGCCAGGAACTCGAGTCCGTCGATCCTCGCGGCAGCCTTGAAGAAATCTTCCACCGGCCCAGCAGTCTCGAGCACAAGCACGTCTTCGGGCACGAGGCCCGCAGCCGTCGTCTGCAAAGTCAGGCGCTTCGCTTCAAACGCAGCCTCAAGCTCATCGAGCCGAGGACCCAGGCGCTGTTTCTGCCGCGCCTGGCCGAGCGGAGCCGGTCCTCCGCCTCCGCCGCCCTTCTTCGCGCGTGCCGCCGTAGCGGGCTGCGGCAATATCAGAAGCGGACGTTCAGTCACCGGAGCCCCCCGGCGTGGAAATGGCAGGTGCGGCGCGGCTCGCCCATTGCTTCAGTCGGTCAGCGACGATTGCTCGCACGTCCGCGCCAGGCATAGTCAACACGTGGCGGCGTTGGACGTCCTGCGCAAACTGCTCGAGCTCCGCGAAGCTAAGGCCTGCCAATCGGCGTGCAATCTGATCGTGGGCGAAGCCGAGCTTCAGCCCACTTCGCTTCTCGAACAACGCTAGCCATGCCAAGCGCTGCGCCTTTCCAGGGGCTGGCAGGTCAAGCCGGAGCTGAAAGCGGCGCCAAACTGCACGGTCGAGGAGCTCGCTATGGTTGGTGGCCGTGACGACAACGACATGCGACGGCAGCTGATCGACTTGCAGGAGCAGCGAGCTCACAACCCGCTTGATCTCACCGGTCTCGTGGACGTCGCCGCGTTCCTTGCCGATGACGTCGAACTCGTCGAAGAAGAGAACGCAGCGCTGGGTACGAGCGTGGGCGAAGAGCTTGGCGAGCCGCACGGCCGTCTCTCCGAGGTAGCTACCGATGATGCTCTCGTAGCGCACTACAAGCATTGGGTTGCCCAGCTCTAGCGCTATTGCCTCCGCGAGCGACGTCTTTCCGTTGCCGGGAGGACCGACGAGCAGCACACGATTGCGAGGCTCAAGGTTGTGAGCCCTTAGCAAATCCACTCGGTTGTGCTCCTCTACTAGCTCCGAGCAGGCCTGCTGGGCGTGTGCAGGTAGCAACAGATCGCCCAACCCTCGCCGCGGACGAATCTCGTGGAAGAGCTTCGCCTCACCGCTCTGCACCGCCGTGGCTGGCCGCGCAAGGCGCATCGGCTTCCCGTTGAGGTTGAGGTGCTCCGCTAGTCGGTCCGCGAGGATGTTGTGCTGCTTGGAGCGCTCTTCCGTGACTAACGCTTCAAGTGCCTTGCGGAAAAGCTCTTGGTCCCCTTCGGCGCCCGCCTTGACAATCTCAACTAGCAAATCAGCGCGTGCCATGGCTCTCTATCTCGTTCGTGCTGCGATTGCGCAAGATGCTTGGGCTGGTTGCGGCAGCAGTGATCACCGCTGAACGCCGCTTCTTTTCACAGCGACAAGGTCACTTGCTAGCGAATGTCCGTCGAATCGACGGTCTGCTTCACCAAGCTCGCCGTCTGATGTCCCCCTGGGTGCTGCTTCAAGGCCAGGAGATCATACGTCTTGAGCATTTCCAGCAGACCGGAATGCCCGTAGAGCTTTGGCGAGACTGCGGGGTCTGTGCGCTTGAGGTACACACCCAGGGCGCCGAGCGGGACCTCGCCATCAGACGAAGAGCCGGCAAGCATGGAAACCGCCTCGACAACGAACAGCGGTCGTCGCTTGGTGATGGGTCGGGCAGCTTCGGTGCCATTGCTGGGCGTCTTCGCGCCGATGCTGGAGCCGCCTGCGATGGTGGGTGTGCTGGTGCTGGCAGACGGTTCCGGAGCAGGCGGATGCCACTCGAAGAACTGATCGCTGGCATTGCGTAGGGCATCGGGCGCTTTGCTCTCGCCGACGATGCAGACAGAGGCGCCGCGCTCCCGCAGCTTTCTGCAGAGATACGAAAAGTCAGAGTCGCTGGTGACCAGGCAGAACGTCTCAGCCCGCGCATCGAACAGGGCTTCGAGGGCATCCAGCGCAAGTGCGAGGTCGGCGGTGTTCTTGCCCGACGCGTACTGAAACTGCAGGCAGGGGGTGAAAGCGAGCTTGACGAGCACATCGCGCCAACGCTGATTCAGGGTGCCCGAGTTGCCGTAGCCACGGCGTACGACGACTCTGCCGAACTGGGCTGCGACCAGGAGCGCGTGGTCGAGGATGTCCGGCGGGACGTTGTCGCAATCGACCAACACCGCCACCCGACCCTCGACCACTGTGCTCATGTGAACTTCACTCCCACTCGATCGTCGCCGGCGGCTTGCCGCTGATGTCGTAGACCACGCGGCTCACCCCGCGCAGCTCATTGACGATGCGGCGCGCGACGCGGTCGAGGAAGTCGTAGGGGAGATGCGCCCAGTGGGCGGTCATGAAGTCGATGGTCTCAACGGCGCGGAGTGCAATCACCCATTCGTAGGCGCGGGCATCGCCGACTACTCCGACCGACTTGACCGGTAGGAACACAGCGAAGGCCTGACTGACGCGGTCGTAGAGGTCGGCGCGGCGCAGCTCTTCGATGAAAATGTGGTCGGCCTTGGCGAGCAGATCGGCGTATTCGGGCTTGACCTCGCCGAGGATGCGCACGCCCAGGCCCGGGCCCGGGAACGGGTGGCGGTAGACCATGTGCCGCGGCAGGCCAAGGGCTACGCCGAGGCGGCGCACTTCATCCTTGAACAGTTCGCGCAGCGGCTCGACCAGGCCGAGCTTCATGTGCTCGGGCAGGCCACCCACATTGTGGTGGCTCTTGATGACGTGGGCCTTGCCGGTCTTGCTGCCGGCGGACTCGATCACGTCGGGGTAGATGGTGCCTTGGGCCAGCCACTTGATGTTGCTGAGCTTGGAGGCTTCTTCGTCGAAGATCTCGACGAACAGGCGGCCGATGATCTTGCGCTTGGTTTCGGGGTCTTCGACGCCCGACAGTGCTGCGTAGTAACGATCGCGCGCATTGACGCGGGTGACCTTGATGCCCATGCCGCCGGCCTGCTCGTTGGCAGCGAACATCTGCATCACCTGGTCACCTTCCTGATAGCGCAGCAGGCCGGTGTCGACAAACACGCAGGTCAAACGATCGCCAAGAGCGCGATGCAGCAGGGCGGCGACCACGCTGGAATCGACGCCACCCGACAAGCCGAGCAGCACGTCGCCCTCGCCCACCTGGGCGCGCACGCGCTCGATCTGGTCGTCGATGATGTTGGCGGCGGTCCACAGGGTTGCGCAGCCGCACAGGTCGACCACGAAGCGCCGCAGCATGTCGGTACCGGACTTGGTGTGGGTAACCTCGGGATGGAACTGCACGCCGTACCAGCGCCGAGCTTCGTCGGCCATTGCGACGATCGCCACGCTCTCGGTGCGTGCGGTAATGCGGAAACCTGGCGGCACCGAAGTCACGCGGTCGCCATGGCTCATCCACACATCGAGCCGCGGCGGTGAGCCGGGGTGGTCCTTTAGATCGTCGAGCAGGCCGCAGGGCGCGCTGACCTCAACCTCGGCATAGCCGAACTCGCGCTCATGCCCGGCCTCCACACTGCCGCCGAGCTGCATCGACATCGTCTGCATGCCGTAGCAGATGCCGAGCAGCGGCACGCCGGCGTCGAACACCTGCTGCGGCGCACGCGGTGAATCGGCCTCGACGGTCGACTCAGGGCCACCCGAGAGGATGATGCCCTTGGCACCCCAGGCGGCGATCTCGGCGGGGTCGTGATCCCAAGCCCAGATCTCGCAGTAGACCCCGATCTCGCGAATGCGCCGGGCGATCAGCTGGGTGTACTGCGCGCCGAAGTCGAGGATCAGGATTTTGTCGCTGTGGATGTCTGGGAGCATGGGATTCGGGATTCGGGATTGGGGATTCGTAGGAGCCAAAGAGCGTCGCAAGCGCTACGCTCGCCGTGAACGCATAGGACACGGCCGAAACTCAGTTCGAAGCGGTGACGCGGCGGGTGCAACTCAAGCCGGGAGTGTGGTCGAAACGAATCCCCAATCCCGAATCCCGAATCCCGCCGCGCAAGCGTCAGCTTGCGCGGTAATTCGGCGGCTCCTTGGTGATCTGCACGTCGTGCACATGGCTTTCGCGGACGCCGGCGTTGGTGACGCGGACGAAGCTCGGCGTGGTGCGCATGTCTTCGATGCTGGCGCAGCCGACGTAGCCCATCGAGGCGCGCAGGCCGCCGGCGAGCTGGTGGACGATGTTGCGCACCGAGCCGCGGTAGGGCACGCGGCCTTCGATACCTTCGGGAACGAGCTTGTCGGCGTCGGAGGCGTCCTGGAAGTAGCGGTCCTTGCTGCCCTGCTCCATCGCACCCAGGCTGCCCATGCCGCGGTAGCTCTTGTAGCTTCTTCCCTGGAACAGTTCAGTCTCTCCCGGGCTTTCTTCGGTGCCGGCGAACAGGCCGCCGATCATCACCGTGGAGGCGCCGGCGGCAATCGCCTTGGCGATGTCGCCCGAGTAGCGGATGCCGCCGTCGGCGATCAGCGGGATCTGGTCCTTCAACGCGGTGGCGACCATATCGATGGCGGTGATCTGCGGCACGCCGACACCGGCGACGATGCGGGTGGTGCAGATCGAGCCGGGGCCGACGCCTACCTTCACTGCATCGGCACCGTGGTCGAGGAGGGCCAGCGCGGCCTCACCGGTGACGATGTTGCCGCCGATCACCTGCACGTTCGGGAAGTTCTTCTTGACCCAGCGCACGCGGTCCAGCACGCCCTGCGAGTGGCCGTGCGCGGTGTCGACCACGATCACGTCGACGCCGGCCTGCACCAGCGCATTGACGCGCGCTTCGGTGTCGCCGCCCACGCCGACCGCGGCACCGACCAGCAGCTGCTCATCACTGTCTTTGGCGGCGTTCGGGTTGTCGCGGGCTTTCTGGATGTCCTTGACAGTGATCAGGCCGCGCAGGGCGAACTGATCGTCCACCACCAGAACCTTTTCGATGCGGTGCTGGTGCATCAGGCTGAGCACTTCGTCGTCGCTGGCGCCCTCGCCCACCGTAACGAGCTTGCCCTTGGCGGTCATGATCGCGCTGACCGGGGCGTCCAGGCGCTTCTCGAAGCGCATGTCGCGGCTGGTGACGATGCCGACCAGCTGGTTGCCGTCGACCACCGGCACACCTGAGATGTTGCGCTTGCGGGTCAGCGTGATGACTTCGCCGATGGTGGTGTTCGGGCCCACGGTGAAGGGCTCACGGATCACGCCGGCTTCGAAGTTCTTGACGTGCTGCACGTGCAGGGCCTGTTCGGCCACGCCCATGTTCTTGTGCAGGATGCCGATGCCGCCGAGCTGGGCCATGGCGATGGCGAGCTTGGCTTCGGTCACGGTGTCCATGGCGGCGGACACGATGGGGAGATTGAGCTTGAGTCCGCGCGTGAGCCGAGTTGCCAGGCTGACGTCCTTGGGGAGCACCACGGAGTGGGCGGGAATGAGCGAGACGTCGTCGAAGGTCAGTGCTTCAACCTGGATGCGCATGCGGCGGGCTCCGGAGGCGATGAAGCGCGACATTATAGGCCGGGCGACACGGGCGGCGTTAGCGCTGTTTGGGGGGATTGCTTTGGCCAGACTTTGAGTCTGGAGCTGGGCGAGCCGTTGTGAGCTTGCGCGAGGTTTACCCCCTCTCCCCCGGCCCCTCTCCCACGAGGGGAGAGGGGAGAAAGGCGAGCGGCCAACTGCGCTTGATGATGAGGCGGCTGAACCCGGCGCCTACAAGAGAGCCAGCGACAGCCAGGGCACATAGGTGATCAGCATGAGCGCCAGCAGCAGGATCAGAAAGAACGGCAGGCAGGCGCGTACCAGCGTGCCGATCGGCACCTTGAAGCGGTAGCTCGCGATGAACAGGTTCATGCCGACCGGCGGGGTGAAGTAGCCGAGCTGCAGATTGGCCAGCATCAGCACGCCCAGATGCACCGGGTGGATGCCATAGCCCAGTGCGATCGGCACCAGCAGGGGCACCAGAATGACGATGGCGGCAAACACGTCCAGCAGCATGCCGACCGCGAGCAGGAACAGGTTCAAGGCCAGCAGGAACGTCAGCGGGCTGGAGATCACGCTCTGGATCCACGCGAACAGCCGCGTCGGCACCTCGGCATCCACCAGCCAGTTCGACAGCGCCAGCGCGGCGCCGAGGATGATCAGGATCGCGCCGACCATGCGCATCGACTCGGCCAGCAGGCTGGGCAACCTTGTGAACCCGATCTCGCGGCGGATCAACACGGTCACCGCCAGCACGTAGAGGGCGGTGATGGCAGCCGCTTCCGACGCCGCCAGCGCGCCGGAGTAGATCGCGCCGAGCACCAGAACGGGCAGCGGGATTTCCCAGGCCGCCTCGCGCGCGGCGTCGAGCACGCGCCGCCATGAGAACACCTGCGTGCGCGCAGGCAAGGCGCGGCCCTGCCAGGCCGCATAGGTCCCGAGCAGAACGATCATCAGCAGCCCGGGCAGGATGCCGGCGATGAACAGGTCTTCGATGCTGACCGAGGGCGTTGTGGCGAGCTGGCCAGCGACGAAGCCGTACAGAATCAGCGGCAGCGAAGGCGCGAACAGCAGGCCCAGGCTGCCGGCACTGGTGACCAGACCCAGATTGAAGCGCTCGTCAAAGCCGGCGGCCTTCAGCGCCGGATACAGCAGCGCACCCATCGCCACGATGGTGACGCCAGAGGCGCCGGTAAAGGCCGTGAACAGCGCACAGGCGAACAGGCCGACGATGGCGATGCCGCCAGGCAGCCAGCCCAACAGGGCATCGGAGAGTTTCAGCAGACGCTGCGGGGCGCGGCTCTCGGCCAGCAGGTAGCCGGCCAGGGTGAACAGAGGAATCGCGGTCAGCCCCGGCATGCCGGCCAGCCGGTGGAATTCCACCGCCACCACGGTCAGGTCGTAGCCGGCCTGATGGAAACCGATAAAGGCCGCACCGAGGATCAACACGAACAAGGGCGCGCCGAGCAGTGCCGCGACGAGCAGCAACAGCCACAGCCAGCTCATGCTGCGCCGCCCTCATCTGCCGGAGCATCGCGCGGCGGGCCCAGCAGTACAGCGATCAGAAAGCGCAGGCTGAGTACGGCGAAGCCGAACGGGATGATCAGCATGCCGACCCAGCTCGGCAGCCCGGCGAACAGTACGCCTGGCGCCTCGCGTTCAAGTTCGATCAGGCTCCAGCCGTACCAGGCCATCGCAGCGCATACGGCCGCGGCGATCAGCTGCGCGAGCGCCCAGATGATGCGCCGCCCCAGCGGCGGCAGCAGCCGCGGCAGCAGGTCGAGCGCCAGGTGACGACGTTCGCGTGCGGCCCCCAGCGCGCCCAGCAGGGCGATCCAAAGCACCAGGGTGCGTTGCACGGTTTCACCCTCGATCCAGCCGGTATCGGCGAGCCAGCGCAGCCCGATCTGAGCGACCGCGAGCGCGAGCAGCAACAGCAGCAGGCCCGCGAGCAGGGCGTCCTCCAGCCGGTGCAGGTTGCGCAGCAGTCGAAGCACGCAGGTCAGCTCAGGGCGCCGCGGCGGGTACGCGGCTGACCACGGCGTCGACCATTTCGGCGCTGAGCTCCTTGCGCTCAACCATCGACTGGCGCACCGACAGGCCCACATCGCGCCAACGCGCGAGCTCGGCGGCATCGGGAGTGAACACGGCGACACCTTCCGCCTTCAGCGCTGCCATCGCGCTGACGTCAGCGCGCTGGTTTTCGACATCGAGCCGCTGTGAAGCCTTGCCGAAGGCCTCCAGAACGATCGCCCTGTCCGGCTCGCTCAAGCGCGCGAACGAGCGATTGTCCAGCACCACGAAACCCACGACGTAAGCCAAGGGCGCATCGAACAGGTGCTTGATCCGCGTATGCCACTGCAGGGCGATGGCACCGGCCGGGGTATTGCCGACGATGTCGATCATCCCGGTCTGCAGGCTGGTGAACACATCCGAGAGCGGCAGCGGAATCGGGCTGACTCCTCCCGCGCTGAAGGTTCGCTCGGAGATCTTGTCGCTGTTGGGAACCCACACCTTGCCCGAGCGCAGATGCTCGATGCTCTGCAGCGGCTTGCTGCTCATCATGTAGGCGAAACCCACGCCGGAAATGCTGAGCACTTCGAAGCCCTTGTCGCGGACGCCAGATTTCAGCATCGGATCGACCTCGGCGCGCACTGCCGAGATCTGGGTGTGGTTTTCGAACAGGAACGGCAGGCCATATACGACCGCGTCTGGGTACACCAGTGAAAGCTCACTGGCCGTCAGCGCCCCGCCCTGCAGCTGACCCAGGCGGATCTTGCGCATCACCGTTGCGTCGTCCCCCATCACGCCGCCGGGGTAGTAGCGAAACTCGACGCGGCCGTCAGTGCGCTGCTTGACCTCGTCGGCGGCTGCGCGCATCTCACGCAGCCAGCCGGAACCTTCAGGGGCGAGCGTGGCGATCTTGAAACTCTGAGCCTGGGCCAGCGGCGCAAGCAGGACAAACATGGCAAGCAGTAGAAAACGCATCAGAAACTCCGCTCAGAAATAGTTCTTCGAGTCATCCAGCAAGGCCCGCGCCTGGGCCTGTGCAAGCGTATTCATCAGCGTCAGACCGGGCGCGCGAGGGTCGGCCGCCAGCACGGTCTGCAGCTGCGCATCGTGCAGTTCCTGATCGAACACCAGTCGCGCGTAGTGCCGGGCCAGCAAGGTGCGTGCCATCAAATTGCGACCACCGGATAGCTCGATCGCCCGCTCGAAGGCGGCTCTGCCCTGCTCAGGTTGGCCACCGACAGCGGCCGGGCGCAGAGAGTTCAGCACGCCCAAGTAGACGAAGGGCATCCCCTGATCGAGGGAGGGATCCAGCGCGACGGCGCGCTCCAGCAGCAGGCTCACGCGCGGGATGGCGGCGATCGCCGCGTAGTCGTCGCTGTGGGTCTGGATGTAGCCCGCCCAGGCGCTGCCCAGCAGATACAGGCTGGCGGCACTGCCCTCGCCCGACTGCGCTGCCACCGCGATCTCCCACGCGTCGAAGGGGCCCTTGAAGGCAGCGCACAGCGCCGGCTGGTCGATGCAGGTGGCGCGCTGGGCATAGTCGAACGCCCGCTTCGACAGGCGCGCCGCACGCTCGGGTTCGCGAACGAAATTGCCGGCGTAGGCACCGTACAGACGCGCCGCGGCGCGCAGTGTGCCGGCATTGTCGGGGTCGCCTTCCAGCAGGCCATCGAGCAGCAGCAGATACGCCGGCAGACCTTCGGCCACGGTATCCGGGTCATCCTGATTGAGGATTCCCCTGCCCAGGTTGTCGGCGAAGCGTTCCGTGGCACGGTTGACCATCGACGCACAACCAGACAGCAGACACAGGCCGACGACCACTGCAGCAGCACGCAGCGCAGGGCTCAGCCGTGTGTGTCGAGCGTCGGATCGGGCCACTCGATACTGCGCCGCGTGATCTTGGAGCGCGTGGTCTTGACCTGCGCGCGAATGGGTCAGAGTTGTTCGAATCATGGCGAGGCTCCCTGCCAACGGCCAGTGTCCACGGAGCAGGCGACGGTTACGTGACACGCGGCGCGCATCAAGCGGGGTTCAGCTCGCGCAGCAGGCTCGCTTCCCAGGTGTTCTGCATCAGCGTCGCCACGGTCATCGGGCCCACGCCGCCGGGCACCGGAGTGATCCAGCTGGCGCGCTGGACGGCTGCTTCGAAGCCGACGTCACCCGTCAGACTGCCATCGGGCAAGCGATTGATTCCGACGTCGATGACCACCGCGCCGGGCTTGATCCACTCGCCTGCCACCAGGCCGGGCTTGCCGACGGCGACCACGACGATGTCGGCGGCTTCGACGTGCTGGCGCAGGGTCTCGCGCGGGGTGAAGCGGTGACAGCAGACCGTGGTGCAACCGGCGATCAACAGCTCCAACGCCATCGGCCGGCCGACGTGATTTGACACCCCGACGATCACCGCTTGCTGGCCGCGGACCGGGCGATCGGTGTGGCTGAGCAGATGCACGATGCCTTTCGGGGTGCAGGGCCGCAGGCCCAGCTGGCGCAGGGCGAGGCGGCCGACGTTTTCTGGATGGAAGCCGTCGACATCCTTGCGTGGATCGATCCGGTTCAAGACCGCCTGCGCATCGACATGCGCGGGCAAGGGCAACTGCACGAGGATGCCGTCCACCGCGGGGTCCGCGTTCAAGCGATCGATCAGCGTCGCCAGCTCCACCTGCGGCGTATCGGCCGGCAGGTCGAAGTCGAAGCTCGCATAGCCGACCCGCTCACAGGCGCGGCGCTTGTTGCGCACATAGACGGATGAAGCGGGGTCGGCCCCGACCAGCACCACGGCAAGCCCCGGCGGGGGGCGCCCACCGGCGACGCGATCACGCACGCGACGCGCGAGGTCGGACAGCAATTCTTCGGCGATGCGCTTGCCGTCGAGCAGGCGTGCGGTCATGGGAGGGACTCAGCGTCAAAGCCGGCAATTATCACATAGCACGAGCCCTGCCCCACCCAAGCCGCACTGCCGTGACTTTGCAAGTTCAAGCTCAGCGCGCTACGCGCCACCACTGCAGAACAGGCGATAGTCCGCAAAGCCCGGAAACGCACGACCCGGCGCACACACCATGCACCCGGGGTCAGCCGGTACGCCGATTTCGCGGAAACGCAGCTCGAGCGCGTCGACGCTGAGCACGCGCCCGTCGAGCACGCGGCCGATGCCGAGCAGGTACTTCAAGGCTTCATTGGCCTGCAGAAGCCCAACCAAACCGGGCAGCACCCCCAGCACGCCGGCCTCGGCACAGTTGGGGGCGTCCAGGGGAGGCTCGGGAAACAGGCAGCGGTAGCACGGCGACTTCCCGCGCCGCAGTCCTGCGGCGAACACTCCGACCTGACCGCTGAAGCGCTCCACCGCGCCATAAATCATCGGCAAAGCCAGCTTCACGCAGGCGTCGGAAACCAGGTAACGCGTAGGAAAGTTGTCGCTGCCGTCGATCACCAGCCCGACGCCGTCGAACAGGCGCTCGATATTGCTGGCGTCCAGTCGACTCGCCCGCGTGTCGAGATCCAGATGCGGGTTCAGCGCAAGCAGTCGTTCACGCGCAGAATCAACTTTGAACTCGCCGACTGCGGCATCGGTATGCAGCACCTGTCGCTGCAGATTGCTGCGATCAACGCGATCATCATCGATCAGGCGGATGTGCCCGACTCCGGCCGCCGCCAAATACAGCGCAACCGGCGAGCCCAGCCCACCGGCTCCCACGATCGCCACGCGCGCGCGCTGCAGGCGGCGCTGGCCTTCAAGGCCCACTTGCGGCAGGCGCAGATGACGATCAAAGCGCTCCAGGAAATCTGGCGACTCCTGTGCGCCTGCCCACGGCAGGCCCTGCGCGCGCCACAGGCCGCAGCCTCCGCGCACCGAAGCCACATTCGAATAGCCGAGCGCACGAAGTTCAGAGGCAGCGCGCAGCGAGCGCATTCCGGCCGCGCAGATCAGCAGCACTTCGCTGTCCGGCTCGGCAAAGCCGCGGATGTCGATACTCACCCGGGCCAGCGGCAACGCGAGTGCGGCGGTCGGCAGCCCAGCTGCACGCTCGCTGTCTTCGCGAACGTCGATCAGCAGTGCGCCTGCCTGCTGGCGCGCCAGTGCTTCGCGCGGCTGAAGTTCGCGGATCACCCTCGACTCCGGTACTGCAGCGCCTCCAGGGTCGGCACCACCCAAGACAAGAATTGCGCGGCAAGCGTATGCAGATCGGAATCGAGCCAGATCAGCCGCGCTCGCGAACTGCGCCACGCGCGCGGGCCTGCCTCGACGATCGGCATGGCGATGCCGAGCCGCGGCAAGCGCTCCAGCAGCACAGCTTCCGCTGCGGGTGTGGCGGTCAGCAGCACCAGATCGAAGCTGTCGAGCGCATCACCCAGTGCTGCGTCGATGCGCTCAGGCTGCTGCGGCAGCGAAGGCCAGGCCAGGGATTCGATGCGCTGCTCGCTAAGCAGCGCCTGCAGCATCGGGCTGGCGGCGTCGTGCTGACGCGACTCCACAAGCGTCTCGCCGGCCTGCAGCAGCGCATCGCCAAAGCTGAAAACGGCCACGGTCGGGCGCGGATACACCTCAACCCGAGCGACGCCGCTGGCGGCAAGCTGGCCGATCTGCAGCGGGGTCAGCGCATCGCCAGGCTTCACGCCTGGAAGTGCGGCCCCGGCGTGCACACGCGCCAAGGCGCGCGGCACCGGCACCGCCTCGATGCGCAACGGCGGCGTCGGCACGGATTCAATCAAAGCACGCAGCAAGGCATCCATGGACGCGACCTCCGGAAACTGAAGCGGCTTTACGACTTGCGCTTGACGAACTGCATCAGGCGCTTGCGCTTGGCTTTCTGGCGGTCGTTCAGCGCGGGCTTGGGCTTGTCCTTGAAGGGGTTCTCGCCCTCGCGGAACAGCAGCGCGACCGGCGTGCCCACCAGCTTGAAGCGCTTGCGGAAGAAGTTCTCCAGATAGCGCTTGTAGCTGTCCGGCAGAGTCTTCAGACGGGTACCGTGCACCACGATGGTCGGCGGGTTGTGGCCGGCCATGTGGGCGTAGCGCAGCTTGGCGCTATGGCCACGCACCAGCGGCGGCTGAAAGGCCTCGAAAGCGGCTTCGAGTGCGCGATTGATCTCGGGCGTCGAGATGACTCGGGTGGCCGATTCATTGGCGCGATGCACCGCGCGGAACAGTTCGCGCAGGCCGGTGCCGTGCTTGGCCGAAATCGTCACGATCTGGGCATAGCTGACGAAGGTCAGCCGACGCTCCAGGTCCGCCTTGCACTGATCCTTCTGATACTGGGTCAGGCCGTCCCACTTGTTGACCGCGATTACCAGCGCGCGCTGAGCCTGAAGCACATGCCCGAGCACCGTGGCGTCCTGCTCGGTGACGCCTTCGCTGGCATCGAGCATGAACACCACCACTTCACTTTGCTCGATCGCCTGCAGCGCCTTCAGCACGCTGAACTTTTCGATGGCCTCTTCGACGCGCGCCTTGCGACGAATACCTGCGGTATCGATCAGCCGGTACTTGCGCCCGTCGCGTTCGAGATCCACGGCGATCGAATCACGGGTGGTGCCCGCCACTTCCGACGCCAGCACGCGCTCTTCGCCGCAAATGCGATTCACCAGTGTGGACTTGCCGACGTTGGGGCGGCCCACGATCGCCAGCTTGCGGCGTTCGCTTGGATCTTCCAGGGCCGGATCGACATCGCCTTCTGCTGCCGAGGGGATGCGCGCGTAGAGCGCATCGATCAAGGGCAGCACGCCGCGTCCGTGCGAGGCCGCAAGCGGCAGCATGGCGTCGATTCCGAAGCGCGAAAACTCCGACAGCGCGCTGGTTTCATCCAGACCGTCGGTCTTGTTCACTGCGAGGATCACCGGCTTGGACTGCCGGCGCAGGCGACGCAGGATCTCGCTGTCATCCGGGGTGATGCCGACGCGGCCATCAACAATGAACAGCAGCACGTCGGCTTCTTCCACCGCGGCCCAGCTCTGCACTTCCGCGCGTTCGCCCAGGCTGCCTTCTTCGGAGCCGATACCGCCGGTATCGACCACCATGAAGGGGCGATCGCCAAGTCGGCAGACGCCGTACTGACGATCGCGCGTCAGGCCGGGCTGATCCGCCACCAGCGCGTTGCGCGACCGGGTGAGGACGTTGAATAGGGTGGACTTGCCCACATTGGGGCGGCCGACCAAGGCGACGAGAGGCAGCACGGGTGGATCCTTTCAAACGCGTGCAACAGCATCGGAGAATGCGGCGACACGATGGGGCGGGGTCAACAGTCTGCCCCAAGTTCCGGAAAACGCAGAACGCGCCGTGTTGCCACGACGCGTTCTGCGAGAAAGTGCAGCAAAGCGCCTAGCGGACGCGGAAGGCCGAGATTTCGCCGTCAGTGCTGGTCACGATCAAGAGGTCGTCCACCACGAGCGGGCTGCCCTTGATCGGCTTTTTGCCTGCGCGCGCGCGGCCCACGAAGCGGCCATCGTCCATGCTCATCCAGTGAACATAGCCTTCGACATCGCCGACCGCTGCGTATCCCGAGTGGTAGGCCGGCGTGCTCAACCAGCGGTGCGCCAGCGCGTCCTGCTTCCAGGTCGCAGAGCCTGAGCGCTGATCCAGCGACCACACATTGCCGCGATCGTCCGCGGCCAGCACCGCATCACCCGCCAGAGTCAGACCGGCGTACACCGACATTTCGCGATTCCACATTGGACGCGCGTTCAGTGCTTCAAAGGCCACGACCTGACCTCGATAGCTGCCTGCGAACAACACGCCATCGCGGAACGCGATCTCACCGTCGACATCGCTCATGCGGTCGAGATCGGTGCGGCCCTCACCCACCGACACCGGCTGCTCCCACACCGGAGACCCGTTCTCCAAGCGCAGCGCAACCACGCTGCCGTCGTCGTAGCCGACAAACAGTGCAGTATCGACAATCAAGGGGGGGCTGTTGCCACGCAGGGTCAAGCTGGGTAGTGCACGATCGAACACCCAGCGGCGGCTGCCGTCAGTGATCGAGTAGGCGAACAGGCGGCCATCGTTGGAACGCACCACCGTCAGCCCGCGAGCAACCGCCGGCTGCGCGATCACCTCTGAAGTGACGCTGGCGCGCCAGCGCTCGTTGCCGTTGTCTGGATTCAGCGCCAATACCACGCCATCGAGCGTGGTCATGATCAAAGTACCTTCGCCGAAGCCGGGCGCACCGGCGAACCGCAGGCCGTCGAAGCGCTGCTTCCAGGCTTCTCGCCCGGTCTGCGTGTCAAGTGCGATCACTTCGCCCTTGATGTTGCCGATATAAAGACGACCTTCGCCCGCGACCGGGCGCTGGTTCAGACCCATCCGCCGCTCACCCTTGCCGATCGAGCGCGACCAGACCTGGTCTACGTCGATGCTGGCCTCGAAGTTCACCAGTTCGGCTGGCGGTTGGATGTTCTCGCGCTTGCTCACCCTGGAGCCACCGCAGGCCACCAGTGACGCGGCGAGTGCCGCCAGGCCCAAAGCCTGCCAAGCCGCCCGCATCCTCAGGACTCCTGCGGGGCGGCTGCGCCCAAGTCAGCGAGCTTGAGCTCAACCAGACCACGACTCTGCAGGGTGCGGTCGAGGTGGGTCAGCGCATCCTGATAGGCGCTGACGGCCTCCTCGGTCTTGCCCTGAGCGCGCAACACATCACCGCGCAGCTCGGCCGCGAGGCCGGGGAAACTGGCCTCGGCAGACGTCGCCAGCTGCAGCGATTCGTCCAGTTGCCCTTGGGCAAGGCGGATGCGAGCCAGGCGCAGACCGGCCAGGTTCGCCAACAGGGGATCCTTGGCGGCGGACTGCGCGTTCGCCAACGCACCGGCAGCGCCATCCAGATCGCCCGCCGCCAGACGCGTATGCGCCAGCTGCAGCTCGGCCATCGCGACGTAGGGCGAATCCTTGAAGCGCTCGCCAATGCCGCCCGCGACTTCACCAATCGTGTCCGACTGCTTGGCTTCAACCGCGCGGCGGAGGGATTCGAACTGATTCGCTGCGTCGTACTGAGCCTGCAGCTGCGAACCCTCGTGCCATTGCCAGCCGAAGAAGGCCAGCAGACCCACAGCCACGCCGCCCAGCAGCGCATTGCCGTTTTCCTTCAGCCAGCTGCGAACGCGTTCGCCGCGCTCGTGTTCATCCATCAGTTCAATCGACATTGCGAATTCCGTACAAGGTGAACAGGCGCCCGTTCAGGGGCGCGAAGTCGTGGGCGATCCGACTCAGCCCGGATTGGCCGGCGCCAACGCGCCGTCCGCGCCGAGTCTAAAGCGGGCGACGTTGGCCCGCTGGAACGCGGACACGTCGATTGACTCGCCATTCAGGCGCAACTCAACACCGCCCGCGTTGCCAAGGGACACCCTGAGCCCAGCGTCCACAGGGAAGCTGCGGGTCGAGCCCGCGCGAAGCAGGGACGACTCCAGCACGGTGCCGTCTGCAGTACTGACCTCGACCCAGCTGTCGGCCGTGAGGCTCAGCCGAAGCCCGGCTGCTTCGTCGACAGCAATGCTTGCCGAAGGAGCCTCAATGTCGGGCACGGCCGCTGCCGGAGGCAGCAACCCTGCGTCCAGACTGGGCGCGGCGGGCCGCGGCGGAAACATGGGCGCTAGTGATGCCATCACCTGCACCTCAGTCGCAGCCGAGGATGCGGCGGCGAGCCCGTCAACACCGCTGCGGCCGGCTGGAGCCGGTACGTCAAGTGAGGTCAGCGTGGCGCGCTGTGAGGGCAGCTGATTCGACGTGGCCATCCAGATGAAGGGCACGACGATCGCTGCGGTAAGCAGCACATGCCCGATGCGGCTGGTGTAACGACCCAGCACCGTGCCATAGCGCGGCTTGACATGGATAACCAGGTTTGGCGCGGTTGTCCGGGCGATCGGCGCCGTGTCAAGAACCACCAGAGGCATTCCCACCGCCTTGGCGTATGCACTGAGGTAGCCGCGCGCGAATACGCCGGCCCCCAACGCGTCCAGCCGGTCGGACTCGATCGCCTCGATGATCTGGGTGCGCAGCCTGAGCCGCGAGGCCAGTTCGGGAACATCAAGGCCCATGGCCTCGCGTCGCTGCTTCAGACGCGCTCCGAGGCTGGAGAGCCCCGCATTGACGGGTTCGACAGTCTCGCTCTCGGGCGCCCCGGCGCTCTCATGCTTGTGTCCGCTCATTGGATACCTGACTCCCCCTGGAGCATCGGTGCGGGTTCATGATCGGGAAACTCCGAGCGCAGACGCGTGCGGTAGCGGTTGGCCGCTGCCGTATCGCCAAGCCCGGACTCGATGGCGATCCCCAACTCCAAGGCATCCGGCCTTGCAGCGGTCACCGCCTCGTGACGTTGCAGGAAAGCGCGCGCGCGCATCAGCTCTCCGTTTGCGAACTGCAGCTGCGCCAGATCGAGAAGCACTTCCGGATTGCCGGGTTCGATCTCCAGAGCGCGGCGCAGGTAGCGATCAGCCGCAGCCAGATCGCCCGACTTCATCGCGCAGACCCCCGCGTTGGTGAACGCCACCACGGGGGTCGAATAGAAGGGATCATCCACAGCCTTGGCAAAGCGCGCTTCGGCTTCAAGGAAGCGACCGGAGCGACACAGGAACTGGCCGTAATTGTTGTTCACCGAACCGTCTTCGGGCTTTAGATCGACGGCGCGCCGGTAGTGCGTTTCTGCGCGCTCCGGGCGACGGATTTCTTCGTACAGCACCGCAATCACGGTGTGCGCGTCGGTCGAGCGGGGGTCCAGCTCCAGCGCCTTGGTGAGGCGCTCCAGAGCGATCTGCAACTGGCCGCGCTGCATGTAGGCGCGCCCCATCTGTACGTGGTTCGCAGCGGCGATGGCAGTCGGCGAATCCGCCTCCTGGCGGCTACCACCCGTGGTTTCACAGCCCGCAAGCACGAGCGTGGCAAAAAGAACCAGCAGGCGCGGATCAAGCCGCAGCATCGTCCACCTTCGTCTCGAGAGAGCGCCGGAAATCCGCTTGGCGGCGGGTACGATCCATCACCTGCCCTTTCAGCTGACCGCAGGCGGCGTCGATGTCGTCGCCGCGGGTGCGGCGGACCATGGTGAGAATCTGACCGTCGAGCAGGATCTTCTGAAACGCGCGAATGTCCTCCTCGGCGCTGCGCTCGAAGCGCGTACCAGGGAAGGGATTGAATGGAATCAGGTTGACCTTGGCGGCGTCACCGTACTGCACGGCGTTGGCGAAGCGGCGCATCAGGCGGACCAGCTCGCGGGCCTGTTCGGGGCGATCGTTGACGCCGCGCATCAGCGTGTACTCAAAGGTGATGGATTCGCGCTTCTTGCGCAGCGCATAGCGCACGCAGGCGTCCATCAGCTCGGCGATCGGGTACTTCTTGTTCAGCGGCACCAGCTCGGTGCGCAGATCGTCGGTCGGGGCGTGCAAGGAGACTGCCAGCGAGACGTCGGATTCCTCGGCGAGTCGATCGATCATCGGCACCAAGCCGGCGGTCGACAGGGTGACGCGCTTGTTGGCCAGACCGAGGCCGTTGTCATCGCGCATGATCGACATCGCACGCACCACGTTGTCGAAGTTCAGCAGCGGCTCGCCCATGCCCATCATCACGACATTGGTGAGCTTGCGATGCTGATGCGCCTTATTGCCGAGGTGCTTCGACGCTGTCCAGACCTGACCGATGATCTCGGCGGTCGACAGGTTGCGGTTGAAGCCCTGGGTAGCGGTGCTGCAGAAACTGCAGTTGAGGCCACAGCCGACCTGGCTCGAAACGCACAGGGTGCCGCGACCCTTGTCAGGGATGAACACAGCCTCGATTGCGTTCGAGGTGTCCATTCCCAACAACCACTTGTGCGTACCGTCAGTGGAAGCCTTGTCGAGAACCACCGCCGGCGGGCGGATTTCGCAGTGTTGTTCCAGCTTGGCTCGCAACACTTTGCCGACATCGGTCATCTCACCGATATCGGTGACATGTTGGTGGTACATCCACTTCATGATCTGGTGTGCGCGGAAGCGCTTCTCGCCGAGGGTTTCGACAAAGAAGCGCTCCAGGCCAGCGCGGTCCAGGTCAAACAGGTTGATGCGCCCCGACGACGGCAGGGAGGCCGCGACAGCAGTGCTCGCGGTTTCCAGGCGGACGGGGATTTCGCTCATGACCTGTTCCTATCCTGCTCGATCCGGCTCAGCGCGGGCACAGCTCGGTGGCAGCGAAAAAGTAGGCGGTTTCAATCGCCGCATTCTCAAGGCTGTCGGATCCATGGACGGCGTTGGCGTCAATGCTCTCGGCGAAGTCCGCGCGGATCGTGCCCGGCGCAGCTTCCTTCGGATTGGTGGCGCCCATCAGCTCGCGGTTCTTCAGAACGGCGTTCTCGCCTTCCAGCACCTGGATCATCACCGGACCGGAGATCATGAACTCAACCAGAGCGTTGAAGAAGGGACGCTCGCGATGCACAGCGTAGAAGCCCTCGGCCTCCTTGCGGGAAAGATGCTTCATCTTGGCAGCGACGACCTTCAGACCGGCCTTTTCGAAGCGGCTGTAGATCTCGCCGACCACGTTCTTGGCGACCGCGTCGGGCTTGATG
This sequence comes from uncultured Aquimonas sp., assembly GCA_964586455.1. Taxonomy (GTDB): domain Bacteria; phylum Pseudomonadota; class Gammaproteobacteria; order Xanthomonadales; family Xanthomonadaceae; genus Aquimonas. The sequence goes on from CAZPHV010000015.1 coordinate 39,812, forward strand.
ATGGAAATGGTGCGCTCGAGCGCCATGCTGCAACTCCGGTTGAAATGTGAATGTTGTGAAAAAGCTACACGCCTAGCCGCGCGTGGCTCGGCCGGATTTCCGGCTGAAAACGCGGGCTTACGGCGAAATGGTCAAGTAGTGTAGCTGAAGCTTGCGGCTAGCGCACATGCGTGTAGGCCTATGCTAAGCCTGGGTCAAAAATGTGACGCGGGCCGCGAAAGGGTTGCATGCGGCAACGCACATTGACCTCGCGCGTCGGTTCGGCCTAGTCTCTCAAACGTTTGTTTGAATTGAGCGCTGGGGTTTGCTGCGTGAGTCTGAGTCAGTTCTCCACCAAGGAGCGCCTGCTGAGTGCAGCTGAACAGCTGTTCGCCGAGCACGGCTTCGCCGCGACCTCCCTGCGCCAGCTGACCGCCTGCGCCGACGTCAACATCGCGGCCGTCAACTACCACTTCGGCAGCAAGGAAAACCTCATCACTGAGGTGTTCCGGCGCCGCTTCGATGAACTCAGCGAGCGTCGGCTCAAACTGCTGCACGAGGCGATTGCCCAAGATGCGCAGGATCTGCAGGCGATCCTGGCCGCCTTCATCGTGCCTTCCATGCAGATCGGCATGGAAGGCGAAGGCGCGGCCTTCGTGCGCGTGGTCGCCCGCGCCTACGCGGAAAAGAACGAACGCCTGCGTCAGTTTCTGTCGGATCACTACGGTCATGTGCTGCGCGAGTTCGCGCGCGCCATCCAGGTGTGTCTGCCCGCGCTGCCGAAGCAGGATCTGTACTGGCGGCTCGACTACATCGCCGGAGCGCTGACCTATGCCATGGCCGACTTCGGCCTGATCCGCCGCCTGCCGGGCGTCAGCGAACACGAGCACTGCACGCTCGCCGCCGACAACCTGCTGCGTTTCGCCGTAGCCGGGCTGCGGGCTCCGCCCGCGGCTGGCTGATTCCCTTTGCCCCACTCCAGCCCCTACGAGGTTCTTCCATGTCGAAACCCCTCCGCATCCGCAAAGTGGCCGTGCTCGGCGCCGGCGTCATGGGCGCGCAGATCGCCGCCCACCTCGTCAACGCCCAGGTCGAAACCCTGTTGTTCGACCTGCCCTCGAAAGAAGGCGACCCAAGCGCCATCGTCAACAAGGCCATCGCGAACCTCGGCAAGCTGTCGCCGGCGCCGCTGGCGCTGCCGCAGCTCGCTGCTGCGCTGACCCCAGCGAACTACGACCAGCACCTGCCGCTGCTGGCCGATTGCGATCTGATCATCGAGGCGATCGCCGAACGTATTGACTGGAAGAAAGACCTCTACGCCAAGGTCGCACCACATGTGGCGGCGCACGCGATCTTCGCCACCAACACCTCGGGCCTGTCGGTCAACGCGCTGTCCGAAGTGCTGCCCGAGCAGCTTCGCCATCGCTTCTGCGGCGTGCACTTCTTCAACCCGCCGCGCTACATGCACCTGGCGGAGCTGATCCCGACCCAGCACACCGAACAGGCGGTGCTGGACGGGCTTGAAGGCTTCCTTACCACCACGCTCGGCAAGGGCGTGGTGTTCGCGAAGGACACGCCGAACTTCATCGCCAACCGCGTCGGCACCATGGCGATGATCTCGACCTTCCACCACACCGCGCGCCTGGGCCTGGGTCTGGACGTGGTCGATGCACTGACCGGCCCCGGCATCGGCCGGCCGAAGAGCGGCACCTACCGGTTGGCCGATGTGGTTGGCCTCGACACCATGGGCCATGTGGTGCGCACGCTCACCGAGAACTTGAAAGACGACCCCTGGCACCCGCATTACGTGGTGCCGGCACCGCTGGCCAAGCTGATCGAGGCAGGCGCGCTGGGGCAGAAGTCCGGCGCGGGTTTCTACCGCAAACAGGGCAAGGACATCCTGGTACTGGACATCGCCAAGGGAGAGTACCGCGCCAGTGGCGAGAAGCCGTCCGATGCCGTGCAGGCGATCCTCGCCATCAAGAACCCCGCCGAGAAGCTGGCCGCGCTGCGCGCCAGTGATGAGCCGCAGGCGCAGTTCGTGTGGTCGATCCTGTGCGATCTGTTCCACTACAGCGCCTATCACCTGGCCGATATTTCCAACAGCGCGCGCGAGATCGACTTCGCGATGCGTTGGGGCTACGGCTGGAAGCAGGGTCCGTTCGAAACCTGGCAGGCCGCCGGCTGGAAGCAGGTCGCCGAGTGGATCCGCGAGGACATCGCCGCGGGCAAGACCATGAGCACCGCGCCGCTGCCCGAGTGGGTGTTCGACGGTCGCGAAGGCGTGCACGGCAACGAGGGTTCGTACTCGGCCTCTGCCAACAGCATCAGCCCGCGCTCCAAGCATCCGGTCTACGCGCGCCAGGCCTTCCCTGATCCGTTGCTGGGTGAGACCGCCAAGCCGGGCAAGACGATCTTCGAGAACGCCGGTGTGCGGATGTGGGACGGCGGCGGCGACGTCGCTGTGCTGAGCTTCCTGACCAAGGGCAACACCGTCAGCGACGCCGTGCTCGACGGCGTGCAGGAAGCCATCGCCCGTGCCGAACGCGAGCACACCGGCCTGGTGATCTGGCAGTACAACGAGCCTTTCTCCTACGGCGCCGACCTCAAGGGCATGGCCGGCTTTGTTCAGGCCGGAAACATCAATGCACTGGAATCGATGATCGCCAACTTCCAGGCCACCAGCCAGCGCATCAAGTACGCGCTGGTGCCAGTGGTCGCTGCCGTGCGCGGCATGGCGCTGGGCGGCGGCTGCGAGTTCCAGATGCATACCGCACGCACCGTGGCAGCGCTTGAAAGTTACATCGGTCTGGTCGAAGCCGGCGTCGGCCTGCTGCCCGCGGGCGGCGGTCTGAAGGAACTCGCGGTGCGCGCCGGCCAGGCCGGTGGCGACGTCTTCGATAACCTGAAGAAAGCCTTCGAGATCACCGCCATGGGCAAGACCTCGACCTCGGCGCTGGAAGCCAAGGCCATGGGCCTGCTGCGCCAGGACGACATCGTCGTGTTCAACGCCTTCGAGCTGCTGCACGTGGCCAAGGCGCAGGTCACCGCGCTGTCCGAGAGCGGCTACCGCCCTGCCCTGCCCGCGAAGGTCCCAGCCGCGGGTGACATCGGCATCGCCACCTTCAAGGCCAACCTGGTCAACATGCTGTCCGGCCGCTTCATCAGCGAGCACGACCTCGAAGTCTCGACCCGCATCGCGACGGTGCTGTGCGGCGGCGAAGTCGACCGCGGCAGCGTGGTCGATGAGAGCTGGCTGCTCAAGCTGGAGCGCGAGCACTTCTTCGCACTCGCCCAGATGGAAAAAACCCAGGCCCGCATCGGCCACACGCTCACTACCGGAAAGCCGTTGAGGAATTGATGGAGGACGGGATTCGGGAGTCGGGATTGGGGATTCGCAAGATCAGCAGCGGGCACGCATCAAGCTGCCGGCAAGCCGCTGACAGCATCTCCTCTCCGCGTAACCCCGATCCCGAAGACCTCGGGATTCAGAGGCGCTCGAAACGAGCCGCAGCCCAAAGCCCCTCTCCCCCTGTGGGAGAGGGGTTGGGCAGAGGGGGAACAGGTCGCCTCAGGCCCTGAGCCCCCACCCTGAATCCCGAAGCCCGCTCCAGCAGTCCAGCCCTCAGTCAACGCACCGCGATCATCTACCCAAGGATCCAGACCATGTCCAACCGCCAAATCCAGGACGCCTACATCGTCGCCGCCACCCGCACCCCGGTCGGCAAGGCCCCGAAAGGCGTGTTCCGCAACACCCGCCCCGATGACCTGCTCGCCCACGCGCTGCGCCATCTCGTCGCCCAGACCCCCTCGATCGATCTGAACCAGATCGATGACGTGGTCGTCGGCTGCGCGATGCCCGAGGCCGAGCAAGGCATGAACGTCGGCCGCATCGCCACCCTGCTGGCCGGCTTCCCGGTCGGCGTGTCCGCCCAGACCATCAACCGCTTCTGCTCCTCCGGCCTGCAGGCCGTGGCCCTGGCCGCCGACCGCATTCGTCTGGGTGAGGCCGATCTGATGATCGGCGCCGGCACCGAGACCATGAGCATGGTGCCGATGATGGGCCACAAGGTCGCCATGAACCCGGCGATCTTCAAGGACGAGAACATCGCCATCGCCTACGGCATGGGCATCACCGCCGAAAACGTCGCCAGCCAGTGGCAGGTCAGCCGCGACGAGCAGGACGCCTTTGCCTACGCCTCGCACCAGAAAGCGATGGCCGCGATCGCATCCGGCGAGTTCAAGTCCGAGATCAGCCCCTACGAGGTGATCGCGCGGATGCCCGACCTTGCCGGCAACACGGTGCGCATCAAGAAGCTTCTGGTCGAGAACGATGAAGGCCCCCGTGCCGACACCACCATTGAAGTGCTGGGCAAGCTGCGGGCGGTGTTCCGCAACGGTGGTTCGGTCACTGCCGGCAACAGTTCGCAGATGTCCGACGGCGCCGGCGCCGTGATGCTGGCGTCCGAGAAGGCCATCAAGCAATACGGCCTGACCCCGCTGGCCCGCTTCGTCGGCTTCGCCGTTGCCGGCGTCAAGCCGGACGTGATGGGCATCGGCCCCAAGGAAGCGATTCCGAAGGTGCTTCGCCAGGCCGGCCTCACCGCGGATCAGATGGACTGGATCGAGCTCAACGAAGCCTTCGCCGCCCAGGCGCTGGCGGTGATCAAGGACCTCGGCCTCGACCCCAGCAAGATCAACCCGCTCGGTGGCGCCATCGCGCTGGGCCATCCGCTCGGCGCTACCGGCGCCATCCGCACCGCTACCTTGGTACACGGCCTGAAGCGTCGCCAGCAGAAGTACGGCATGGTCACCATGTGCATCGGCACCGGCATGGGTGCGGCAGGCATCTTCGAAGCAGTCTGAACCCAGCGCGGCTGGTACCGACTTCAACTCGTCCACGCGACACGCCACCTTCTCTCCACGGGAGAAGGTGGCGCGCAGCGCCCGGATGAGGGCTGTCTCGCGCGCAGCGACGCCCCGCACGGGCAGATCCACGGCAACACTGCAGGGCCAGCCGTGCTACTCAGCGGACTTTGTCCCGCAACCAGTCATTCCGATCGGCTCGGAGGGCGGAATCCGACAACGGTCCGCAACGCCGTCTGAGGAGAGCTCGGCGATGCCGCCTCCCAGCCTTCAAGCCCTCAACCGCCCCAACCCAATCACCAGCCACGCCAGGATCATCGAGCTGCCGCCAACAGGCGCCAGCCTTGTCGACCAACCAAACAGCGCTGCACCGATCAAGCTCCCGCAGAACAGCAGCATGCCGGCCACCAGCAAACCGAGCGCCGCCTGTTCGAGGCGACGCTTGGCGCTGGGGCTGAGGCACAGCAGGGCGAGGCCGTGGAAGAACAGGTACAACGAGGCCGTCTGCAGCCAGGTCTGAGCCTGGCCACTGGCGCCGTGGCTGGCGTAGGCGCCTAGTGCCACGGCTGCTGCGCAGGCGATGCCGCCGAGGGCGCCCAGCAGGCGCTTGTAGAGGCCTGGGGGCGCCCCTTCCACGTCAGCCCTTGGGTTTCAGGTAGGCGTCCATGCCGCGACGCAGGTTGTCGGCCTTGAAGCCGGGGATCTTGAATACCCAGCCTTCGCTGGCCCGCTGCAGCTTGGCGACCTCGTCCTTGATGGCCTGCACGCGCTCGGCGCGGTCTGCCTCGGGGTCGGCGACGGCGAGCGGAGGTTCGGGCAGGTCCGCGGCGGGGGCCGAAGCGGTGGCGGCTTCGTTTACGGGCGCACTGCCCTCGCCTTCTGCGGTCGCCTGCTCGGCTGCGCTCGCCTCCGCCTGCGCCGCTTCCTGCGCGAGCTTCACTTCCTGCTCGTGGGCCATGGCCTCGCGGGCCTGTTCGCCCAGTACACGTTCGCGCGCGGCCTCTTCATCGAGGCTCACCGAGAAGCGAGCCCAGGTCTCCGCGTTCGCGGTGTCTGCCTCTACCGCGATGAGAATGCCCTCCCGGGTCCGGAAGCTGGCGGTGGTGCGCTGCGCGTCTTCGGCCGGGGTATAGCCCTCGGCGCTGCGTACATCGTCGATCCGCAGCCCCGATACGAAACCAGCCGTGGCGTCACCGACGAAGGCGCTGGCGGCCTCGCGACCGCTGGGCAGGTTGGCAACCCGGAAGTCGCCTTCGCCGCCGGCATTGGCTTCGATCTGCACCGGCCCGCCTTCGGGCGGCTGCACCTCGATGCCGGTGATGCGATTGGCGGCAATATCAAGCAGATCGCGCTGCAGCCAGCCGCTGGAGGTCTTCTCGGCGGCGAGGTTGCGGTCGACCAGCCAGCTTTGCCTGTCGTCCCTGAGGCGCACGAAGGTGCCGGCGCCGCGGCTGTTGTTCTGACCCAGAATCACTGCCAGTGGGGGTTCGATCCCGTGCACGCTCAGCAGCACGTTGCTCGCGCCTTCGCTGTCGATGTCCTGCACGCCCAAGACCGGATACGAGGACTCGACCGCGGTCTTCGGCTCGATCCGCTGGGCCTGGGCGATGTTCAGCAACAGCTCGCGCAGCTTGCCGACATCAGCCGGGTAGCCCTGCTTCTCCACCACGACCCAGCCGGACTCCTCGCGCTTGAGCGTGATCGCTTCGCCACCGGCCGCCTGCACCCGGACCTCGGAGACATCGTTGAGACGCGCTTCCAGACCAGGTGCTAGCGCGCCGGCCAGCGGCGCCTCGATGACAGGCTTACGGGCATCCGACAGGTAGATGGCCAGCCCCATAAGTCCAACGGCTGCGATGCCGAGGCCCAGGATCTGCTTCTGCTTCATGCTTTGCCCTCCTCGCGGCGACGGCGCGAACGGCTCAGGGCGAATGCCACTGCGAGCACGGTCAACAGCAGCGGCACGCCGGCGATGTTGATGATTTTGAGTTGCGCACCCAAGCGCGAGATGTCCTGATCGAGTTCGCGCCGCACCTGGCGCAGGTCCTTGCGGATCCGTAGCTTCTCGTCCTGGAAGCGCTTGATGGCCGCTTGCTGCTCGACCGAAAGCAGCATGCCGCCGTCAGCGCCCTGGCGCTGCGACTGCAGCTCGGTGAGCTGGCGCTCGGTCTCGGTCAGCTGGGCCTGCAGTTCCTGCTCCTTGGCGCGGAAGCGGTCGTCGGCCTGGCGCTTCAGTGCCTCCACGCGAGTGAAGGGCCGCGCCGAGGTGCTGCGTGCACGCACGCCGATCAGATCGCTGCTGCCGACCAGGTTGTCGACCGCATTGATCACGAGATCGCCGTTCTTTGCGAACGAGTTCATTACCCGCTGGCCGAAGAACTGCTGCACCTGCACCCACAGGCGATCGGTCAACAGGTCGGTGTCTGCGAACAGCAGGATGCTGGCCTGCTCGACGTCGGCGCGGTGGCCCTCACCGCTGCGCTCGGGGAACGCAGTCTTGAGCGGGCCCGTCAGGCGACCGGCGATCACGAAGGCCTCGGTGGCATTCGGGACGAAGCCGTTGAACAGCTCGCGCGGCTCCGGCAGGAAGCGGATGCGCTCGACGCCGACCGTGGACGACGAAAGCGAACTCTGGATCAGAGGCTCGAGCTTGAGCGTGCTGTCATCACGCAGAACAAAGTGGCCGGCGGTCGAGAGGTTCACCGCGTCCAGCTGGGCGGTAACGATGTCCTGCTGATTCATATGTTCGCGGCCGATCCCCAGCACCGCCAGATGACGCTGTGCAGGCTGGTCAGGCCGGGTCTGCAGCGGCAGTGCGGTTTCGGCATCCAGCACCACGCGCTGGGGGTCGTAGCTGATGCCCCAGGCCTCGAACAATTTGGGCAGATCCGAGGCCTTCTCGGCCATCATGTTCGACATCGGGTCAGCCGCATCACCGGCCACTTCAGCCTCGGCGTGCGGATCGACGAAGGCCAGCAGGCGTCCACCGCGCAGCACGAACTGGTCGATCGCGTAGAGGGTGTCGTCCGACAGGCTCTTCGGGTGCACCAGCATCAGCAGTTCGATGTCGTCCGGAATGGCAGACACGGTGGTTTCCAGCGTGCGCAGATCGAACAGGCCACCCAGCTCGTCGTTGATCACCCAGCCGGGTGTCATGCCGCCGCGCGAAGGGTCGAAGCCACCGGAGAGGTTCAGGCCGCTGAGCACGCCGACCTTGGGCTTCTCTGGCCCCGACAGGCCACTGATCAGCTTGGCAACGTCGTACTCAAGGAAGGTTTCCTTGTCGGGCTGGAAGAACGGAATCGCCATCTGCCCTTCCAGCGCATTGCTGCCGACCAGGCCGAAGAACAGGGTGTCGCTGCCACCGCCCAGCGGCACCGCCTGCAGGCCGGCGGCGGTGGCGCGATCCTCGTCTTCGCTGAAGGCTTGCGGATCGATGACCTCCAGCCTCAGCTTGCCGGGTGCGACTGCGACCATTTCCTCCAGCAGTTCGCGCACGCGGCTGGCGTAGGTGCGCAAAGCCGGGTAGTTCGCCGCGGCGCGATCGGAAAAGTAGAACTGCAGATTGACGGGTTCTTCGATCTTTCCGATCAGTGAACGGGTGCCGTCAGAAAGGGTGTACAGGCGATCCTGCGTGAGATCCACGCGGGCGCCGCGGAACAGCACGCTGGACAGCATCACCAGCGCGATAAAGAGCACGGCCAGCACCACCAGCGTGGAGCCGGTCAGTGCACGTCGATTGAGCACAGACATGGGTGGACTCCTTAGGTCAGTCGGCTTTCTTGAGGTCGATGACCACGGCGCTGGCGGCGAGCCAGAACACGATCGTCAACACGAAGAACAACAGGTCGCGCAGGTCGATGACGCCGCGCGAGATCGCGTTGAAGTGGGTCAGGAAGCTCAGGCCGGCCACAGCATCGACCAACACCGCCGGCAGCACGGCGCGAAAGAAGTCCAGCACCAGCGGGAAGCCAGCCAACAGCAACAGGAAGCAGACGACCACGGTCAGGATGAACGCGATCACCTGATTGCGCGTGGCGGCCGAGAGGCAGGCGCCGATGGCGAGGAAGCCGCCGGCCATCAGCAGGCTGCCGATGTAGCTGGCGAGGATCACGCCGTTATCGGGCTCACCAAGATAGTTCACGGTAATCCACATCGGGAAGGTCAGCACCAGCGCGATGCCGACGAAAGCCCAGGCCGCAAGGAACTTGCCGAGCACCGCCTGCCACATGGTCACCGGCAGGGTCAGCAGCAGTTCGATGCTGCCGGACTTGCGCTCTTCGCTCCACAGCCGCATCGATACCGCCGGCACCAGGAACAGGTACAGCCACGGGTGGAAGCTGAAGAACGGCTGCAGATCCGCCTGGCCGCGCTCGTACAGGCCGCCGAGGTAGAAGGTCAGCGCGCCAGCCAAGGCCAGGAAGATCACGATGAACACATAGGCCACCGGCGTGGCGAAGTAGCCGGCCAGCTCGCGGCGGGCAATCGCAAAGGTCGGGTTGCTCATGCGCGGGCCTCCTGCGGCTGCGCGGCCTGTGTGGTGATCTGCCGGAACACTTCATCGAGGCGACCGCGCTCCAGTGCCATCTCGCTGACGGTGACGTTCTGCGCGCGCAGGAAATCGTTGATGCGGTCGAGGATGCGTTCGCCCCGCCGCGGGAACGCAGTGATTCGGCCGTCCTGCGGATCAATCTCGACCGAGGCCACACCCTCGATGCGGGCCAGGCCATCCTTCAGCGCAACCGGGTTGGCAGCCGTCAGCGACACCGCCTGGTGGTAGCGCGAACGGGCTTCGAGCTCGTCGGGCGTGGCGTCGGCCAGCACGCGGCCGCGGGCGATCACGATCGCGCGCGAGCAGACCGCGTGCACTTCTTCGAGGATATGGGTCGAGATGATGATGGTGCGATCGCGCGACATCGACTGGATCAGCGCGCGCACTTCATGCTTCTGGTTCGGATCAAGCCCGTCGGTGGGCTCGTCCAGGATCAGCGCCTTCGGATCATGCAGGATGGCCTGGGCCAGGCCTACGCGGCGCCTGAAGCCCTTCGAGAGGGTATCGATCGGCTGGTTCAGGACCTTGCCGAGCTGCAGCTTGCCGACAGCTTCGTCAATGCGCCGACGGGTGTCGGCAGTCGACATGCCGCGCACTTCGGCGACGAACTTCAGGAAACCCAGCGGGCTCATCTCGCCATAGCTGGGTGCGCCCTCGGGCAGGTAGCCCAGCGCGCGCTTGGCGGCCACCGGGTCGTTGGCCACATCGTGGCCGCAAACGGTAGCGCTGCCGGAGGTCGGGGCCAGAAAGCCCGCGATCATCTTCATCGTGGTCGACTTGCCGGCGCCGTTGGGGCCGAGGAAGCCCAGCACCTGGCCGGGCTCGACGCGGAAACTCACGCCGTCGACCGCGGTGAACTCGCCGTAGCGTTTACACAACTCTCGCGTTTCGATCATGGATGTCGTCCTGTTCTGGTTCTGTGGGGCGAATCCGCCTGCCGTGGCGCGTTGCCGCGGCGCCGTGGAATGGCCCCGCGAATACCTCAGTTTTTTGAGAAAGTTCCCGCCCGCGTCTGTTGCCGGTGCCAGAAACGCGACGGGCGCGGAGATCACTCCGCGCCCGTCGATGCCTCCGCTGCTCGAGACCCTTGCGGGTGCGCGGTCAGCGGATCGGCCAGTACACCTTGAAGGTGGAATCCTCGGCGACCGTCTCGCTGATCTCGGTGAGGTATTCCTCATAGCCGCGGTCGTGCACGCTCAGGCCATGGGTGGCTGCATAGGCACGCAGCATGTCACGGATCAGCGGCAACGAGGCCGGGTGGCCGGCGTAATCGGTGGTAAGCACCTTGCCGCCATAGGTCACGCCCGAAACGATGCCTTCCGGCAGATTCAGACCCTCGATCGGCGTGGCAGCAACCGTAGTGACCGGAGTTTGCGCGGCTACTGGCGCGGCTTCTGCTGCCTCAGCGCCCTGTTCACCCTCGCTGGCCGCAGCCGAGGCCGGGCGAATGGGAATCGCTACCTCGAAACTGTACTTCTTGTCAGCGAACTCGACGGTGATCAGGCGCGGCGGACCGGCGACCTCCAAACCGTTGCTGGCGATGGCCGCACGCAACTTGCCAATCGACGCATCGAGCTCTTCTTCCACTGCGGAGATGTTGCGATCCGCACTGGTGGCGAAGAACAGCGCGGGCTGCGACTGCACCACGGTCTCCTGGATGTCGACCAGAGGCGTGTCGTAGTTGAAATTCGGGATGGTCGCGAGCAGGCCGGTCAGATTGGTAAGGCCCAGACGCATGTCGTCACCCACGGTGCGATCAATGTAGAGGCCGGCATAGCGCCCCAGCAGATCCCAGCCGTAGTCGACGTCGTATTCCCAGTTGATGTCGACAGTCTTGCCGCGATCGTCGAGGGTGAACACGTAGGTCTTGTTGGTGCCGTAGGCATTGCTCTTGGCGGCCCACTCGATACGCTCGTCCTGCACGGACTCGGTGACAGTGAGGCTGCCTTCGCCGATCTTCGCGTTCTGACTGGCGTAGCGCAGGATCGCGCCTACACCGCGCGGCTCGCCCTCCAGCGTGTACTTGATCGAAGGATCGTAGCTGCGCTTGGGGTGCCACTCGTCGTAGCGCTGGAAGCCGTTCAACAGGTCGTACACCAGGCGCACCGGACGGTTGGTCTCGACGCTGTGGCGGACGTAGCGATGGCTGGGCAGGAACACGCCAACCAGCACGAACAACAGTGCGACCAGCAGCAGGGCGATCACGAATTCGATCAGACGGGTCATTCAGGGTCTCCGGGAATGGACCTGCACCGTGGCGCCGGCGAACCGGACTCCCTCCGCACGGATGCAAGGCCGCGAAGAATAGCCCGAACCGGACCGTTGCGGCCAGCCGAGGTTCAGCCTGCTACAAGACTTCGCAATGCGGAAGGTGTCCGTACTGCGACGCTGGCGGCGCGCGCGCCGTTCCCAAGGCCTCAAACGTCACCGCGCGCGACCGGGCGATGACGGTCGCTGCACCATTCGCTCCATGAGCCGGCGTAGATACTCGCACCGCCCAGGCCGGCGTGCTGCATGGCCAAGAGGTTATGGCAGGCGGTGACGCCAGAGCCGCACATCAGCACGACATCGCTGGGGTCACGGCCGTCCAGCAGCCGCTCGAAGTCTGCTTGCAGCACCGCGGCCGACTTGAACTGGGCGTCTGGGGTGAGGTTCTCGATGTAGGGCCGGTTGCGCGCTCCGGGTATGTGGCCCGCGACCGGATCCAGCGGCTCGACTTCTCCACGGAAGCGCTCGCGCGCACGGGCATCGATCAGCACGGTGCCGGCATTGGCCAGACGCGCCGCGAGCACCGCGGTGCTGATCACCTGGCGCACATCGAAGCGCGCGCGATAGTGGCCCGGACGTGGCCGTGTGCTGCCGGACTCCATGCGCCCTCCGGCGTGCATCCAGGCATCCAGGCCGCCATCCAGCACGGCTACGCGGCTGTGACCCAGCAGGCGGAGCATCCACCAGAGCCGGGCAGCCATGGCGCCATCGCGACCGTCGTAGGCGACGACCTGATGCTGTGGCGTGATGCCCCAGCGCGCCAGGGTTGCGCAGAAGCGATCCGCATCCGGCAGCGGGTGCCGGCCGCGGCCCGTGCGCGAGAGATCTGACAAATCACGTTCCAGATGGGCGTACACGGCGCCCGCCACATGCCCGAGGGCAAAGGAACGCTCGCCCGCCGAGGGCTCTCGCAGGTCGAAGCGGCAATCTACGATCGCGAGCTGGGGTACGTCGAAATGGGCTCGCAGCTCTTCCGCTCCGACCAGAGTTGTCCAATCCATGTCTGCGCCCGCCCCTTTCTCGAGTGCCGCAAATGACAGCGCTGCACCTTAGCGCTCCCCGGCCTCCTCGCGATAGGCGTGAGTCACGGGTCAGCGGGCGCAAACCGGGCGAAAACGGAGTTCACGGCCCTGCTTGACCTGCCGACGTTGCAGGCAGCGCTGCTTCACTCCACTCCGCTGGCGCGCAGGCGATCGCGAAGATTGAGCAGCATTGCCGCGGTCGCGCCCCAGATGCGCTGGCCGCCGAAGTCAAAGCGCCAGGTCTGACGCGGGCGCCCGGCGACCTGTGCATGCTCGATCTGCAGGTTGAGCGGGTCCATCAGAAATCCGAGCGGCACTTCGAACACCTCAGCAACTTCCCCCGGCTCCGGCCGCGACACATGCTGGGGTGACACTCGCGCCACCACCGGCAGCACCAGGAAACCGGTGAACGTCGGCAGGGGGTCGATGTAGCCGAGTGGAACGGCATGATTCGGGTGCAGGGCGATTTCTTCATAGGCCTCGCGCAGTGCCGTCTGCAGCAGGCCGGCGTCGCGCGCCTCGTGACGCCCACCGGGAAAGGCCACCTGGCCAGGGTGGTGGGCCAGCGCCTCGGTGCGACGGGTCAGTATGACCTGCGTGCCGCTTCCTCGATCCACCAGCCCGACCAGCACGGCCGCAGGACGAAGCGTCGAGATCGGTGGGATCAGGTCTGACAGATCCGCGGGAATCTCGGGCAGCGCCCGCGGTGGCGCATCCAGAGCATGCAGCGCACGTGCGATCCGCGCGTCCAGCTCCAAGGCAGGCTGCACCCAGTCAGACATGCCCCGGTCAAACACCGCGGGGCGCGTCCGCACGCTCGGGCAGGACGTAGTCCATCAGGTACTCGCGCTGGACCGCGCTGAAGCCCATCCAGCCGGCGATCTCATTGCCGGTTCGAAAGCAGCCAACGCAGAGCCCGTCCGGGCCGAGCTCGCAGAGACCGATGCAGGGGCTCAAGACAGGCAGGGGTGTGGAACTCACGACAATGCGTCTCCAAGAGGGGCCGGACAGCCACGGAAGCGCGCTGCCGGCAATGACGGAAAGCGCGACTACGCGCTGAGCACGTTTTGCTGATGCAGGCTGCGGGGTCGACGCCCTTCGCGGCAGAAGAACTCGCCGAGCCAAAACAAGCAGGGGGCAACTGCCTGCGCAGCGCCCCCTGTCGGTGTCTCCTTGAAACCCGTGTCAGGGCATCAAGCCGCCAAGCTGTTCTCTACAGCCCGGCAGGGGAAACACGCAGCGCCGACTGGAATCACTTGATGCTGACCAGCTTGACGTCAAACACGACTGCCTGGCTGGGGCCCACCGGCGAGCGCGGGTTGTCGCCATAGCCCTGATCCGGCGGCAGGAAAACCTCCCAGCGTGAACCGGTCTTCATCATCGGCAGCACCTCGCGCAGACCCGGCAACGGAGCCTCGGACACCTTCATCGTGACCGGCTCGTTGCCGGTGTAGGTGCTGGCGAACTCCTGGCCAGTCGACAGCGAACCGCGGAAATGCAGCTGGACTTCACTGCTTGCGGTCGGCTGCGCGCCGGTGCCCTGCTCGATGATGCGGTACTGAATGCCCGAGGCCAGGTTCTGAATGCCCTGCTTGCCGCGGTTCTGCGCCAGGAACTGATCGCTCTTGACCTTGTTCTCGGAGGCGACACGCTCGAACTCGGCGCGTGCCTGTTCAAGCATCTGAGCCTGCATCTTTTCGACCGCAGCGCGCATGTCCTCCGGCGGGACGCTCGGGTCGCGCTTGGCGAAGCCTTCCTGCACGCCACGGACCACGGTGTTGACGTCGAGATCGACGCCACGCTCTGCCATTTCGCGACCCAGCTGGTAGCCAATGGCGTAGCTCAGCTTGCCCTTCTCCGAGGAGGTGTCCTGTGCCTGCACGGCACCCATTCCCAGCACTGCCACAGACACAACCAACCAGCGCAACTTCATGCACAACCTCCTGGGTGAACCGCCCGCCACTAGGCGTCGGCGTAAAGCGCACAAGCATACCCCTGTGCGTTCGTGATCGCCATGCGGCGGTCTGCGCGTAGGTTCAGGATTCAGCAGCGAGGCGCCTGCGCACCCGCTCAATCCTCGTCACCCCACAGCGGCGCCTTCGACCGCGCGATCGGGCCAGAAGTTCGCAGCGGCAGCGCAGCCAAGACGGCCAGGCCATCGCGGGTGGCAGCCACGTCGTGGACACGCAGGATACGAGCACCGCGCTGAGCTGCCAGCACCGCTGCCACCACCGACCCCACCTGGCGCTGACCCGGTTCGCGGCCGGTGATTGCCCCGATCATGGACTTGCGGGAAACCCCTACCAGCAGCGGCGGCAGATCCCGCGCGAACTCCGGCAGTGCGCCCATCAGCGCGACGTTGTGGGGCAAGGTCTTGCCAAAGCCAAAGCCGGGGTCGACCAGCAGTCGCGCGCGCGGAATGCCCGCCAGCTCGCAGGTGAATACGCGATCGGCCAGAAAGCGCTGCACCTCCGCCACCACGTCGTCGTACCGCGGATCCTGCTGCATGCTGCCGGGCTCGCCCTGCATGTGCATCAGGCACACCGGCACCCCGAGTGCGGCGGCGGCCTCCAGCGCGCCCTCGCGGCGCAGCGCGAAGACGTCGTTGATCAGTCCGGCGCCGGCCGCGACAGCGGCGCGCATCACTTCCGGCTTCGAGGTGTCGATCGAAACAGGCACGGAGCTCTCGGCTACCAGCCGCTCGATCAGGGGCAGTACGCGGTCGATCTCCTCCTGCACACCGACGGCGGCGGCGCCCGGCCGGGTCGATTCGCCGCCCACGTCGATGATGTCGGCGCCTTCGGCGACCATTTGCAGGGCCGCTGCGAGCGCGGCATCAACGTCCGGCAGCTGGCCACCGTCGGAAAACGAATCGGGCGTGAGATTCAGGACGCCCATGATGCGCGGGCGATCAAGCAGCAGAGGCCGCCCGCGGCAATCCAGGCGAGGAACGAGATCAGCGCTGTCGAACATCGGCGGCTTCCGGAAGCATGAGGTGCTGGAAACGCGAACGCCCGCGAGTACGCGGGCGTTCGGTAAAGCGTGGGAGTCGATCAGGTCTGCGCGGCGGGCCCGCCCAGCGCGCCGGCCGCAGGGCCGGAGCTGTCCCGCGGAGGATTGGGATTGTCCTGCTTGGTCCAGTCGGCGGGCGGCGGCGGAACGCGGCCCTCCATGATGGCGTCGATCTGCTTGGCGTCGATGGTCTCGTAGGTCAACAGCGTTTCCGCCATGACATGGAGCTTGTCGATGTTCTCGGTCAGGATCTGACGCGTGCGCTGGTAGGCGCGGTCCAGAATGCCGCGCACGACTTCGTCGATCTTGCGCGCGGTGTCGTCGGACACGTTCTTGTGCTGGGTGACCGAACGACCCAAGAACACTTCGTCTTCCTGCTCACCGTAGGCCACCGGACCCAGCTCGTCTGACAGGCCCCACTTGGTGACCATGTTGCGGGCCATCTTGGTGGCGCGCTCGATGTCATTCGAGGCACCCGTAGTGACCTTGTCGGCGCCGAAGATCAGCTCCTCAGCGACACGACCGCCGTACAGCGAGCACAACTGGCTTTCGATCGCGACGCGGTTGTAACTGTAGCGATCCTGCTCGGGCAGGTACATGGTCACGCCCAGCGCGCGGCCGCGCGGAATGATGGTGACCTTGTAGACCGGGTCATGGTCGGGAACGACACGCCCGACAATGGCGTGGCCCGCTTCGTGGTAAGCAGTCAGCTTCTTCTCGGATTCGCTCATCGCCATCGAGCGGCGCTCGGCGCCCATCAGGATCTTGTCGCGTGCCTTGTCGAAGTGAATCATCCGGACTTCGCGCGCGTTCTCGCGGGCCGCGAACAGCGCCGCCTCGTTGACGATGTTGGCAAGATCAGCGCCTGAGAAGCCCGGCGTTCCGCGCGCGACCACAGACGGGTCGACATCGGCTGCGGCCGGCACCTTGCGCATGTGGACCTTGAGGATCTGCTCGCGACCGCGCACGTCCGGCAGCGGGACCACGACCTGGCGATCGAAGCGGCCCGGGCGCAGCAGCGCAGGGTCAAGCACGTCCGGGCGGTTGGTCGCCGCAATCACGATGACGCCCTCGGTGCCCTCGAAGCCGTCCATCTCGACCAGCAGCTGGTTCAAGGTCTGCTCGCGCTCGTCATGACCGCCACCCAGGCCGGCGCCGCGGTGGCGGCCAACGGCGTCGATTTCGTCAATGAAGATGATGCAGGGCGCGTGCTTCTTGGCTTGGTCGAACATGTCGCGGACGCGCGAGGCGCCGACGCCCACGAACATTTCGACGAAGTCCGAACCCGAGATCGAGAAAAACGGAACCTTGGCTTCGCCGGCGATGGCCTTGGCCAACAGGGTTTTGCCGGTGCCGGGCGAACCCACCATCAGCACGCCGCGCGGGATATGCCCGCCCAGCTTCTGGAACTTGCCCGGATCGCGCAGGAACTCAACCAGCTCGGAAACTTCTTCCTTGGCTTCGTCGCAGCCCGCGACGTCGGCGAAGGTGATCTTGACCTGGTCTTCGCCCTGCAGCTTCGCCCGCGAACGGCCGAAGCTCATCGCGCCGCGACCGCCGGAACCGGCCTGCAGCTGGCGCATGAAGAAGATGAAGATGCCGATGAAGATGATGTACGGCAGGATCGACAGCAGCACCGTGCCCAGCCCGGGCCCGGACGGCGGCGTGCCGCGGGTCTCGACGCCGTACTTGATCATGTCGGACACGAAGTACGCGTCGCCCGGGTCGAACGTCGAGAAACGCGTCCCATCACGGCGCTCGACATGAATGGTCACTCGATCCTCGCCACGAACCGCCTTCGCGATCTCGCCCTTCTGGACCTGATCGATGAAGCGGTCATAGCTGACCGGCTCGTTGGCGCCGGTGCGCGGGGTGAAGCTCTGGAAGACCGCCATCAGCACGACGGCAATCACCACCCAGAGCAGCAGATTCTTGGCAAGATCATTCATTCTCGGGCCTCGTTGACGCCACCCCGTTTGCCGGTGGCGAGCGCGTAAATCTCGGGGGAGCGGTTGCGTGACGCTTTCGGTTTGCGGATCTGCACCTTCGTGTAGCGCTGGCGCAGTTCCTTCAGGAAGGCGTCGGAGCCTTGTCCCTGGAACACTTTCATCAGCAGGGTACCGCCTTCCCGCAGGTGCTGATCAGCGAAATCGCGAGCGAGTTCGCAGAGATGCATGCTGCGCGGCTGATCGACGCCCGACATGCCACTCATATTGGGCGCCATGTCGGAGAGAACAAGGTCTGCCATCTGGCCGCCCAACGCCGCTTCGAGCGCGGACAGTGGCTCCGGCTCTCTGAAATCGCCGTGAATGAACTCAACGCCAGCTAGTGACGGCATCTCGAGGATGTCCAGCGCGATCACCCGGCCGCGGTCGCCCAGCTCGCGTCGGACCAGTTGCGACCAGCCCCCGGGCGCGGCGCCGAGATCGACCACGACCATGCCCGGACGGATCAACTGGTCGCGCTCGATCAGCTCTTCCAGCTTGTACACCGCACGCGAGCGCATGCCCTCGCTCTGCGCGCGCTTCACGAAGGGGTCTGCGAAATGTTCGGCCAACCAGCGCCGGCTGCTCTTGCTGCGATTCATCCGGGCCAGGCTCGATACGGGAAGGGTGGGACCAAGGGCGTACGTAAGGCGCCAGAGGGGCCGCATGATACCCTGTGCGCCCTGTGAGGGCCCGCTACAACCTGTCGCGAAGCCGTGACTCGCCGACCCACCTACGCGCAATGCACTCCGCCATCGCGATGGCGCCGGGCGCGGGTCGGGTCCTCAACCCGGTGCCAAGGCATGCGATTCAAGGTCGCACTCCCCGCCCGCCCAACCTTCCGAATTGCAGACGAAAACACGCATGTTCCAGAAGCTCAGCAACTCCCAGCAGCGCTACCTCCGCGGATTGTCCCACGGCCTGAAACCGGTGATCATGATCGGCGGCAAGGGCCTGACCGATGCTGTGCTGGCCGAGCTTGATCTGGCCATGGAGCACCACGAACTGGTGAAGGTAAAGATCGCCGCCGAGGATCGCGACGCGCGCGACGAAATCGTGGCGGAGCTGGTGCTGCGTTCGCGCTGCAACCTGGTTCAGCGCATTGGCAACATCGCCACCCTGTTTCGGCGCTCGAAAGAAAGCCCGCAGATCAGTCTGCCGCGCTAGGCTTCGGGTGGTGGCTGTAGTGCTCGAGCCACACACGCGGCCCGCCGCCCTACCCGCTCCCTGAACGAACACCCGAGCAACGCCGATGCCGCTGGCCGAGGATCGCCCCGAGGGGCTTTACACCATCCGCTGGGTGTCTTCGGATGCCATTCGCATCGACGATGCGGAGTTCCGCGCCAGCCTGCTGGTCACGCCAGAACGCGTGCGCCACGACTTCCCGGCGCATCGGCCCGCGGAGCTCGATGACACCCTCATTGCAGAAATTCTGGCGCTCGCGCCGCAGGTGTTGATCCTGGGCACCGGCAATCGTCAGATCTTCCCGCCGCCGTCCGTCATGGCGGCTTTTCTGTCGAAGGGCGTCGGCATCGAGGCCATGGACAACGCGGCCGCAGCGCGCACCTACAATCTGCTCGCGCTCGAAGGTCGCCGCGTGGCCGGCCTGTTCCTGCTACCGCCGAGCTGAAGCGCAACCGTAGTACTGGGTTCAATCGCCCTGCCGCCGCGTGCCTCGCTCTCAACCGCCAGCCTGCTCCAGGCGCGCGCGCAGCGAGGGCAGCTCGATGTGATTCGGCTCCAGCTCGGCTGCGCGATCCAATGCCTGGCGAGCGCGCGCCGTCTCACCGCGGCCCAGGCGTTCGTTGGCCAGCCCCATGAAGGCGGATGCCAATCGCTGCCGCATCGCCGGCAGCTCGGCTGAGGCTGGCGCGACCACCTGCAGCCCTTCCAGATAGCGCAGGGCCTCATTGGGCCGGCTGGCCGCGAGCGCGGAATCGAAACGCTGCCGTGCCTGCACCGGCAGACCCTCCAGCAGGTTGCGGGCGCGGGCGTCCGAGGGCGCGAGTGCAAGTGCTGCACGCAGGCTGTCGTAGGCGCTTTCGCCCGGCGGCTGCAGCAGGCGCCCCTGTGTGATCGCAACCTCGGCATCGGCGATCAGCTGGTCTACGCGGGCAGGGTCTGCGCTGCCACCCCCCGCGACCCGGCTGTAACTGCGACGTGCCTCTTCCATGCGCTCGCGCGCCCGTGTCAAACCTGCTGGCGGCGGTGTCAGCAGGGCCGCGGAATCAAGCGCCGCTTCCGCGGCTTCAAAGTCGAAGTCGGCGCTGGCGGTCTCGGCCCGGCGCAACAGTTCCTGGCCCAGCCGACGCAGACCCTCGCGCGCCTCGGCGTTGTCCGCATCCAAGGCCAGCACTGCGCGGAATGCGTCCTGCGCACTGCGCCCGACCGGCGTGGTGAACTGCGCGCGGACGATGCGCTGGCGAGCTTCCTGCAGCAAAGTGGCGATCTGCTCCGTGCGGCCCTTTTGGGCCTCGGTCAAGGCAGCGCGCAGCTCAGGCAGCGCATGGTTGGCCGGGTCCACCTGGGCCACCGCTGCAAGCCGACGCTCGGCCTCGGCGAATGCGCCGGCTTCGACATCGGTGCGCGCCGCCGCCAGCACCGGCGTCAGCGCTTCGCGCAGACCGGCACGCGCCACCGGGTTGCCGGGATCCAGCGCCAACGCCTGTTGATAGAGCGCGATCGCGCCGCTGCCCGGATCTTCGATGCGACCTTCCGCCAGCGCGGCCGCAGCCGCGTCGACACGCCGAGAGAGTTCCTCCTCGCCGGCCTCGCGACCATTGAGGGCCGCGATCGCGGCCTCGGTCGCGGCGAGCTCTTCGCTGCCCACACCCAAGCTGCGCGCGGAATCGAGCGCGCGCCGCGCCGATTCGACCGCGCCCGCTTGAAGGTGCTGCTGGGCCGACTGCAGATGCGCGCGACCCACGCGGCGCAGGCCGTCGCGGGCCGCTTCGTGGTCCGGTTCGGCGGCAAGGATGGCGTCGTACAGGCTGCGCGCGCCCGGCCCCTGCGCATCGTCCTGCAGCCGGCCAGCCTGCAGCGCGGACTCGGCGCGGGCGAGCAGCTCGCCGCGATCCGAACCGCTCCAAAGGGGTCGCAGCTGATCCTGAAAGGCGTAGCCCAGGGCAAGCGCCAGCACAGGCAGCAGCAGCCAGGCCCAGCGCCCGCCGCCTCCGGCCGCCTTCGGCTTCGACTTCTTCGCTCGCGGCGCCGAGGCGCGCGCATGGAAGGCGCCGAGCGCCCCCAACGACGGGCCGTCCTCCCGAGACTGCCCGCGGACCGAGCGATCTTCCGGCGGCGTGACGATGGTTGGGGTTGTCTCGGAGACCTGTACCTTGACGGGCCGCCCGCGCGCCGGCGGTTCGGGCAGCTGCGGATCGAGCGTGGCGACGGACTCCAGGGCGGCGACAAGCTCGGCGCCTGATTCGAAGCGCTGCGCTGGGTCTTTTGCCAGCAGCCGATCGAACAATGGCTGCAGTTCGGCCAACTGCGCAGGCAGCCGCGGCAGGGGCGCGGTGATGTGCATGATGCCGACTGCCACCGAGTCATCCGCCTGATAGGGGACCTCGCCCAGCAGCAATTGATAGAACACGACGCCGAGGCTGTAGAGGTCGGCACGCCCATCCAGAGGCTGCCCACGGGCCTGCTCGGGGCTCATGTAGTGCGGTGTGCCGATGATCGCGCCGGTGCGCGTCATCCGCATCGAATCACCCGCACGGGCAATGCCGAAGTCGGTCAGCACCGAGCTGCCGTCTTCGCGCAGCAGGATGTTGTCGGGCTTGATGTCCCGATGGACCACGCCGCGCCGATGCGCATAGTCGAGT
The DNA here is from genome assembly GCA_964586455.1 of uncultured Aquimonas sp. GTDB lineage: Bacteria > Pseudomonadota > Gammaproteobacteria > Xanthomonadales > Xanthomonadaceae > Aquimonas. The sequence continues at coordinate 61,320 of CAZPHV010000015.1, forward strand.
GCGCTGGCGATCTCACGGATCACTCGCACCGAGAAGCGGTAGTCGCGGCGGGGGCCGCGTCGCTGGATCACCGGCCCGCCAGGCAGGTGTTCCATCGCCATGTAGTGGCAATCGCCATGCTGGGCGACGTCATAGACGTGGACGACGCTGGGATGGCGCAGGCTGGCCGCGATGCGCGCCTCGCGCAGAAAGCGTTCGCCGAATTCCTCGTCGCCCAGCAGGGTGCCCGCCATGATCTTCAGCGCAACTTCGCGCTGCACGGATTCCTGCAGGGCCAGATACACCGTCGACATGCCGCCGCGCCCGATGGGGCGATCGATGCGGTAGCCGGGAATCTCAATCACAAAGGGCGGGCCACAAGGCTTGGACAGAAGGGCGACAGCATAGCAACTCCGTCTGCGCGTTCCGCGTTCCGGAAGCGGCTTGCAGCGCACCGGACTTTGCACCACCCTACGCCGCCCGCCGATCGGCGGTGCCCCATTGCCGCCGTGATCGAAACCCCCGACGACCGCTTCCACGATTTCCTCGCGCCCGGCTTTGCCCCTGAAGATCTGCCCGGGCTGGCCCTGCTGCTGCGCGGTCGCGAGCTGCTGCGTGCATTCAGCGCACTGTTCCACGGTGGCGAGGGCGGCGTGTTGGCGCGGCTGCTGGTGCTGCGCACACTCGGCGCGCGCGTCGACCCGCCCGACATCAGCCCGGCCGAGCTGCGCGAGCAGCTGGCCTACATCGAGCCGGTCAAGCTCGACACCATCATCGGCCGCCTGAAGGATCACGACCTCGTGGTCTGGGAGTCCGAAATCCAGCGCTACCGGGTCAGCGCGCTGGGCCGCAAGACGCTTGCAGCGCTGTCTACTCTGCTGGAATTCGAGGCCTTCGACCACGACGGCGTCGGCTATCTCACCGCCCAGATCGCTGCAAGCCAAGCGGTGGGCGTGGTGCCCGCCGATGAGCTGTCGCATCTGCTGTCGCGCCTGACCGAGCTGCGCGACGACTTCGATCGCGCGGTGCTGTCGGGCTCGGAACACCGCATCCGCACCGCGTCTGGCCGGCTCGACCAGGTCTGGCAGTGGGTCGAGCGCGGCACCGACGTCGTGCGCAAGATCACGGCTGACCCCGATCTCGATCTGGATCCGAGTACGCATCGCCTGGCGCAAGCGGTTGGCCGCGCGCAGTCGGCCCTGTTGCGTCAGGCCAGCGTGTTCGCGCGTGCGCTGAACCAGATCGACCGCGATCGTATTCATCTGGGTCACTCGGGGCTGTCGTCCTCCGACCTGATCGGCTGGCTGCGCGACCAGAACGCCGAGCGCCTCGCCGCGTTCGCCGACGAGCTGTGGATCGCGCCGCCGCGGCCGGCCTTCATCCAGGACCAGATCGCACTGGACCTGGCCGAGTTCGAGCTGGTCGACCGCGAGCGCGCGGCCCAGCTGGCTGCCGCCCTGCCCGCGGGCGCCAAAGCGCCGCGCACCGACAGCCTGCCAATCGAAACCGAAGACACCAGCCGGCTGCAGCGCTGGCGCGACGAGCTGGGCGAAGTGCGCCGCGAAACCGCGCTGTCCAAACTCGTTCCCAGCGAAGACTACGCCGCCAGCGCCTATCGCCTGTCCCTGCTGGGCCTGCTCGGCGATCCCGAGTCGGCCGCGCTCGACGGCCCGGCGGCCGACATCGCGCGGCTTTCGCTGCGCGTCACATTCAGCAACGACAAGATCGACCTGCACGGGCGCGGCGGCATCGCGCTGATGAGTGCGGGTGATGTGCGGCCGTTGACGGCCGCCGCGGAGGAATGATGCAAGACCCTGTCGCCACCCTCATTGCGCGCCTGCTGGCGCAGCGCTGGCTGCCACGCGAGGACGAACTCGCACGTCGCGCCCTGCTCGACGAGCCGTTTCGCACCGATCTCGACAAGCGCCTCGAAGCCGCCGGCCTGGTGCTGCGTGAGCACCCGTACTCGGCGCACGTCGGCGTGGCGCTGGCGCGCGCGCAGGAGAAAGCCATCTTCGCGCAGGATCAAGGCTGGCTGTCGAATCAGCTGCAGCTCGATCGCAATGCGATGGCCCTGCTGGTGGTGCTGTGGGCGCTGATCATCCTGCCCAAGCGGCAGCGTCAGATCGAACGTCAGGACGCCGACTTCGCCGGTGCCCAGCAGGAGCAGATGTTCGCCGAGGAAAAGCCCATCCCGGTGCACGCGGGTGTTGCACCGACCTTGAGCGAACGCACCCTGATCGCCGACTTCGCCGACAAGCTCGGCGGCAAGATGGCGATCAACGTCAACCTGGGCGTGCTGGCGCGGCATGGCTTCATCCAGCGCCGTGCGGGCGAGCTCAGCGAAGGCCCGCTGCTTGACCTCGCCTTCGACTACGAGCGCACCAGCCGACGCATTCTGGATGGTGCACTGGCCGACATCCTCAGCCCGGCCGCGCGTGCCGAGCGAGCAATCCGCCTGGCCGAGGCGCCACTGCCTTCGCCCGAAGACGACGAGGCTGCCGCGCTTGAGCCCGAGGCCGAAGAAGCCTCATGGGATGCGCCGCTGGCGATGGACGCGGGCACCGACAGCAGCTCGGAAAGAGGCTAGACCATGTTCGAATTCCGCGAGCTCGAAGTCGTCCACTGGGACTACTGGGAGCGATTCAGCCTGCCAATGGACGCCCACATCATCACCGTGGTCGGCCCGAATGGCTCGGGCAAGACCACCCTGCTGGATGCACTGCGCACCCTGCTGACCATCGACTGCGCCGGCAACCGCGACTTCAAGAGCTATCTGCGCCACAACGGCAAGCCCTTCGCCTGGCTGCGCGCGGTCGTCGGCAACACGCCGGGGCCAACGGGTGCACGACCGTTCTTCCCGATCATGGATGGCCAGGCCACTTTGTTCTGCCGCATCCAGAAGAAGGGCGGCGAATGGACGCGGCAGTTCGCGATCCTCGCGGGCTCGGCCAGCATCGAAGACGCCGAACAGCGCGGTGACTGGGTCGGCCTGCGCGACTACCGCATCCGCCTCGAAGCCGCCGGACTGTCGGGGGCGATCCGGCGTGTGCTGACGCTCGAGCAGGGCGCCACCGACAAGCTCTGCCAGCTCTCGCCGCGCGCCCTGCTGGATCTTGTTTTCGACGTGTTCGGCGACAAGGCCACGCTGGACGACTACCAGCGCGCCCGCAATGAGCAGGAAGAAGCTGAGCGCGAAGGCGCTTCGCTGAACCACCAGCTCAACCTTCTCGGCGTCAGCCTGCAGGCGGCCGAGGGCCGCGCGCGGGCGTATGCCGAATGGCAGGCACTGAAGCGCGAGCGCCAGGACCTGATGATCGACGTGCTGCCGCGGGTCGAGCTGGCCGAACAGCTGGCGGTGATCCGCAATGCGCGGCCGCAGCTTGGCGTGCAGCGCCGCAAGGCCCGTGAACTGCTGGCCGAGCGCAGTGAGCTGGTGCATCTGATCGCCGAGTGCGACGAGGGCGAACTGCGCCTGCGCGCCGAACAGGGTGCCGCCGACGAAGCCCGCCAGGCGGCGATGAAGGCGCTGGAGCGCACCCGCGCCGCGCACACCGCAAACTCGGTCGTTCTGCAGCAGCGCGATCGACTGAACGCACAGCTCGAAACCCAGGATCAGGTCGACGTGCGTGCGCTGGGCGAAGAGGGCCAGGCCCTGCGCGCCAAGGCCGGCACGCTCGGCAGCGAGGAGCAGTCCACCCATCGCGAGCTGGAGTCACTGAAAAGCCGCCTGCAGGCCTGGCGCAGCGGGCGTCGCTACGTGCCCGAGTTCGAAAGCCAGTTCCGCGCCGAACTCGACCGCGCCGGCATCGCCCATCGCATGCTCAGCGAGATCGTCGAGATCACCGACCCGACCTGGCAGGCGGCGATCGAAGGCGTGCTGGCCGGCTATCGACACGTCGTGCTGCTGGAGAACCCGCAGGACCGCGAAGCCGCCTGGGCGATCGGCGAGCGCCTGCGCTTCAAGCACTTCGTGGTCGCCGACCGCGCGCCGGTCGGCAAGGCCTCGCCCGGCAGCCTGCTGGACGTGGTCGAGTTCACCGCCCTGCCCCCCGAATGGCTGCCGCGCCAGCTCGAACGCATCCAACGTGTGGACGAGGTCAAACTCGGCGCCCACCTGCCGCGCGAGCAGGAATGGATTACGCCGGCCGGTTACTACAAGGAACGCCGCGGTGGACGCCATCTTGGCGTCGACGACAGCTATTTCGGCACCGCCGCGCGTGAGCGCCAGCTGCGCGAAGGCGAGGCGCGTCTGGCCGAGCTGGAAACCCGGTTGCTGGAGCTTGTCGACGAGCGCCGCATCCTCAGCCAGCGCATCAATGAGATCGAGGCCCAGCTCAAGGGCAGCCAGGCCGGCACTCAGCTGGCCGCACGCGCCGAGGAGTTCGCCGAAGCCGAAAGCCAGCGCGAGCTGCTGGAGGCCGCGGTGCTGCGCGCCGCCGAAACCTTTGCGGCTGCCGAGGCGGCCTTCAGCGAAGCCCAGCAGCGCCGCCAGCAGAACTCGCGCGAGCGCGATCGCCTCGACGCTGAGCTCAAGCAAGAGGAACGTCAGCGCAGCGAGGCCGAACGCAATCTGCTGGGCGCGCGCCAGGAGCAGCTGCAGCGCCTGCTGGCCTTCCGCAGAAAGCGCGCCGGCATACCGTTCGAGAAGCGTACGATCGCGGCGCTGGCCGAACTGCGTGAGACCTACGAGAGCCCGCAGGCGGTGCGTCGTGAGGTCGATCGTCTCGAAGCACGCCTGCGCGAAGGCCACTGGGAAACCGACGACAACGTGCTCGGCCTGCGCGACAAGCTGGCGGACGACCATCAAGCCCTCAAGACCGATCTCGAACGCCGCGCTGCCCACGCCGAGCGCGCGCGCCGCAGCACGGACGAAGCGCGCGGTGCCTATCTGAGCGTGCTGCGCGCCACCCTGCGCCAGTACGCGCGCAACCTGCGCCATCTGGCCGAACTGGCCGGCATCGGTGTCGAGGTGGATCTGCCCGAGTTCGGTCGCGACGATCTGGCGCTGGCGCAGTCCGGCCTGATCGTCCGCTTCGAGTTCGACAAGAAGGGCTGGATCGGCATGGACGACGGCGAGGCCTCGGGCGGCCAGCAGGTGATGAAGTCGCTGCTGCTGCTGGTGGCCCTGATGCGCGACGAGCACCGCCCCGGTGGATTCGTCTTCATCGACGAGCCCTTCGCCCATCTCGACATCTTCAACATCGACAAGGTCAGCGCCTTCCTCAAGGCAACCCGCGCTCAGTACGTGCTGACCACGCCGGTAACCCACAACATCAACGTGTTCCAGCCCTCCGAGCTGACGCTTGTCACCAGCAAGCGGCGGCCCGGCAGCCCCTGGGCGCAGCCGGTCGCCGTGCTGCGGCGGGCGGATGAGGGCGAAGCAGCCGCGTGATTCGCATCAAAGCTTGAGCCATGCACGGGGCGGCCCAATCTCGTCCCAACGTCGCACCTGAATGCCCTGAACTCGAACAGCTACGTCCTGATTCGTCGAATCCAGCTGCGGCGAGCCACTGATGCCGGTAGATTTCGCGAAGCCCCCCGCCGACCCGTTCAAGCGGGCTGACGAGGGCGACGTTCGGCAACAGACAATCAGAGGCGAGTGATGGCACGCAGCGTTCGAGACATTCTGCTGAGCTTGGCGCGTGGCATCGCTGCCACGGTTTCCGGCACGCTCGCCGCTGGTCTCTTCATCGCGGTCGTCGAGTGGCTGGGTCACCCAATCTATCCACCACCCGCAGGGCTGAAACCCGGGGACATGCAAGCCATCGCGGCCCATGTCGCGCAGGCGCCGCCGGGGGCGTTGCTGATGGTGCTGCTGGCCTGGGTCGCGGGGGTGTTCTTTGGCGGGCTACTCGCGGCCCGCATCGCCGGTCGTCGACAGCGCCTGTATGCCGGCGTGATCGGGGCGGTGGTGCTGCTGGGTGCCATCGCCAACTTCGTGCTGATCCCACACCCCGCCTGGTTCATGGCCGTGAGCGTGATCGCCTTGCCGCTGGCCGCGTTTGCCGCAGCTGCCCGCGCGGTTGCGCGGGCTGACCGGAAGCCCGCGCAGACGCCGTAACCGCCGCACGTCCGCTTGCACCGGCGGGCACCGTATCCGGGTAAACCGCAGCACTCAGGAGCGCCTCATGCAAACGGAACCGGCAAGCCTCGACCCCCATCGCTACAGCACCACGCTCGCGATCACCGGCTTCACCGGCGCATTGCTGTTCGGCCTCGCCTTTCTGGTCTCGCTGCTGGCGCCGACGCAGCTGGAGTCAGCTGTTCGACAGATGGTGGCCAGCGAACTGCGCGATCGCGCCGATACGCAGATCGAGCGCATGCAGGACACGCGCTTGGGTCGTCTGGCCGAACGCATGCTGAGCCAGCAGGCTGAACGCATCGCACAGCTGAAAGCCGATCTCGCGACCGGATTGCCACAGCGCATCGATGCGGTACTGAACGAGATGCTGCGACCGGACTGCGACTGCAGAAACGGTCCACGAGTCAGTGTCAGCGACAGCGCCTGGCTTGAGATTGCCGATCGGGAGCGCATCGGTGAACGCCTGAAGGCCTTCCTGCAGTCCGAGTACCGCGAGATCGCCGACAAGCTGCATCGCGAGTTCCGCATCTTCACCGGCGCCAATGCCCTGGTGCTGCTGGCGGTCGGGCTGACCGCTGCGCTGCGGCGGCGTGCCGGGCCGCATCTGTTGCCCAGTGCGGTGCTGATCTTGACCGCGACCACGATCGTCGCGGCCTTCTATCTGTTCGGCCAGGACTGGCTGCGTACGATCCTGTTCAGCGACTACCTCGGCTTCGGCTACGTGGTCTGGATTGGCGTGGTCTCTCTGCCCTTGTTTGACGTGGCCTTCAACCGAGGGCGCATCGTCACCGAACTCTGGAACGCCGTGCTGGAAGCGCTGGGCTGGGCGGGTTCGGTCTGCTCCTGCTGATTGAATCCCAAACACGCTGTTTGCCTGAGGTCGGCTGTGGCAGGCTTCGCGGCGCGCCCCTCACTGACAGAGCCCGCTCGTGAATCCAATCGAAGTCGCCCAGCACCAGCTCGATGCCTACAACGCCCATGACCTGCAGCGTTTTCTGGAGGTCTATGCCGAAGATGTCGAGGTCTGGCGCATGCCGGCCAGCGAGCCCAGCCTGCGCGGTCGCGCGGCTTTGGGCGAGTTCTATGCCAACGAGCGCTTCCACCTGCCGGCCCTGCACGCTGAACTCGTCAATCGCATCGCCGTCGGCGACACCGTGGTCGACCATGAGCGCGTGACCGGCCTGCGCGATCAGCCCTTCGAGGTGATCGCGATCTATCGCATTGCCGACGGCCTGATCCGCTGCGTGTGGTTCCACAGCTGAGCATGTGGGGTGAGCTGCTGCGCGATGTCGGACGCCTGCTGAGCTTCCGACCGATGGGCCCGGGCGTGCGCTCGCACGCGGACGCCTATCTCGCCTTCGGTCTGGGCATGACCTGGCTTGCTGGCATCGGCCGCTATTGGGACAACCCGCGTGCCGAACTGTGGCAGCTCGCCGGGCTGGGCTCCGTAGCCTACGTGTTCTCGCTGGCCCTGCTGCTGTGGCTGCTGATCCTGCCGCTGCGTCCGCGGCGCTGGAGCTATCGCAACGTGCTGCTGTTCGTCTGCCTGACCTCGCCGCCGGCACTGCTGTACGCCATCCCCGTCGAGCGCTTCATGAGCGGAGACGCCGCGCTGGCAACGAACGCGTGGTTCCTGGCGGTGGTCGCCAGCTGGCGGGTCGCCTTGCTTTTGGTGTTCTTGAAGCGCGACGCCGGACTGCGGGTCTGGGAAGCGATCGTCGCCTGCCTGCTGCCGCTGGCCCTGATCGTGATGGCCTTGGCCATGCTCAACCTGGAGCACGTGGTGTTCAACCTGATGAGCGGCATCCGCGCCGAGGAGCAGAGCGCCAACGATGCGGCCTACATGGTGGTGGTCGTGCTGTCGTTTTTCTCCTTCACGGCCTCACCGCTGTTGGCTATCGCCTATCTGTGGCTGGTGTTCCACCGACGTCAGAACCTCGCGCGTAACTGAAGCAAAACACGCGATTGGTGCTTGACAGCGTGCCCCTTCGGCGCTCCTCCGCAGCCTCGGCCCGATTGCGCCCGCCGCGGGTTGTGCACAGCGCAAATCCTTGCTCTGTCAAGCGACAGTTTCTGCACGCCCGTTTGCGACTCGACTTCAAGAGATTCCTGTAAGCCATTGATTTTGAAGTTTTTTCAAGCGCTGGGCAGTTTTTCACCAGACACCCGCAAGCCCTTGATATGCGGGCAATTGCGCAGGCCCGCCCCAAGCCCATGCACACACTTATCCACAGGCGATGTGGATATCCAAAGCCTCCGCCCCTGCCTTTTGACAGGCGAGCCCGAAGGCCGCAGAGGCGACGATTCAGGGCTGTGTTCGCGCCCTTGGAATCCGCATGTCCGTGCCTGCCCTGCCCCGCCTGCTTCGAGTCGCGCTGATCGCGTCCTCCCTGTGCCTGGCGACCCCGTTCGCGCTGGTTGGCGACGCTTTGGCCAAGACTCCGGCCGGCCCGGACGTGGTCGAGACGACTGCAGCCAAGCGCGTCGAAAAATCGCTCTCGGCCCGGATCAACGGCCAACAGATCCGCTACACCGCGACCACGGGCACCGTGCTGCTTCAAACCGACGAGGGCACGCCGAGGGCCGAGCTGTTCTACATCGCCTACCAGCGCGCGGGCATCGCCGACCGCAGCACGCGGCCCGTCACCTTCAGCTTCAATGGCGGGCCAGGATCGTCCTCGGTCTGGCTGCACCTCGGCACACTCGGCCCGCGCCGCGTGGTGTTTCCGGACGGCGTACAGCCGCCGCCGCCGCCGCACGGTCTGACCGACAACGAGCATTCCCTGCTGGACGTGAGCGACCTCGTTTTCATCGATCCGGTCGGCACCGGCTACAGCCGCGCCGCAGGTGATGCGAAGGCCGAGGAGTTCCAGGGCGTCACCCAGGACGTGCAGGCCGTGGCCGAGTTCATTCGCCGCTGGACCACCGAGAATCAGCGCTGGAACAGCCCGAAGTTCCTGATCGGTGAAAGCTACGGCACGACGCGCGCAGCCGCGCTGGTCGACCACCTGCAGAACGCCGAGGGCATGTTCTTCAATGGCGTGATGCTGGTGTCCTCGATCCTGAACTTCGGCACCGCGCGCTTCGATCCGGGCAACGACCTGCCTTACATCACCTTCCTGCCGACCTATGCGGCCACCGCCTGGTACCACGGCCGCATCCAGCCCAAGCCACCGCTGGAAAGCTTCCTGCAGGAGGCCCGAAACTTTGCCGAAACCGAATACGCGCAGGCATTGATGCTCGGTGCACGGCTGCCGGAGGTACGCGCCCGCGAGATCGCTCAGAAGCTGTCGGGCTTCATCGGTGTCTCGGCCGAATTCCTGCTGCGCGCCAACCTGCGGCCGAGCATCCAGCGCTTCACCAAGGAACTGTTGCGCGAGCAACGTCGCACGGTCGGCCGCCTGGACAGCCGCTACCTCGGCATCGATGCGGATGCTGCCGGCGAGACGTCCTCGCATGACCCCAACTACACCGCCATCCTCGGCCCCTACACCGCCGCGCTGAACCACTACGTGCGCAGCGAGCTCGGCTACGAGGACGCACGCAAGTACGAGATCCTTAGCGGCGACGTCAATCGTCGCTGGAACTGGGGCAGCGCCAACGGCGGCAGCTTCATCAACACCGGTGAACAACTGCGCTCGGCGATGAGCCGCAACCCGCATTTGAAGGTTCACGTAGCCAACGGTTATTACGACCTCGCCACGCCTTTCTTCGCGACCGAATACACCTTCGACCACCTGGGCCTGGAGCCCGAGCTGCAGGGCAACGTGTCGATGAGCTACTACGAGGCCGGGCACATGATGTATTCGCACGGCCCTTCGCTGGAGGCGCTGGGCCGCGCGCTTCGCGAATTCGTGCAGGCGTCGTCGCGTCCCCGGCCCTGATGGACAGCGCGGCCACGAACGCCCCGGTGCTGGTCGTCGATGACGACCCCGCGCTGCTCGATCGCCTGTGCCGGGTGCTCGCTACAGTGGGCTTTGCACGCGATGGGCTGCGCCTCGCCGCCAGCATCAGGGAGGCGCACGCGCTGGCGAGGGACGAGGCCTTCGGGCTGGCGCTGGTGGACCTTGGCTTGCCAGACGGCAATGGCACCGAGCTGGTGGGCTGGCTGCGCCAGCGCGAGGCCGCGCTGCCAATCCTGGTGGTGACCTCGTGGAGCACTGAAGCGCAAATCCTGGACGCGCTGGGCGCCGGCGCCACCGGCTACCTCCTGAAGGACCGCGAGGACATCGAGCTGGAGCTCTCGATACGCAGCGCGCTGCGTGGTGGAGCACCGATCGATCCCTTCATTGCGCGGCGCATCCTGGCGCTTTCGGGGCTGACGGGCACACCCCCGGAGCAGGGCGCGTCCGCGGCTGTTCCATTGCTGTCCGAAGCCCTCACCGACCGCGAGACGGAGATCCTTGGCCAGGTGGCCAAGGGGCTCAGCAATCAGGAGATCGCGGAAGCGCTGCAGATCTCGCGACACACCGTGGAGACCCACATCAAGCGCGTCTACGCAAAGCTCTCGGTGCACTCGCGCACCGGCGCGGTGCACGCGGCACGGGCGCACGGCCTGCTTCCGTAGACGGGTCGACCAGGTTCGCATCAAGGGGCGACCCGGCCCGCGCCGGGCGAGGCCGCCCACCCATTCCTGCAGCGCGCCTCAGCTCGCGCAGGCCACAGGGCACTCTCCGCGCCGGCCAAGCCAACCCGGACAGTACAGTACGTCCCGCTTACTCGAAGCCATCCTTGAAAAGCTCGGGCACGGCCAGGCTGGCATCGATCACGACCGTGACCGCCGTGGCGCCGTACTCCACCCGGGCAGCCAGGCCATCGGCTCCGGTCAGCACCAGATTCTCGAAAGTGCCGTTCAAGGAAGACGCCGTCAGCACGGTGTACACCGTCCCATCGACCGGCGGCTCTGCGAAATCGATGCGCAGGGTGCCGGCAAGCTGCGCGGCACCGCTGACCTCCAGACGCCCATTGGCCGGGCTGGCACCGCCGCTGGCCACGACCTGCAGGGTCCCGGAAGTCTGGCTGAAGCTGGCCACGCGCAGGGTCAGGAAGCCGCCGCTTGGATTGCTGCGCAGCTCGACGCTCGCCTCGTTTTCGAGGCTGCCCACGGTGCCGCTGCCGTAGAGCTTTCCTCCTGCAACCCGCACCGGCAGGTTGGGGTAGCCCTGGCCCTGCAGCGAGTTCAGAACCCGGAGCTCACCCGCGCGCACCGTCAAAGGCACCGAAACGGCGCTGCCGAAACCCACCAGGATCGAGGCTCGCTCGCCGCGCTTCTCGATGCGTCGGAAGCCCTCGAACGCATAGCCCCCCGAGCCACCGGGCTGAAACCGGCGGGCATCCAGGCTTTCGTCGTCAAACTGCGGGTCGAACACCAGCGTGTCACCCCCGTTCAGATCGCCGCTTTCGCTGACCACCCGCGCTGCGGGCGGCGAATTCCCCTCCAGGACGAGCTCATTGCCACCACCGCGCATCAGGATGCCCGGCGCGGCCTCGGGCACCGTGGCGCCCGAGACACCGCCGACAAACGAGGCGGCAAAGCGGGCCGCGCGCAGGACGGCATCGCCGTCCAACAACACACCCGGACCGCCCACACCGACCACCCCGCAGGGTGGGCCGTCGGGGCGGTAGAGCCTGATGCCGCCACCATCACCTCCGCGCACGCTGCTGCCGCTGCTTGAGACGGCAGCCCAGCGCAACTCCGTGTTGCGCAGGACAATGCCGGCACCGCCGGCACCGCCGTGGGCCGCCACGTTGTTCGGCTGCGTGGGAACCAACGCACAGGCGCCGCCCGCACCGCCCCGGCCACCCTGGACGTTGATCCGGCCGAGCAGCTCGGCGCTGGCCAGTTCGATCAGCTCGACACCCGCGCCTCCCGCACCGCCGGCACCGCCCACCGCCGGGTTCTCTTGCCCTCGCGCGGCGAGCTCCTGGCCGGCCGCACCGTTGTCGCCGCCGATGCCGCCATTACCGCCCTGGATGCTCGCGTGGCTCACGTGGGACCACTCCGCTGCGCTGGCCAGGACCAAACCCACCCCGCCATCGCCGGCACGGCCGCCGCGTCGGTTGAAGTCATTCACCGGGAACTGCTCTTGCGGAGACCCGGTACCACCATTGCCGCCGTTGCCGCCAACAATGCTTGCGGGTGTTTCCGCGCTGCCCTCGGTGCTGAGCAGGGACCCGCCCGAGATGCGAGCGCCTGCGCCGCCCTCGCCGCCAAACCGTCGACCGCCATTCGTGCCGCTGCGCCCAGGCGCTCCTGGCCCGCCGACGAGGCTGCCCGCGTGCGTGAGTACAGCGCCAGCTTCGGCGACCAGGCCGTGTCCGCCGTCCCCGCTCTCGCCCCCTTCGATCGAAACGCGGGTTCCGGTTCCACCGGCCAAACCACCCCAGGCACCCCAGCCGCCCTCAATGCGGCCGCTGTTGCTCAAGCTGCCGCCTTCGACCTGCACGCCCACCCCGCCGCTGCCGCCTCGCCCGCCGCGACCGCCGTCACACTGATTCCCAAGGCAGATTGAGGTGACCAAGGTATTGGTGCCGCCAGTGGCTCCCTCGAAGCCAAAACCACCAAAAATCTCGCCGCGATTGTCGAGGCTGGCGCCTTCAGCGAGCGCGACGCCGTCGCCACCGCTCCCGCCGTCGCCGCCCCGGCCCTCCTGGCCGTCCACATTCAGCTGCGCGAAGTTGCGGCCCAGACCGCCCGCCCCGCCCAGGCCGCCGAACAGAAGTCCCTGATTGACGATCTGGTCGGCGGCCATCGCCACGACGGCGCGGCCGCCGGTACCGCCACTGCCACCTCGACCACCAGAGCCCGAGCGTCCCGCAGCGCCGGTTGCACCCGGCGTGGCTGCGCCGCTGGTTTGGCCACCGTCGCCGCCCGCTCCGCCGGCTCCCGCCTGACCGCCCTGGCCGCCGTCGCCGCCCACGCCGCCGTCGACGCGCGCGCCTGCAGCGTTGACCAATTCACCGCCGCCGCGCAGCACCAGGCCGTCGCCACCGACGCCACCCGCTGCGCCGTCACCACCCTTGCCGCCATCGCCGCCGCGGCCGCCGTTGCCACCATCTCCACGGACACCGAAACCGCCCAGAGCGCCGAAGCCGCCGTCACCGCCGCGGCCGCCATTGCCTCCACGTCCGCCGGTACCGCCGTTGGCAGCGCTGCCGCCGCCGCCGGCGCCGCCACTGATCTCGAAATGGTTGAGGATCCGAGCCTCGACGCCGGCAACCAAGCCAGCCCCGCCACTGGGGGAGACGAGACCGGCAGGCCCGTCTGCGCCCCGACCTCCGTCGCCACCCGCGCAACCGTTTCCACCTCCCGACGTGTTGTTGTCGGCCCCGTTGCCGCCCCTGCCTCCTCGACCTCCCGCGGCACCGGGTGGCGCGGCGACGGAAGACACCGCGCCCTCGCCCCCTGAAATGATCCCGGCGTTGTCGAGCTGGGCTGCGTCCAGCAACCAGACGCCAGGCCCCGTTGCTGGCGGCGGTGGGACCGTCACCAGGCCCGGCTGAACTCCGGGTTCTCCATGTCCACCGGGCGAACAACCCGCGACGCCATCGCTGCCGTTGGTGCCTGCGAGGGACTGCGCGGCCGAGGACAGTCCGGCGCGCCCGCCCCTGATGCGTCCAGACTGAGCCACCGTGATGAAGGCTGCGTCTGCGACGACCAGCCCGGCCCCGGGGCTACCGCCGGCAGCCGCAACAGCAAAGGCTGATGCCACTTCGAACGGAGCGCTTTGTATCAATCCTCCGCGTCCGCCGTCACCGCCGGTGAGCTGGCCAGTGATGCGGGCCTGACCGGTACCCAGCAAGGTGATCGTGCCGCCCCCGCCGCCGCCGCCGGCGTAGCCGCCAACCGACGAGCCCCCGTTCCCGCCGTCACCGCTTTTGCAGTTGAGGTCGGTGGGCCATGAGGCCAGCGGGCCATGGAAGCAGTTGGCCCCTCCCCCACCACCACCGGAGCCCGCGAAAGAAGTAGAGTTTCCACCATTCCCGCCGCGGCCCAGATTCACCCCCAAGACTCCCGATGCACCGGCTGCGCCCGGCGTAAGGGTTGGTGAGACTGGCGTTGGCCCGCCTGCGCCACCCGGCGCGCCGGCACCTCCACCAGCGCCGCCCGTTCCAATCAGCCCGCAAGCCCGCCCCGCCTCGCCGGGCACGCCGGCCGCGCCACCGTTCGCGATGCAGCCGTCCACTCGTCCGCCGCCGTTGCCACCGCTCCCAAGCGCAGTCAGGCCTGCGGTTTGGGCCGACGCGGGCAGCGCGCCGCCCGCGCTCAGCGCCGCAGCGATGAAGGCGCTCATCAAGGAACGGGTTCTGCTGCGCATGATCGTGTCCGGATAGCGGGCACGCCGCCCGCGCTGGCGCGAGCTTTGCGCAGGTCGCAGGCCGGCGAATCCCCAGATCTGGGTATCCGCACTGTGAATCCGCGCACAGGCCGCCACTGGCTTGACAGTCGAAACCCCAGCTGCGGCAATGCCGGCCCGCCCCGCACGCCCGCGCCATGCTTCGAACACTCGTCCTGCTGCTACTCCTGCTCGCGGCGCTGTGGAGCCCGCCTGCCGGCAGTGCCGAGACGCTGCGGGTTGAAGCCGTCGCCGGCGACTGGCAGGCCCAAGAGCCGCCGGCGGAGGGCTGGGTCGAGGTCAGCCTGCCCGACAACTGGCAGCCGCGCTGGCCCGCGCACGACGGCGTGGTCTGGTACCGATTGCGCTGGCAGCAGCCCTCGCCGCGGGAGGGCTTGGGGCTGTACATCGAGTACGTCAACCTGGCGGCCGAGGTGCGCGTCAACGGCGCCCTGCTGGCGCGCGACCCGCAGCGCATTGAGCCGCTGTCGCGGCTCTGGAACAGCCCGCGCCACTGGCACCTGCCGACCGCCCTGCAGCGCAGCGGCGAGAACACCGTGCTCGTTCGCGTTTCCGGGTTCGCGGCCTATGCCGGCGGCCTGGGCCCTGTCGCGGTCGGCGATGCGGAAACGCTGGCCCATCGCCAGACCCAGGCGCTGTGGCTGCGGCAGGGGCTTGCCCATGTCAGCATCGGGATCGGTCTCACCCTGGGCCTGTTCTTCCTGCTGCTGTGGCTGCTGCGTCGGCGCGAAGTGGCCTACGGCTGGTTCGCCGCCCAGCAGCTGGCCTGGTCCCCGATCGCCTGGAACCAGATCGCGCTCAGCCCCTGGCCGTTCGCCAGCACCCATGCCTACCAGGCGATGACCACGGTGATGCTGCTGGTGTTCAGCGGCTGCTGGGTCATGTTCGTGCTGCGCTTCTGCGAACGGCGCTGGCCCCGCGGTGAAACCGGCCTGTGGCTGCTGCTCGCGGCGGCCTCGCTGGCCATGGTGCTCGCCCCCGACGGCAGCAAGCGCGAGGTTCGCGAACTGCTGCTGATGCTGGCGGTGATCGTGAACGCCGGCGCCAACCTGCTGTTCGTGGCGCTGGCCGCGCGCAGCGGCCGCCTGGACCACCGGATCCTGGCCGGATTCGCCCTGGTCAGCCTGATCGCGGGCGTGCATGACGCGCTGGCGGTGATGGGCCTGATCCCGGGAGAGGTGTACTACGCGACGCTGACGCTCAACCTCACCGTGATCGGCGTGGCCGTCGTGCTGGCCTGGAACTTCACGCGCAGCCTGAGCCGCATCGAGGGATTCAACGCCGAGCTCGGCCGCAGCGTGGAGCTGGCCCGCGGCGAGCTGGCGGACACCCTGCGCCGACAGCACGAGCTGGAGCTGGTGAACGCGCGCCTCGCCGAGCGGGTGGGCCTCGCCCACGATCTGCACGACGGCATGGGCGGCAAACTGGTCAGCACCATCGCCAGCCTGCGCCAGGCCCCGCAGGACCCGCTGCCGGCGCAGGCCGTGCTGGGCCTGTTCGAGGAGCTCCGCGACGACCTGCGCCTGATCATCGATAGCGCCTCGGCCCAACACTACGGCCAGAACGCGCTGGGCGACCTGCTGGCGCCAGTCCGTCACCGCCTCACGCATCTGTTCGAGGCCCACGACATTTCCGTGCGCTGGCGGGTCGAGGGCCTGGAGCAGATCCGTCTGCGCGCCGAGCACAGCCTGGATCTGCTGAGGGTGCTGCAGGAGGCCCTGATCAATGCCTTCAAGCACAGCGGCGCGCGCAGGGTCGAGGCCAGCCTCGTCGCACAAGGCGAAAACCTGCTGCTGGAGGTCAGCGACGACGGCAAGGGCTTCCCGACGACCGAAGGCCACGCAACCGACTCGGTAGCAGGCACTGGGCTGCGAAGCATGCGCTCGCGCGCAAGCAGGCTGGGTGGGGCGCTTACGGTAGACAGTTCGGGGGCGGGAACGCGGCTTCGGTTGTCCGTCCCGCTGTCCGAGGCGCTTCGGGAACCCTGCGCCCCGCTGTCGCCCTGAGAGCCATGCCGTACTGAGGCTGCAGCCGTCGGGGCCGAGGCGAGCATCGGGTGGCGCAGCCGCTACCATGCGTCCTCCCCGCACCCGAGACCACGCCATGATCGTGCACAGCGCCGCATGGGCCGAACAGGCCGACCGCGCAGATCCGCTCTCCCGCTTCCGCGAGCGCTTCCACATTCCCCGCCACGGCGAGGGCGAGCTGGCCTACTTCGTGGGCAACTCGCTGGGCCTGCAGTCGAAGGACGCCGAGGCCGCGGTGCTGGGCGAGCTCCAGGTCTGGCGCGAGCTGGCGGTGGAGGGCCACTTCAAGGGCGAGCGGCCGTGGCTGCGCTACCTGGAATCAATGAACGCGCCGCTGGCCGAGCTGGTCGGCGCCCAGCCCATCGAGGTGGCGGCGATGAACACGCTGACCGTCAACCTGCACCTGCTGATGGTTAGCTTCTACCGGCCCACGCCGGAGCGCCCGGCGATCCTGATCGAGGCGGGGGCATTTCCGTCGGACTGGCAGGCGGTGGAGTCGCAGATCCGCTTCCACGGTTTCGACCCGGCGCAGTGTCTGATCGAAGTGCAGCCGGATGAGCCGAGCGGAACGATTTCGATGCAGGCGATTGCGCGCGCGATCGAGCAGCACGGCCCGCGGCTGGCCCTGGTGCTGTGGCCGGGTATCCAGTACCGCACCGGCCAGGCCTTCGATCTCAAGGAGATCGCGCGGCTTGCCCAAGCGCAAGGCGCGGCGGTGGGCTTCGACTGCGCGCACGCCGCCGGCAATCTGCCCCTGGCCCTGCACGACAGCGGCGCCGACTTCGCTACCTGGTGCCACTACAAGTACATCAACAGTGGCCCCGGCGCAGTCAGCGGCATCTTCGTGCACGAGCGCCACGCGCAGGACGCCACCCTGCCGCGGCTGACCGGTTGGTATGGGCACAAACTGTCGACGCGCTTTCAGATGGCCGCCAGCTTCGACCCCACGCCGGGTGCGGAAGGATGGGCGATGAGCAACCCGCCGATCCTGGCGCTGGCGCCGGTGCGCGCCTCGCTGGAGCTGTTCCGCGAAGCCGGCGGCATGCGTGCGCTGCGCGAACGCTCGCTGCGGCTGACCGGCTATCTGGAGTCGCTGATCGAGGCCGAGCTGTCGAACGTGCTTGAGGTGCTCACGCCGCGCGAACCCGAGCGCCGCGGCTGCCAGCTTTCGCTGCGTGTGCGAGGTGGACGTGAGCAGGGCCGCGCGCTGTTCGAATATCTCGCCATGCAAGGCGTGCTCGGTGACTGGCGCGAACCCGACGTGATCCGCATCAGCCCTGCGCCGCTGTACAACCGCTTCGCCGAGATCCGCCGCTTCGCCGATACCGTGCTGGCGTGGAGCAAGGCGCAAACTTGATCGCCGGCGAGGCGCTCGGGCGCCTCAGCTCATGCCGATCGCGGCCCCGCCAGCAGTCGCCTAAGCAGCGCCGCCAACGTGATCACCGCGAGAAATGCGCCGTAACCCACCACGGTGGCGAGGATCTGCGGCCACATCGAACCGATGCTGTCGTCAGCCTCGGCCAGCGCCCATGGCCCGGCGATGGCGGCGGCGGCGATCGACAGCGCGATCGCGAGCAGGTCGAACACGCGTCCTGACCAGCGTGCCGGCCAGCGACGCAGGCGCCAATAGACCACCACGATCACCAGGTACCAGGGCAGAAACAGGATCAGGGCCAGGTTGAGTTCGACCTGCGGATGCATGTCTGCCCCCCTCAGCCGCCGATGCCGTGCGGCTGCACGACACCTGCAGCAATGCCCAGCAGCAGCGCTGCGATCAAGCCCAGCGAACAGGCCACGCGCCACCCCAGCGCTCGCAGGGTGCGTCGGCTCCCGCCGTTGTCACTGACGAGGTAGTACAGGCCGGAGCCCAGATGGAACAGCACCGCAGCCACGCCAAGCAGGATCAATAGGGTCTTCATGGGTGTCCTTTCAACAGCTCATGGGCGAGCTCGCCCAGGGTGGCCAGCGCCGGCAAGACACGCTCGGGCGCGTGGCCGACATTGATGCGCAGGCAATCGCGAAAGCGCGCGTCGGAACTGAACACCTGCCCCGGCGCCAGGCCGATCGCGCGCTCCAGCGCGGCCTGATGCAGGCGCATCGCGTCCATACCCGCGGGCAGCTGCAGCCACAGGAAGTAACCACCCTGCGGCCGCGACAGCCGGGTGCCCGCCGGAAAGCGCGCCTCGATTTCGCGGCGGGCGGCATGCATGCGATGCGCCAGCGCCCCGCGCAGTCGACGCAGGTGGCGCTCGTAGCCGCCGCGCTCCAGGTACTGCAGCACGGCGGTCTGTGCAGGCAGCGAGGCGGCCAGCGTCGTCATCAGAATCAGTCGCTGCACCTGCAGCTGGTAGCGGCCAGCGGCAATCCAGCCCAGGCGGTACCCGGGCGCCAGTGACTTCGAGAACGAACCGCAGTGAAGGACCCGCCCCGTGCGGTCGAAGGCCTTGGCCGGGCGCGGGCGCTGGCTGCCGAAGTACAGCTCGCCGTAGACGTCGTCTTCGATCAGTGGCACTTCGTGCTTGGCCAGCAGCTCGACCAAGGCACGCCTGCGCGGTTCCGGCATCAGGCAGCCCAGCGGGTTCTGGAAACTCGGCATCAGCCAGCAGGCGGCGATGCGTTCGTGCCCCAGGGCCTGTTCGAGCGCATCGAGGTCGATGCCCTCGACCGGATCGGTCGGCAGCGCCAGCGCGCGCAGTTTCAGGCGCTCGATCGCCTGCAGGCTCGCATAGAACGCGGGCGATTCGATCACCACCGTGTCGCCGGGCCGGGTCAACACCTGCAGCCCTGCGTTCAGGCCCTCCAGCGCGCCGTGCGTGAGCACGATCTCCTGCGGCGACACGGCGATTCCGTCGAGGCGGTAGCGGGTCGCGATGTGCTCGCGCAGGCGTGGGTTGCCCGGCGACAGGTTCTCGACGATGTCCTGCGGGGCGAGCGTGCGCAGGCTGCTTGAGGCCGCGCGCGCCAGCTGCTCCAACGGAAACAACTCGGGGCCCGGAAAGGCCGAGCCGAGCGGTGCCACGCCGGGGCTGCGAGCGGCCTGCAGCACGTCGAACACCAGCTCGCTGATCGCAACCTCGCTGGGACCTTCCGGCAACGAGGACACCGTCCAGGGCGCAGCGTCGAGCAAGGCACTCGGCAGCACGTAGAAGCCCGATTGCGGACGCGCCAGAACAAGTCCTTCGCGTTCCAGCTGCTGGTAGGCCATGAATACGGTCGAAGCGCTCACGCCGCGCCGGGCCTTGGCTTCGCGCACCGAGGGCAGGCGCTCACCTGCACGCAGCTGCCCGCTGCGAATCAGCGCGGCCAACTCTCCGGCGTATTGCTGGTAGAGCAGCATGGCCGGTTCAGCGCCTGACCATGCCGCCGAGCTCGCGAACTTCGTCCGGCGTGATCGGCCGCGGCGAGTCGCCCCAGCGGTCGCGCAGGTCATTCACGAGAGCGGCGATCTCGCTCGCATTCAGACGATGGGCATAAGGCGGCATGGTGTGCGGTCGCGGGTTGAGCGGCGCGCTCGGCGCGACCGCGCCGAGCGCGATCAACTTCACCAGATTCACCGGGTCCGGGCCGATCACCGCAGCCGAGTCCACCAGCGCCGGATAGCGGCCGCGATCACCTTCACCCTTGAGACCATGGCAGTCGGCGCAGTGCTGCTCGTAGAGGGCGCGGCCTTCACGCAGATGCCCGGAGCTCACACGCAGGCGATTGCTTCGCGCTGACAGCACCGGCGGCGCCGGCAGGCTGCGCAGATAGATTTCGATTGCTGCTGCGTCCGCGCTGTCCAGATGGCGGGTGCTGGTGGCGATTACATCGGCCATTGCGCCGTAGCCGCCGCGATCATGTGCGCTGCCGCCGAGCAGATAGGTGGCGATCGCGCCGTCCTCGAAGCGGTCGCTGAGCGAAGCGGCATGCAGTGCGGGCGCGTACCAACCGGAGATTCGACTGCCCCCCAGTTCGGCGTCTGCCGCCATCGAGGCGAAGCGCCCGCGCGCGCCGTGGCACATCGCGCAGTGTCCGATGCCGTTCACCAGCTCGCGCCCGCGTTGCCACTCGGGGCTCATGCCCGCGACCGGCTGCAAGGCAGCGGGGCGGTGGTACAGGAGCCGCCAGACCAGCATCGAACCCGGCAGATCCGCGGGAAAGCTCAGGACCCGTTCGGGCTGCGCGAGCGCCAGCGGCGGCAGTTGGCCCAGGTAGGCGAACAGGGCCTCGATATCGCGCTCGGACAGCTGCGCGAAGCTGGCGTAGGGGAACACCGGCGCCGCAATACCGTTGCGACTGACGCCGTGCCGCATCGCATGCGCGAACTCGGCCAAGGACCAGTCGCCGTTGCCGAACTCGGGATCAGGCGTGAGGTTGCTCGAGTACACCGTGCCGTAGTCGCTGCTGAAGGCACGACCGCCGGCGTAGGCTTGGCCGCCGGTCGCGGTGTGGCAACCGGCGCAGTTGCCGATACGCGCCAGGTAGGCACCGTGCGCGACCAGATCGGCATCGGTCGCAACCACCCTCGCCTGCCCGCTGGGCACGCGAAACGGCGTCAGCCCACCCTGCTGCACCAGTCCGTACAGGCCGAAGCTGAGCAGCAGCATCAGCAGCGGCAGCAGAATCACCGCGGCAGGCAGCCAGCGCGGAATGCGCCGGCTCATTCGGGGTTGGCCTTCGATTGATCGGCCACGTCGACGTCGCAGCCGCTTGAATGGTCGCAGGTCCGCTGTGCGCTGGTGTCGGCGCGCGCGGATTCTGCGCTGGGCCCCCGCCTACGCGGGGGCGACGAAATGGGTGCTCGCGGGGCCTCGGTTGCGTGACCGGAGCTCTGTGCCTCGACCGGCGCGGCAGAGTCCTGCGCTTCGCCCCTGCCCTGCGTCGGAACAGACACCGACGACCCGAGTGCGTCAGCGAAGGCCGCGGTCTCGAAGCGCGCCCGAGCTGATTCGCTACCGACCGGGTTCGAACCGCAGGCCTCGGGCAGTGCGAAGCTGCCCGCGGCCGCGGGGCGACGCGGCTGGCTGTGGCCCTGCCTCGACAGCCATTCGGCGATTGCGCGGATCTCGGTGGGCTCGAGCGTACGCGCGATATCGGCCATGCAATCCGGCGCGCTCGCACTGCGTACGCCGGTACGCCAGGCGCCGAACTGCGCGACCACGTACTCGGCCGGCAGCCCGACCAGAGCCGGCACGCCGGGCTCCAGCCCGACCAGATCGGCGCCGTGGCAGCTCGCGCAGGCGTGCAGGCCGCGCGCGGGGTCGCCCTGCTCCACCAGTCGCTTCGCAATGGCATCGTCGGGGCGCGCCTCGCGCGCCGCCAGCTCGTCAGCGGGCGCAGTTTTGGGCGGCAGTGCGGCATACCAGTCGCCAATCTCGCGCAAGTAGTCGTCGTCAAGATGGCGCACCAGCCAAGCCATCTGCAGGTGCTGACGGCCGCCATCGCGAAATCCGCGCAGCTGCTCGTAGAGATAGGCGCCGGGCTTGCCGGCCAGATGAGGCGCGTAGGCGCTGCCGTCAGCGCCTTCACCACGCTCGCCGTGGCAGGCAGCACAGGTGGCCAGCCGGTCACCGAAATCGGGGTCTGCGTCTGCGTCCTGCGCGCTGACTGCCAGCGCAGTCAGGCTCAGGGCCATCGCGAAACACGAGGGGATCCATGGGTTCATGCCGACATGGTGACCGGATCAGATTGACCCGTACAGCGGCAGATTCCGCCAAAACTTACCGTATCAGTTGAGGCGGGAGAGCGTGGATGCGCCAGCGTCAGCGCGTTCGCGTCTCTCGCCTTCGTCCTGCGCAGCCGCCTCAGGCCTCAGGCTTGGTGAATCGCTGATGCGAGCAGGGGCCCGCCGGGACGAGTCACTTGCTTGTGGCTTCTCAGCCTTGAGACCACAGTCAAAGCGGCTGCAGCCCCGCCGACGTCAGTCGGCTTCCGGCCGCATGTAGGGGAACAGCAGCACGTCGCGAATCGATGCGCAGTTGCTCAGCAGCATCACCAAGCGGTCGATGCCGATGCCCAGCCCACCGGTCGGCGCCATGCCGAATTCGAGCGCGCGGATGTAGTCGGCGTCGAAGTGCATGGCCTCGTCGTCGCCGCCTTCCTTCTGCTCGACCTGGGCGCGGAAGCGCGCGGCCTGGTCCTCGGCGTCATTGAGCTCGCTGAAGCCGTTCGCGATTTCGCGACCATTGATGAACAGTTCAAAGCGCTCGGTGATGCCCGGCTCGCTGTCGCTCTCGCGGGCCAGCGGGCTGACCTCGACCGGGTGGTGGGTGATGAAGGTCGGCTGCACCAGCTGGCCTTCGACGGTTTTCTCGAAGATCTCCAGCAGCAGCTTGCCCCAGCCGTAGCCCTTCTTGACCGGGATCTTCAGGCGCGCGCAGTGCGCGGCCAGCGCCTCGCGATCACGGCAGTCGGCTTCGCTGATTTCCGGGTTGAAGTGGCGCACCGCTTCGTCCATGCGCCAGCGCCGGAAATCGGGGCCGAGATCGATGCTCGCGCCTTCCCATTCGCGCACCGGTGTGCCGAACACCTCGATCGCACAGTGGCGGATCACCTGTTCGGTCAGGTCCATGATCTCGTGGTACGTGGCATAGGCCTCGTACAGCTCGAGCATCGTGAACTCGGGGTTGTGGCGGGTGCTGACGCCCTCGTTGCGGAAATTGCGGTTGATCTCGTAGACGCGCTCCAGCCCACCGACCACAAGCCGCTTCAGATACAGCTCGGGCGCAACGCGCAGGTACAACTGCAGGTCGAGCGCGTTGTGGTGGGTGGTGAAGGGCTTTGCGGTGGCGCCGCCGGGGATGTAATGCATCATCGGCGTCTCGACTTCGAGGAAACGCCGTGCGTCCAGCCAGCTGCGCATCGCGCGGATGATCTTCGAGCGCTGCACGAAGACTTCGCGTGCTTCCGGGTTGACGATCAGGTCGACATAGCGCATCCGGTAGCGCTGCTCGACGTCTTTCATGCCATGGAACTTGTCAGGCAGCGGACGCAGCGCCTTGGTCAACAGGCGCAGCGACTTCACATCGACCGAGAGCTCACCAGTGCGGGTACGCGTGAGCCCACCTTCGACGCCGACGATGTCGCCGATGTCCATGGCCTTGAAGGCGGCATAGTTCTCTTCGCCGATGCCATCGCGGGTCAGATACAGCTGGATGCGCCCGGACTCGTCCTGGATCTGCGCGAAGCTGGCCTTGCCCATGACGCGCTTGGCCAGAAGTCGACCACCGAGCTGCACGCGGCGACCGGTTTCGGCCAAAGCCTCCGCAGTGAAGCGCTCAGCATCCACGTACTCGGCCTGCAGATCGCCCGCGTAGCTCTCGCGGCGAAAGTCGTTCGGAAATGCAGGCCCCGCCTCGCGCAGCGCTTTCAGCTTGCTGCGGCGCTCGGCGATCAGGAAGTTTTCGTCGGGGGCGGGCGTAGCGTTGGGCGAAGTGTTCATTGGCGGACCGGAAGTGGAAAGTGGCGGTGAACGTCAGGAATCGACAGTGGTACGAAGAGCGAGTAGCGGCATGCGGGATCAGGCGAGTGGCAGCGAGTCATAGCCTGCATCGGACGACATTCAGGTAGGGCGGATCTTGATCCGCCGCTTCCGGTCGCCCGTTCAACGCAGCGAATGCCCGTGAATTGTGGCGGCGGATCAAGATCCGCCCTACGCGGGATTCGAAAAAGCAGGGGCGTCAAAGCAGGGCGTAGAACGGCAAGGCGCGAAGGGACGCAGAGAGATCGTAGTCGGAGCGCCAGGAGCGGGTTTCACAAATCCCGAATCCCCAATCCCGGCTCTAAACCGCGTCAGTACGTTTCGAACCCGCCTCAAGCCCCGACTTCAAACTGGCCTCGACGAACTCGTCGAGATCACCGTCGAGCACCTTCTGCGTGTCCGAGCGCTCGATACCGGTGCGCAGGTCCTTGATGCGGCTCTGGTCCAGCACGTAGTTGCGGATCTGGCTGCCCCAGCCGATATCGGACTTGGTGGCCTCCACTGCATCTTTTTCCGCGTTGCGCTTCTGGATTTCAAGCTCGTAGAGCTTGGCCGCCAGCATTTTCATGGCGGTGTCGCGGTTCTGGTGCTGGCTGCGGCCGTTCTGGCAGGCCACCACGATGCCGCTGGGCACATGGGTGATACGCACCGCCGACTCGGTCTTGTTGACGTGCTGGCCGCCCGCACCGGACGAGCGATACACGTCGGTCCTCAGGTCAGCCGGATTGATCTCGATGTCGATGTTGTCGTCGACCTCGGGGCTGACGAAGACCGAAGTGAAGCTGGTATGGCGACGGTTGTCGGAGTCGAACGGCGACTTGCGCACCAGCCGGTGCACGCCAGTCTCGGTCTTCAGCCAGCCGTAGGCGAAATCGCCCTCGACGCGGAAGGTGGCCGACTTGATGCCTGCGACGTCACCGCCGCTGACTTCCATCAGCTCGGTCTTCCAGCCGCGTGACTCGGCCCAGCGCAGGTACATGCGCAGCAGCATTTCGGCCCAGTCCTGCGCCTCGGTGCCGCCGGCGCCAGCCTGGATGTCGACGAAGGCATTGGTCGAATCCATCTTGCCGGAGAACATGCGCTGGAACTCCAGCTTCTCCACCGCCGCGGTGTGCTTGGCGACATCGGCCACGACCGAATTGAAGGTGTCTTCGTCGCTCTCCATCTCGGCGAGGTCGAGGAACTCTCCGGCGTCGGCGAGCGCCTGCTGCAGGTCGCGGATGCCGATGACAACCTTCTCCAGCCCGGCGCGCTCGCGGCCCAGCTGCTGGGCGTTTTCGGGCTTGTTCCAGATATCCGGGCTTTCGAGCTCGCGGGTCACTTCCTCCAGACGTTCAACCTTACGGTCGTAGTCAAAGAAACCCCCGAAGCAGGGACAGCCGCTGCGACAGGTCAGCGATCTGGTAGCGCACGGGATTGACTTCGAACATTGGGGGCACCTGCGGCGACAGCGCGGAAAAAGACCGCGAAGTGTAGCAGAGGCATGCGCATCAGCCCGGTGCGGGATTGCCGGAGAAGCATGGGAAGGACATGTTCAAGGCAATTCTCAGACAGGCTGTCACCTCCGGCGCGTTGCGCCATCGATATCGGGGTCGACATCAATCGCACCTCTGTCACGCACACGAGGCTGGCTGGGCTCCCTTTGACCGTGATTGACTTCGGTGTTCGGTAGACAACCTGGAGAGCTGGCGATGGCGGGACCGGCCGCGTTTGGGACCATGCTGTTGATTGCACCGATGCTCTGCGCCGTGGGGTGGTGTTCATGGAAGAACGGGCCGCGAGAACTGCTTGGCGAGATCGGCTGGAGCGGAAGGCTTGCGCTTGCCCTGTTCTGTTACTACGCCTTACAGGTTCTCCTCGCCGGATATGCGGGCATGCAGCAATGCTATGGCGGCCCCATGCCGGGCAAGATGCTGGGGCACGTGTACGTCCTGCCCGGACTGGCGTTCGCGCTCATGGTGTTCCCTGCCCCTGTCAAGTCTCTGTTCGGAGATAGCGGGGAAGAGCGTGCGGGCTCAGCGTTCATGGTGGCCCTGCTGTGGGGTCTCGCGACCCTCGTTCTGGTTCAGACTCACGCATGGGGCTGCTTTGCCTAGGAGCCTGTCGGGCTTTGGTGGTCGAGGCGAAGACTCGGCTGCGTGAGGACAGGTTTTCGGCGATTTGCAGGCCCATAGCAGCGCTATGGGTCAAGAATCGGCGGAAACATGGACCGCGCAGACGGGTTTGCAGCCCGGCCGACCAAAGTCCGACAGGCTCCTAGTGTAGCGTTGCATTCTTGATTGAACTTATGTTCCCGACGCATATCCAAG
>CAZPHV010000016.1:0-79194 GCA_964586455.1 uncultured Aquimonas sp.
TCTCTTGTGCTGTCCCTGCTGCGGACGACGCGCAGCATTTTGAAGATAATTAACATAGTAGTACTAGGAGCCTGTCGGACTTTGGATGGCCGGGCTGCAAATCCGTCTGCGCGGTCCACTATCCGCCGGTTCTTGGCCGAGAGCCCACTCGGCCTGCGAATCGTCGAAAAACTGTCCTCTCGCAGTCGACAATCGCCTCGACCCCCAAGCCCGACAGGCTCCTAGCCGCGTCCATCCCGATTCACGATGGCGCAGCTCGTCAAACAACACGCGCCATAGCACCGTCGCGCAAATCGCCATGAAGTGAGAGCGGTCCTTCCACTTCACCCCGTTTTGCATCTGCAGAAACTCACTACGCCTCGTGGACGACTTCGGTAGTGAAGGGTCGGATCACCTCCCATCCGGGAAAGCTATGCCTGCGCAAACTTCCCCGGATGAGAGTAGTCCCGCCCGCACCCACTGGTCTCCGGCAACGGCATCGCCAGACCTCCAAACGCAAAGCAAAGCATTGATGTCCGGTCGCACTTGTGCACTAGGTGGCGTCGGTAGGCAGACCGGTGGATCAGTCTTCACATTCTAGCGCTGACCGAGCCCACCGAGCCCCAAGCACTGTTCGGCTACTGGTTGTCTCGCCCTCCGCGCACCGCTGCTCAAGAAGGTCACGAGCCGAGGACGCTACCGGAACGCTCACGCCTGCGGTGCGTCGGGCTGTCGTTCCGGCGCCGCCTGCTGAAAGGCGGGCAGCGCCAAGCAGCTCGCTTCGATGCGCAGCAGGGTGGGATACGGGGAAAGGTCCATCTGCAGCCGCCGCGCGTTGTACATCTGGGGGATCAGGCAGCAGTCGGCGATGCCGGGGATATCGCCTTCGCAGTACTCGCCCGAGGAGGGGTTGTCGAACACCAGCGCCTCGAACGCGGCCAGACCTTCGGCGATCCAGTGCCGTGACCAGGCTTCGCGACCGGACTGATCCACCCCGAGTTCACGTTCGAGGTACTGCTGCACCCGCAGATTGGCCAGCGGATGCACGTCGCAGGCAATCAACTGAGCCAGTGATCGCACGCGGGCACGATCGCGTGCCATGGCCGGCAGCAGCGGCACGGCCGGGAAACTCTCGTCCAGGTACTCGATGATCGCCAGCGACTGCCGAACCGCGCGCTCGCCGTCCATCAAAACCGGCACCAAGGCCTGCGGGTTGAGCTCGCGAAACTCGGCGCTGCGCTGCTCACCACCGTTGTTGAGCAGGTGGATCGGCTGCTGTGCATACGCCAGGCCCTTCAGATGCAGAGCGATGCGCACGCGGTAGGCGGCGCTCGAGCGCCAATAGCTGTACAGACTCAGCATTTCGCTCATCGCGCTTCTCCCTGCACCGATGTGATCACCGTCACGGAAATCTACGCGAGTGGGGGCGGCAAGAGCAACTGCACTCGGCGGCACCCCCATCGATCGAATGCGAAGCAGACCAGCCGGGCGGGCGCTCCCGATCCAGATCGTCCGGCTGGCAGCGCGGGGCGCCTTCGCTCAGCCCCGCTCCATGACCTGATCAATGGCGCCGAAGATTGATTGACCCGCGCGGTCGAGCATCTCGATGCGCACGCGGTCTCCGAACTTCATGAAGGGCGTCGTGGGCTTGCCGTCGCGGATGATTTCGAGCATCCGCTTCTCGGCCAGACAGGACGCGCCCTTGCCTTCGTCCTCGTTGGCGACGGTGCCGGAGCCGACAATGCTGCCGGCCACCAGGGGACGCGTGCGGGCGGCGTGCGCGATCAGCTGGGCGAAGTTGAACTGCATGTCGACGCCGGCCTCGGGCGCACCGAACCAGACACCGTTGATGTGACTCAGCAGCGGCCGGTGGATCTTGCTGTCCTGCCAGTCTTCGCCCAACTCGTCGGGCGTCACGAACACCGGCGACAGGGTCGAACGCGGTTTGGATTGCAAAAAGCCGAAGCCCTTGGCGAGCTCATCCGGAATCAGGTTGCGCAGACTCACGTCGTTGATCAGGCCGACCAACTGGATGTGGCCCGCGGCATCCTCGGCCGACACGCCCATCGGCACGTCGTCCGTCACCACCACAACCTCGGCTTCGAGGTCGATCCCATAGGCTTCGTCGGGCACGCGCACCGGATCGTTTGGGCCGTAAAAGCCGGCACCGACCGCGTGGTACATCAGCGGGTCGACGTAGAAGCTCTCGGGCACCGTGGCACCGCGGGCGCGGCGCACGCGCTCGACATGCGGCAGATAGGCCGAGCCGTCGACAAACTCGTAGGCGCGCGGCAGGGGCGCGGCCAGCGCGCCGGTGTCGAGCGCGAACGCAGCCTGGCCTTCGACGCTGTCGGCCCCGGACTGCAGCTGCTCGTAGACAAGGTTCAGGCGCGGCGCGATCACGCTCCAGTCTTCCAGCGCGCGCTGAAGGGTCGGCGCGATCTGCGGCACGCGCACGGCGCGGGCGAGGTCTTTCGAAACGACGATCAGGCTGCCGTCGCGGCCGCCTTCCTTGAGACTTGCGAGTTTCATCGGGTGTCCTTGGTATTCGGCTCGCGCGGTTCGCAAGCCAAGGGAATCAGGGCTTTGCTGCGTCGAAGTTCGCCTGCAGGCCGGCCCAGCAGTCAGGGTAGTCGCGCTGGCGATGCGCGGCCTCGACCGCCTGCTTCGTCGGGCGGATCACTCGCGGCGCTTCGAACATGAAGGCCATGGTATCGGTGATCACGTCGGGCTTGGACAGGTCAGCTTTCGAGGCCTTGTCGAAGGTCGCTGCGTCCGGGCCGTGGCCGGTCATGCAGTTGTGCAGCGAAGCGCCGCCGGGCACGAAACCCTCGGCCTTGGCGTCGTAGGCACCGTGCACCAGGCCCATGAACTCGCTGGCCACGTTGCGGTGGAACCAGGGCGGGCGGAAGGTGTTCTGGGCGACCAGCCAGCGCGGCGGGAAGATCACAAAATCAAGATTGCTGACGCCCTCGACTTCACCGGGCGAATGCAGCACCAGAAAGATCGACGGGTCCGGATGGTCGTAGCTGATCGAGCCGATCGTGTTGAAACGGCGCAGGTCATATCGATACGGCGCGTAATTGCCGTGCCAGGCAACCACGTCCAGCGGGCTGTGGCCGATCGGCGCACGCCAGAGTTGACCCTGGAACTTGGCGATCAGCTCGAACTCGCCTTCGCGCTGCTCGTAGCGCGCGACGGGGGTTTCGAAGTCGCGCGGGTTGGCCAGGCCATTGCTGCCGATCACGCCGAGGTCGGGCAGCTTCAACAGGGCGCCGAAGTTCTCGCAGACATAGCCGCGGGCCTCGCCGTCCGGCAGGCTCACGCTGAAACGGATCCCGCGCGGCAGCACCGCGATCTGCTGCGGTTCCACCTCGACGCGACCGAGCTCTGAGTCGATGCACAGGCGTCCCAGCTGCGGCACGATCAGCAGCTCGCTGTCCGCGCTGTAGAAGAAGCGGTCGCTCATGTCGCGATTGGCGGCGTACAGATGCACGGCCATGCCGCCGGCATCGGGACCACCACTACCGCCCATGCTGAACAGGCCGTCGATGAAGTCGGTGGGCTCCGTCGGCAGCGGCAGCGGACTCCAGCGGTACTGCTCGGGGCTGACCGCGATTTCGTCGAAACGGTTGTGGAAGCGCGGCTGCGCGTAGGGCTCGAAGCGGCCGTGGATCGCTGCCGGACGAATGCGGTACATCCAGCTGCGGCGATTGGCGTGGCGCGGCGCGGTAAACGCCGAGCCCGAGATCTGCTCGGCGTAGAGGCCGTAAGCGCAGCGCTGCGGCGAATTGCGACCGATCGGCAAGGCGCCAGGCAGCGCTTCGGTGGCGAAGTCGTTGGCGAAGCCGGTGAGGTAAGTCGCTTTGTCTGCGGTTTGCGTCATGGCGGGAATTTTCGCGTGAGCCCCTCTCCCGGTGGGAGAGGGGTTGGGGGAGAGGGTCCGGTCGTGCAGCGCGCTCTAGATATGCGTCAGCACGGATTCGGTTTGGGTCAACACATCGTGATTCCAGAAGCGCAGCAGCCGGAAACCCGCACGATCGAGAAAGCTGTTCCTTTCCGCATCAACACTCGGGGAGTGCTGAGAACCGTCCAGCTCAACCACCAGCAACTGCGCCAGACAGACAAAGTCCACGACATACGGCGGAACCGGATGCTGCCTGCGAAACTTGAAGCCGCCGAAGCGCCCGGCGCGCAGGTAGTACCAGAGCGCCTGCTCCGCGTCGGTCGTCGACTGGCGCAAGCCCCGGGCGCGGTCGAGGGTTTCGGTCGGTAGCGGCGGGATGACGCGTTCGGCCATACCGGCCCCTCTCCCCAACCCCTCTCCCACGGGGAGAGGGGCTCAAATCAGAAGCGACGCGTCGACGCACGCATCTGAACGCCGTCAACTCAGCGAGGTTTCAATAGAACCCGGCGCGAGCCAGGAACAGGAGCGCCCTTGGACTGGCGAACGCAGAGCCGCAAGCATCGCCCTGCCAATCCCCAATCCCGACTCCCAAATCCCGGCTCTCAGAGAAACCCACGCTTCATCTGATCCCGCTCGATGCTCTCGAACAAGGCCTGGAAATTGCCCTCGCCGAAGCCTTCATTGCCCTTGCGCTGGATGATCTCGAAGAAGATCGGGCCGATCGCGTTCTGAGTGAAGATCTGCAGCAGCTTGCGCTGCTTGGTCTCGGGGTCGGCGTCGATCAGGATCTTGTTCTTGGCCAGCCGCGGCACATCTTCGCCGTGGTTGGGGATGCGTTCGTCGATCACATCGAAGTAGGCATTCGGCGTGTCCAGGAACTCCACGCCCTGCGCTCGCATCGCCTCGACCGTGGTGTAGATGTCGTCGGTGAAGCAGGCGATGTGCTGGATGCCCTCGCCCTTGTACTGGTCGAGGTACTCGTTGATCTGGCTCTTCGGGTCGGACGACTCGTTCAGCGGGATGCGCACGATGCCGTCCGGTGCGGTCATCGCCTTGGACACCAGGCCGGTCTTGGCACCCTTGATGTCGAAGTAGCGGATCTCGCGGAAGTTGAACAGGCGCTCGTAGTAGTTCGACCACTTCTCCATGTTGCCGAAGAACAGGTTGTGGGTCAGGTGGTCGATGAAGGTCAGACCAAAGCCCACCGGGTTCGGGTTGGCGCCTTCGATCGGGACGTAGTCCGCGGCATAGGCATCGGCCTCGCTGGGCACCAGATACAGCATGCAATCGCCAATGCCTTTGACGACGGGCACCTCGATGACGCGGCTGGATGGCTTCAGCTCAATGCGCTCGCCGCCGTTCGCGATGACCTTCTGTTCGACCTCGGCCACCGGCTGGGTGAAGCGGATCGCGAAGCCGCAGGCGCTGGGGCCGTGCTGCTGGGCGAAATCGGCGGCGAAGCTGTCGGGGTCTTCATTGATCAGGAAGTTGACCCCGCCCTGCCGATAGACCGTAATCGGGCGGGTGCGGTGTTTCAGCACGGGGGCGAAACCCATCGTTCGGAACAGCGCGTGCAGATCAATGCTGCCCGCGGGTGCGGCGAATTCGACGAACTCGAAGCCGTTGATCCCCATGGGGTTTTCGAACGTGGTGACCTGCATGCCAAGGTTGGGCTGGGCGTTCATGTCTGGACTCCTGAACGGGCCCGCGTCAGCCGTTGTGGGCTCGACGCGGGCGGGGATGGTCTGCGCCGAAGCGCGCGCACCGGGATTCGCTTGCGACTGGTCGCCGCAGGGTAGGCGTTTTATAGTTTCAGATGAAACCATTTGCAAGGTGCAGTGCAGGATGAGCCTGTCCAAATCCGCCGCAGCCGCGAGGCCCGGCCCGAAATCTGCCGAACTGTCTCATGAGCTGTCCACTGAGCTGGTGCTGGAGTCGTTCCTGCCCTACCGCCTCTCGGTGCTGTCAAACCGGGTCAGTCAGGCGATCGCGCGGATCTACGCCGAGCGCTTCGACCTGTCGGTGACCGAATGGCGGTTGATGGCGGTGCTGGGTCGCTACCCGGGCCTGACTGCCGGCGAACTGGTCGAGCGCACCGCCATGGACAAGGTCGCAGTCAGCCGCGCGGTGGCGGGCCTGATGTCCTCGGGCCGGGTTGAACGCGGCAGCGACGAGCGCGATCGCCGGCGCGTGCCTCTGGAGCTCAGCGCCGCCGGACATGCGGTGTACGCGCAGGTCGCACCACTGGCCCTGGAGTACGAGCGCGCGCTGCTGGCCGGGCTGGACGCGGCCGAGTACGCGCAGTTCGATGCCCTGTTGAGCCGGCTGCTGGACGCGACCGACGGCGCCGAAGATACGCTGAGACTGGCGGCGCTGCGAGCGATGGGCTCGGACAGTCAGGGCTGAGCACGCTCACAGGTCGAACGCGATCGACCCTTCGGCTGAGCGTTCTTCGCCCTGCGCACTGCCAAGGCGAAGAACGCTCAGCCGCGCTCGCGGAACACCGCCAGGCCGCGCAGCAGATTCAAGGCTTCATTGACCGCGTAGTCGGCCTGCGCCTTGGCCTGGTTCGCGTTGGCCGCGCCGGTCTCGGCCTGCAGGTGCCCGGGCAGATCGGCTTCGCGCAGCTGCGGCGAAGCCTCGCGGGTGATTCTCAGCTCGGCGTTCTCGGGCAGTTCGATGTCGGGGACGATGCCGGTGGCCTGGATTGAGGTGCCGTTCGGCGTGTAGTAGCGCGCAGTGGTGAGCTTGATCGAATCGCCATTGTCGAGCGGCAGCACGGTCTGCACCGAGCCCTTGCCGAAGCTGGTGCTACCCATGATCAGGGCGCGCCGGTGATCGCGCAGGGCACCGGCCACGACCTCGGCGGCGCTGGCGCTGCCGCTGTCGATCAACACCACAATCGGTGCTCCGCCCATCAGATCACCGCGCTTTGCGCTGTACTCGGCGCTGGCGCGCGGCACGCGGCCGCGGGTGCTGACGATCACGCCGCTGTCGAGGAAGAGATCAGCGACCTCGATGCCGGCATTCAGCAGGCCGCCGGGGTTGCGTCGCAGATCCAGCACCAGGCCTTTGAGCGTACCGCCGGCAGGCTTCAGGCTTTCCAGCTTGCGCTGCACCTCAGCGGCGGTGTCTGCCTGGAAAACGGCGATGCGGATGTAGCCGAACTCCGGGTCCAACGCCTCTCCGCGGGCGCTGGCGACGCGGATGATCTCGCGGGTCAGGCTGAGCTTGAGCGGCGCCAGCTCACCCTCGCGCACGACCGTCAGCACGATGCTCGTGCCCGGCTCGCCGCGCATGGCTTCGACAGCCGCGTCGACGCTTTCAGCACGGATCGGCGCGCCGTCGATCTCGACGATGATGTCGCCGGGCTGGATGCCGGCCCGCGCGGCGGGTGTGTCGTCCATCGGTGCGATCACCATCAGGCTGCGATCGGGCCGCTGCAGAATCTCAAGCCCGAGCCCGCCATACGCGCCGGTCGCGGACTCGTTCATCGACTGGGTCGCGCGGGCGTCGAGATAGGCGCTATGCGGGTCGAGGTCGGTAAGCAGGCCCCGGATCGCCGACTGCATCAGCTGCTGGTCGTCGACGCTATCGACATAGGCCTGCTGGACGGCGCGGAACACCGATACGAAGCGCCGCACCTCGTCTAGGCTGACGCGCTCGGCCGCGGGCTCGGCGGCAGCGTCGAGCGGCGGTGGTGCGGGCGCGACGGGGACATCCTGAGCCAGCGTCGCGACAGACGCGCAGCTCAGCGTGAGGGAAAGGGCGATCAGGGTCGGGCGCAGGCGGTAAGGGCTTTTCATACGCCGCAGTATAGGGCGGCCGCAGCCGCGGTTAGGATCGCGGCGGCGCGCTCATGTCGACTTGGCGCCGCAGCCACCGGCTCAGTGGCGCGCCCACAGGCTCAACGCCGCACCCACACCCGCGGATCCAGCGGCAGGCCCTGCCGGCGCAGCTCGAAGTACAGCGCCGAGCGCCCCTGCCCGCCCGAGCTGCCGGCCTGCGCCAGCGGCTCGCCCGCCTTGACCCAGTCGCCGACCTCGCGCAACAGGCCGTCGTTGTGCGCATACAGGCTCAGGAACCCTTCGCCGTGGTCGAGGATCAGCAGCAGCCCATAGCCATTCATCCAGTCCGAGAACGCGACCCGGCCGGGCGCCACCGCACGCACGGTTTCGCCGGCAGCCGCTTCCAGCAGCCAACCCTCGCTGCGACGTCCGTCCGGCAGTGCGCCAGCGAACGCTGTGAGCACCCGCCCCGGCACCGGTGCGGCCAGCTGGCCGCGACGCTGGGCGAAGGGCTGGGCGCCATCAAGCTGGTCAGGAATGTCGGCGAAGATGTCGCGCAGGGATTCGATCAGATCGAGCAAGGCCCGCTCATCGCGGCGCAGTTCGGCCACGCGCTGTGTCTGCGCCTTCTGCTGGCCCGCCAGCACTTCGAGCAGGGCCGCGCGATCGGCGCGCTGCGACTCCAGCGCCGCCAACGCGGACAGCTCGCGTTCGAGGGCCGTGTCCAGCTCGATGCGCTGGGCATCGACCCGCGCAGTCACGCGCGCCAGATCGGCCAGCTCATCGAGCAGGCGACGGATACGCTTGACCTGCCCGGCCTGCACGTAGCGGTGATAGGACAGCGCACGGCTGGCGTCACGCAGACGGTCCTGCGACAGCAGCAGGCGCAGCGGCGCGTGCCCGCCCTGCACGTGGGCTGCACGCATCAGTGCGCCCAGTGCCTCGCGCTGGCGGTCGAGTCCAGCCGCGACGCTCTGACGTTCGGCTTCCAGCGCTTCGAAACGCTGGCGCTGCTCGGCCACTTCGGCTTCGAGCCCGGCCTGGATCTTCAGCTGCGCGGCGATCGCCTGGTCCACCTCGCGCACCTGCGCAGAAGCGGCATCGCGCTCGGTCGCCAGCCTCGCCTGCACCTGCGCGACCTCGCGCAGCTCGGCGCGCACCCGCTCCAGCCGCGTCTGCGCCGCGCGCTCGGCGTCCGGGTCCGCGGGCTGGGCCGCGATCGAGCAGGCTGCGAGCAGGGCCAGCGCACAGGCCGTGAGGCGACGAATCACACGAACTCGACCAGCGGGGTTCCGGTCATCTCGGCCGGCTTGGGCAGGCCGAGCAGGTGCAGCAGAGTCGGGGCGACATCGCGCAGGCTGCCACCGGATTTGAGGTTCGCGGGCCGGCCCAGATACACCAGCGGCACCGGGCCGAGGGTGTGCGCGGTGTGCGGCTGACCAGTCTCGGCGTCGCGCATCTTCTCCAGATTGCCGTGGTCGGCGGTGAGGATCAGCTCGCCGCCGACTTCGCGCATCGCCGCGACGATTTCGCCGATCGCGACATCGACCGCTTCCACCGCCTGGATGGCTGCCGCCAGCATGCCGGTGTGGCCCACCATGTCGGGGTTGGCGATGTTGCAGACGATGACGTCGTGCCGCTGCGCGCGGATGTCTTCAACCAAGGCAGCGGTGACCTCGGGGCAGCTCATCTCCGGCTTCAGGTCGTAGGTCGCGACCTTCGGCGACGGAATCAGGATGCGCGACTCACCGGGCTGCTGCGCTTCCACACCGCCGCTGAAGAAGAAGGTGACGTGGGCGTACTTTTCGGTCTCGGCGATGCGCAGCTGGGTCAACCCGTGTGCCGCCAGCACCTGTGGCAGAGTGTTGTGCAGGGTCTCGGGCGGATACGCCAGCGGCGCGGGCAGCGTGGCGTCGTACTCGGTGAGACAGACGAAGCGGGCGAGCTGCGGTCGACGGGCGTCGAAGCCATCGAAATCGGGTTGGACAAACGCGGCAGTCAGCTCGCGGGCGCGGTCGGCGCGGAAGTTCATGAACACCACGGCGTCGCCGTCGGCCATCGGCTGCGCGCCTTCGATCACCGTCGGCAGCACGAACTCGTCATTCTCATCACGGGCGTAGGCGGCATCCAGCGCGGCCGCCGCCGAACCCGCGTGCTGTGGCGACTGCGCGTCTGCGATCGCCGCGTAGGCGAGCTCGACCCGCTCCCAGCGCTGATCGCGATCCATCGCGTAGTAGCGGCCGCTGACCGAGCCGATCTGATAGCCGAGCTCGGCGCAGCGCGCCTGCAGACGCATCAGGCTGGGCCGCGCCGATCGTGGCGGTGTATCGCGACCGTCGAGGAAGGCATGCACCACCAGCTTCGCCACGCCCTGCCGGTGGGCGAGGTCGAGAAAGGCGTGGATGTGGTCTTCGTGGCTGTGCACCCCGCCCGGCGAGAGCAGGCCGAACACATGCAGGCGGCCGCCAGTGGCCTTGACCGCGGCGCAGGCGGCGCCGAGTTCGGCGTTGTCGAAGAACTCGCCGGTTTCAATCGCGTGGTCGATCCGGGTCAGGTCCTGGTAAACGACACGACCCGCGCCGAGATTCATGTGGCCGACTTCGGAATTCCCCATCTGCCCATCCGGCAGGCCGACATGTTTGCCCGAGGTTTCGATCAGGGTGTGCGGGCACTCGCTCAACAGACGGCGCCAGTTGGGCGCCTGCGCCTGCGCGATGGCGTTGTCCTCGCGCTCTTCACGATGGCCCCAGCCATCCAGAATCAGCAGCATGACGGGCTTGGGTCGGGACACGGGCGGGCTCCGGATGGCAGACAGGGCCTGCATTCTAGCCACGACCAGGGAATGCCATCGGTGCGGTAAACCTTTTCGGGCGCATTCGGCATCCGCTGTCCTGCCGCCACCGCAGAGCGTGGCTCAACCCGCAGGGAGCAGCACCATGCGTCAGTCGATTCTTCCCCTCGTCCTTCTGATGGCCTTCGCCGGTACCGCAGTCGCCGAACGCCTGCCCAGCATCGACAAGGTCAACGGCTCCATCCGCACCGAGGAAGGCCGTGCCTACGACAGTCTGGAAACCGTCAACGGCAGCATCCAGCTCGCCGCCCGGGTAAGCGCCGACAGCGTCGAGACGGTCAACGGCAGCATCACCCTCAACGAAGCCGCCAGCGCCGAGCGGGTCGAAACCGTCAACGGTTCGATCACCCTCGGTGACTCCGCCCAGGTCGGCGGCGCGGAGACCGTCAACGGCAGCATCCGGCTTGAGCGAGGTGCAGCAGTCCGCGGCGATGTCGAGACCGTCAACGGCGGCATTCGCCTGCAGGCCGCCTCGATCGGTGGCGATCTGGAAACCGTCAACGGCGATATCACCCTGCTCGACGGCAGCCGCATCGCCGGCGGCATCACGGTCGAGAAGCCGAACAGCGGCTGGTTCAACTGGAGCGGGAATTCGCGGGTGCCGAAGATCGTGATCGGGCCGAATTCCGAGGTGGCCGGGCCGATGGTGTTCAAGCGCGAGGTCGAACTGTTCGTACACGACACCGCGCGCATCGGCCGCGTCGAGGGCGCCGAGGCCAAGCGCTACAGCGGCGATTCGATTCCCTGATCTGAGCTCGGGCCAAGGACGGCCCCTGCAGTTCAGCGGAAGGCGCAGCCTTCCACGTGGTCGTTGACCAGCCCCATCGCCTGCATGAAGGCATAGCAGGTGGTGGGGCCGACGAACTTGAATCCGCGCTTCAAGAGATCCTTCGACAGCGCTTTCGAGCTGGGCGTCTGCGCCATCGCGCGCAGGCTGTCCCAGTCGAAGCGCGCCGGGCGCTCGGACGCCTGCGGCTGGAAGCGCCAGACGTAGTCGCTGAAGCTTCCGAACTCGTGCTGGATCTCCAGCACCCGTTTCGCATTGTTGATCGTGGCCTCGATCTTGCCGCGATGGCGAACGATGCCGGCATCGCCGAGCAGACGCGCCACATCGGCCGCGTCGAAAGCAGCGACCCGCTGAGGCTCGAAGCCGGCAAAGGCGGCGCGAAAGTTCTCGCGCTTGCGCAGGATGGTCAGCCAGCTCAGGCCGGACTGGAAGCCCTCAAGACAGAGCTTCTCGAACAGGCGCACGTCCTCGCGCACGGGTCGACCCCACTCGTGGTCGTGGTAGTGCGCGTAGTCGGAAAGGTTTTGCTGCCAGCCGCAGCGGACGACGCCGTCCTCGCCGCGCAGCAGGCCTGCAGGCAGATCGCTCATGGGCTGAACACTCCAAAGTGCGCGTTGAGCAGAACCAGCGCCTGCAGCGCAAGAAAGGCGTACACGCCCGCCAGCAGGTCGTCGAACATCGCGCCGAAGCCCCCGTGCAGTTCGCGATCGGCCCAGCGCACTGGCCAGGGCTTCCAGACGTCGAACACCCGGAACAGCACGAAGCCGAGCAGCACCCAGACGCCCCCCACGGGTGCGAGAAACAGGGCGACCCATTGGCCGACCCATTCGTCGGCGACCACCACGCTCGGATCATCGGTCTGGATGCTGCGGATCACCCACTCCGCCGCCCACACCGAGAGTGCGAAGAATGCACCGACCACCGCCAGGTACTGCCAGGCCGGCAGTTCGCGCAGCCACAGCCAAGGGATCAAGGCGACCGCGCTGCCGACCGTGCCGGGCGCGATTGGCGCGTAGCCGGAGCCGAAACCGCTGGCGAGCCAGCCCAGAGGATGCTTCAACAGACGCAGAGGGGGACGATTGCGCTTCATGCGCGGAAGTATGCCTTTCGTCGATGGGCTCGGACTGACGCAGCGGCTTCGCAGCTGGCAGACGCGGGTTGCGAGCCGGGACCACGCGCTGAGCCCGTGCCGCGCACCACGGTTGCTCGACGCCGTCCCTTTCGCGCAATGCAAAGAGGCGCCCGAAGGCGCCTCTTTGCATTGCATCGACAGTACGCAGTGGCTTACTTCAGCCCCGAGTCCGCCCGCAGCGCGTCGGCGCGATCGGTCTTCTCCCACGAGAACGCCGTGGCCTTGACCGTCTCGCCGGCTGCATCGACGTAGCTGACCTCGTGCGGCTTGCGGCCGAAGTGGCCGTAGGCGGCCGTCTGCTGATAGACCGGGTGCACCAGGTCCAGCATCTGCAGGATGCCGTAAGGGCGCAGGTCGAAATGGCGGCGGATCAGCTTCTCGATCTTGTCGTCAGCGATCTTGCCGGTGCCGAAGGTGGTGACCGAAATCGAGGTCGGCTCGGCGACGCCGATGGCGTAGCTCACCTGCACCTCGCAGCGGTCAGCCAAGCCCGCCGCGACGATGTTCTTGGCGACGTAGCGCGCGGCATACGCGGCCGAACGATCGACCTTGGACGGATCCTTGCCCGAGAACGCACCGCCACCGTGGCGAGCCCAGCCGCCGTAGGTGTCAACGATGATCTTGCGGCCGGTCAAGCCACAGTCGCCCACCGGGCCGCCGATCACGAACTTGCCGGTCGGGTTGATGTGGAACTTGGTGCCGCGGTGCAGCAGCTTCTCGGGCAGCACCGGCTTGATGATGTGCTCGCGCACGGCCTCGATCAGGTCCTTCTGCTTGATGCTCGGATCGTGCTGGGTGGACAGCACCACCGCATCGATGGCGACCGCCTTGTTGCCTTCATAGCGCAGGGTGACCTGGCTCTTGGCGTCCGGACGCAGCCAGCCGAGCTTGCCCTTCTTGCGCACCTTGGCCTGCTGCTCGACCAGACGGTGCGAGTAGTGGATGGCCGCCGGCATGAACTCGCGGGTCTCGTTGGTGGCATAGCCGAACATCAGACCCTGGTCGCCGGCACCCTGCTCTTCCGGCTTCTTGCGGTCGACGCCTTGATTGATGTCGGGCGACTGCTTGCCGATCAGGTTCAGCACGCCGCAGGTGGCGCCGTCGAAGCCGACTTCGCTGCTGTTGTAGCCGATGTCCACGATGACCTTGCGGGTCAGCGCTTCGAGGTCGATCCAGGCTTCGGTGGTGATCTCGCCGGCGACGATGGCGACGCCCGTCTTGACCATGGTCTCGCAGGCCACGCGGGCGCGCTTGTCCTTGGCGAGGATCGCGTCCAGCACGGCGTCGGAGATCTGGTCGGCGACCTTGTCCGGATGGCCTTCGGACACCGACTCGGAGGTGAAGAGGTAGCTGCTCATCGGCGCTCTATCCTTGTATACGGATGGATGGATGGAAGGTTGAAGCGGGCGCGCATCATACACGCCGCTCCGGGAGAATGCATGGCAGCCGTTGTCAAGCCTTCAGGCGCGGAAAACTGACTACAGCCATCGGACTTTCTTCAGCTTGCGATACAGCAACAGCACCACGCCGAGCGTCACTACCAGCACGCCGGGATACCCGAAGCGCGTTTCAAGCTCCGGCATCCGCTCGAAGTTCATGCCATACCACCCGGTGACCAGGGTCGGCACCGCGAGCAAGGCGGCCCAGCCGGCCAGACGTTTGACGACTTCACCCTGCGCCACCGTGACCAGGGCGAGGTTGACCGACAT
Organism: uncultured Aquimonas sp.; assembly: GCA_964586455.1. Classification (GTDB taxonomy): domain Bacteria; phylum Pseudomonadota; class Gammaproteobacteria; order Xanthomonadales; family Xanthomonadaceae; genus Aquimonas. The sequence continues at coordinate 14,154 of CAZPHV010000016.1, forward strand.
CGCGGCGGTGAGCATCTCGCGCAGGGTATCGGTGGATTCGTTGATGCGCACCGCATGGTCGAGCACGTCGCGGAAATAGACGCGGGTTTCTGGGTGGATCAGGTTCGGGTACAGCCGCACCAGCGGTGCCAGCACATCCTGCAGAGGCGCGACCGCCAGCCGCAACCGGGTCAGCTCACGCTTCAGCTGATATAGACGTTCGATGGTGCCGCGGCGGAGATCCACGTTGAAGATGTCGCGTTCCAGAACATCCAGGGCCTCGCGGAACCCGTCGACGATCGGGAAGTAGTTGTCGACGATCTGATCGAGCACGGCGTAGAGGCCAAAGCTCGGCCCGGCTGCCAGATACTCCGGATCGCGTTCGCAGCGCGCCCGCGCAGGCTCATAGGAGATCGAACTGCCGTGGCGAACGGTGACCAGAAAGCGCTCGCCAAGGAACAGATGGGTTTCGCCGAACTGCACACGTTCGCCAAGCATCTGCACCGTGTGCACGGCGATGAACAGGGTGTTGTCGTAGAGCTCGACCTTGGGCCGCTGGTGCGCCTTGTGCGAGTCCTCGATCGCCAGCTCATGCAGGCTGAACTCCTCCTGCAGTTTCAGCATCAGGTCGGGATCGGGCGCGGTCAGCCCAACCCAGATGAAGCCCTCACCCGAGGCCAGTACATCGGAGACACGTTCGAAATCCAGCGCTTCGCGGCGACCGTCGGCGTGGTAGTGGATGCAGTTGACGATCATGCGTCGAGGATACCGTCTGCGCGCAGCGCCGCCAGCGCCTCGGCGATCATATGGAAGGAGCCGAACACCAGCACGCGCTGATCCGGTTCGGCATCGGCGCGAGCAGCCCGCAGCGCATCGGCCACTGCGACATGGCAGAACAGGGGTGCGGCGGGCATTACGGAGCGAACGCGCGCCGCCAGCGCCTCACCGCTCTGGCTGCGGCCCGCGACCTCCAGCCCGGCCACATGCCAGCGCTGCACGCTCGCGCTCAGCGATAGCACGATGCCTTCGATGTCCTTGTCCGCCAGCGCCGCGAACACGGCCTGCGTCGGCTTCGGATTGCCTGCAAGCCAGGCCTGCAGCTGCCGCGCGGCCTGCGGGTTGTGGCCGACGTCGAGCACGATCTCGGGCTCGCCTTCAATGCGCTGCAGGCGTGCGCGCGGCGCAGCGCTGGCGATGCCGGCAGCGATCGCGGCGTCCGGCACGCCGAGCAGGCGCAGCGCACGTGCGGCCAACGCGGCGTTGTCGAGCTGGGCCGGCGCCGTCAGCCGTGGGCGCGGCAGGCGCAGCGCGCCTGCCGCATCGTGATAGTCGAGACCCTCACCTGCGTCCTGCAGATCGAAGTCGAGGCCGCGGCGCTCGATTCGAGCGCCAATGCGCTGCGCCTCTTCCAGCACGCTGTCCGGCGGCGCACGCTCGCCGATCAGAGCCGGTCGATCGGCGCGGAACACACCGGCTTTCTCGCGTCCGATGTGCTCTCGGGTCGGGCCCAGCCAGTCCATATGATCGAGATCGACCGTCGTCAGCAGCGCGATATCGGCGTCAACCAGATTGACCGCATCCAGGCGCCCGCCCAGGCCGACCTCAAGCACAGCGACCTCAAGTTCGGCGCGCACGAACAGCCACAGCGCCGCCAGGGTGCCGAACTCGAAGTAGGTCAGCGGCGTCGCTGCGCGTGCCGCTTCAACCGCCTCGAAGGCAGCGATCAGGTCAGCGTCTTCGACTTCGCGGCCATCGATGCGAATGCGCTCGTGGTAGCGCTCGATATGCGGCGAGGTGTAGGCGCCCACACGCAGCCCGGCGGCGCGGCAGGCAGCCTCCAGCATCGCCACGGTCGAACCCTTGCCATTGGTGCCGGCAACCGTGAGCACGCGAGCGGCCGGACGCAGTACGCCCAGCCGCTCGGCAACAGGTCGTACGCGTTCCAGGCCCAGTTCGATGTTCTTCGGGTGCAGGCGCAGCTGGTGATCCAGCCAGGCGTTGACGTCCATGCGGCGGCGTGTGGATGCGAAAGACTGAACGCGCAGCATAGCTGCCCACGGCGGCGACACGCCGGGCTTCTATAATCCGCCGCCTGCGCAGCACTGCCTGCCACCCCCGAGGATGCCCCGATGTCGATGATGATGAAGGCCCTGGTCAAACGCGAAGCCACCAAGGGCATCTGGATGGAAGAGGTGCCGGTGCCGCAGATCGGCCCCAATGAAGTGCTGGTGAAGCTTGAGAAGACCGCGATCTGCGGCACCGATCTGCACATCTACAAATGGGACGAGTGGAGCCAGCGCACCATCAAGCCGGGCCTCGTGATCGGCCACGAGTTCGTGGGCCGCATCCATGAGCTCGGCAGCGCGGTCACTGGCTACACGGTCGGTCAGCGCGTGTCGGCCGAAGGCCATATCGTCTGCGGTGTCTGCCGCAACTGCCGCGCCGGTCGCCAGCATCTGTGCCCTCATACGGTCGGCATCGGCGTGAACCGCAACGGCGCCTTCGCCGAGTTCATCGCGGTGCCGGCCTCCAACCTGTGGCCCATCCCTGATCAGATCCCCAGCGAGCTCGCGGCCTTCTTCGACCCCTACGGCAACGCTGCGCACTGCGCGCTCGAGTTCGATGTGATCGGCGAAGACGTGCTGATCACCGGCGCTGGCCCGATCGGCATCATCGCGGCCGGCATCTGCAAGCATGTCGGCGCGCGCAACGTGGTGGTGACCGACGTCAACGACTACCGCCTGAAGCTGGCCGCCGACATGGGCGCCACCCGCGTGGTCAATGTCGCCAAGACCTCGCTGAAGGACGTGATGTCCGACCTGCACATGGAAGGCTTTGATGTCGGCCTGGAAATGAGCGGCAACGCGCATGCCTTCAACGACATGCTCGACTGCATGTATCACGGCGGCAAGATTGCCCTGCTCGGCATCCTGCCCAAGGGCGCCGGCATCGACTGGGACCGCATCATCTTCAAGGGCCTCACGGTGCAGGGCATCTACGGCCGCAAGATGTATGAGACCTGGTACAAGATGACGCAGATGGTGCTGAGCGGCTTCCCGCTGCAGAAAGTGCTGACCCATCAGATCCATATCGACGATTTCCAGCGCGGCTTCGACCTGATGGATGCCGGCGGCTGCGGCAAGGTGGTCTGCAGTTGGAGCTGATGCGACGCGGTGGTCTGCTGCTGATGCTGGTCGGCGGCGTGGCCTGCGCCGACGACTTCATCGACCCCTTCCTCGGAACTGACCCCGACATCGAGCTGACCGCGCCGCGTGGGACCACACCGGCTGCGGCCAGCGTCGATACCGAGGCGGAACCAGAGCTGGCCGCGGCCGAGCTGCTGCCGCCGGCCCTGCTGGCGGGTCCGGACTATCGGGTTGATCCGCGCGCGCAGCTGCACGGCTTTCAGGCGCTGTTTCGCCTGCAGACCGACTACGGCGCGTTGAGCGCCGAGAGCGTCGAGATCCTCGGCCTGCGGGTGCAGGAAATGGAAGCGCTGAAAGTGCTGCACTCGGAGTCGGTCACCAAGGCGCTGGCGAAATCCGGCATGGAGGCGGTGATGTCGCCGCTGCGCGCTGTGTCGAACGTGGTGCAGCGCCCGGGCGAGGCCATCACTGGACTGCCGCGCGGGGTGTGGCGCTACTTCAGCGAACGCGTTACCCGCCTCGGCCACCGCGCCAAACGCCTGGGTGCGCGGGCGGATCAGCGCATCAGCCATGACGGTTCACCCTTCGACGCTGCCGACGCACCGATGGCGGCCAGCCGGCGAGCGCGCGAGAAGGGCGAGGACAGCTGGTTCGGCGATGTCGGCGACGAGTTTGTGCGTCTTGCCAAGAGCGAAGCCGGCTATGGTCGCGCGCGCCGCGAGCTGGCTGCGCGCCTGGGCGTGGATCCCTACACCGGCAACCCGCTGATTCGCGAGCGGCTGGACACCCTGGCCTGGGCAGCGACCGCCGGCAAGCTCGGCGTCGGCCAGGCGATGGGCCTGCTCGACCCCATCAGCAGCCAGGTGCTGGGCACCTCCAGCGAGGTCAACCGGCTGGTGCTGGAACTGCCGCCCGAAGACCTGCGGCGCCGCAACGACGAACGCCTGGAAACGCTGGGTGCCGATGAGGACCTGCGCTACACCTTCCTGCAGTTCGGACGCTACTCACCGACCCTGCAGACTGCGCTGGTGCTGGGCATCGAACGCCTGCAGCCGAGCGCCGGCATCGACGTGCTGCTGGAGATCGCGCTGATGGCACAGAACGAGGTCGAGGCGCGTTTCATGGTGAACGCACTAGCCCTGCTGCACGCCCATTTGGGCGATCGCGCGATCGGCGGTCGGATTGTCGGCGTCGGTGCCTTGCTGGCCTATGACAGCGCGGATGGCGAGCGGGTGTTCCCGCTGCCGGTCGACCTGCTGTCGTGGACGCCCGACACCGCGCGCTGGTTCGCGCAGCCCGGGCTGTGGGACCACCCCAACCGCAGCCTGCTGGTCAGCGGCGCGGCCAGCATGAATGCGCAGCGCGCGCTCAGCCGCGATGGCTGGCATCTGTTTCTGCATCGCCGTTTCGAGGGCTCGCCGGAGTACGCGGAAGGCTGGGGCTCGCTGCCTCCTCCGGGCTGATGCGATCCGCGCCGCGGGGCTCGGGAAGAAAGCGCAGCACCAACCGCAGCGGCCCGCCGGCATCGACCGCGTCGAAGGGCCAGCAGGTCACCAGCAGCAGTTGGTCTTCGCCGGCATCCGGGGCCAGCGCATCGCTGCGCACATCGACGACCGTGCGGCTGTGCAGGCGATAGCGACGCTGCGTCTGCAGACCCTCCAGCTCGATCTGTTCGTCGTCAGCGATGTCGCGCAGCCAGGCGAAGTGGGTGTCGCGATGCGCGCTGATCACCACCGTGCCGATGTCACCGGGCGCCGACGAGGATTCGTTCCAGCCCGGAGCGAACGCCAGCACCCTGCCATTATCACCGGCCAGAACCACCTGACTGCGAGCGTCGTCGAGTCGGGTCAGACGGGCCACCGCGCGGGTGTCGGCCCAGGCCCAGGGCGGCTGCGTGCTGCCGGTAGCACGCGCCGCGTTCCAGCTGCGTTCGAGCAGCCACTGCGCAAGCTCGGCCTTGGCCGGTATCCACAGCGCGTCCGCCAGCAGGGCGCCGCTGGCCAGCAGCAGCAACCAGGCCAGTGCCACGCGCACGTGTCGCCGCCGTACGCCCCCGCCCGACGGGGCGGGCGGGGGCGTTGATTGCAGGGCAAGGGAGAACTGCACGTCTCAGTCCTGCGCCAGCAGCCGACGTTGGCCGGGGGCGCCTTCGCGCTGCCAGATCAGCAACATCAGGGCGATCGCGCCCAGCAGCAGGGCGAGGCGAAGTGCGCGCTCGAAGCCGGTGGCACCGGCCGCGAAATCGACCGTGCCGGACGGCGCTGCGTTGGCGAATTGCAGCGAGGCGAGGTCGGCGTTATCTGGCCGACGCGGTGTGCGGTCGACCGCGACAAAACTGGTATAAGCACTCGCCAGACCGTGCTCCAGCGCCAGCGCCAGCACGCTTGCACGCACTTCATCGGGTTTCGCGCCTTGGCGCAGGCTGTCTTCCAGCTCGGCGATCCGCGCCGCTGCCCACAAGCGCGCCACGCCCTCGGTCGAGGCCTGCCTCGGGTCGCCCAGCTTCACCTGCGCGCGCCAGTTCAGATCGGGAGCGATGCCCTCCAATGTGGCTTCACTGCCGCCCAGCGGCAGCCGCAGCAGCACCTGCAGCGGCTCACCCAGATACAGGTCCGGCAGCTGCGAAGGATAGGCCTCGGCACCTTGCGGCCAGGCCGCTTTCAAATCGCGCAGGGCGGGCTGGCCGAGCTTGGCCAGCAGTGCATCGGTCACCGTCGCCACTTCGTCGATGCGGCGGATCGTGACCTGCGCGCCGCGGCCGACTTCCACCATGCGACGCAGGATGTGCGCATTCGGCGCGCTGCCGATGCCGACCGCGAACAGCCGCGCCTCACCGCGCCCGTGTTCGATGTGGTTGAGCAATTGCGCCTCGTTGCTGATCGCGCCGTCGGTGATCAGCACCACCTGACGCAGATGGCTGGAGGTGGCCGGCATCGCGAAAGCTTCGATCAAGGGTGCCAGCATCTCGGTACCGCCATCAGCGTTCAGTGCCAGAACGAAACTGCGCGCACGCGCAGTGTTGGCAGCACTGGCCTCGACCGGCTCGGGAAACACCGACTCGAAGCGATGATCGAAGCGGATCACGTTGAAGCGGTCGGAGGGACGAAGACCGGCAATCGCGCGTACCACGGCCGCCTTGGCCTGCTCCATCGAGGCGCCATGCATCGAGCCGGAGTTGTCGACCACCAGGATCAGCTCACGCGGCACCGGCGCCACCAGGCGGGTCGGCGGGATCAGCGTGAGGAAGGCATAGCGGGCGTCGGCGCGGTCCTCGACGAACAGGGCCTGCTGCGGCTGGGCGCTGGGCTGCGGTGCCCACTGCAGCTCGAAGTCACGGTCGCTGTCGACCCGGACATCGGCCAGTTCAATACGGTGGCGCGCGCCCTGCTGGCGCACATCGATGGCATGACTGGGGCTGTCGATGTTCGTAAGCGGCAGGCCGGCCTCCAGATCCACCGCAAGGCTGAGCTTCGGGGCCGCCGCCATGCCCAGTGCGACACCCAGTTCAGCCACGGCGGCGCCGGGCGCTTTGTCGAGGCTTGCATCCGCTTCGCCGCGACCGCCGTGGTAGGGCGGCACGAAGGTCAGCGGAAGGCTGAGACGGAAGCGGCCGTCCTGCCAGCGCACCTTCTGCCAGTAGCCGATTTCGATCTCGACGGTCTCGCCCGGAGCGATGTTGGCGACCCGCGTCTGGAACAGGTTGGCACGCTCGCGCTCGACCAGGCTTGCGGTGCGGCCTTCGCGCGCAGCCGCCGCATAGGTCGCCGCGGCCTGCTGTTTCTCCTGGACTTCGCCTTGGATCAGGCGCGCGCCGATCTGCATCTGCAGGTGGCCGACCGCGGCGTCATCCGGCAAGGGCAGCCGATACAGGCCTTCCATCCACTCGTCGCTGTCGTTGCTGAAGCGCTGGCGCACCCGCACCTCGGCCATCAGGCCCCGCACTCGCAGGTCGACATGGGTGTCCAGCGCAAACGCGGCCTGCCAGCTCTCAGCGCCTCGCGGTCGCAGTGACAGGCCTTCGGCCTGCGCCAAGCCCGCGAACATGAGCAGGGGCAGGATCGCGCCGACAACGCGGGCGAACGGGGACACGGGGGTGGGGCGTGGGCTCTGCATGGCGGCCTCCTCTGGATGGGCCGTCCCATTGCAGGGCCTGCAAGCGTCAGCGCGCGGCCGTCAAAGGTGTGCGCGCTGACTGCTTGGGGCGATTTGCGGGCAGCGCTACTTCAGCAGGAAGGCAGCTGCCACCGCGGCTGCCACCACCACGGTCACCGCCACAAAGATCAAGCCGGTGCGGCTACCGCCCGAACGCTCCGCGGGCGCCTGCGCCACTTTGGCGTTCTGGATCTCCTGCCCCGGCACCACCAGCATGAAACGGATGGCATCGAGCCGCAGTTCGTCGCCGTTCTTGAGCAGGCCCGTCTGGACACGCTGCCCGTTGATGAAGGTGCCATTCGACGAGCCGAGATCCTCGACCAGGATGCCGTCGGTGGTGGGCTTGACCTGGGCGTGACGGCGCGAGATCTCCTCGCTTGGAATCGAGATGTCGCACTCGTGGTGGCGACCGATGACCTGGGCGCTGGCAACCGCATAGGTCTTGCCGAAGGCGGCACCCGAGACGCCGCGAAGAAGGTACTTCGGCAGCGCCGCACGCACCCGGGTCGCGCCGGAATCGTCGACCTGGCCGGGGCGTGACGCCGGCGTCGAAGACACGCGCTCGACGGCCACCAGCCGCGCCTGCACGTTCCCGAACGCCAGCGAATCGCCAGGGCGCAGCGTCTGTCCGGCTTCGATCGGCTGGCCATTCACGCTGAGACCGTTGGTGCCTGCGGCGGCGACCAAGCTGACCCGTTCACCATCGAGCTCCAGCGCGCACAGCTCCGCCGGAATACCGTCGACGACCAGCCTGACGAAGGCATCCGGCGCGGAGCCGATGCGGTTGCTGCCGGGGCTGAGCAGGACGGCACCGTGTTCACCGTTCGGAAAAATGAGCTTCATCGTGAGTCTCGCTGGAAAGGTGGGCACGCGGGTGCCTGCGCCAGAATGCATCAAGGCCTACTGCACGCGGGGCGCGCAGCAGGATCAGTCGCGCGCGGGTAGTTCACGCACGACGCGGAAGCCGATGGTAGTGAAGCCGGGCTCGGCTGCAAAGCCACGCGGCAGCGCATCGGCCTGCGTACTGAACCAGCTGCCACCCGCAGCCAGCCGCTGGCGGCAGTTGCTGCCCTCGCAGTCGCTCAGCCATTCGGCCAGATTACCCCATAGCCCGAGCAGGCCCGCAGTGTCACCGGAGGCCTGTACCGGCGCGGTATGCGGGTGGCCATCGTCGCAGGCAGCGGCATCACGCGCATTCCAGGCGCGAGCGGCTGACTGGTCGCGAAAGTTCGCGCGACAGTCGGACGGGGCGCTGCCGGCGAGCGCCTGCCACTCTGCGAGGCTGGGCAGCCGATAGCGCTGGCCGCTGGCCTCAGACAGCCACTCGACGTAGTGCTGGGCCATGCCAAAGCTGACGCAGGCGACCGGATGCGCCGGCGTCTGCGGGAAGTCCGGGGTGCGCCAATCGCGTTTGCGCGAGCTGCGCAGCATCGATTCACGGTCGCGGCAGGCCGGCATGTCGGCGCCGAAGCGGGCACGCCCTGCCGCGGCCCAGTACGCTTCGAACTCGTCCACCCGTATCTCGCTGCGGCCCCAGCCCAGCCCGCCTGCGACGACGAGCTCCGGGCTACGCCCGCCGCCAGACAGCGCGTCGCGAAAGCGATAGCCCGGACGGCCCTGCTGCTCGGCCTCGCGTACGCCGGCGCGGGCGTCCGCGGAATCGGGCAGCAGGCGCAAGGCGTTCGCATAGTGCGCGGAAGCCTCCGACGGCCGCCAGCCGGCCAAGGCCTGTTGGCCCGCGACGAGAAAGCGGTCGTGCTCGGATTGGCGCAGCGCCTGCGCGCCCTCGGCGGCGGTCGCGCCGGCTTCGTGTGCGGCGGCGATCCGCTCGACGCAGCCCAGCGCGAGCAGGCGAGCATCCAGCGCGTCGGCATCGGTGGCTTGCGACAGACACAGCGCCCCGAGATCGGCGATGCCGTTACGCGCTGCGCGGTTGGCGGGCTCGATACGCAGGGCCTGCAGGTAGCGATCAAGTGCATTGCGCCCGGGTGGTTCAACCAGGCGCCCGGCCTGCACATTGGTGCGGGCGTAAAGCAGTAGCCGCTCCAAGGGATCCTCGACCGTGGGCAGGGTCTGCAGATCAAACGTCTGCGTGAGGCCGGCCAGCTCATCCGCGGCGGGGTCGGACAACTGCCAGACCACTGCGGGGCCTGCCCCCTGCTGGGACTGCTCGGGAGGATCCCGTGACGCCTCCGCCGATCGGGACACACTCGGCGAAGGCGCCGCTGCGACAGATGACGGTGCCTTCGCCGCAGGGTCTGAGGAGGCCAGCCACCAGACCAGGCCGGCCAGCACCGGTACAGCCAGGGCCACGGCCAATATCAACGGCAGCCGCGAGGGCGGCGCGGGCAGCTCGGCCTCCGGAAGCGCACGTACGCCCGGCAGATTGCGCGCGGGCTCGCTGTCCAGCCTTCGGCTGGGCGCAGTGATCTGCTCGATTCGTGCACTGGCAGGGCTTGCGGCGACCGTTTCCTTTGAAGTCGGCGACGGAGTCCGCCCTGGGGCGTTTGCGGACTCAGACAGCGGCTTCGGCGCCGCTGGCGCTGCCGCTGCCGCTGCCGGGGTAGGGGTCGGAGCCGGACCCGTGGCTACCCTCGGGTCGCTAGCCACGGGCACAAGGACCTTCGGCGTAGCTGGTGGTGGCTTCGGCATCCCCTCGGCTGCCGGGGTTCGCGGCACTGCGGGCTCAGCATTGGCCTTGCCCGAGTGCTCCGTCGCATTCGTACGCGGCGGTGCAGAGGCCGCGGTGCGCGCCGCAGCGGCGGCAGCAGGCGCGCGCACCGAAGGGAGGGTACGGGCCTCGGCGCTGCGGCCCTGCAAACGATCCAGGGTCTCCAGCACATGCGCGGGTGTCAGCGGGTCGAACTCGGCCAGCAGGTCGAACATCGGCTGCCAGCGGCACAGGTAATCGGGTAGCTGCGGCCGCTCGCCCAAAATCGCGTTCCCGGTGAGGGCCTCATGGAACAGATGGATCAGCGCGCGCGTGGGCGCACCGGGCTCGGCGAGCGTGTTCGCGCCCAGCAGTCGGGTCAGGACGGGGCGGTCCTGCGCATCAGTGAGAACAGCCCCAGGTTCCAGACAGGGCTGAAGGCCGCAGCGGGACTCCAGGAACTGCAGGACCAGCGCAAGCCTCCGCAGCAGGGCAAGGCTCTGATCGAGATCAAGGCCTGCCGACAACCGCTGGCTCAGGCTGGGACCGGTCAGCGCAGCCAGCGCCGCATAGGTGCGTCCATCGCGGGTTTCGCCGACATCGAGCACGGTGGCGAGACCCGGATGGCGCAGGCCTGCGAGCGTGCGGATCGCAGATCGAGCTTCCGCGGCAGGCCCCTCCCACAGCTGCAGCAGAACGGGGGCATCGGCCACGATCTGGCGCGCGCGCAACAGTTGGAACCCGCTGCCCGCAGCGCATTCCGACTCGATGCGATAGCCCTCGATCTCCACTGCCAGCACGGCTGCCCCCCTATCGGTCCGTAACAACGTCGTCCCCATCTTACATTTCGTTGCAAAACCGAGGCGTGGAGTACTTGGCAGACGCGATCTTGGCGCGGCTGTAAACGCTCACCTCCGCCTTGCAGGGCGGCTGCCACGCCCACACACTGCAGGGATGGATATGACCCTGATCATCTTGGTAGCGCTGGGCCTCGCGCTGTACTTCTGGTCGCGCGCACGCGACGCCAGCGAGGTCGCGCGCCGACACGGGCTGGATGCCTGTGAACGCGCCGGTGTGCAGTTGCTCGACCACTCGGTGGCACTGACAAAACTGGGCATCAAGCGCGGCGACGATGGCCGGCTGGGTATGGTTCGCCAGTATCGCTTCGACTATTCGCGCGAAGGCAGTGATCGCTCCAGCGGTGCGCTCGCCCTGCACGGCCTGAAACTGCTGTGGATCACCGCGCCCGAACCCTTGCAGCCGCCGAGCGCGCCCGATGCAGTGCCTCGGCTGGGCTCACGCGGCTTCGGAAACTGGGGCTGATCAGCGGCTTGCAGCCTTGATCCCCCTGAGTCGATCGCACCATTTCTGCCGGTCTTTGGTCCAGCTCCGCTGCGGCGCTCACAGCTCCCGAAAGCTCTCCGACTCGGGCCAACGGCGCCGGCTACTTGATCACGCGCAGATGTGAGCGCTTCGGCGGCGTGTCGTCGCTGCCGGGCGAGGGAGAATCCTCAGGCTCGGTTTCGGCGGCAGGCGCGGCCGTTTCGACGCCGTCCGGCGGAAGCATCATGCCCTGCCCATTCTCCTGCGCGTAGATCGCCTCCACGGCAGTGAGCGGTATCGAGAGCGCATGGCTGGTACCCGAAAACCGTGCCTGAAAGCGAACACGCTGATCGCCGAGATCCAGCGCTTCGACGGCGCGCATCGCGATGTTCAGCACGACCTTGCCGTCCTTGATCGCAAACGCTGGCACCTGAACACCCGGCTGATGGGCATCCACCAGCAGATAGGGCGTCAAGCCGTTGTCGGTGATCCAGTCGTACATCGCCCGCAGCAGGTAGGGGCGGTTGGAGCTCATTCGCGGCGGAATGGGTGGCACGGATTGGGTCATGCGGGCAGGTCGCGGTAGTGGCGCTCCTCCGCCATCAGGCTGCGGCCGAAGATGGGACTGCGGAAGATGCGCTGGGCGTAGTCCTCGATCGGCTTGGCGTCGCGCACGAGGTCGATGCCAGCCGCAGGAAGCCGCCAAAGGATCGGGGCGAGCGCGCAGTCGGCGAGAGAAAGTTCGGTGTTCAAGAAAAAACGCGAGGCCTTGAACAGGGGCAGCGAGGCCACCACCAGCTCACGCATACGCTTGCGGGCGGCTTCGGCCTCCGACTTGCTGGAGGAGCCGATCGCCTCAAGCTCGGGCAACCATTCCTGCTCCAGTCGCAACATGGCCAGACGAAGGCGTGCGCGCGACAGCGGATCGATGGGCATCAGGGGCGGGTGCGGATAGCGCTCGTCGATGTATTCGCTGAGCACGGGGGCGGAGTACAGCACCAGATCGCGATCAGCGAGCGTAGGCAGGCTCAGCGTGGGGTTCAGATCCAGCAGGTCCTCGGGGGGATGCTGCGGATCCACCGATACCAGCTCATAGCTGACACCCTTCGCGGCCAACACCAGCCGAATGCGGTGACAAGTCGCGCAGTCACGCGCCGAAAACAGGGTCAGCGCATTGCGCAGACGCGAACTCGAAGCCATCCCGTATTCCCCTTCCCACACAGATCAGGGCTCGGCCGGCTCCCGCAGGGGAACCGGCCGTCGTACGGTCAGCGCTCGTCAGTGGACGTCCCGCCAGTACTCAGTCTTGAGCAGCCAGGCAAGGAAGGTGAAGACCGTGAGGAAGAGAATAACCCACACGCCATAGGCTTCGCGCTTCAGCGCTGCTGGTTCGCCCACATAGGTGAGGAAGGCGGTGATGTCGCGGATGGTGCGGTCGAACTCGGCGGGGCTTTGTGCCCCGGCTGGAGCCAGCTCGAAGCGCTCGATCGCACCGTGTTCGTCATAGACCGCGCGCTGCATGCCCTGCAGATTCCACAGTACATTCGGCATCGATGAGCCGACCAGAACGCTGTTGTTCCAGCCAGCCGGGCGGGTCTCGTCGACGTAGAACGACTTCAGGAAGGTGTAGGTCCAATCGGGCCCACCTGCTTTGGCGCGCGCGACCAGCGAAAGATCCGGCGGTGCCTTGCCGAACCAGGCCTCACCATCGGCCGGGTCCATCGAGGCATTCATGTGCTCGCCAAACTTGGCACCGGTGAAATTCAGGTAGGACATCACCTGCTCTTCACTGAGACCCAGATCGATGGCGGTGCGGGAATAGCGCTGGTAGCCGAGCGAGTGGCAGCCCGCGCAGTAGTTCATGAACAGCGCAGCGCCGCGCTGCAGCGAGGCGCGATCACCAATATTGACCTGACTGTCCATCAGTGGCGCACCAGCGGCGCCGAAGGACGGGCCGGCCACTGCCAGCATCAGGGCGCCCAGCGCCCATGCGAAGAAACGCTTAGTCATGGGTGGTCACCCGATCCGGCACCGGCCGCACCGAATCCCATCGGGTCCAGAGCGGCATGAAGAGGAAGAACGCGAAGTAGTACGCGGTGAAGATGCGTGCCATCAGGGTCTGCATCTCGCTGCCGGCCTGCAGGCCCAGCCAGGCCAGGCTGATGAAGCCGACCACGAAGATCGCGATCAGCAGCTTCGAGAGCGGGCCGCGGTAGCGGATCGAGCGCACCGTGCTGCGGTCCAGCCAGGGCAGCAGGAACAGGATCATCACCGCGCCACCCATGATCATCACGCCGAACAGTTTGTCCGGCACCGCGCGCAACATGGCGTAGTAGGGGGTGAAGTACCACACCGGCTTGATGTGGTCAGGCGTGACCATCGGGTTCGCCGGCACGAAGTTGTCGTACTCCAGGAACAGGTCGCCAAAGGTCGGGGCGAAGAACACGATGAAGGCGGCGATGGTCAGGAAGAAGCCGGCGCCGAACAGGTCCTTGACCGTGTAGTAGGGATGGAAGGGGATGCCGTCCAGCGGCTTGCCGTCCGGACCCTTCTTCTTCTTGATGTCGACGCCATCGGGATTGTTGGAACCGACCTCGTGCAGCGCGCCCAGATGCAGCACCACCAGCAGCAGCAGCACCAGCGGCAGCGCGATCACGTGCAGGGCGAAGAAGCGGTTGAGTGTGGCGTCGGACACCAGATAGTCGCCGCGAATCCATTCGGTCAGCTCGTTGCCAATCACCGGCACCGCGCCGAACAGATTGATGATTACCTGGGCGCCGTGGTAGCTCATCTGACCCCAGGGCAGCACATACCCCAGGAAGGCCTCGGCCATCAGCACCAGGAAAATGGCCACGCCGATCACCCAGACCAACTCGCGCGGCTTCTGCGAACTGCCGTAGATCAGGCCGCGGAACATGTGCAGATACACCACCACGAAGAACAAGGAGGCGCCGGTGGAGTGCATGTAGCGGATCAGCCAGCCCCACTGCACGTCGCGCATGATGTATTCGACCGAAGCAAAAGCCTCGGCGGCGGACGGCTTGTAGTTCATCGTCAGCCAGATGCCGGTCACGATCTGGTTGACCAGCACCAGCAGGGCCAGCGAGCCAAAGTAGTACCAGACGTTGAAGTTCTTCGGCGTGTAGTACTGGCCGACGTGCTTGTTGTAGGCGCCCTTCAGACCAGGCGCGCGATCGTCCACCCACTGGGCGACGGACTCAACGGAACGGTTGATCATGTTCGACATCACGCAGCCCCCTTCGGATCCACGCCAATGATCAGCGTGCTGTCGTCGACGAAGTGGTAAGGCGGCACGCGCAGGTTGGTCGGCGCGGGCACGCCGTCAAACACACGTCCGGCCAGGTCGAAGCGCGAGTTGTGGCAGGGGCAGTAGAAGCCGCCCTTCCAATCCGCATCGAAGGGCTCGGCCTGCACCTCAGGCCGGAACAGCGGCACGCAGCCCAGATGCGTGCACAGCCCGACCAGCACGAGATATTCGGGCTTGACCGAGCGGTGCGGATTCTTGGCGTACTCCGGCTGCTGGTCGATCACGTCGGAATTCGGGTCACGCAGGCGCGAGTCCATCGAGGGCAGCAGTTGCAGCTGTTCGGGCGTGCGCCGGATCACGAACACCGGCTGCCCGCGCCAGGTCATCGTGAGCCGCTGACCAGGCTCAAGCTTGGAGATGTTTTCGGTGACTGGGGCCCCTGCCAGTTCAGCGCGTGCGCTGGGCTGCCAGGAAGCAATGAAGGGCACGGCAGCCACGATCGCTCCAGCGCCACCCACCACAGCGGTGGTGGCGGTCAGGAAGCGGCGGCGGCCTAGGTTGACGCCTTGGTTAGCCATACGGCTCTCCGCACTTGCGCAAGGGGAAATCGGTAACAAGGCCGATGCAGCGGGCCTTGCAAAGCGGCGTAGTGTAGCGGATGGCTGAACCCAGCGACAACGCAGCAGCCCTGCGCTGTGGGCCCGTGCAGGGCACAATGCGCGCTGTCCCCGCCGCCGTTCACTCCCAGATGCCGCGCCTTCCCCGACCGCTTTCCTTTCTGCTGCAGAGCGCGGTCGCCGGCCTGGCGCTGGCCTTTGTGCTGATTCACTTCGCACCAGGCCTGGCCGAACGCCTTCGCAACGATCCGGCAGCGCCCGTGGCAACCACGGCTCCACACAGCTATGCCCCAGCGGTGCGCAGCGCTTCACCGGCGGTGGTCAGCCTGTACGCCAACCGCATCGTGACCGAGCGGGTATTCCTGCGCCCCGACCCGACCACCCAGCGCTTCTCGGGTCTGGCGGTCGGACCGACCGTGCGCCGGCGCGAGCCGATCCTGGGTTCAGGCGTCATCGTCAGCGAAGACGGCTATGTTCTCACCAACCATCATGTGATCTCCGGCGCCGAACAGATCCGCATCGCCCTGTGGGACGGTCGCGTGACCGACGCGCGCGTGGTCGGCAGCGATGCCGAGACTGATCTGGCGGTGCTGAAGGTCGAGGGCAGTGGCCTGCCCGCGCTGCCGCTGGATTCCTCGGTGGCGGTGGAAGTGGGCGATGTGGTGCTGGCGATCGGCAACGCGCTGGGGCTCAGCCAGACGGTGACCCAGGGCATCGTCTCGGGCCTGGGGCGCACGCCGCTGAACCAGATGCTGTCAGAGGAGTTCATCCAGACCGACGCCGCCATCAATGAAGGCAACAGCGGCGGTGCGCTGGTCAACGCACGCGGTCAGCTGATCGGCATCAACACATTCGTGCTGGGTCGCCGCCATGGTGCCGAGGGCATCGGCTTCGCGATTCCGATGGGCATCGCTTCCGAGGTGTTCGCTCAGATTCGCGAGACCGGCGTGGTGGTGCGCGGCTGGATGGGCGCGGAGTACGGTGATGCGCCGGTGCTGCCCGGCAGCCTCGACGCGATGGGACCACGCGGTGTGGCACTCACGGACGTCTACATGGGCGGGCCGGCGCAGACGGCGGGCCTGCGTCCCGGCGACGTGCTGCTGAGCTTCGACGGCGAAACGATCAGCGAGCAGTCCGCACTGCGATTACGCGAAGCCAACAAGCCACCCGGCAGCTCGGTGGAAGTCTCGGGCCTGCGCGCGGGCGTGCCCTTCGTCGCCCAGCTGCAGTTGATCCAGCGGCCCGCACAAACGCGCTGATCAGCTGCATGCCGATGGACGGCCGCACCTCATTCGAGCCGGATCAGCCCTGCCCGGCGGTGCGCGCTGCGGCCGCCAGCTCGGTGCGATAGCGCGAAAGCAGGGTGCCAACGCGCTCAACGAAAACCTGTGTTTCCGCATAGGGCGGCACGCCGCTGAAACGATCCACGGCACCTTCACCAGCGTTGTAGCCGGCTGCAGCAAGCCGGAAGTCACCGTTGAAACGCTTGAGCAGCCAGGCCAGGTAGGCGGTGCCGCCATGAATGTTCTCGCGGGCGGAGAACGGATCCACCACCCCGAATCGCGCGGCTGTCGCCGGCATCAACTGCATCAAGCCCTGCGCTCCCTTGTTCGATAGCGCATTCAGATTGAACGCCGACTCGGCATGGATCACTGCGCGCACGAAGGCTTCTTCGACGCCATGCAGGTCAGCGGCTGCGCGCACTTCTTCGGCGTAGGCAACGAGATTCAAGCCAACGCTGTTGAAGTCGACACTGCTGCTGACCGCACAGGCGTAGCAGGTTTCCATGTAGCTGAAGAGCACCTCGGCGCGCTGTCCCGCCGGGCGTCGATTGGTGTAGTGGACAACGCCGTCGCGCTCATAGCGATAGACCGCTCCGCGCGACACCCGCGCGCCGCTGCGCTCGGCGTCGCGCGGGGCCGCAATCTCGGCGCCGTCACTGCGTGTGCGGAACTCGACCCTGCGCTCCGTCGTCGCCGCCAGTGCGCCCACGGCTGCCGGCGCCGACATCACCGGGTCGGCAGGGGGCGCTGGTGCAGTCGGCGCTGCAGCGACCGGCGCGGACGGCGGTGCCTGGACAGGCGCTGCGACCGGTCCGGAGTTGTGAGCGGTCGGCACATGCACACGCTTGCAATCGCGGTAGCCGGCAGCATCAGACGTGAAAACCGTCTCGTCCTGCTCGCCCACGCAGCGGAACAGACTGGACGCGGCGACGTCCTTGCTGAAGAAGAAGCAGGCAACTAGCAGCAGTGCGAAGGTTCGGCTCATGGCATCAGTGTCGGACACGCGGAGGGTGCTGCCAAGTCGATGCATCTGCGGGCAGGCGCAGACCGTGGATTCGGTGCGGGGTTCCTTACTTTAGTTTTTTCTAATATAATGGACTGCATCTCACGGAAAGCATCCCATGCTGCTCGCTCTGCTCGGCGCCCTCGCCATTGGCCTCTCGCTCGGCCTGCTCGGCTCCGGCGGCTCCATCCTCACCGTTCCGGTGCTGGTCTATCTGGTCGGCCAGCCGGAGAAGCTCGCGATCGCCGGATCGCTGGCCATTGTTGGCGGCATCGCGCTGGCCGGCGCCCTGCCCTGGACGCTCAAACGCCAGGTCGACTTGCATTCCCTGTTGTGGTTCGGTCTGCCTGGCATGGCCGGCACCCTGGCCGGAGCCTGGGCCTCGCAGTGGTTCTCGGGGCCAGCCCAGCTCGCGCTGTTCGCGGTGGTGATGCTGCTGGCTGCGGTGATGATGTTCCGCAGTCCCACCCCGGCGATCGACCCTACGCTGCCGCCTCGGCGCCGGATCGCCAGTGTCGGCGATGGGCTTGCAGTCGGTGCGATCACGGGTCTGGTCGGCGTCGGCGGCGGCTTTCTGATCGTGCCGGCGCTGGTACTGCTCGCACGTCTGCCGATGCAGCGCGCGATCGGCACCAGCCTGTGGATCATCGCGCTGAAGTCCTTCACCGGCTTCGCCGGCTACGTGCCCCTGCTGGAGCGACAGGG
This sequence comes from uncultured Aquimonas sp., assembly GCA_964586455.1. Taxonomy (GTDB): domain Bacteria; phylum Pseudomonadota; class Gammaproteobacteria; order Xanthomonadales; family Xanthomonadaceae; genus Aquimonas. Next base: position 32,280 of record CAZPHV010000016.1, read on the forward strand.
CCTGCAGCTCGACTGGACCCTGATCGGCCTGTTCATCGTAGTGGGCGCCGCCGGCACCCTCGGCGGGATGCAGCTGGCCAGCCGTTTGCCGCAGCAGACGCTGAAGCGCGTGTTCGCCGTGTTCCTCGTGCTGATGGGCGTATACATCATTGCCCGCACCGCGCCGCAATTGTTCTGAACCAGACGATCCGCAAAGGAGAACCCATGAAGCCCCTCGTCCAGCCCTTCTTCGATGACGACAGCGGCACCTGGACCTATCTGGTCAGCGATCCTGCCACCAGCACGGCGGCGATCATCGACCCTGTACTCGACTTCGATCCGAAGTCCGGGAACACCTCGACCGCATCGGCACAGCGCGTGCTGGACGCTGCCGCAGGCGCCGGCCTCAGGGTCGAATGGATCCTCGAAACCCATGCGCATGCCGATCACCTCTCGGCCGGGCACTGGCTGCGAGGCCAATGCCCCGGCGCGCGGCTGGCCATCGGCGAGGGCATCCGCGCGGTGCAGAAGACCTTCCAGCAGATCTTCAACCTGGGCGAGCACTTCCCGGTCGACGGTTCGCAGTTCGATCATCTGTTTACCGATGGCGAGCGTTTCGGCCTGGGCGCGCTGGACGTCGAGGTGATCGCCACCCCCGGCCACACCAACGACAGCGTCAGCTACCGCATCGGCGATGCGATCTTCGTAGGCGACACCCTGTTCATGCCCGACGGCGGCAGCGCTCGCTGCGACTTCCCCGGCGGCAGCGCGGCGCGGCTGTACCAGTCCATCCAGCGCTTGTTCGCGCTGCCGGACGCCACCCGCCTGTTCGTCTGCCATGACTACTCGCCCGGCGGGCGCGCGCCTGAATGCGAGACCACGGTGCAGGCACAGCGCTCGCACAACACCCACCTTGGCGAGGGCCGCACCGAAGCCGAATTCATCGCCATGCGCGAGGCCCGCGACGCCACCCTGCCGATGCCGCGGCTGATCCTGCCGGCCGTGCAGATCAATATCCGTGCCGGCCAGCTGCCTGAGCCGGAAGACAACGGCGTGCGCTATCTCAAGCTGCCGCTGGATCGGTTTCCGGGGGTGCCACGCTAGGGCCGGGATTCGGGATTTGGGATTCGTAGAAGCGCCGCCGCGCAGACATCGCGGCGCACCCCGACTGCGCGGAACACGCACGAGTAGGCGTGAAGTATCGACGTGCCTTACCGTGCGCAGGGGATGTCGAAGTCGATGTGGTAGTGCTCGTCATGGCGCACCCAGGCCTGGCGGGGCAGGAACGTGAGCGTTCGGCGCGCCCAGCGGCCGCGTTCGCTGAGGTCCAGCAGCGGCAGGTAGCGCGTGTCGAGAATGACGAGGCGAATGCCGGAACCGTGGCTCTCGGCAGCGCGGTGCAGCTCGTACAGATGTTCGGCCAGCGCTTCGAAATCGATGCGCAGATCGTCCAGTCGGCCTTCGGCATCGAACTCGAGGTCATAGCCGAAGCGGGTGAAAGGGCTGGTCGGCAACGGCAGGCTGCGGCCGCGCGCGTCGCGCACCGGCACGAAGAAGTCCGCCGAGGTGCCGTTCTGGTGGGTGCGATGCGGCGCCAGTCGGCCACCCTTGGGCCAGCTGGCCTCGCCATAGACGAAGCGCAGTTCGGGACGACGTTCGGCCAACGCGGCATAGGCCTCCACCACGATGGCCTCAACCGTCGAGTGGGTATGCGTGCGGCCCAGGCTCGCGGCGAGACCGCTGAAACTCTGGAAATTCGGGCCGCTCAAGGGAAGCTTGCGGGCGCCTTCAAGACTGCCGGCCGCAGGCGTACCGAAGCAGCGACTGGGCTCAGGTGAATCCGTCGCGACTGCGCCAAGCGAGCCCGCAGCAAGCCAAAGGAACAGGCCTGCGAACGCCTCGACCGGACGCAGCACTCGCCTCTGCCGCGGGCGCTTCACGCTCATGGCAGGGGCACTGGCCGACCATGCACCTCGGCCCAGAACGCTGTACTGATCCGCCCGATCGCCGGGCTCTCCGCATTCAACAGCACTGCCAAACCCAACTGATGCCGCGGCGACCAGGCGACTTCGGCGACGTAACCCTTCACCCAACCGCTGTGATAAATCAGCGGATCCTCGCCGACCCGGTAAACCCGCCAGCCCAGGCCATAGTGGGCTTCGCTCAGCAACTGACCCCACAGGCGGCGCTTCAGCTCGCGCGGCGTACGCACCCGCGGCGTGGTCACCGCCTCGATCACCGACGGCGCCAGCACCTCGGGCTGCGCGCCCATCTGCGCCAACAACCACTGGGCGAGATCGCGCGCACTGGCGTTGACGCCGGCTGCCGGCGCCAGCTGGTAGTACCCTGGCTTCAGCTCGGCCGCGACCCAGCGTCCGGCCTCACGTCGGTGGGGGCGCGCATGGTTGGGCTGAGCCTGCAGCGCCTCCAACCCGAACGAGGCTCCCTGCATGCCCAGCGGCGCGAACAGTCGCTGCTCGACCAGCTGTGCATAGCTGGCGCCGCCGGCCCGAGCCAGAATCGGTTCGACCTGGGCGAAGGCGATGTTCTGGTAGCTGTAGCAGCTGCGCGGCGCGCAGATCGCATCGAGCTGTCGGAAGCGCGGCAGGATCCGCTCAACGCTCAGCCCGTCATCGATCAGATTGTCGTAGGCGTTCGGCACCAGCCCGGTCGACTGTCCGAGCAGATCCTCGACGCGCAGGCGCTGACTGAGCTCGGCGCGCGCAAAGCGCAGCTCCGGCAACTGCTGCGCCAGTGAATCCGTGAGCGCGAGGCGACCTTCCTGCTGCAGCTGCACCGCGAGCGGGCCGGCGAAAGTCTTCGAGACGGAGGCCAGTCGGAACACCGTGTCAGCATCGATCGGATCCGCGCCGCCGACCTGCTGCAGCCCGTGGCCCTGCACCCGCAGCACGCGTCCCTGCCCCACCACCGCATAGGCACCGCCTGGAATCCCCTGCTCCGCCAGCACCGCGCGGAAGTCGCGGTCAAAGGCATCGAGATCGGGCAGCGCCGCCGAAGCCACGGCGACAGAAGCGAAAACCAGGACCAGCAGCAGGGTCAATCGCAGCAACAGCTCACGCATGGGGCGCTCAATCCTTTGAAGGCGGCCCGCGAGACTAAATCAAGCGATGGGGCTCTGGCTGAACTGCGGCGGTGGCCCGGCCCCGAGCCTCTTCAGGAACCCAAGGCCCGGTTGCGATTCGCGAACCGCGCCCCTCAGAACGCCCTGCGTGCTTCCAGAATGAGTTCAACCCGCTCCAGCCGCGGGTCGCTGTCCAGCGGCACCGCCAGATCGATATGGATCAAGCGGGCGAACGCGCTGCGAGTGTTCGACAGACGCAAACCGAAGCCGACGTTGGCGAGCGTGCCGGGGTTCGGTCGATCCAGCGGGTCGCTCCCCCAGACCCGGCCGACATCCGCGAACAGGGCGCCGCCGACGCGGAACAGTCGCCACGGATACCAATCGGTGAAGTAGCGCTGCTCGACGCTGAGCCGCGCGAAGCTCTCACCGCCCGCCCAGCGCAGCGGATAGCCGCGCAGGCCGGTGTCGCCGCCGAGTGCGATGCGATTGTCCAGATCAAGTTCATGGCCGTACTGCGCCTCCAGCTCGGCGAAGAACAGCCGACGAGGCCCCATTTCGCGGTAATAGCGCAAATCACCACTGAGGCTGAAATTGCGGGTGTTCCCGGACTCTTCTCGCGTCGCGAACTGCCCCGCGAAACGCATCAGCGAGGCATCTGCAAAGCGCCAGCCGCGGCTGGCATCGGCTTCCAGCCACCAGGCATCGCGATCGCCGCCAAAGCTGGTGTCGGCGCGGCCCAGGCGAGCGCTGAAACGCGCGCCCAGCAACGCGTCTTCGCGGATGTCGATCTGGTCGTAGTTGCGCAGCACTTCCCACTGGTCGCGAATGTACTCGAAGCCGACCCAAGGCCCGGCGAGATGGCGATCTTCAGGCACAGGGCCCTGCAGCTCGGGATCACGCGAGGCCAGGAACTCGCGCCGAAGATCACGCACACCGACGGTGTAGCGCAGCACCCGCCCGTTCTGGAGACCGGTAGAGCGGCCCCACCAGAGGTCGGCATCGCGATTGCGCTGGCGGTACTCGGCGACTTCCTCGCCGAGCTCGTAGAAACTCTCGACCTGGGTGAGATGGTCGAAGCGCGCACTCCATCCGCTGCGCACGTCCAGGGCATAGAAGGGCTGCTCGATCGCCAGCGCCCAGCCGCGGCCATCGCTGTTGTCCTCGAAGCGCGCGTCCAGCCCACGCCAGCGGCCCAGGCGATGTTCGTCGCGGTAGCGCAAGCCCGTGCTGTTGCGGTCCGCATCACCGCGGCGCGACAGCAGGATCAGCGCGCCGGTGCCCATCAGATTGCTTTCTTCAAGGTCCAGCCCAAAGCTGGACTCGCCGCCCTTGCGGCCACCGGAGATCCCGGGATTGAGCGACCAGACGTCACGCGATTCGACTTCGATGGTGACCCGTCCGTCGACACAGTCCAGAACCCGCAGCTCGGCGTCACGCAGGTACTCGGTGGCACGCAGCAGTCGCGCGGACTCGTCCAGCAGACGCTGATTGAAGGGCTCGCCCTCCTCGATCAGCAGCTGCCGCCGCACAGTCTCCTCGCGGGTCACCCGGTGCAGGCGATTGGCCGCGCGATACAGCGCCAGATTTTCCTCGGGCAGGTCGGTGTCAAAGATGTTCCGGCGCAGAAAGCGCAGCTCGCCAATCGTCACACCCGCCCGCTCAAGCGCGGCAGGCGACAGGTCGCCATCGGCCGGGCAATCGGCATGGGCGGCAGAAGCACACACGACGGCGAGCAGCAGAACAGGGGCGAATCGGAAAGTCATCTGTGGGCACATCCGAGGTCGAGGGCGGAAACGGGCGTCGTTTCGGTCCTCATCCTGACAGATTCGAATGCGCCTCGGCCTGCGCGTTCAGGTTCAGCCGGCACGGGTGCCAGCGCCGTTCAGCCACGCGCTGGGGGCTTTGGGGCCGTGACCTCAGCGCCTCTTCTCAACTTCATTCAAGCCTGTTCGCCAGTTGCTCCGCGACCGACCAGCACTGCCAGCGCCTGTTGGCTTCAGCCCCTCTGAGGGCTAGACACACGCTTCGGTCTCGCGGCCCACGCACACCGGAATTGCTCACGGCCCACGCGGGGCTACGCATTCATCTTCCGCACCCCGATCGTTCATGTACGGATCGAGCACACACTCACCCGCTGCTGGGCAGCTCCGTTGTGTCGAGCGCCGACCGAAGCAGACGCCGCAGAACTGTGCATCGCCATGCGGTGCCGGACTCAGAGCGCGGACGTCGCCATCATGCGGCCCGCGCCGGTCGGGTCTGCTCGAAAGCTGGCATGACAACCCGTGCAGAACTCGCCGGCCCGGGCGACATGCGTCAGCGCCACTTCAAGCCGCTGCGCTCCGCGCGCTTCATCCCGCGCGGCCGCAAACGCCTGATGCATCGGGCGCGCGAACCGGAACCATGCGGCCGGCAGCGCCGATCGGAACTCGACGCCGGTACCGCGCCCGCGGGTGCCCTCATCCGCAGCCTCGGCCGCGCTCGCCCAGTCGCCGGCCGCCAACGCGGCAATCAGACGCTGTTGGGTTTCCAGGCGATGGCGCATCTCGGCCCGCAGGCTGAACACCTGCGCGGAGCTCATCGGAATTACGGCACGCGGATCCTGCGCCTGCCCTGACTCGATCTCCACCCAGAACAGGCCGCGCAGCTCGCCCTCGGCATAGCCGACAGCGCGGTCCTGCGGGTAGCGCTCGGCGATCGCCGCCTGCACCGGTGCCGACACGGCTGGGCCGTGACAGACCAGACAGGGGCCTTCGGCAGGAATGCCGCGCGCGTAGCGGAAGGCTTCACCGCGTTCGGCATGTTCGAGGGTCTGCGGCGGGGCACCTGCCGCTGCGCGCGCCGCGAAATCGGTCAGCACCTCCTGCTGCCAGTCGTTCGGCGCGTTCATCGGACTGCGGTAGCGATCGGAGGTCCGCCCGATCGCCAGCTCATGTTCGCTGGCGACCGCAGCTGCGATCGTCGGCGCCTCCTCGTGGCAGAAGTCGACCGCACCGACCGCGCCTTGAGCCTGCATGCGCGCCATCAACGCCGACCGCAGGCGTTGACCGAGATCGGCAATGGCCGCCTGCGCGCGAACGGTTTCAGCATCCGCTGATCGCGCAGCTTCCGCGCCTCGCGCCAGCAGCGGCGACAGCAGCACACACAGCAGCAGACCTCGAAGCATGGCGCTCATGCTTCGGCCTCCCGCAGGCCCGGGCCATGCAGCAGCGCACCGGCGACATCCACCACGCTGACTTCGACCTCAACGCCGCTGCGCACGCTCTCGGTGACCACGCAGAACTGCTCGAACTGCTGCAGGATGCGTTCCAGCTGCTGGTAGCTGCCGGCCATTTCGGGCAGCGCGATCTGCGCATCGACTCGGGCCACGCGCATGCGGCCGGCTTCATTGCGGCCCATGCTCGCGATCGCCTTCACGGTGAGCGGACCGGGATCGTTCTTGTACTTGCGCAGTGCGAACAACAGGCTAGCGCCCATGCAGTTGGCGACTGCCGCGACCAGCATGCGCGAGGGGTTCGGGCCGGTGCCGCCGCCCAAAGGCTCCGGCTCGTCGGTCATCAGGTCAGGAATCTCCGTGCCCTCGAAACGCACGCGGAAAACGTAGTCCTGCTCCTGCTCGATGGTGATGCTGAAGCTCTGGGTTTCGCTCATGTTATTGGCCTTGGGCGTACTGCATGAAGGCGCTGCGCGCGAACTGGACGATGCCCGCGGCATTCAACGCACCCGACTGGCGCGCGACCTCGTTGCCGTGGTGGAACAGCACCAGGGTGGGAATGCTGCGGATGCCGAACTGCTGGCCCAGCGCCGGCTGCGACTCGGTGTCGACCTTGGCGAGGTGGAACTGCGGCTCCAGCGCCTGCGCGGCCTGGGCGAAGGCCGGCGCCATCAGCCGGCAGGGCCCGCACCAGGGCGCCCAGAAATCGACCAGCACCGGCAGCTGCGCGCGGCCTGCGTGCGCCTCGAAACTCTCAGCGCTCAGGTCGAAGGGCCGGCCGGCGAAGATCGCGCCGCCGCAGCGACCGCAGTTCGGCGCGTCGTACAGGCGCGCCTGCGGGACCCGGTTCAGACCGTGGCAGTGCGGGCAGGCGAGGATGATGCTGTCGTCAGTCATACGGCCTCCTTGCGGGCCAGGAACTTCAGCCAGCTGTAGTACAGCAGCGGGATCACCACCAGGGTGAGCACGGTGGAAACGAGGATGCCGAAGATCAGCGCAATGGCAAGCCCGTTGAAGATCGGATCGTCGAGGATGAAGAAGGCACCGGCCATCGCGGCGAGTGCAGTGAGTGCGATCGGCTGGGCGCGCACCGCGCAGGCCTCGATCACCGCCTCGTCGAGCGCACGACCGTGGGCGATCTCATGGTTGATGAAGTCCACCAGCAGGATCGAGTTGCGCACGATGATGCCGGCCAGCGCGATCATGCCGATCATGCTGGTGGCGGTGAACTGCGCGCCCAGCAGGGCATGGCCCGGCATCACGCCAATCACGGTCAGCGGAATCGGCGCCATGATCACCAGCGGCACCACGTAGCTTCGGAACTGTGCCACCACCAGCAAGTAGATCAGCAGCATGCCGGCGGCATAGGCGATACCCATGTCGCGGAAGGTCTCGAAGGTGATCTGCCATTCGCCGTCCCACTTGAGACTGAAGCCGGCGGTGCTCTCGGGCGCGGAGAAGAAGCGCTGCTCGATCGGCCAGGGCAGATCGGTACTTTCGTTCAGGCTCGAAACCACCTCGAACATGCCATACAGCGGACTGTCGAGCGCGCCGGCTTCGTCCGCCATCACATAGACCACCGGCATCAGGTCCTTGTGGTAGATCGCGGCCTCCCAGCCGGTGCGCTCGACCCGCACGACTTCCGACAGCGGCAGCAGGTGACCGTCGGCGCTGCGGATGCGCAGGGCCAGCAGAGCCTCCATCCGCGCCTGCTCGCCGGCCGGCAGACGCAGACGCACCGGCACCGGATACTTGGACGCGCCGTCGCGCAGGAAGGTTGCATCGACGCCGCTGACCGCTGCCTGCAGTGCCTGCGCGATCTGCGCCTGCGAGATGCCGAGCCGTGCCGCGCGCTCACGGTCGACCACCAGCACCTCACGTGTCGCCTCGGCCTCAACCGTGGTGTCGATATCGACCAGGCCTTCGGTGCTGCGGAACACCTCGGCCACCTGCAGCGCAATCGCTCGGGCACCGGCGGCATCGGGCCCGTAAATTTCGGCGACCAGCGGCGACAGCACGGGCGGGCCGGGCGGCACTTCGACCACCTTCAGCGCGGCGCCGTAGCGCTGCGCGATCTGCTGCAGTGCCGGGCGCACCGCGCGGGCGATGTCGTGGCTCTTGCGCGAGCGCGCCGACTTGTCGACCAGATTGACCTGCAGATCGCCAACATTGGCGCCCTCGCGCAGGTAGTACTGACGCACCAGGCCATTGAAGTTGACCGGCGCCGAGGTGCCGGCGTAGCCCTGCATGTCGGCGACCTCGGGCACCTGCGCCAACGTCAGCGCCAGCTCCTGCAGCAGCGCACTGGTGCGCTCCACCGTGCTGCCCTCGGGCAGGTCGACCACCACCTGGAACTCCGACTTGTTGTCGAAAGGCAGCATCTTCAGCACCACCAGCTGCACGACGGCGAGGCTCGCGGACAGAACCACTGCACCCACGATGCCGGCGAACAGCCACAGACGCCGGCGCGCGCCGCGCTCGCGATGCAGGAAGGGCCGCAGCAGGCGCTCAAAGAGACCGTGCAGGCGCGCGGCGATGCCGCTGCCGTGGGCTTCGCCCTTCGAGAGAACCGGTGGGTCGAGACCCACCCTATGGGCCTGCGAAGCCGCGGCCGTCGCATAGGGTGGGCCCTGGCCCACCATGGCCTCGGCCCTGCCCCGCCCTTCATCCGCCGCACCACTCGACCCCGACGAAATCGAGACATCGGAAGGCTCAAGTTCCGTTGGGTCAAGACCCACCCTATGGTTTGGTTGATGCTTGGACAAAAGCTTCAACGACAGCCAGGGTGTGACGATCAGCGCCACCGCCAGCGACAGCAGCATGCCGACCGAGGCGTTGATCGGGATCGGCCGCATGTAGGGGCCCATCAGGCCGCTGACGAAGGCCATCGGCAGCAGCGCCGCGATCACCGTGAAGGTCGCAAGAATCGTCGGGCTGCCGACCTCGTCCACCGCCGGTGGAATCGCCTCCAGCAGCGACTTGCCGCCGCGCGCCATGTGCCGATGGATGTTTTCGACCACAACGATCGCATCGTCTACCAGAATGCCGATCGAGAAGATCAGCGCGAACAGCGACACCCGGTTGATGGTGAAACCCATCGCCCAGCTCGCGAACAGGGTCAGCGCGAGCGTGATGATCACCGCCGTGCCCACCACCACCGCCTCGCGCCAGCCGAGCGCGAACAGCACCAGCAGCACCACCGCCATGGTCGCGAAGATCAGCTTCTGGATCAGCTGGATCGCCTTGTCGTTGGCGGTCTTGCCATAGTCACGGGTGATGTCGACCTGCACGCCCTCGGGAATCAGACTGCCATGCAGCTCGCCGATGCGGCGGGTGATCGCGGTGGTGATGTCGGAGGCGTTGGCGCCGGGCTTCTTGGCGATCGCGAGAGTGACCGCCGGGTACATTGCAGACAGCTCGCCCTGCTCGGGCTTGGCGTGCCAGACATAGCTGATGGGCAGATCGGCGCCACGACGGATCACGGCGACATCCGACAAGTACAGCGGCCGACCGTCGCGCAGGCCGATGACCAGCTCGGCGACCTGCTGTGCATCAGCCAGATAGGTGCCGGCGGTGACTGGAATCTGGCGGCCGTCCTCGACGCGCTCGCCGGCCTGCATCACCACATTGCTGGCCTGCAGGGCGCCGGCCAGATCACTCATGTCGATGCCGTAGCTGGCCAGACGCTGGGCGTCGAGCTCGACCACCACCGCGCGCTCGGGCGCGCCGATGGTGTAGACATCGCGGGTGCCGGGCACGCGCTTCAGCTCCGTTTCCAGCGTGTGCGCGACTTCAGCGACCTCGACGCCGCCGCGGTCGGGGTCATCCGTCCACACGGTCAGGCTCATCACCGGCACATCGTCGATGCCCATCGGCCGCACCAGCGGCTGGCCGACGCCGAGATTCGGCGGCGCCCAGTCGGCGTTGGAATAGACCTGGTTGTACAGGCGCAGGATGGCGTCCGCCCGCGGCACGCCGACGGTGTACTCGACGGTGATCACGGCCATGCCGGGCCGACTGACCGAGTAGACGTGCTTGACGCCCTCGATCTCGGACAGCACCTGTTCCAGCGGATAGCTGACCAGGTTCTCGACGTCCTCGGCCGGCGCGCCCGGAAAGGGCACGAACACATTGGCCATGGTCACGTCGATCTGCGGCTCTTCCTCGCGCGGGGTGATCAGCACGGCGATCAGGCCCAGCAGCAGGCCGGCGATCGCCAGGATCGGCGTCAGCGGATTGTTCTGGAAGGCCGCGGCCAGGCGTCCGGAGATGCCCATGCGTGCTCCGAAGGGCGACTCAGCCATCGCTGCGCTCCCGGCGCTGCTGCTCCAGCCACAGGCCAGCGGCGACCGGATCGGCGGCCACCTTCTCGCCCGCGCTCAGGCCGGACAGCACTTCAATGCGATCGCCAATGCGATGGCCCAGACGCAGCTGGCGCAGAGCCAGGCCCGCTTCGCCGAATACGTAGGCTGCGGTCACTTCGCTGCGCTTGACCAAGCTCGACGCTGGCAGCAGCAGGCGCTCGTCTTCGCCGACCACGAAGGCGACCTTGGCCGCCATGCCGGGCGACAGACCGGTCTCGGCCTCGGGCAGGTCGACGCGCACGCTGAAGCTGTGCGTCGCCGGATCGGCATAGGGAAACACGGTGACCTTCTCGGCCTCGACGCGCCGACCGTCACCCAGCAGCAGATGCGCACGGCCGTTACCGCGAATGGCCTCGACATCCGACTGCGGCACCCGCACCTGCAGGCGCAGGCGATCCAGCGACAGGCCCGCGATCAGCGGCTGTCCCGGGCGCACGGTTTCGCCGACCTCGACGAAGCGCTGGGTGACAATGCCCGAGTAGGGCGCACGCACGACCGTGTAGTCCAGGGTCTCGCTGGCCGCCTTCACCGCCGCCTGCGCCGATTCCAGCTGGGCGCGGGTGGCGTCGCGGCGCGCGGTGGCCTGGTCGAGCTGCGCTCGCGAGACGAGGCGCCGCTCGTAGATCTCGGAGATCCGCTTGAACTCGGCCTCCGCCTCGCTGGCCGCGGCCTGCGCCGCACTCAAGGCGGCCCGCGCCTGCCGCTGCGCCGACTGCTGCTCGACGTCGGTGAAGCGCACCACCACGTCGCCGGCCTTGACGTAGTCGTTCACGTCGAAGGGCAGCTCCAGCACGCGTCCGCCGGTCTGCGCCGAGAGCGTGGCCGAGTGCACGGCCTCGACCACGCCATCCCAGACGCGCTCTCGACTGGCGCGATCAGGCGCGACCTCGAACAGTTCGATGTCCGGCGTGACGACGCTGCGCGGGGCGAGCGGCGCTTCGCTGCCGCAGGCCGAAAGCAGCAGGCCAACAGCCAGCGAGAGGGCGAACAGGGGCGGTGTGGTGCGCATGGCGGTTTCCGTAGAGTTGAAGCAGCGGATCAGCGGGCGCTCTGGCCGAAGGCACAGCCAGGCTTGAGCCCCAGCTTGCCCATCACCATGGCGGCCGGGCAGAAGCCCGTAAAGGCAGACTGCAGCAGGTTCAGGCCGACGAAAGCCGTCAGCAGCAGCCACCAGGGCGAGACGAAGTGGGTCAGCAGCACGCTGATCAGGATCATGCTGCCGGCGAAGGCGAACATGGCGCGGTCGATGTTCATGGCTTGAGCTCCGGGATTTGGGATTGGGGATTCGGGATTCGTTGGGAGCGCGCTCGGCGAGGCTCATGGGGGCGCTCCGGGCCCATGTCTTCAACAGCTACTTCAGGCGTTCGATGCCCAGCGCTTTGAGGACGTACTTTTCGTAGACGGGCTCGGTGTTGCCGGATTTCATCTTCGACAGGAAGTACTTCTCGAAGGCGATCTTGGCGACGTGCACCCAGCGTCCGACCTTGGCCCACGTGACGTTTCGCGGCGGGATCTGCGGCAGGGCCACGAAAGCGGCGCCGGTGTCGCCCATGTCGGCCAGACAGATGGCGTTCCAGGTGGCCACCGCCTCCGGCGCCTTGCCTTCAAGGTCGGCGCGGATGTTCTCGACGATGGCGGTGACCATCGACTCGATCATGAAGCCGGTCTTGGGCGCACCGGTCGGCACCGGCGTGACCTCGACCGGCGGGATCGCGACGCAGACGCCGGCCGAGTAGATGTTCGGGTAGGCAGGATTGCGCTGATGGCGATCGATCAGCACGAAGCCACGGGGGTTGCACATCTCCTTGACCGCGCGCACTGCGTCTACGCCAGTAAACGCCGGCAGCACCATCGAGTACTTGAAGGGCAGCGTGTGCTCGCGCGCCTTTTCGCCGGCTTCGTTCATCTCGTGCACGAGCATTTCGCCGGGCCGCACTTCGGCGATTTTCGAGTTGACGATCCACTTGATGTGGCGCTGGCGGAACTCGCCCTCCAGCAGGCCCTTGCTGTCGCCGACACCCCCCAGGCCCATGTGGCCCACATAGGGCTCGCTGCTGACGTAGGTGATCGGCACACGGTCGCGGATCTTCCGCTTCCGCAGATCGGCGTCGAGGATCATCGCGAACTCGTAGGCCGGCCCGAAGCAGCTCGCGCCCTGGGCGGCACCGATCACGATCGGGCCGGGATCCTTGACGAACTCCTGGTAGGCCTCCCAGGCGGAGAGCGCATGCGGCGTGGTGCACACGGAATGCGTGTGGCCGCCGTGCGGGCCCAGGCCCGGAATCTCGTCGAACGCCAGCCGCGGGCCGGTGGTGATCACCAGATAGTCGTAGTCCAGACGTCGACCGTCGCTGAGGACCACGGTGTTCTCGCCCGGTACGATCCCGGCCGCACCGCAGCTCTCGAAGCCGATCGCTTTCTTGGCGAGGTAGGGGCCGATCTCGATCTGGATATCCGAAGGCTTGCGCCAGCCCACCGCCACCCACGGGTTGGAGGGCGTGAACGAGAAGCGCGGGCTGTCGCCGACCACGGTGATCGCGTGGGTCTTGCCCACGCCCGCGCGCAGCTCGTAGGCCACGCTGATGCCGCCGATACCGCCGCCCACCACGATGATCCTGGCCATGCGTCGAGTCCTCCCGATCCGGCGTCTGGAATGGGGCGCGTCCCCGCCGGAGGGAGGCGCGAGCCTTGAGGTCAGTCTTCGCTGTCCCACGAGCGTGGGCGCATCCGCAGCGGCTAGACTTGACCGGCGCCAATTTAGAGACTTCTAATATTAGCGTCAACTGATATTCAACAGGAGCCGTTCATGTCCAAGTCCCCCGCCGAACGGGTCGCCGAAGCCCGCGCCCGGATCACCGAAGTCAGCGTCGAGGAGCTTGCCGCCGAAGCTCCGGGCAGCTACGTGCTGATCGACGTACGCGAACCCGCCGAGCACGCCACCGCGCACCTTGCCGGCGCGATCCCCATCCCGCGCGGGGTGTTGGAATTCCAGATCGAGGCCAACCCGGCGGTCGCCTGCGTGACAGAGCCCGCGCTGGCCGTGCGGGAGCAGCCGATCGTCCTGTACTGCCGCACCGGCGGCCGCTCCGCGCTTGCCGCAGAGAGCCTGCAGGAGCTCGGCTTCACCCGTGTGCGCTCGCTGGCCGGTGGCATCACTGCCTGGACAGCAGCCGGCAAGCCGGTGACGCAGCACTGAGACGCCGGGATTCGGGAGTGGGGATTCGGGATTCGTTGCAGCCGGGCACCTCGGCTGCGGAGCGATGCCGGCTGCGCTTCGGGCTGGACTCCACAGCGCTGGGCAGAAGCTCTACTCTCTCGCGCCCGAATGCTTGATCCTCACCTGCGGGTTTCGGGTCGTCATCAGCGCTCCGCGCAGAGGCTTCCAGGCACGCCGAGTCACTCGTGAGTCCCCGCTACCGAATCCCCCATCCCTACACTCAAACCATGCCTCCCATCGCTCCCGACCACGCCGAAGAAATGCGCGCCCACGCCACCGACGCAGCACAGCTGCTGAAGGCGATGGCGAACGAAAAGCGGCTGATGATCCTGTGCATGCTCGCAGGCGGCGAACAGGCGGTCAGCGACATCAATGCCGGCATGGAGCTGTCGCAGTCGGCGCTGTCGCAACATCTCGCTGTGCTTCGCGAGGAAGGCCTGGTGCAGACGCGACGCTCGGCGCAGACGATCTACTACTCGCTGTCGCCGGGGCCGGTGCAGGAAATCATCGGGGTGCTCCACCGCATCTATTGCGGGGGCGACTGACAGGCGCCGAGAGTTGCCGAGTCTTCGAGCATTCGGAGCAGCCAAGCACGCCTGGGCGTGCTTGGCACCAGCACTTCAGTCGCACACATGGGTCTCGTAGCGCAGCCGGAACTGTCGCCGATCGCCCACGACTTCAATGCATGCAACGCCTGCAGGCGGTCGTTCAGCGGCCGCCGAAGGTTTTGAAGCCGCGCGGGCGCCGCCACCACAGCAGCAGCGCCACGGGCAGCAGCAGCAGTGGCAGGGGGTGCATCAGTTTCAGCCAAGCGCTGCGGGCCTCTAGCGCTCGCTCAGCCGCCAAACTGCGCACTTCGACCACCTGCGACACGTTCCCGAGTTGCGCCTCAGCGAACCCGGCCAACACCTCCTCAAGACCAAGCGCCGATCCCGCCGCATCGCCCGCAAGGAGCCAGGTATAGGCCAGCGGCGCCTGCAAGCGCAGCGGTTCGGGCACCACCGCACCGAGCACGCGCGAGCTCGCCACGCCGCCCCAGAATGCGCAATTGATGAGGACAGAAATCAAGAGCAGCACAGTCGCAGGCACGTACAGGGGCAGGCGCATCAGCGTTCTCCTCTGGGGCTGGCTCAAGCAAGCTCGACAGCGCTTTGAAAGCACACGGTAACCCGGAATGACAATCCGTCGCGATCAGGTCTGGATATCAGGACCCGGCGAATCACCGGCTTTGGCAAACGCCTCTCCCATCGTGAACCCACGCAGTGCCGCGCGACAAGCCTGCGTGATGCGCCGTTACCCTGGCGCGCCGGACTGGAACGCGTCTTGCAATCCGCGCGAGGCTTTCGCGCTTGCAGCACGATTCCGACTTGCTACACTCGCAGAACTTTCACACCGTGGGGAGACGGCGTGGGTTCCTATCTGAAGATCGCTCTGCTGGCCGGAGCGCTGGCCTTGTCTGCCTGCGCCAGCCATGAGACACACCAACCGCCCACCGGATCCGGTGAGCAAGCACCGCCCTACACACTCGAACGCTTCCGCGATGAGCACAAGTTGCCCGAGGGCGTTCAGCGCATCGTTCTGGACAATCCTTACGGCGATATCCAGCTGCGACAGACCACGGGATCGGCGGTGGCCATCGAAGGCGTCGAACAGCGCATCGGCGAACAGCCCCGCATCGCCCGCATCGAATGGCATGAAGGCAGCACCGAAAGCGCCGTCCACGTGCGCTACCCCGGGATCGACCCCGATGCCCCCGCCGACCGCCGCCGCGGCCGCGTCGACCTCTATGCCTTCGTGCCACCGGGGGTGCCGGTGTTCCTGCGCAGCGACTTCGGCGAGATCGTGGTGCGCCGTATCGACAACCCGGTAAGCGCGCGCAGCCGCAGCGGCCGCATCACGGTCGCCGCCCACGGGTTGATGGACGTTGAAAGTGAGCGCGGCGAGCTTCGGATCTACCCGATGTCGGCCCGCGCGCAAGGCCTGAACCGTCTGCGGTCAGCGGGTGGCATCGTGGTCGATGTACACCTGCAGGCCCCACTTCAGCTGGAGGCGCGAGGGCATGTCGGCGTCCGCGCAGACTTCCCTCTGGACGCACTGCAGCAGGACACGGGCGGGCTCTGGCGCGCTTCGTTAAAGCTCGGCGACACGACGACTGATGCCTTGCGCCGCTTCGATATTGAAAGCAGCGGCGGCGAAGTGCTGCTGCAGCGGGTTGGACAAGACACCCGCCGCTGATCATCGCGACATCCGGATTCCGCCCCACCGCCGCAATCGTTCGTCGGCGCTTGCCGACACCCACCCAGTCCGGGCACTCCCCGGGAGGTACTCCATGAAGCTTGCAAGAAGTTTGCTGTCCGCGGCCATCGTCAGCGGCCTCGCCCTGTCGATGCCGTCCTATGTCAGTGCCGCCCAGTCGGTCAGCAAGGGGCCCGCACACGGTGTGGCCGCCAACCCGCTGCACGAGCCTGCACACACCGAGTTCCTCGGCACCGTGCAGCCGGAAGTGCTCAGCGTCGACGTACGCAATGATCCGATCGGCCAGGAATGGCGTCCGGGTGACCCCATCCGCGAGATTCCGCGCCGCCACTGGGACGATCCTGCCGTGCTCAATGCCCAGCAGCGCGAGCCGGTCAATCCGCCCCAGGCCGATCCGCTGGTGGCTCTGCAGCAGGCGCTGGATGGAATCGGTCCGCAACGCGGCGCGGGCTTCGGCACTCCGCTGCAGAACTTTGAAGGCGCGCCTGGCACGACGCTGCCGCCCGACCCGACGGGTGACATCGGCACCACCCAGTATGTGCAGGCGGTGAATGCGTCCGGAGGTTCGCGCGTTCGCGTCTACAACAAGGAGACCGGCGAGCTGGAGGCCAACTTCATCCTCGCCACCACCCTGACCGGCACCTCGCCCTGCAATAACGGCCTCGGCGACCCGATCGTACTGTTCGACCCGATCGCCCAGCGCTGGGTCATCACCGAATTCTCGCCGCAGGCAGGTCGCGCCCTGTGCGTCTACATCAGCGCCGACGCCAACGCCGCCAATACGGCAGCGAACAACTGGTACCGCTACACCTTCGTGATGCCGGCTTTCCCCGACTACCCGAAGTACGGGGTGTGGACGGATGCCTATTACGCCACCGCCAACGAGGGTGGCACCAGCGGCGCGCGACCGATCTATGCCTTCGAGCGCGAGCAAATGCTGCAGGGCCTTGCCGCGCGCTTTGTGCGCGTGACTGTGCCCAACCTGTCGGGTTTCGGTTTTCAGCTCTCGACGCCTGCGCATTTCGTCGGCGACCAGCTGCCACCGACCAGTGCGCCCGGCATCATCATGCGTCACCGTGATGACGAGGCCCACAACGCAGGCTCAAACAATCCTGACAAGGATTTCCTCGAACTGTGGCAGCTCAACATGGACTGGGCTCCGACAACGCCGGTCGGCACGCTGACCCCCGTGCATCAGATCGAGATCAGCGAATTCAGTTCGCGGCTGAACGGGCTCACAGCCTTCCAAGCGTTTCCGCAGCCCAGCGGCCAACGCCTGGATCCCCTGCGCGAGCCGATCATGAACGTGCTGATGTATCGCAACTTCGGCACCCATGAGTCCATCGTCGGCAACCTCACCACCAATACCCTGGTCGATCCGCAGATCCGCGGCGCAATCCGCTGGTTCGAGCTGCGCCGCACCGGCAGCACCGCGGCGACGGCTTGGGAGCTCCACGACGAAGGCACCTACGCACCGACCGACGCCGGCGGCGACATCCACCGTTGGATGGCCGGCAGCGGTGTAGACAGCGCCGGCAACATCGCCATGGCCTACAGCGTGGTTCGTCAAGCGGGTACGCCCGCCGGTATCTTCCCGGGCCTGCGCTACACGGGCCGTCTGGTCTCCGACCCGCCTGGCGTGATGACGGCAGGTGAGACGTCGATCGTGGTCGGCGAGCGCTCGCAGGCCAATGAGCGCTGGGGCGACTACCATCAAATGGGCATCGACCCGGTCGATGGCTGCACCTTCTGGTTCACCGGCGAGTACATGGGCCCGGCTGGGACCACCAACAACACGCGCATTGCCAGCTTCCGCCACGATGCCTGCGGCGAGCCCGCCTTCACGCTGAACTCCAGTCTGCGTCAGGCCGCGGTTTGCGCTGCAGAGCCGCCGGTCGCGTTGCCGCCCGCCACGCTGACGGTCGGTCAGGTTTCGGGTTTCACCGATCCGGTAGCGCTCGGCTTCAACCCTGCACTGCCCACCGGCATCGCTGGTGTCATCGGCACCAGCCCGGTGACGCCGCCCGGCAGCTCCAGCCTCGCGTTGACCCTCAATGCAGGCGTGGCTGCCGGCCTCAACACGGTTACGGTTGAGGGCACCTCCGGCAGTCTGGTACGCAGCCTCGACATCGAGCTCAACGTCGCCACCCAGCTGCCCGGCGCGGCCGCGCCCTCCGCACCTGCAAACGGCGCGACCAATGTGATCCTGCAGCCCACCCTGAGCTGGAGTGCAGGTACGCAGGCGAGCAGCTACACCGTCGAAGTCGCCACCGACATGGCGTTCTCCAACATCGTGTTCACCGGCAACGTCACCAGCGGCACGAATGTGGCGGTGACTTCGGCACTGGCGTCCAACACCACCCATTACTGGCGGGTCCGCCCAGCCAACATCTGCGGCGCAGGTAATGACTCCGCGGTGTTCAGCTTCGTTACACAGCCAGCGCCCGGCGACTGCGCTTCGGGCACTGTCGCGGCTGACGTGTTCTCCGAGGACTTCAGCGCGGGTGCTGGCGGATTCACCACGGGCGGCACAGGCGCACAGACCTGGGCACTCTCGACCGCACGGCCCAGCCCTGCGTCGGGTGGCAATGCGTTCCTGGCCGTGGATATCGCCACCGTTTCCGACCAGCAGCTCACCTCCCCGGCCATCAACCTGCCGAGCGGCCAGCAGCCCCTGACCCTGCGCTTCCAGAACTGGCGCAACATCGAGAACAACGGCACCACCGGCTGCTATGACGGCGGCCTGCTGGAGATCTCGGTGGATGGCGGAGCCTTCACCCAGCTCTCTGGGGCCGCCCTTCTGAACGACCCCTACCGTGGACCGATCAGCGGCAGCTTCGGCAATCCGCTGGCGGGTCTGAACGCCTGGTGCGAACCGAACCCGGGTCGCCCGTACGACAATACCTTGGTCGACCTCAGCCCCTACGCCGGCAGCAGCGTGCAGCTTCGTTGGCGTTTGGGCACCGACACCTCGGCGGCTCGTGAAGGCTGGTACGTCGATGATGTGCGGGTGCAGTCATGCCTCAGCGGTGACCCGGCCGACCTTGCGCTGACCATGGTCGGCCCCGCCAACCCGGTCGTCGTTGGTGGCCCCGCCAGCTTCAGTGTCGAAGTGGAAAACCTGGACGAAACTGCCGCATCGTCGGTCACAGTTGCGGTGGCACTGGATGCAGCCTTCGAGATCCAGACCGCGACCGGTACGGATTGGACCTGCAGCACCGGCACACCGCAGCAGGCGACCTGCTCGCGCGCCTCGCTGGCCGGCGAAACCACGGCACCGGTAATCACCGTGGAGGCCACGGTCAACCCGGCCGCGCTGCCCGGCGCCACCACGTCGACCGCGGTCGTATCGGCGGGCACCCCGGATCCGAATGGCACCAACAACACTGACAGTGCAACGGTCACGGTGCTGGGTCTCGCCGTGTTCAAGGACGGCTTCGAAGCGGGTACGCCGTGAACAAGAGCCTGGAGGGCCGCCGCAGACGCCCTCCAGGCTTCGTTCCCCAAAGGATGCTCAGGACACTGGAACGCCTCCGGGCGCCCTGAGCCGTCCTGCCACTGACAGCAAAGATCCGGGCCCGGTGCGCGACAGCACACCGGGCCCGCTTCTTTCTGGCGCAGGCGCGCGCACATGACGAATGTCATGCCGTCGACCTGACAGCGCCCACTGATGCGCGTATCAATGAATCAGGAACATGTTCTCCGCGCGGCCTCCGCCGCCTCTGGAGCATCCACATGTTCGCCACCAGTACTGCATCGCCCATTGCCCACTTGCGCGGCGCTCACAAGCGCTACGGTGCAATCACCGCCCTCGACGGCATCGATCTTGACCTTCGCCGCGGCGAGCTACTGGCCCTGCTGGGCAGCAACGGCGCCGGCAAGAGCACCGCGCTGGGACTACTGAGCGGACGCCTGACCGCAGATGCCGGCGAGGTCAGTCTGTTCGGCGCCGATCCGCGCGAGGCCTCGTCGCGCCGTCGCATCGGCGTGATGCTGCAGGAAGCCCGCCTGCCCGAAACCCTGCGCGTGCGCGAGCTGGTGCGTCTGTTCGCCAGCTATTACCCCGCGCCGCGCGCGGTGGACGAGACCCTGGCGCTGGCCGGGCTCAAGGAACTCTCCCAGCGCCACTACGCCGCCCTGTCCGGCGGCCAGCAGCGCCGCGTGCAGTTCGCGCTGGCGATCTGCGGCGCGCCCGAACTGGTGTTCGTGGACGAGCCCACCACCGGTCTGGATGTCGAAGCCCGCCGCGGCTTCTGGCAGGTGATCCAGACCCTGCGCGAGGCCGGCACCTCGATCGTGCTGACCACGCACTACCTTGAAGAAGCGGACGCGCTGGCCGAGCGCGTGGTGCTGATCGAGCGCGGCCGCGTGCTGGCCGAGGACACGCCTTCGGGCCTGAAAGCTCGCGCCCGCGGTGCGCGCATCCGCTGTGTTACGCGCCTGTCCGCCGCCGAACTCGCCGCCCTGCCCAACGTGCAGACGGTGGAGCCCGAGGGCAGCCGCGTTTCGATCCGCTGCAGCGACAGTGATGCGCTGCTGCGCCACCTGCTGAGCCTCGATCCCGCCCTGCATGGCATCGAGATCCGCCCGCTGAACCTCGAAGACGCCTTCCTCGCCCTGACCGGAGACGCAGCATGAACACCTCAAGCCTGCATTCGACCCTGCCGATGTCAGGCGCGCAAACCCTGCGCCTGTACGCCCTGGAGGCCTGGTACGAGCTGCTGCGCATGGCGCGCACGCCGGCCTTCGTCATCCCCACCCTCGCCTTTCCGGTGGCCTTCTACCTGATGTTCGCGGTGCTGATTCCGGGCCAGTGGGGCAGCTTCCAGAAAGCGACCTATCTGTTCGCGACCTACGGCGTGTTCGGGGTGATCGGCCCGGCCCTGTTCGGCTTCGGCGTCGGCATGGCGATGGAGCGCGAGAGCGGCCTGCTGGAACTGAAACGCGTCTCGCCGATGCCGATCGCCGCCTACTTCGCCGCCAAGATCGCGATGAGCCTGATCGCGGCCCTGTGCGTCGTGCTGCTGCTGAGCGCCGCGGCGATGGGGCTCGGCGACGTGCGGATGGCCTTTGGCGACTGGACCCTGCTGCTCTGCGCCCTGCTGCTGGGCGCCCTGCCCTTCTGCGCGCTGGGCCTGTGGATCGGCAGCCTGGTCAAGGGCCAGGCCGCGGTCGGCATCGTCAACCTGATCTATCTGCCGATGTCGGTGCTGTCGGGCCTGTGGATGCCGCTGTTCGCCTTCCCCGAAATCATCCAGAAGCTGGCGGTGGTCTGGCCGGCCTGGCATCTCGCCCAGCTGGCGCTGGGCATCAGCGGCCAGATCGAGGGCGTCAACGTGCTGCTGCACAGCGCGGTGCTGATCGGCTTCACCGTGTTCTTCCTGGCGCTCGCCGCGCTGCGGCTGCGGGGGCGCTGAAGCCATGGCACGCCTCTCCACCCCTGCCCTGATCGCCGCACTGAGCGGTGTCGCCCTGATCGCACTGATCGCGCTGAGCGAAGGGCCGCAAGCCCCTGCGAAAGCGCCCGCCCATGACCCCGGCCCCGAAGCCTTCGTGATCCGCGGCGCGCGCGTGTTCGACGGCGAGAGGCTCTGGCCGCGCGCCGATGTCGCCGTGCGCGACGGCCGCATCGAAGCGATCGCCGAGTCGCTGCCCGCCGATGGGCTCACAGTGATCGAAGCCGACGGCCAGACCCTGCTGCCCGGCTTCATCGACGCCCACGTGCACGCCTACGGCGACGGCCGCCGCGAGGCCCTGCGCTTCGGCACCACCACCGTGCTCGACATGTTCGGTGATCCGAGCAACTTGCAGGGCGCGCGCGTCGAGCGCGAGTCGACGGCCGCCACCGAGCGCGCTGACCTGTGGGGCGCGGGGATTCTTGCGACCGCGCGCGGCGGTCACGGCACCCAGTTCGGCGTGATGGTGCCGACGCTGGACACGCCGGACGCAGCGCCGGCGTGGGTCGCGGCGCGGCGCGGCGAGGGCTCGGACTTCATCAAGCTGGTGCGCGAGGATCTGTCCGCCTACCGCGACACCGAGCGCTTGCCCACGCTGGACGCTGTGCGCTCGCAGGCGGTGATCACCGCCGCCCAGGCAGAAGGCCTGCGCGCGCTGGTGCATGTGTCCACCGTGGCCAATGCGATCGAGGTGCTGGAACAGGGCGCCGATGGTCTGGTGCACGTGCCGCAGGACGCGGGCGATGACCGTGCCTTCGTTGCGGCCGCCCGCGCGCGCGGCGCCTTCGTCACGCCGACGCTCTCGGTGATCGCCGCGTTCTCCGGCCGCGAGAACACCTTGGCCACGCATCCCCGCCTGGCCGAGCGGCTGTCGTCCGACCAGCGCGGACAGCTGCGCGGACGGCCCAGCTTCGGGCCGCTGGCCACGCAGCTGATCGATCGCGCAAACGCCCGCGTCGCCGCCCTGCACGCGGCCGGCGTACCGGTGCTGGCCGGCACCGATGCGCCGAATCCGGGCACGGCTTTCGGTGCGTCCATGCACGATGAGCTGGCCCTGCTGGTCGAAGCCGGCCTGAGCCCCATCGACGCCCTGCGCGCGGCGACCTCGGTGCCGGCACAGCACTTCGGCCTCGCCGACCGCGGCCGCATCGCAGCGGGCCTGCGCGCCGATCTCGTACTCGTCGAGGGCGACCCCAGCGCGGACATTCGCGCCACCCGCGAGCTCGTAAACGTGTGGAAGAACGGCCGCCGCGTCGACGCGCGCCCGCCGGCCGAATCCGAAGCGAAGCTGGCGGCCGGCATGCTCGCCGATTTCGAGGAAGCCCCCTTGCCGCAGACCTGGATGGCGGCTTCGGACCAGATGCAGGGCGGGCGCTCGACGGCGCGGATCGCACGCATCGAAGAGGGCGCAGCCGGCAGCGCGGGCGCGCTGCGCGTCGAGGTCGAGCTCACCGAGCAAGGCGTCGGTGGCCAGCCGGCCTGGGCTGGGGTGTTCTTCAGCCCGGGTGCCACGCCCATGGCCGCGGTCGACGCGAGCCCGGTATCCATGCTGCGCCTACAGGTGCGCAGCGCGGCCCCGCTGCAGCTGCTGCTGTTCTCCGGCGAGGGCGCGCCGGCGGTGGTGCCGATCGCCGCGAGCGCCGAATGGCGGAGCGTCGAGATCGACTTGGCCACGCAGCCCGGTTTCGACCGCTCGCGCCTGCGTGGCATCAGCTTCAGCGCCACCGGCAGCGGCGCACAGCAGTTCGACATCGACCAGGTCGAAGTCCGGTAGGCGAGACACCGACCCACGCGAACAACGCGAACAACGCCATCCGCATAGGGTGGGCCCTGACCCACCAGACACCAAACCTTGGCCGCGGTCACTGCCATCCAGCGTAGGGCGCACCGTGCTTGGAAGATCGGATACCGCCACACCGGGGCGAGACTCCGATGCCACGGTGGGCCAGGGCCCACCCTATGCCGCCCCGCCCTGCCCGCTTAGGCTAGACCCATGAAACCTGCGCTCGCCGCTCCCCCGCCCCAGCACAGCCTCAACGAACACGAGCCGCAGCGCTGGTGGGGCCTGCTCTATGTTGTGTTCGTGTTCCTGCCGCTGTTTTTCGTGCCGCAACACCTTGGCCGATTGCTGCTGCCCTCGCTGGCGGCCTGCGCCGTCTTCCTGCCGCTGTGGCTGCGCTTTGCCGATCGCCATACCGGCGCCCGCACGCGCGATTTCTGCATCTACGGCAGCGCTGCGCTGGGCTATGCGCTGATGACGGTGAACCCGGGCGGCAACACCTTCGTGATCTATGCGATGACGATGGCGGCGACGGTGTGGGCGCCGCGGCGAGCGGTGGTGTCAGCACTGTTGTTCTGGGGGCTGATGACTGCGCAGTTCTTCCTGCAGATGCCCGACTGGCGCTATGCGCTGGGCGTGAGCATCGCGATGGCGATGATCGGCGGCATGGCCTGCGCGGGCATCCTCGCCAGCCGCACCCGCGAACGCCACCAGGCCGTGCTCAAGCTCAGCCAGGACGAAGTGCGCCGCCTCGCTGCGCTGGCCGAGCGCGAGCGCATCGGCCGCGACCTGCACGATGCGCTGGGCCACACGCTGTCGCTGGTGGTGCTGAAGACTCAGCTGGCGCGGCGACTGCTGGAGCGCGATCCACAGGCTGCGGAGCAGCAGCTTGCGGAGCTTGAACAGGCGGCGCGCGGCGCGCTCGACCAGGTGCGCGAGGCGGTCAGCGGGATCCGCGCTGGCGGCCTGCAGGCGGAAATCGCCGCCGCGCGACTGGCCCTGCTGAGCGCCGAAGTGAAACTCGATGCACAGCTGCCTGCGCTGGAGCTGCCCACGCCACTGGATCAGGCGTTCGCGATGGCGCTTCGCGAGGCGGTGACGAACGTGATCCGCCACGCTCGCGCCAGCCGCGTCGAGATCGAGCTTCGTCGCGAGGGCGAAGGCGCGCATGCCGTGTGGCAACTGCAGATCAGCGATGACGGCGTCGGCGGCGCGCGTGAACGCGAAGGCCACCGTGGCTTGCCTGGCTTCGCGGAGCGTCTGCAGGCGCTCGGTGGGCACGTCGAGCTGGACAGCCCGCCCGGGCTGGGTACGCGCCTGCTGCTGAGCGCGCCGGCAACGCTACCGCACACCGCAACGAACGCACGCTGAGAGGCCACACGCGATGATTCGACTGGTACTCGCCGAAGACCAGGCCCTGGTGCGCGGCGCCCTGGCCGCACTGCTGGGGCTGGAAAGCGATCTTGAGGTGGTCGCCGCCTGCGCCGACGGCGACAGCGCACTGGCCGAAGTTCAGCAGCGCCTGCCCGACCTGCTGGTCACCGATATCGAGATGCCCGGCCGCACTGGCCTGGAGCTGGCGGAAGCCGTGCGCGCGCTGAACATTCCGACCCGCGTAGTGATCGTCACCACGTTCGCCCGCGCCGGCTACCTGCGGCGCGCGCTGGACGCCGGAGTGCGCGGCTATCTCCTCAAGGATGCACCGGCCGAAAAGCTCGCCGAGTCGCTGCGCGTGGTCCACCGCGGCGGCCGCGCCATCGACCCGCAGCTGGCGATGGCCGCCTGGGACGAAGCAGACCCGCTCAACGAGCGCGAGCGCCAGGTGCTGCGACTGGCCGGCGAGGGCATCAAGAGCGCTGACATTGCCGCGCGGCTGAATCTCAGCCAGGGCACCGTTCGCAACTACCTGAGTGAGGCGATCGGCAAACTCGGCGCCGAAAACCGCATCGAGGCCTACCGGGTGGCTCGCCAGCGGGGGTGGCTGTGAGAGGCCGGGATTGGGGAGTCGGGATTCGCTGAGAGCAGGCCGTCGCGATCGCAGCAGACTCGCCAGCGTTTGCTGCTAGCGAATCCCGAATCCCGACTCCCGAATCCCAGCCCTCAAAACATCCCCACCTGCAGCCGCGCGGCCTCGGTCATCATCGACTGGTTCCACGGTGGGTCGAAGATCAGCTCGACATCGGCCTCGATCACGGTCGGCACCAGCTCGACCTTGGAGCGTACGTCTTCGACCAGTACCTCGCCCATGCCGCAGCCCGGGGCGGTGAGGGTCATGCGGATGTTGGCGCGACGCGCGCCTTCGTCACTCGCCTCGATTTCGCAGTGATAGACGAGACCCAGGTCGACGATGTTCACCGGAATCTCCGGATCGAAGCAGGTGCGCAGCTGGTTCCAGACGGCCTTCTCGACATCCTCGTCGGTGGCGTTCTCGGGCAGCTGCGGGGGCGGCACGATCTCCTTGCCGATGGCATCGGCATCGATGCCGGCCACGCGGAACAGGTTGCCGTCCACGAACACGGTGAAGCTGCCGCCCAGACCCTGGGTGATGTAGCCCGCGGTGCCCGCGGGCAGACTGACGCGATCGCCCTGCGGCACCATCACGACGTCGCAGTCGCGAGAGAACTGGATGGGCTCGGAGCTGCGGCTATAGGCCATGGGACAAATGTCAGGGTCGGGCGCGGAGGCGGCCGCGTATTCTAGCTGGCCGCACCGCTCCGGCCCATGTTGATCAAGTGAAGAATGCTGCCGCCCGCGCCATCGTCAACGAGATCAGCCTTGGCACCTGGCTGCTTGTCCTGCTGAGTTCCGTCGTCGCGGTGCTGGGCTTGGCCGCCGTTTGGGCGGGCGTGTCCCTGCATTTCCGCAGCCCCAGCCTGTGGATGCTGACGGTGGTGACGCTGGACGCGGCCCTGCTGCTGCGGCTGGCGGGCCTACCGCCGGGCCGCCTGCGGCTGATCTGTGTCGCGCTGGTAAGCGTACTGACCGTGGCAGCCTCGGTCCTGCTGGTCAGCGCCAGCCAGATCGGCATGGGCATGGGCATGCCGGCCCAACACGCACTGCCTGCGCTCAGCCCGGGCCTGATTTCGCTGTACCTGCAGACCCAGCTGGGATGGCTCGATGCGCTGTGGCTGCTGCCGGCGGTCTGGCTGGGCTGGCGCATCGGGCGCTGAGCCTCTGAAGACTGCCTGCTGCCTGCCTGCCTGCCTGCCTGGATTCGGGATTCGGGATTCGGGATTCGGGACAAGGGTTCGACGGTGCCAGCGCAATGTTTAGGCGGTTCACAGGCCCTGAGCTTTCCTGATCAGGATTCGGCGAACAGAAGACCGCGCAGACCGATCTGCTGCCCGGCCGAGCCAATCCCGACAGGCTGCTAGTCTGCAGCCTCGCGCTCACGCCCGGTTTCGCCCATGTCCCGCTTCCCGGAGAGCTATCGCTTCCGCCACCCGTGGCGGCCCTACCAGCAGCGCGTCCTCGACGCCTTCGAGCACCATCTCGCCGACCGCCACTTCCACGTCGCGGCGGCGCCCGGCGCTGGCAAGACCGTACTGGGGCTGGAGGCATTGCGTCGACTGGACACGCCCAGCCTGGTGCTCGCGCCCAGCCTCGCCATTCGCGACCAGTGGCTGCTGCGGCTGCGTGAGTGCTTCCTGGACAGTGACAGCCTGCCCGACTGGGTCAGCAGCGAGCTCGAACGGCCTGCCCTGCTCACCGTTGGCACGTATCAGGGCCTGCATGCGGCGCAGCGGCGACTGGGTCGCCCCGGCCTGACCGCGCAGCTGCGCGACGCCGGTATCGGCTGCCTGGTGTTGGATGAAGCGCATCATCTGCGGCAGGCGTGGTGGCAATGCCTGGAGGGCGTCAAGCAAGGCCTCGATTCGCCCTGGCTGGTGGCACTGACGGCCACGCCGCCCTTTGACGTTCCGCAGCAGGAGTGGAACCGCTACATCGGACTGTGCGGCCCGATCGATGCCGAAGTGTCAGCGCCGGAGTTGGTCCGCGCCGGCAACCTGTGTCCGCATCAGGACTACCTGTACTTCAGCCGCCCTGCGCAGGACGAGGCCGAGCGCCTGCAGAACTTCGCGTCCGAGGTGCGCAGCCTGCTCGGGGAACTGGTGCTGGATGCCGAGCTGATCACGCGCCTGGCTGCGCTGCCGATGGTGCGCGAGCCACAGCTGCAGCTGGACGCACTGGGTCGACGCAGTGACTTCGCGCTTGCGCTGGCGGTGTTCCTGCAGGCGGCTGCCGCTGAGCACGCGCGCCCACTGCTGCATGTTCTTGGGCTGAACGGTGCGCGCTTGCCTGGCTTCGAGCGCGCCTGGGCGGAGCTGCTGCTGTCCGGTTTGCTGATCGGGCCAGAGGCAGCACTGCGCTCGGACGACGCCGTCGCGCAGCGCCTGCTGCGTCGGCTGCGCGCGATCGGCGCGCTCGAGCTGCGCCAGATTGATCTGCGCGCGCCTCCGCATTTGATGCGCCTGCTGGAGTCGAGCCGCAACAAATGCGACAGCATCAGCGCGATCCTGGAATTCGAGTCCGGCAGAGACCCCGAGGGCCTGCGCGCGGTGGTGCTGTGCGATCGCATCCGCGAAGAGGACTTTCCGCAGCTGGACACTCCCGAAGGTTCCGTCGTCCATCTCGGCGTGGTTCCGGTGTTCGAGCGCCTGCGCCGGCTGCGTCTGCCGCAGCTGCGGCTGGGCATTCTCAGTGGCAGCGTGGTGGTGATTCCCGCGCAGGCCTTGCCGCTGCTGCAGGCGCGTCTGGGCGAGCTCGCAGCGCGCCTGAGCGTGGCTCCGCTGTGGCATGCCACCGATCATCTGCGCGTGTCCCTGCCCGGCCCAGGGCCGGGCCTGCTGCTTGAAGCGATCACCGCGCTGTTCGAAGCCGGCGAGATCAACGCGCTGATCGGCACCACCGCCCTGCTCGGCGAAGGCTGGGACGCGCCGGCGCTGAACACCCTGGTGCTGGCCTCGGCCGTGCGCACGGCGATGAGCTCGAACCAGCTGCGCGGACGCGCGATCCGCACCCAGCGTGGCAACCCCGACAAGACCGCCAACCTCTGGCATCTGGTCTGTCTGCATCCGGATCCGGATCACCCTGGCGGCCCCGAGCTGCAGCGCCTGTCGCAGCGCTTCCGCACGTTTGCCGGCCTTGGTCACGGCCGGCCGGTGATCGAAAGTGGTCTCGACCGACTGGGCCTTGACGCGTCCGCATTGGCCGCGCTCGATTGCGCGGCCTTGAATGCGCGCATGTGCGCCGGCGCGGCCGATCGCTTCGGCATGGCGCAGGGCTGGCGTCAGGTGCTTGCCGATCGCTCCGGCACACCGCCCCGGCAAATGCAGGAGGCCCGCGTGTCGGTACGACGCCTGGCCACCTCTGCGCGCTTCCTGCATGGCCTGGGTTGGGAGCGCCTGCCCTGGCTGCGCTGGTGGCGCGCACTACGGCTGCGCCGGCACCTGCGCCTGGTGGGCGAGGCCCTGCTACAGGCCCTGAGTAGCCAGGCTCAAGTGAACTCGACGGGCCTCGCGGTGGAGGTGGTGGTCGAACTCCGCCACGTGCGTTGCAGGCTGCGCGGCGCCGACGTCCACGAGGAGGCTCTGTTCACCGAAGCCTTGCGCGAGTTCTACGATCTGCCGCAGAACCCGCGCTATCTGCTGCGGCAGCGCGGCGCGCGCTACGTGGTGCCGACCCGTCTGGCGGCGCAGCGAAGCGCAGCCGAAACGCTTCAGTCAGCTTTGCAGGCCCGTCTGGGGCGGATGCAGCTCATCTACACGCGCAACGAAGACGGACGCCTGGCCCTGCTGCAGGCCCGTGAAGCCTGGTTGGCCGAGCGCTTCGAGGGCAGCTGCGAGACGCGGATGGTGTGGGGCTGAGGCGCGCGACGGTGCGCCCGTTGTGGGCAGCGGACACGCACTGAGCAGGCGCCGTCGAACGCAGCCTGCTTACTCGGCGAGGAAGCCGCGCACCCGCTCCATATCGAAGGGCCAGTCCAGCTCGGCGCCCGTGTCTTCGCGGCGCAGCACCGGCACGCGCAGGCCATAGCGCTGCTCCAGCGCGATGTCGGCATCGATCCAGCACGGCTCGAAATCGCCGGCACGTGCCTGCACCAGCACCAGCACGGCCTGATCGCAGAGATGGCATTCGTCGCGCTGGAACAGGGTGAGTGTGCGCATGGGTCAGTCCGTACTGCATCGTCGGGGAACGGAGCGAACGTACACTAGCGGGCTCCCCCGCCAAGCCAGTACCCCCCGCCATGGCCGTCAGCGTATTCGACCTGTTCAAGATCGGCATCGGTCCATCGTCCTCGCATACGGTGGGCCCGATGCGCGCCGGCGCGCGCTTTGTAGAGCGCTGGCTACGCGAGCCCGGCGAACTCGCAAACGTGGCACGCATGCGCGTCGAGCTGTACGGCTCATTGGCTCTGACCGGCCGCGGTCACGGCACCGACAAGGCCGTGCTGCTGGGCCTTGAGGGCGAGCTGCCGAATCGGATCGACCCGGACACCATCCCAGCCACGCTGGAGCGCATCCGCGGCAGCCATCGACTGCGTCTGGACGGCGCGCATGAGATCGAGTTCGTCGAAAAGCGCGACCTGGTCTTCAACAAGCGCCAGAAGCTGCCGCACCACACCAACGGCATGCGCTTCACGGCGTTCGCCTCCGACGACACCGTGATCGCCACCCGCGATTACTACTCGATCGGCGGTGGCTTCGTGGTCAATCAGGATGAAGCGGCGGAAGACCGCATCGTCGCCGACACTACCGCGCTGCCCTATCCCTTCCACAGCGGCGACGAGCTGCTGCAGCTGTGCGACCAGCACGGGCTGACGATCGCCCAGTTGATGCTCGACAACGAACGCGTCTGGCGCAGCGATGATGAGATCCGCGGCGGCCTGCGCGAAATCTGGCAGGCCATGCAGGCCTGCGTGGCGCGCGGCATCCGCGAGAGCGGCATCCTGCCCGGCGGGCTCAAGATCAACCGCCGCGCACCGGCGATGGCCGCCGACCTGCGCGATCGCCCCGAGGCGGCCCTGCGCGATCCGCTGAGCGTGCTCGACTGGGTGAACCTGTATGCGCTGGCGGTGAACGAGGAAAACGCCGCCGGCGGCCGCGTGGTGACTGCGCCGACCAATGGCGCGGCCGGAATCGTGCCGGCGGTGCTGCACTACTACGAGCGCTTTGCGCCCAAGGCCGACGAGCAGGGCATCTTCGATTTCCTGCTCACCGCCGGCGCGGTCGGGATTCTGTACAAGGAGAACGCCTCGATTTCGGGCGCCGAGGTTGGCTGCCAGGGCGAAGTCGGCGTGGCCTGCTCGATGGCCGCTGCCGGGCTGACCGCCGCACTCGGCGGCACCATGCATCAGGTCGAGAACGCCGCCGAGATCGGTATGGAGCACAACCTCGGCCTGACCTGCGACCCGATCGCCGGCCTGGTGCAGATTCCCTGCATCGAGCGCAACGCGATGGGCGCGGTCAAGGCGATCAATGCCTCGCGCATGGCGCTGCGCTCGGACGGCACCCACTACGTCTCGCTGGACAAGGTCATCCGGACCATGCGCGACACCGGCCGCGACATGCAGGACAAGTACAAGGAAACCTCGCGCGGCGGGCTGGCGGTCAATGTGGTGGAGTGCTGAGTCTGTCGACTTGACGGTCGGAGTCCGCACCCTGTCGCAGTGCTAGCCTTGCGTCGGTTTCCGAGGCAGGCCGTCGAATGAGCACGCAGCCGAACATGGCACGCAGCGCCCTGGTGCAGCTCATCGAGCTCGATGAGGCCGAACGGCAACGTATCGCGCATGTGCTGCACAGCGACGTCGGCCAGAGCCTGACCGCCGCCTTGCTGAGCCTGCAGTTCTTTGCCGAGGGCGGCCTGCCGCCCGATGAGATCGAAGGCGTGGCCGAGAGCGTGCGCGATGCCCTGCATCAGGT
Organism: uncultured Aquimonas sp.; assembly: GCA_964586455.1. GTDB lineage: Bacteria > Pseudomonadota > Gammaproteobacteria > Xanthomonadales > Xanthomonadaceae > Aquimonas. The sequence continues at coordinate 63,547 of CAZPHV010000016.1, forward strand.
TCGCGCGCTGTCGCTGCAGCTGCGTCCACCCTTGCTGGATGAAATCGGCCTGGGCGCGGCCCTGGCCTCCAGCCTTGAACAGATCAGCCTGCGCCGCGGCTTCAGCGTCGAGCTCAACGTGCCCGACACGGCGGACCGGAGCGCGGGCTGGTTGGCGATCAGCCTGTTCCGCTGGGTCCAGGCGCTGGCCGAACAGACGCCTGCGGATACACGGCTGCGCGTGGCGCTACGGATGAGCACGGCGGACGCGGCGCGACTGGAAGTTTCGCTGACGGGCGCAGCCCCGCCTGTCGAATGGGCGCATGAATGCGCCGCGCGCGCGCATGTACTTGGGGCGAGCGTCGAGGTCCTCGCTGAAGGGGTTCGGATCCGCGTCGGCGAATTCGAAGGCTGAGATTCCGATCAGCGCGTCGAGCCTCGTGCACGAGTTTGCAGAGACTGTCAGTCGGGCTCGGGACCGCGCCTCACTCGCGCCGAATCCATGATCGTGTTCCCGATGTGCGGACGGCGCTTGGCGCGACGCGCGGAAGGCTCTCCTGACGATGCCTGCCCCTCCAACGACAGCAGGCCCGCGTTTGCACGCGGGCCTGCTGTAGGTGCTCAGAAGCTGCTTCGCCTGCGTCGGCGTGACCGACGCGAAGGCGACGGCACCCGCTGCGCGGATGCCGAGCGGCTTACATAGCGTCCTTGAACGCCTTGCCGGCCTTGAACACGGGCGCCTTGCTCTTCTTGAGCTTGATGGTCTCACCGGTGCGCGGGTTGCGAGCCTCACGCGCCGCGCGCTCACGCACGGAGAAGGTGCCAAAGCCCACCAGGGTCACGGTGTCGCCCTTCTTCAGCGCCTTGGTGATGGTGGAGGTGAATGCGTCGACCACGGCCGCAGCCTGGGTCTTGGTCAGTTCAGCGTGGTCGGCGATGGCAGCGACAAGCTCAGACTTGTTCATCGGATACTTCCTTGCATGGGGGGCGAGAGCGCCCTTCAGGGGGAGATGGGACGGCAGTAAGCCCTCCGCGTTGCGAAGGCTGCTTTGGAAGCCGGCACAAGTCAACGGTTTTCGCTGGAAAGCCGCCTGTTTTCAGGCTTTGCGGCTGCAGCGTGCGTGTTTTGTCCAATGCATGGACCCGCGCGCGAGTGGCGTCGGGATCCCTGACGGCGCGCCTAGGCGCCTGCCGAATCAAGCGCTTAGCGTGCGCTCCGTGGTTCGACGCGAATCCTCACAGGCAATCCCGCTCGGCCCCTACGCAGATGAGTGGCGCGTGCGGCGCGCCGGGCTGGTCCGCTCGACGTGTGCGCTTGCGCTGACGGATCATGGAATTCCGCGCGCCACGCGCACCCCATCGACTGGAAGCGCGCGAGGCGGCCCGGTCGCTGCGGTATGTATGGCCGCATCGGCGCGACGCGCCGTAAAGAGGCCATCGCCCCAAATTTCGCCGTGATCGGGCATCCTGTGTCGCCTCGCTCAACCCAGGAGTCCCCGCGATGCCCCAGCTTCCCAGCGGCCGCCATATCGGCCTCAGCCAGGACCGTCTCTATGACTGGGCCGAGCAAGCCAGCTTCAATGCGCTCGCGGAACTTATCAGCAGCGCCCACGGCGCCGAAGACCTGCATCCGCTGATCGACCTGATCGAGTACGAGGAAGGTCATGCGGCACCCGATGCCGAAAACCCGGACCGGGGTGAGCCCTACATCAGTGAAGTGCGCATCGCCGACCTGGACACCTCCAGCTGCCCGTGGCCGGAACCGGATCAGCAGGCGCTGCTGGCGTGGCTGCACAGCGAGCGCACGCGCGGATGGCTGCAGGAAACGCTGGACGAGCTGCGCGAAATGCTGGCGTCTAAACCTGCACCCACCGGCATGGGCAACCTGCTCGACAGCTAAGCCGTTCGAACGGGACTTGAAGATCGCGAGGGCTTCTGCAGAGGACGTGGAAGACTAGGCGGTGCCTCAATTCGCGACCCTGCCGTCAAAGCAGTTCGCGACCTGCAGCCTAGGTCGACACCATCAATTGCTTTATGTCGGGTACCCATTTCATGTCCAGGTCGCCCGGGACTCGGGCAGGCTGCGACCTGACGGGGTGGCCGAGACGCTCTCAGCTCTGATTCTTTTGTCTTCCGTGCGTGCACCGGCCCGTGCGGCACCAGCATTGCCCCGCGCGGCAGTCGGCGGCGCTGCGCTGCATCTACTTGGCGCCCCCGCTCAGCGCTTCCGCGCTCAGTTGCTCATCAAGATGGGCGGGCGACTGGCCAAGCTTTGGACGCCAACCACCATTATAGTCTAAGTTTTCAAACACTTAGGCTTGACATCGGCGGTTGTCTCTGACAAAGAGTGTCCTTACCTGTCATGACAAGTCATGGCGAACGGAGCTGACCGTGGACCACGGAGTCTCTGTACCAAGCGCTGAGCCAACCGCCTTCGACAACCCGCTCGAACGGGACATCGTCTCCACGCATGGATACCTGATTGGCGGCGACGCTCTGAGAAAGCTGCTGGGCTATCCGACGCCGAACGCGCTTCATCAGGCGGTACGCCGAAAGACCGTTCCCGTTCCGATCTTCACGATTAAGCATCGTTGGGGACACTTCGCGTTGGCGAAGGACATAGCCGCATGGCTGGTGGCATGCCGCTCCAGGGGGCTTCAGAACGCTCGCACTCGGGAAGTGCTCGCCGAGCCAGACGCATCGTCTCGCATCTCCGCGGACGCTCACCCCGTAGACGTCCCTCTCGAACCACTACCAGGCGACCACTTGCACAACTCAACTTCACGAAGGAGGCGCGCCCTGAGTAGCTAACGGCACTTTTCGGACAAGCAAACAGCACAAAGCCCGGCGGCTACCGGGCTTTGTGCAGGTGGATCGTCAAGTGCTCCCTGACGACCTGAGTATCGACTTGCCCTATCGCCACGTCAAGTGACGGCCGCTCGCAGGCGGCGAGTGCGGTTGCGTCCTCGCGGACCACCCCATGCTCAACCACGACCAGGTCATCGACCTCTGCCGAACGGCAGGCCTGACGCCCGCCGGCGTCGCGTACGTCCAGCGAGTTCGGGCCACCGAGCCCGCTCGGAGAGTCGGCGGCACGCGCTTTCTGAGCGTCGCCGGCCGCTTCCCTTCGACCAAAATGGCGCGGTCCATCCAAGCTGAAAGTCGGACTGGGGAGTACCCGCTGGTCCTCACTCTTGAGCTGGCGGACGATGTTCGTGAGTACTACGACCAGCCTGAGTCCATCAGCCTCCGTCGCTGCCGCAACGGGAGGAACCGAGTCGACCCTTACACCCCGGACTTCCTCGTGCTTCGGCACAGCATCATCGAGGTCATCGAGGTCAAGCCCTGCCGTGAGGTGCTCAAGCGAGCAGAAGCGCACCCAGACGAGTGGGGCAAGCGGAACGGCCACTGGATACACCTACCGGTGGCAGAGCACTTCAACCCGATGGGCATCCGATATCGAGTGCATCTTGGGGAGGACATCAGTCAGATTCGAGCGGCCAATCTCGGACTATTGCTCGCTGCGAAGGAATCTCCCACAGCAGCACACGAGGACGTTGCCTGGGCCAAGGCTCAGTCCATGCTTTCGTCCGGAAAGCCGCTAACCCTTCACGATCTTGCAGAGAAGCTTTGCTTGCCCGATGTCTCGGCCGTGCTTCGCTGGGTTGTGCAGGGAAAAGTGTTTGTCGCAGAAGACTTTCAGCTTCTTGCTGAGACGAGAACGGCAAGAGTCTTTGGAACGACTAAGGCCAAGAACGCGTTTGCTACTGCCCTGAACATCGGCAGGCGGGACCACCAACCCGAGGAAGGACGGGACCCGTCGACGAGAATCCCCCTCACGGAAAGACAAACCGAGCAGGCCTTACAGCGCTACATGGAGACGTTCGCAGCCTTGGAGGCGGGCACCACGTCCCGCCAACAGCGCCGCTATCTGCGCGAGTACAGGCTAGCGGAAGCGCAGGGAACTGATCTCCTCGCACCGTTCGTGCCTCGCTTCGATCGCCGTGGAAACCGCAAGCCTAGGCTTACACCAGAACAGTTGCTCATCATCTCGGACGCGATCGAGCTGCACTACGCGACGCCTGCCCGACGAAGTGCCAGGTGGGTCCACTCCGGGATCTCGTGGGGCGACGTTCCACCCGTTAGCTACACCACGTTTTGCTTGCAGCTGAAGACGTACGAGAAGAGTCAGCTGGCCGGTCGAAGATCCGGGTACCGAGCAGGCATGGCGTTGCGGCCACCGTCGCTCCCCGCGGATCGCAGTCAAATGCCCACCGCCGCTTGGGAGTTGGTCCACATAGACCACACCCCGCTCGACGAGAAGGTGTGGGTGCAATCAGGTCTGGAGGAGGTGCTGGACCGACCACACGTCAGCATCGCGATCGATACGTGGTCAAAGTGCGTTGTCTCTTTCTGGCTCAGCTTCATGGCGCCAAGTAGAGAAACTCTGCTCGCGCTGGTCCGGGACTGCGTGCGCCGTCATGGCCGGCTGGCTCGCGGGTGGATCAGCGATCACGGTGCGGAGTTCGGAAGCATCGCCTGGGAACGCTTCTGCGCTGCGCACCGGTGCACGAAATTCGAACGCCCTGTGGGATTTCCCCGCGCCGGCTCGGAGATCGAGAATCTGTTCGGACAGCTCAACAAGGGGCTCATCCACCAGCTCGACGGCAACATGAGGAATGATCAGGACTCGCGCGCCGCATCCTCGTCGCACAAATCCCAAGCCACCGCACGTTTCACCTTGGAGCAGATCTACTCAAGGATCGAAACCTACCTCTTTGAGCACTACAACCAAACGTCACACGGACCAAGTCTGTTCGCCCCGTACGCAACCCTGCAGCAGTCGGTAGCAGACCTGGGAAGTCTCGCCGGCATCCGCCAACTCTTTGACTACCCCTTTCGAGTCGACACGGCGCTGCCCTCCAAACGACAACGCCATATCATCGACAGCCGCCGCGGCATCCGTGTCGGTGAACGGGCGTACTGGCACCCCACTCTCGGTGAGCCGACCAGCGACAGGAAGCGTGTTGAAGTACGCCATGAGCCCTTTGATTCGCCCGTGGTCTATGCGTATGTGGGGGGGCACTGGCTTACGTGCGTCGACGCACGCCATTCCAAGCTGGGCTGCGTAGACGAGTTCTCCCGTTGGGCGCAGGCGGCGTTGGACATGAACGGCCGGGCCCGTGCACAAGCCTCCAGGCGGCTTGCGAACGAACGCTTCGTGCGTTCCTTGGAGGAGCGCCAGACCGCCGAAGAAGCTGAGCGACTCGCAAGTCAAGTCAAACCCAAACCGGCAAGCACTCCTACTGCGAAGACAACGCCCGGAAATTCTCAGGCGGAGGCACCGTCAGCTTTCTCGTTCCTCGTGGGCCGAAAGCGACCCCCGTTGCGGGAAGCCGATTCATGAGCCCATCGGTCAAGTTGGCGTCTCGCCTTCGCGAAGTCGTGTGGAGCCACAGAAACTTCGAGGCTACCCACGCGCTGGTGCAGTCCTTGGCTACGTATGCGCCACAAGGGTCGATGATCCTGATCGCCGGTGCATCTGGGACAGGAAAGTCGACTCTGTCACGGAGGCTACTTAGCAGCCTCACGGGGCCGCCAACGTCGTGGCCAGAGGGCTCATTGCCCATTATTTCGACCTCAATATGCAACGACGTGCAAGGCTTGTTCAGCTCGAAGAACTTCGTGATTCGGTTGCTCGATGCTGTCCAGCACCCCTTCTACAGTGCATCACCGGGCCACTCTTCCGCGTCACCCAGCCACGACCCCGAACTGGCTCTCGAGCGAATCAGATTGCGCTACTCGGAGCCACATCTTCGACTTGCGCTGGAAAGCGCCATCGCTTACCGAGAAACGAAGCTCATCCTGTTGGATGAGGCACAGCACCTGTTGAAGTCTGGAAGCGAGCGTAAAGCCATAGACAACCTCGACTCCATCAAGGGCCTCGCAGAACGGACAGGTACCACGATCCTCCTGCTGGGTACCTTTGAAATAGTCCCGATATGGAATCGGTCCGCACAGCTAAACCGACGACTCCAGGATGTCGTGCTGCACCGCTACTACTCTGATTGTCCGGACGACTTGGAGGAGTTCGCTCGTATTCTTGAAGCTTATGAGGAACTGCTTCCGTTGCACAGGAAGCTTTCGCTCGTAAAAGAGGCCGAGTATATCTACGGCTGCACGATGGGAATCATAGGCGAGCTGTCAAGACTCTTCACGGGGGCATGCGCGCGAATGAGCGCAATGCAGAAGACCTCAATTGACCTCCCCACCTTGAAGCTAGCCGCTCATTGTGCGGCCAAACTTCAAACACTTCGCCGAGAGACGCTAGGCGGAGAGTCCGAACTGCGTGGAGAGATCACAGCTTCAAAGCCGACAGAACGATCGCCCCCCTTGCCCGCTAAAGTACCGGGGCGCCCTGGCCGCCGGCGACCCATGCGCGATCCGGTGCCATCCCCTCAATCGACGCCAAGTTGAACGGAGCCGAATCATGCTCTTTCCACTCCCGCTGCTAGGCTTTAGAACCGCCCAAGTCGAGTCGATGTCGTCTTACGTGAATCGACTAGCGGCGGCGCATGGAGTCTCGCCACACCAGCTGATTTCCGCAGCGGCGAACACTAAGAAAGACGGTAACTTGAACGGCCACTCAGACTATGCAAGGACTGTTGTTGACAGGATCGCCAAGCATACGCGTAATGGCGACCTGACCCAAGGTACACTACTGCGCTTTCGCGGCAATTTAGCCGGGAACTGCATTGAGTCAATCAGCACAGATCGGAAATGGTGTCCACGATGCTTAGCAAACGACCTTAACGAAGGGGTCCAGGGCTATGACCCACTCATCTGGAGCCTCGATGCGGTGGCACATTGCCCCATCCATGACGCCCTTCTCGTCGACCGTTGCCCCCGGTGCAACGCGTTCCAGAAACAGCTCTCTGCCAAACCTAGAACATGCTGCCAGAGATGCAACACTCCACTTGGAGGAAAGGCATCATCAGTCCTCCCCACTCAGTTCCAGCGGCATTGCGTCGCAAGCTTCACCGAGGTTCTACCTGTCGGACATCTACCTGCGTTCCAGCCGGATGCAGTGAATAGATTCCTCCACGCCTGCATCGCCGTGAACAGTTGGAAATTTGAAGAAGCCGTCCAGCGCTTTGGCGCATGCGCCTCTAGGCTTAAGAAGCTCATGATTGACCGCCTTCCTACCATGACGACCGCACTGCAGCTGGCGAGTGCGGGCCAAGCGAGCCTGCTGTGCATTTTCGATAATCCAGAAGCCGCTGCATCACAACTCTGCTTCGATTTCGCGGCGCCAATGCCTGAGAAACGCAGTCACAAGCGAGTACCCTCAAAGCGTAGGGAATGGGCATACAACGCGCTCCTCGCCGAACTCGTACGCCCTACGTGGTTTGAAGGTCCCTCACTGCGGCGCGTCTGCACGGCCTGCGGGGTCACGTCCGGCTTCCTAAGGTACGCGTTTCCGCAACTAGTTGAACAAGTGGTTGCTCGGAGAGACCAGTGGCGTAAGCAGCGAAAGCTGGAGCTAAAATGCCGTGCGGCGGCAGCCGCTGCATCGTACATCTCCTCCAGTACCGACATCGTCGCCGACCTATCGCGAAAGCGCGCCGTCGAGGAGATGCGTTCGACAACGAAGCTTCCGAAGCATGTTCTCGCTGTGGCCCTTGCCGAGCGTCTTGAAACAGAGCGGAACATAAGCTCCGAGAGTTCAAGTGTCAAAGATAGATAAACACGCGACTGGATAACATGTAGATATCCGGATTTTTCGGGCGTAGCCCGTAGCCATAGGCACGACTGATGGCGGTTTATAGAAACGACTGAATACGGGAAAATATCAGATGGCGAGACTGGGTGGCACCCCTGTTCGGCCTCTTCGGATCAGTTATCGGCACGTCACGGGGCGAGCGCCGCGCCGTAGTTCGTCGAGCAACGCAAGTCGTTCAAACGCGACCTGGACGACGGCTTGGCCGCCTGTGCAGTCAGCAGCATAGACGCCGACCAAGCGCCGGCCACTCTAATGTACAAGAGCAAGTACATGGCCGCGCCCGAGCCGCTAGCCAATGGCCTGGGCAAGAGCACCCAAGTGCTCGCGCCATACAGTGCGACCGCGGATTGGTGTTGCACTTGGAGAGTGAGACTAGCTTGTGCCTCGTGTGTTCGAGCTGCGCTGTCGATCATTGCGCTGTCGCACCTCTCGACATCAAGCGCATGCCGCGCATCCGCAACGGGCGGGACTACACGTTCATGAGCCGACGACGAAGTTCGAACACATCAGCGCACTGTTCGAGAAGACGATACGGATGTGGCGTCGCGTTTCATGGCTCATTCAGAGACCACATGTGCCAGATGCTGATCGGGCCTGGATCATCGCCGCTATTATATTTCCACTGCCGCATGTGAACGCTTTTGCCACAAAGCGGGGCCATGTTCGCGAGGGACTCGAAGTAAGCACCGGAGGCATCGGGGACAGCGCATAACGAGAGGTCCTTTTGAAGCTCTGACTCAAGCGCCGTGCGTGGCCGGAACTTGTGCACCTGATATGCGATCATCAACGCGCCTTGCATCGCCCACGCATAGTCGCCCCTGACGAAACGCGCCAAGCCGTGAGCTGTGTACTCGGTGATTGGCTTCTTCATTGAAACCACTTTGGCCTCAACGAAGATACCGACGTAGCGGCTTGTATGTCGCAGAGGACCATTGGCGAGGCGAATGATCAGGTCGGGCTGTTTGTTGAGGCTTTGCGAGTTGAAGTTGGACAAATTCTCGGATCGGCTGACGGTTTCGAACGTGTCCCCCGAAAAGCCATCAACGACGGTGTTCGGCGCCTTCAGCATCTGCAGAAGGCACTCACAGATCGCATCCGTGTAGACGTCTTCGATCGGTGCGCCGGGACCGGACGCCGCGAGGTGCATGGTCGGATCGCTTCGTATAACGTTCCACGCGTACGTCACTGCCGCGCCGACCACACGCATGACCGCGTGAGGAACTGGGGCCGGAAACCCCGCCCTGCTCGACATCAGTTTTGCGGGATTGCAGTGCAATCCGATCATGCGCGCCCCTCACCCCGCGGCAACTGAGCAGTCACTGTGCGGGAAACGGTGGGGCCGGATCGGGCGAGGATCGCGTGACCTCGCTTGATGATGTCAAGCGCCAAGGTCCGCGCGGCCGTTCGGGTCCAGTAACGGCGTTGGTTGAGAACTCCCACGAACATGGCGTCGCCCGCGACACACTCAACCAAGGATGCGTTTGTATGGTTGGCAACGTTCACGCCGATCAAGAGCTGCTGCATCGAAGGCGACGCGTGCTCGGAGCCTCCCAATCTGACGAATCGCCAAGGCGCGAGGTCGCTCTGTGCATAGTCGGTCACCACCAGTGGCTCCGCGCTCATGTCGAACGGGTTGAGTATGCCGCGCAAGGTCTGACAGAACGCGTTGACTTCTGACTGCGTCGGTGCGCGGGTCGCCGCCTTCCGCGTCGAGGCAAAGGGCATTGCGATCGCCAAGCGATCCTGAATCAATTGTCGATCGGCAGACCGTAGCCCGTAAACGTCATAGACAAACGCGTCGATATCCATGCGCGGAGGGGCGGGCTGCTTCAGATGGCGTAACCATTCTTGCAACAGCGCAATTTTGGTCGCGGGCAGCTCCTCAAGTGCAACGATCGGCAGACGCTCTGCCTCATCCTTCAGCAAGGTGGACCGTTCGCAGCCCAAGCGGCTGCTCGTCATCAGAATGTAGTACAGAAAAAGAGAACTGTTGAAGATCGCCCACAAGTAGGTAGCAAGCAGCTCGGGCTGCGGAGCACCAACGCAGCTGAAGCCAATATAGGAACGCCGAAAGGCCACATCCTCAAAGGCCAGCATTGCTAAGGGATGTTCGCTACGGGAACTGGGCGATTCGCGAAGCAGAACCAATGGCGCGCGGTAGATGGCCGGAGCACGAACCCGGTGCAGGCGAGGCAGGGCGAACTTGCTCAGTTCATGTGTGGGCACGACCGGCCACCGCGCATCCCGCGGATCGGGCATGTCGGGGGTGCCAAATAAGAACCCCGCGTCTTCCTTCTGGCTGCTCGTCTGGTAGCCGTGACCATGGGCCAATCCCAGCTGCGTGAAGTACTCCAGCAGCGTCGGCCTTGGCGCATTCGCCGCAGGCACTTCGGTTTCATTGGTGCTGCGATCAGTGCGCCGATCGGGAGGGTGCTGGCCGATCCGGGCCAGCACTTCGACGTCCAGTGCGTTCCCTTTTGCCAACGTCTTGAATAGGTGGGGGATCTGGGCCACCATTGCAGGATCCGACGCCCACGCGTCCTTGCTGTCGATCCGCACACGGCCTTCCCGATTGAGGCAGGCATCTTCGAGGGGTGTCACGGCGTAAAACGCGCTTTCCGGATCCGACACCCTATTGACTGCAAACAACAGACAAAAGTTGGCTGTCATTCCGGGCCAAACCTTTGTGTTGCGAAGTTCCATTCCGTTGAGAACGTAGGTGACCGTCAATCCCTCGAAGATTGTGCGTCGCGCTAGCACCCCCTGCTCGCCCGTCTTCGTCAAGAGCCGGCCGTGAAGGGCGAACGCGAGGATCCCGTCCGGCTTGGCCCACCGCGTAGCCTGCCAGACGAACGGCAGGTCTGGCACGCCGTCAGGGTTGGGCACCGCGTCGATCCCACGTTCGGTCATCGCGCTCTGACTCACCCGATCAATTGCGCGCTGCATGTCTTGGCCTTTCACCGCAGTCCACGGTGGATTACCGATCACAAGATCGAACTGTCCTGCCAAAGAAGCGGGTACCGGCAAAGTCAGACTCCCCAAAGCAAGGCCCGACCCGTGGTCGCGCCAGGGCGCCGCATCGATCAAGACACGGCCATGTAGCGCTTTGAACTTCAGATTTTGAAGCTGCCCGACATCGGGATCTAACTCGAGAGCCGTGAGATACAGCGCCAGCGCATTGAGTTGTCGTGCGGCTGGATTGATGTCCATCCCAACCAGTTGGGTGTTGAGGATGTCGCGGATGACGGCGGTTCGCGGCTGCTCGCCTGTCGCCCGCCATCTGCTTTGCACCAGACGACGAAACGCCGCCAATAGGAACACGCCACCGCCAGACGCCGGATCCAGAACCCGCGCGTTGTGGGCATCGGGACCCAACATCCCCATCGCGTGGTCAACCATGTATTCCGCGAGGTGACGCGGCGTGTAGTAGACGCTCAGTTCACGAGCCGCCGTCGTCTCGAACCTGTGGGAGTACTCCTCATACACTTGGCTCAGCAGTCCCACCGGGATGTAGGAAAAATGCAGATCAGCCCAGCTGAATTGGGTTTGGTAGGCACCACCGCCAAGAGGCTTGTCGCCGCGGACGATGGCAGTGAGGTCATGCAGGGCCGAGCCCGTCGCCGATAGGTGCAATGCAGTGAAGTACGTCTCGCTGCCATGGCCGGGCAGTTCCAGCAAGTCGCCGTTGAACGTTTCATCTAGCCAGCGACAGGAGGCTGCGGCATTTTGCGGCGTTGCGAAACACTCGGTGACGTGCGCCACGTCTGGAAAGGGCTGATTCATTGGAATCAGCCCTCGATCCGCAAGGAATCGCAAAAACAGCGCTCGGCCGACCAGCGCGAGCGCATCGGACGCCGCTACGCCGCGACCATGAATGAGCTCCTCGGTGACGGCGTTGAGCAGTTCCAGCATCAGCTGGTGCGTGCTGTAGCCGTCAGCGCGAGCAGGGACATCGCCGACAGCAAGCCGCGCGATGAGGCCAGGTGCGAGTTCCGCAAGCTCGATCAACGGGGCGCCTTGGTCCCGAACGTCTGCCAGTGCGAATACCTGCACGGAGCCGGGTCGGAGAATGGCAACGTATGGTGCATCCGAACGTAACGCCAGCCGGCGCATGGACCGGCGAAGCTCCGCTTCGTCCACCATCGGCTTGGTCTGGCCGTCCCACACATACAACAGGGGTTGGCCTTGGTGAAGCACAACCGCATCCGGCACCAGATGATTCTGTCCCCGTGCCTGCATCAGGCCCAAAAAGTCCAGATGCGCGGGATCCGTGCGCACACCTGCCAAGGCAACGACATCTTCGACGCCTGCGCCCAACGCCTCAGCTAGACTATCCTGCGAGAGCAAGCCCACCGTCACTGGTTGTACTCCTGCGCTGAACCGGTCTGGTCGAGCGGAGAGCGCGACCATACGAGACGCGTGGCGCGCTTCGCCAAATTGGTACCTCCGGTCGCTGCGTGGCGCGCGGGTGTCTTACATCCTCGAATCGTGCCCAACGCAAGCCCTGACAGGGCGGGCGCGCTCACGAGGCACCTCGCCCAACATCGAGAGGCGGAAACTTGATTTGGGGCTGAACCTGCTCCTGCCCCTCATCGGACAGGCACTGCCGCAACTGCGCGATCAATGGGGTCATCGGGATCGATACCGCGGCGGTGGGTCCTCGCCGATGCCACTCATCCGTGGTCAGCAACCCAAACTCCGCGCCGTTGAACGTGAGGACTTTGCCCTCCAGCCCGAACCAGGCGGTATGGCCGCAGATCTTGAAAAGATCAACCGAACAAGCGGTAAGCGTCCCCACCTGGACGCCCAGCGAATGGAGGAAGGCCACCACCTTCAGTGCGAGCAAGTCACCAGGGGAAAAGCATGGGCCGTAACCCCGATACTCCTGCAGAGGGATCAAGACCTTGCGCCAATGCCGCAACGTCTGCTCCTTCAGTGCGAGCATTTCCTTGACTTGAGCGGGCAGATAGCGCATTTCAGCATCTTACATCAAACCGGTTTGTTGTCAGCCACAATCCAGATCGACCGCGATGCCGCGCTGGTTGAGAGCGCAGTCACTAGCGATGGCGACGCGCCTACAGATGGGTCGGCGCGCCTAGGGGCGACACGTCGGAAGATCAGAAGATCAGCCGTGGATGAGGTGGATGCGGGCGCCAGCGTCAGGGGCGCTGGACTCATGACCTCAAGTCAAGCGTCGGGAGCAACTCGATCCGGGTTGGCTGCCGTGACGCCGAATCCGAACGTCGGGATCATGGCTACCACCCGCGGATCGCCCGCGGTAGCGGCAGCAGCGAGTTCGTCTATGAGCCTTAGTTTGTTCGTGTCCATGTCGGACATTCTGTTCACCCGGCCGTGGCGTGACAGTCGGTGAAGCACGGGCAGATCGGTAAGACTTCTCCTCCCCCGGCTAGGAGCAAACATCCAGCTACCGAGCGGATCGCAGCCGCGGAGCGGCCGCGGGATGCCGCCCGCTCTGGTGGACCTTCTTGTAGGTCTTGCCAGTTGATCCGAGGATGGCGGCCGCGCTCCTCCCCGAGGATCTGGCGAGCGGTTGCTCAACGGGGTGGTTCGGCACGTACGTTCCTGCCAGCACATCGCCATCGGGCGGGTCCCGGCGGTACCCTGAATGCACCCCCCACAGCAATGCCTGATCCCACCGTGTGCTACGCCGCCCAGATTGAGAGCGACTATACGAAGCTGGTGCGGCAGTTCGGCGCCGTCATGGACTTCGGGGCGTTCGTTGCGCTTTGGGTGGGCGAGCGGACGAAGAAGGAGTCCCCGAAGGGCAAGGCGCCGAGGGTTCCCAAAGCCCTCGAAGGTGTTCTCAGGGACCAGGGGCCCGCACCGCTCCGCGCGCTCATAGATGCCTCGAATGCAGAGAAGCGTTCGGAGTGGCAAACCGCGTTGTTCGCGCAGCGCCGTCGTCTGGCTGACGCGCAGCGCCAGTTGGCCACCAAGACCACGACGACCGCCGCAAACACGGCTCACGTCGCAGCGAACAAGGTCGAGCAACTGCTCGGAGGGCTGCACGATCTGAGCCGAGAGGATTCCCTTGATCGCGATGGTCGCATCTACCCTGGGATGACCGCCCCGGTGCTCAGCGTCGACGGCGGGCGGCGCCTGATTCGGCCGATGCGCTATCAATGTAGGCCTGCCGGCAAGCCGGCGGACTGCGACCGCAAGTACCCGGGGACCTACAACGCTCGCCGAGACAATATCGAAGGCTTCTGGCGCGGGCAGTTCGGCCGCACCCACGGCCTCCGCCGGAGCAGCATCTCGCCCTCGCGCAAGACACGGCCTACCTGCTGCTCGCCGTCGGCCGATGGCTGCTCGGCAGCCGTGGCCAGCGCCTTGAGTTCGTAAGTGCACGCAGCGGCCAAGACGTCGCTAGAACATTGATGTAGCAGTACGCAATGGACGCTCGCACGGCCCGCTTCGATGCGTGGATGGAAGCCCTCGGCTTGCTCTTTCCGCGCCTCTCCGACAGCGAGCGTCAGCGTGTCGGGGCCCCTTTCTACGAGGCAGCCATGGCCAGCGCGGCGGGTTTGCAGGCCGCGCTGGTGGCTCTGGAGGGCATTGCGCATTCAGAGGCTTAACCGAGTCCGCGCGAGTGACTACCCAGTCGGCGGCAGCCGCGCGGACCCAGAGCCAGACGATACTCGGGCGCTTGGGCTGATTCGTTGTCGCGCCCGCGGACCACGGAAGCTTGGCAAAAAGCCTTCTGCAGTTGCCTGGTGAGATCAAGGCAGCTCTCGAGTACTCGAGGAAGGGCCACGCTCCGTCTGCACTCTCGCGTCGAAGCGCACCGCATCGGGATGGCTCCGAGTTTCGGCCGAGCTCCCCCGCTGGCGGCAGCCGCTCGCGCGGGGTACGGGAATTGCCTCAGAGCAGGCATCTCAACGCGCGGCGCCCCCCCCTGAACATCCGAATACTTTTGCTGCTCGGCGCGCTCACTCTCCATGGAGCGCCTGCGTTAGCGCATTCGGGCGGGCTGAACGCTCAAGGCTGCCACAACGACCGCAAGAACGGCGGATATCACTGCCATGGCGCTCCCCGGTCATCAAGCACCCCGCCCGTACAGTCGCTGCTCAGTCCCTCCGCCGCCGGCGGCGCTCGCAGCGGGAGCTTCAGGAACTGCTCCGAAGCCCGAGCCGCCGGTGCAGCGCCCGTGCGCCGCGGCGATCCTGGATGTGGCAGCCACCTTGATCGCGACGGTGACGGCGTGGGATGCGAGTGAGCAAGCGAAGGCGACCGATGCAGGTGTCGGCTGGGGACTCTGGCCCCCGGCCGGATAACCTAGCGTGAAGCTTTTCAATTCCGTCTAGGGTCGGGAAACTGGCGCGCCACACCCGCCGACCACATAGGGTCGCCCGATCGAGATGACCGGGAGCACAGGGACGCCGCCTGCGCATAAACCATTTCGCGTCCACGTTGGAGTAAACCATTTCCTGTCCTCCAGGACTTTTTATGGTTTACCGCTCAAAGACGCGCGTTGCCGCTAACAGGGTGGTGGGCCCACCAGGATTCGAACCTGGAACCAAGGGATTATGAGTCCCCTGCTCTAACCGTTGAGCTATAGGCCCGTTGTCTGTTCCCCAAACTCTGCTGCCGCGCGTTGCTCATGATCGCAGGGGACTCATGCCTTGAACTCTGCGCTGTCCTGCGCAGAGCTCAAGGCCGGCCTCGGGCATCCTGCCCTCAGCGCGCTCCCCTCGCGATGCGATGCATCGCGTGGCCTTGCGGCCACCGGGGTGCGCCCTGCTCTAACCGTTGAGCTATAGGCCCTACATCAATCGCCGTTACCTGACCTGCTGCGCTCTGGCTTCGGCGTGCAGGGGACTCATGCCTTGAACTCTGCGCTGTCCTGCGCAGAGCTCAAGGCCGGC
>CAZPHV010000016.1:79294-87373 GCA_964586455.1 uncultured Aquimonas sp.
CTCGGGCATCCTGCCCTCGGCGCGCTCCCCTCGCGATGCGATGCGATGCGCTTCCGCTGGATCTCTACCGCCAGAAACACGAAGGGCCCGCTTGCGCGAGCCCTTCGAATGGCTGGGGGACTAGGATTCGAACCTAGATAGGCAGAGTCAGAGTCTGCAGTCCTACCGTTAGACGATCCCCCAAGAACCGGATCGCACCTGCCACGCGAAGCAGCAAGTATAGAGCGTGATCAGCGCTTCGAGAACTGGGTGGCGCGGCGAGCCTTGTGCAGACCAACCTTCTTGCGCTCGACTTCGCGGGCGTCGCGGGTCATGAAACCGGCGCGGCGCAGCTGAGTCTTCAGGGTTTCGTCGTACTCGACCAGAGCACGCGAGATGCCGAGGCGGATCGCGCCTGCCTGACCGGTGGTGCCGCCGCCTGCGACGGTGACCTTGATGTCGAATTTCTCGGACATCTCGGTCAGCACCAGCGGCTGACGCACGATCATGCGGGCGGTTTCGCGACCGAAGAACTGGTCGAGCGGCTTGTCATTGACGATGATCGCGCCACTACCGCTGCGCAGGAACACGCGGGCGGTGGAGGACTTGCGGCGACCGGTGCCGTAATTCTGGTTCAGAGCCATGGGGTCTTATCCGTCCTGTCTCAGATGTCCAGCGCCTGAGGCTGCTGGGCGGTGTGCGGGTGCTCGGCACCCTTGTAGACCTTGAGCTTGCGATACATCGCGCGACCCAGCGGGTTCTTCGGAAGCATGCCCTTGACGGCGATCTCGATCGCACGCTCGGGGTGACGCTCCAGCGACTGTCCCAGGCTTTCAGACTTCAGGTTGCCGATGTAGCCGGTGAACCGGTGGTACATCTTGTCCTGCAGCTTGTTGCCAGTGACGTGGATCTTTTCCGCGTTGATCACGACGATGTAATCGCCGGTATCGACGTGCGGGGTGAACACGGGCTTGTGCTTGCCGCGCAGGCGAAGCGCAATCTCCGAGCAGAGGCGGCCCAGCGTCTTGCCGCTGGCGTCGACCAGATACCAGTCGCGCTTGACGGTCTCCGGCTTGGCGCTGAAGGTCTTCATGACAGCTCCCAAAGGGAAAGCGAGGACGAAAGACCGCGAAGCATAGCGGTCTCTTTCGAGGGGTGCAAGTCTGCAGCCCCAAAGTGGCATCGGCCAGGGGCTTTGCCCGGCGAAGCCGCGTATTCTGACTGCAAATGTCCAAACGCGCCAGCCCCCCTGCTGAACATTCCGCGCAGCGCCTGCTCGCGTTGGCCGATGCCTGCGTACTCTGCGGTCTGTGCCTGCCGCACTGTCCGACCTACCGACTCGACGGGCGCGAGTCCGAGTCGCCGCGTGGACGCGTCGTGCTGGCGCAGACGCTGGCGCGGGATCCAGCGCGCATCGACGCGAGTGCGATCGCCGCGCTGGAACACTGCCTCGGCTGCGGCCGCTGCGAGCAGGTCTGCCCGGCCAAGGTGCAGTTCGGGGAAGTGATGCGGCTGTCGCATCAACTGCAGCCGAAGCGCCGAAAGCGCCTGCGGGTGCACGCCTTGCTGTGGGCGAGCCGCCACCCGCGCTGGATCGACCGCCTGCTGCCGGCGCTGCGTGCCGCACGTGGACTGCTGCCGCGGCAGTCGCGACGCGCGCTTGCCGATGCGGGCGCCGCACTGACGACTGCAGGCGCGGATGCGCATGCGTCCTACCAAAGTGCAGGCGCAAGTGCCGCGGCAGAAAGCGGAGGCGCGCCAAACCCCCAATCCACCAATTCGTCGGCGCCGCTTCGCATCGGGCTGCTGACTGGCTGCGTCGCCCGCCACCTTGAAAGCGGCGTCCATCACGCAGCGGCGCAGCTGCTGCGTGCCTGTGGGCACACCGTGCTGGTTCCCCACGAACAAGTCTGCTGTGGCGCACTGGACCAGCACGCGGATCATGGCGCGCACGCCCCCCGCATGGCGGCAATCAATCAACGCGTCTGGGGCAGCCTGCAGCCTGACCTGCTGGTGGCGACCGCCAGCGGCTGCCAGGGCGCCTACACCGCCGCGCTTTCTGCGCTTGCCCCGGTCAGCGATGTGATGAGTCTGCTCGCGAACGACATCCGGTTTGCAGCGCTGACGCTGCGGCGCATCGATCGCCGCGTGGCCCTGCATCTGCCCTGCACTCAACGGGGCTTCGCAGGTTCGACCGAAGCCTGCCGCAGCCTGCTCGCGCGAGTTCCCGGCCTTGACCTGGTCGAGCTGGCCGACACCGGCTGCTGCGGCGCTGCCGGCGCGCACATGCTGCAGTTTCCGCAGCGTGCGGACGCACTGCGCCAGCCGCTGCTGAACGCGGTCATCGCATCCTCGGCCACTACACTGATTTCCGCCAATATTGGTTGTCGCCTGCACCTTGCCGGCGCCGCCGAACTCGCCGGAGTCGCGATCCGGCATCCGCTCGAACTTCTGGCCGAGGCCCTGCCGTGAGCATGCTGCGAAAACTGTCCGTCCTCGATCGGCTGATCGCTGACCTAGACCATGCCTTGTTGACGTCCACGGTGGCCACGGCGCAGGCATCGCGCCCAAGCCCCGCGCAAGACGTTCAGTCTGCCGAGCTCGACCCGGGTCAGCGCAGGCACGTTGCCGGCCTGATGCGCATCAACCATGCCGGCGAGGTGTGCGCGCAGGCGCTGTACCTCGGCCAGGCGCGGGTGGCGCGCGACGAGACCACGCGCGAGCATCTGCTGCGGGCCGCGCAGGAAGAGGCCGACCATCTGGCCTGGTGCGCGCAGCGCCTGGCCGAACTCGACGATCGGCCCAGCCTGCTGAACCCGCTGTGGTACGCCGGCAGCTATGCGATCGGGATGGCCGCCGGAATGGCCGGGGACGGCTACAACCTGGGCTTCGTGGTCGAAACCGAACGCCAGGTCGAAGCGCACCTCGAGGACCATCTTCGCCAGCTGCCCGAAGGCGACGAACGCAGCCGGCGCATTCTGCAGCGCATGGCCGTCGAGGAGGCCGAGCACGCCGAACAGGCGCACGCCGCCGGCGCCCGCGCGCTGCCCGCGCCGGTTCCTTCCATCATGTGGGCGGTGAGCAAACTGATGAAGCTGGGCGCCTACCGCATCTGAGCATGGATGACCCGCTGTCGCGGGTCCTTCACCTTCCCTACACTGCGGCGCATTCGATCACCGCGCAGGGAAGACCGCATGAAGTTTGTTCTGGCCGTCCTGTTCGGCCTGTTGGCGGTCGCCAGCGAATCCCTGATCAGCGTGCTGTTGGCGGCGCTCGCCGGCTGGTTACTGGGTAGTCAGCAGGAACTTGCACGGCGCCTGCGCCGCCTGGAACTCGCGAATTCGCAAAGCGCGCGCGCTCCGCGTCCGCAGGAAGCGGCATCGACGAAGCCGTCGGCAGAGGCTGCTCAACCTCTGCCGGCGACGATGCACGCGGAGCACGGCGCGGAAAGCACGCCGAGCGAAGCGCAGCCGCCAGTCGCTGCGGCCAGTCCGTCTGTTGCGGCCACAGTTCCGCTTGCAGCCGCTGCGAGGGTGGTGGCTGCTGAGGGCAGCCCGCGGGCAGAGACATCCCTGCAGCGTCAGCCGCCGCCGCTGCCGCAACCCCGGATCGCATCCACTCAGCCCCAGCCACAGCCCCCGTCGAACACCCACGTCACGCGCAGCGTCGAGCCCGCCGCGCAGGCGCCGGCCGATGTCCTGATCTCGAAGCTGCTGGGCTGGCTGTTCGGCGGCAACCTGCCGGTCAAGCTCGGCGTGCTGGTGCTGTTCGCGGGCGTAGCTGCGGCGCTGCGCTACGCCGCGCAACAGGGCCTGTTCGAACTGCCGATCGGCTGGCGCTTTGTCGGCATCGCCACGGCCGCGCTGGCCGCACTCGGGTTCGCGCTGAGCCAGCGCGATCGGCGACCCGCGTTTTCGCTGTCGCTGCAGGGTGGCGCGATCGGCGTGCTGCTGCTCTGCGTGTTCGGCGCGTATCGCCTGTACGACCTGCTGGCGCCCGGCGTGGCGTTGAGTTTTGTCATCGCGGTGGTGGCGCTGGGCGCCGCGCTTGCGGTCTGGCAGAACGCCGTGGCGCTGGCAGTGCTCGGCTTTCTCGGCGGCTACCTCGGGCCGGTGCTGATCAACACCGGCAGCGGTGACCAGGTCGCTCTGTTCACCTACTACGCAGCGCTGAACGCGGCTCTGTTCGGCGTCGCCTGGTGGCGTCACTGGCACCCGCTGAACCTGATGGGTTTCCTGTTCACGTTTGGAATTGGCAGCCTATGGGGACTGCGCGCCTACAGCGCCGAGGACTACGCCAGCAGCCAGTTCTTCCTGCTGCTGTTCTGGGGCTTCTACCTGGGCATCGTCCTGCTCGGCGCACTTAGGCGCGGGCTGGCCGCCAGCGACGGCGTCCAAGCCTCACTCACCTTCGCCCTGCCGCTGTGGGCTTTCAGCCTGCAGGCCGGACTACTGGAAGGTGATCGCACCGAACTTTCGGTGTCGGCGCTGCTGGCGGCCGCGTTGTACGGGGCGTTGGCCGCCCTGATGCTGCGCACGACGCGAGCGCGCCTGCAGGGCGAGAGCTTCGCCTGGGTCGCAGCCGGCTTCGTGACGGTAGCGGTGCCACTTGCGTTCTCGGCAGAACAAACCGCCGCGGTCTGGGCGCTGCAGGGTGTGGGCGCGATGTGGCTTGGGCTGCGCCAGCAGCAGTCCTTGACGCGAGCGTTCGGTTGGCTGCTGCAAGCGGCTGCCGCCGGCGCCTTCCTGTTGAGTGCCGGCGAAGCGTTCGATCAAGGCAGTCTGGATGAGCACAGCGTGATCGTCGGCATGCGGTTCAGTCTGGGCCTGTTGGCGATCGCAGGTTTCACGGCCAGTCTCCTGCACGAGCGCAACGAACGCCCGGAGGTCGAAAGCGGGCTGCTGTTCCTGCTCGGTTGCGCGTGGCTGGGGCTGCTGTGGCTGCACTTCGGCGCCTGGCCGCCGTTCGGTCTGGAGCACTTCGAAACCCTGCTGGGTGTAGCGATGCTGATCGCGGTCGGCGCGAGCCTGCTGCGCCCACTGCTGGGCTGGAACCGCCCCGGCTGGCTGGGCGTGCTGCCCTTGATCGGGTTGCCCGTGCTGGCGCTCGCGGCGCTGGTGGAGCACGACGCACCGTCACTTGAGGGCCGCGGCCTCGCGCTGTGGGTGCTGACGCTGGCGGCGAGCGCGTTCACCCTGCAGCGCCTGCGCCAGCCTCCGGCGCATCTGACCGGCGCCGCCCACCTCGGGGCGCTGGCGACACTCGCGCTGGTGCTGGGCACTGACTTCTGCCTGCGCGCCCAGCGCGCCGAGTTGGGCATGGCCTGGAGCTACAGCCTCGCACTGCTTCCGCTTGCAGCGCTGGCCTGGGCGCTGTGGCAACAGCCCGAACGCTTTGCCTGGCCGTTGGCCGATCGCTTCTCGCGCTACGCCCGCTTCTGGCATGCCGGTGCGGCGCTGGTGCTGGGCGGCGGTTGGGTCGGCGCGCTCTATTCGTCGGGCGATGCCTCTCCGCTTCCCTACCTGCCGCTGTTGAACCCGCTGGAAGTGCTGCAGTGGGGCCTGCTTTTCATCGCCTGGCGCGCGCTGCCGAACGAGGCTCGCAGCGATCTGCTGCCACTGCGGGCGGGCCTGGCGGCGGCGGCACTGCTGCTGCTCACGCTGGCGGCCTTGCGCAGCCTGCATCACCACGCAGGGCTGCCGTGGTCGCCCGCGCTGTTCGACAGCGCCCTGACCCAGGGCGTGCTCAGCGTGCTGTGGGCCTTGGCCGGCGTGATCGCCTGGGTACGCGGCTCGCGCCGCGGCAACTGGCATGTCTGGTTGGGCGGCGCCGTCTTGATGGGCGCGGTGCTGCTGAAGCTGGTGCTGATTGACCGCGCCTATCTCGGCAACCTCGCCGGCATCGGTGCGGTGCTGACAGTCGGCCTGCTGCTGGTGGTGGTGGGCTATCTGGCGCCCTCGCCGCCGCGCAGGGCGCCCGCCGACGCCGAAGCAGGCGCGGGCTGAAAACGCGAAGGGCGCGCCCCGGTGGGAGCACGCCCTTCGACATCACAGCGCCGCAGCGGCCTCAGTCGAGGTTGCGGCCGTGGAACAGCTCCTCAACCTCGCGCTTGAGCTGCGCTTCGATGCGCAGGCGCTCCTTGAACGAGAGGTTCTTGGCCTTTTCCTCGAACAGGTAGGTGTCCAGGTCGAAATCCTTCACATGCATCTTGGTGTGGAAGATGTTCTCCTGATAGACATTCACGTCGAACATCTCGTAGCGGTTCTTGATGCCCTTGGCGAGATAGTCCTGGATCGAGTTGATGCGATGGTCGATGTAGTGCTTCGTACCTTTCACATCGCGGGTGAAGCCACGCACCCGGTAATCCATGATGACGATGTCTGATTCGAGACTCTCGATCAGATAGTTCAGTGCCTTCAGCGGCGAGATCACGCCACAGGTGGCCACATCGATGTCCGCACGGAAGGTCGCGATGCCGTTGTGCGGATGCGTTTCCGGGTAGGTGTGTACGGTGATGTGGCTCTTGTCGAGGTGGGCGACCACGCTGGCGTCGACCTCCTCGTGCTCACGCACGGCGCCCGACAGCACGTTACCGGCTGCCTTCTTGTCGATCACCGGCTCCTCGGAAATGAGGATGGTCACCGACGCGCCTTGCGGGTCATAGTCCTGACGCGCAACATTCAGCACGTTCGCGCCGATGATCTCCGCCACCTCGGTGAGGATCTGAGTCAGGCGATCGGCGTTGTAGGCCTCGTCGATGTATTCGATATAGCGGCGGCGCTGCTCTTCGCTGACCGCATAACAGACGTCGTAGATGTTGAACGACAGCGCCTTGGTGAGGTTGTTGAAACCTTGCAGCTTGAGGCGCGGCAGTGGCTTGACCACGTTTCGGATCCCCTGTGCGGGCGGATGGAGGACTGGCGAGCCACGGGGATCGTGGACGCCAAACGTCAGGTGCCAGTGGCCTGGAACCAGCGGACTAGTATGGACCAAAGGGATGAAAGGCAGAACCGCAGGCGCGCGGGCCGATGTGAAAGCGGCGTCTCAGACGCAAGGGCGCAGGCCTCGACTGCGCTGGCAATCGCAAACCAAATGTGACAGCGGGGGACAAACGCCTGCGAAATGGCGCAATATTGCGTTGAAGCGGCGCCTGATGGGCGCTAATCTTTGAACTCCATCGCACTTTAGGTCGGACATGGTCCCCTCCAGCTTCTCGCTGCAGACCGCGCTCAAGCGCCAGCTGACGCCCCCATCGCTGGCGCCGGAGCCCATCCACATCGAGCGCTTTCTGGCGCATTGCCATCGTCGGCGCTATCCAGCGCGGGCCGATGTGTTCCGTCCGGGTGATCCGGCCGGGACCATGTATTACGTGGTGCAGGGCTCGCTCAGCGTCATGACCGAAGAAGAAGACGGTCGCGAACTGGTGTTGAGCTACCTCAACCCGGGCGACTTCGTGGGCGAGACGGGTGTCTTCATGGCCGCTCCCCAGCGCGAGGTGCTGCTGCGCACGCGCACCGCCTGCGAACTGGCTGAGATCGGCTACGAGCGCCTGCATGCGCTGTTCGCCGGGCCGCTGGCCGAGGAATGCCCGCGCCTGCTGTACGCAATCGGCGCGCAGTTGACCAAGCGCCTGATGCACACCAGCCGCAAGGCCAGCCGCCTGGCTTTCATGGACGTCACCAGCCGGATTTCCAACACCTTGGTCGACCTCTGCGACGAGCCGGATGCGATGAGCCACCCGCAGGGCACGCAGATTCGCGTCTCCCGCCAGGAGCTCGCGCGGATTGTCGGCTGTTCGCGCGAGATGGCAGGGCGCGTACTTAAGCAGCTGGAAGAACAGGGCGTGCTGCATGCGCGCGGCAAGACCGTCGTGGTGTACAGCCAGAACCGCTGAGCGGCTCTGTCCGGTTCGGCGGCTCCTCCCGAAAATTGCTGATCACCGTCAGACGCACTCGCCGCACGTCGTGTCCGCCCTGTGCGCGGCGGGTTCAGGGTGTCGGCGTAGGCAGTGCTCGCATCAGTCGCAGGTCCGGCCATCCCGCTACTGTAGCGTTGCATTCTGTTTGGAACTTAAGCGGGTGTTTGCTCGGATCACCTTTT
>CAZPHV010000017.1:0-81449 GCA_964586455.1 uncultured Aquimonas sp.
AGCCGGTGATGAAGCGCGCCTCCGCCATCGTCACCAACCGCGGCGGCCGCACCTGTCACGCCGCGATCATCGCGCGCGAGCTCGGTGTGCCCGCGGTGGTCGGCTGCGGCGATGCGCTCGATCGTATTCCCGATGGCGCCCGCGTAACCGTGAGCTGCGCCGAGGGCGACACCGGCCTGATCTACGAGGGCGAGCTCGCGTTCGAGCGCATCGTCACCGACTTGGAGAACATGCCCCCTGCCCCGCTCAAGATCATGATGAACGTGGGCAACCCCGAGCGCGCCTTCGACTTCGCCCAGCTTCCGCATCAGGGCATTGGCCTCGCGCGGCTTGAGTTCGTGATCGCGCGTCAGATCGGTGTGCATCCGAAGGCGCTGCTCGAATACGCGAAGCAGCCAGCCGACATCAAGGCCAAGATCGACGAACTCTCGGCCGGCTACGCCGACCCGGTGAGCTTCTATGTGGAGCGTCTTGCAGAAGGTATCGCCACGCTCACCGCCGCGTTCGCACCGCACGCAGTCATCGTGCGCCTGTCCGACTTCAAGTCGAACGAGTACGCGAACCTGATTGGCGGCACGCAGTACGAGCCGCACGAGGAAAATCCGATGATCGGCTTCCGCGGCGCCAGCCGCTACGTCGATCCGAGCTTCCGGGACTGCTTCGCGCTGGAATGCCGGGCAATGAAGAAGGTCCGCGACGAGATGGGCCTGACCAATGCCTGGGTCATGATTCCGTTCGTGCGCACGCTGGAAGAAGGCCGCAAGGTCATCGAAGTGCTGGAGGAGAACGGCCTCAAGCGCGGCGAGAACGAGCTCAAGATCATCATGATGTGCGAGCTGCCCTCAAATGCCCTGTTGGCTGAAGAGTTCCTTGAACTGTTCGACGGCTTCTCGATCGGCTCCAACGATTTGACCCAGCTGACGCTCGGCCTCGACCGCGACTCTGGCGTGGTTGCGCATCTGTTCGACGAGCGCGATCCGGCGGTGAAGAAGCTGCTGTCCATGGCGATCAAGACCGCACGCGCCAAAGGCAAGTACATCGGCATCTGCGGGCAGGGCCCGTCGGATCATCCTGATCTCGCGGAGTGGCTGCTCGATCAGGGCATCGAGTCGGTGTCGCTGAACCCGGACACCGTGGTCGATACCTGGCTGCGGCTGGCAAAGCACAAGGGCGCCTGAGGCGCCCCGAGGATTGGGGATTCGGGATTCGCAACAGCAGTTCGCTTCGACCAGATTGATTCATCCAGATCCGATCGCCTCCGAGGACCCGCCGCAGCGGGCCCTCGGATTTTGCGAGCTGCTGCGCTGCAGAACCGCTCACACCAGTCCGGTTCGCCGCAGCCTGCTCTTTCGAATCCCAAATCCCGAATCCCGGCTCTCAAACCCTGTAGTTCGCCGGCCCCAGCAGATCTATTCCGCACTCCAGGTTCTCGAGCCAGTTGAGGAAGTCGTGGATCGCAGCGCCCTTCATCGGCAGACCATGCTGGGGCACGATCATCGCCGGGTTGAGCTTGCGCACCATGCCCGCCCACAGGCGGCAGACGCGATTTCCAGCCATGTAGCGGCGGTGGAAACCCTCCATCTTTCCGACCATCGAGCTGAAGTCCTCGTAGGCCGCATAGGGCGTGCCTGATGACACCATCGAGGAGCCCACGTCGCCCGGAAAAAGGATACGGCTGATGGGGTCCCAGAAGCTCAGATTGCCCACCGAGTGCAGAAAGTGCGCAGGCAGCGCGCGCAGATGGGTGGAACCCATCGGTATGTCCATGCCTTCATCCGGTACCAGCAGGTAGCGGTCGCCGCCTGCGCCCTTCTGGTAATGCGGCACGCTATGTGGGATGAAACGGCCCCACAGTTTGGAGCAGACGATCGTGCAGTCGCTGTACATCAGCCAGCGGTCAACCGAGCCGATGATGTCGGGGTCCTGGTGGCTGGCGAGAATGTAGGTGAGGTCGCGAGTTTGCACGAAGCGCGACATGGCCAGATTGAGCGGCGTGTACAGCAGCGCACCGCCCGGGTCGATCAACGCCGAATGACTGCCATGTACCACCAGAAACTGGTTGGCCTGCACGCCATCGTCGCCGCGGACCAAATCAGGAAACACGATGCACTTGTGTTCAGACGAGCTGAACAGTTCAACGGCCATGGCGAAGCTCCGGCTACGAATGAGGGCGGAGTCTAGGCAACCGGTCGATGCACGCCTTGATTTTGCGCAATCTGCGTACGTGCCAGCGCTGGAATTTCCTACCGCACGCTGGACAAAGGCCCGGTGCCGCGCGGGCATCAATCCTCGATGAAGCGCACGCGTCGGGTGATTCCGCAGGCCAATTCGTAGCCCAGCGTGCCTGCGCTGGCAGCAACGGTTTCGACAGGCAGTCCGCGGCCCCACGCTACGACCCGCGTGCCAACGTCGGCCTCGGGCAACGCGTCTAGATCGACGGCCATCAGATCCATCGAGACGCGCCCCAGACTTCGCGTGAGTTGGCCGCCGACCCAGACCGGTGTGCCGGAACCCGCATGGCGCGGATAGCCGTCGCCGTAGCCGATGGCGGCGATGCCGATTCTCATGGGTGTGGGCGCGACAAACCCACCGCCATAGCCGATCGCAGCACCTGCCTCGATCTGCTTCACCGAGATCAAGCGCGTGGACAGCGTCATTGCGGGCTCAAGGCCGAGATCCAACCCGCTTTGTCCTTCCACCGCCGACAGGCCGTACAGCGCTCCGCCCGGTCGCACCCAGTGTCGATGCGCCTCGGGCCAGCCAAGCACGCCGGCGGAATTCGACAGTGAATGTTCGCCCGGCAACCCTGCCACCGCCGAGTCGAAGCGTCGCATCTGTTCGCGCGTGACCGTGCAGTCGAACTCGTCGGAGCGGGCGAAATGGGTCATCAGCACGATTTCATCGGCGACGCCGGGCAGTGCGCGCAGGCGGGCATGTACCTGAGCGGCATCGGCGGCGGGAAAGCCCAGCCGATGCATGCCGGTGTCGAGCTTCAGCCAGGTGCGGATCGGCGCACCGCCGGCGTCTGAGTCCAGCAGCTGGAGCTGGCTGGAATGATGGATCACCGCGTCTACCTGAAGTCGACGTAGCAGGGCGAGATCGTCAGGCTCATCTGGCCCCGACAGCAGCACGATGCGCTGCGAGAGCCCCGCCGCTCGCAAGCGTTCGGCATCCGAAAGCGCGGCGACTCCGAAGGCGTCCGCGCCCTGCAGGGCACGGGCGACGCGCTCAAGGCCGTGACCGTAGCCATCAGCCTTCACCACGGCCATGACCCGACTACCCTGCGCACGCCTGCGGATCAGCTGCAGGTTGTGGCGGAGCGCGTCGGTGTGGATGGTGGCCGAGGTCGCCCGGCTCACTCGAAGCTCCCTGCATAGCCTCCGGAGGCGAGGTTGTCGAAACGGGTGTACTTGCCGTGGAAGGCCAGTTTGACCGTGCCGGTCGGGCCGTGACGGTGCTTGCCGATGATGATCTCGGCTACGCCCTTCTCGCCCGATTCCGGGTTGTAGTACTCGTCGCGATAAATGAACACGATCATGTCGGCGTCCTGCTCGATGGCGCCGGACTCACGCAGATCGGCCATGACGGGACGCTTGTCTGTACGGCTTTCCAACGAGCGGTTCAACTGTGAGAGGGCGACGACGGGCACGTTGAGCTCCTTTGCAAGAGCTTTCAGGCTGCGCGAGATTTCTGAAATTTCGGTGGCACGATTCTCGCGGTTTCCCGGCACCTGCATCAGCTGCAGGTAATCGATCACGATCAGGCCCAGGCCGTGCTCGCGCGCAAGTCGGCGGCAGCGCGCACGCAGCTCGGTCGGTGACAGCGCCGGTGTGTCGTCGATGAAGATCTTGGCCTCGGACAGCATGGTGATCGCGTGCGTCACCCGGCTCCAGTCTTCGTCTTCCAGCTGGCCGGTGCGCAGGGCCTGCTGGTTGACCCGGCCCAGCGAGGAGATCAAGCGAAATGCCAGCTGCGAAGCCGACATTTCCATCGAGAACACCGCCGCCGGCTTCTTGGTCTTGAGCGCTGCGTACTCGGCGACGTTGAGCGCAAATGAGGTTTTTCCCATCGCCGGACGCGCCGCGAGGATGATCAGGTCGGACGGCTGCAGGCCGGCGGTGTGTTCGTCGAAGTCGATGAAGCCGCTCGGCAGGCCGGTGATCTTGCCTTGGTTCTGGTAGCGCTCCTGCAGCAGACGGAACGCGTCCTTTACCGCGGAGCGCATGCTCTGGAAGCCCTGGCGTCCGCGACTGCCTGCCTCGGCGATACGGAACACCTGCTGCTCGGCAACTTCAAGCAGTTCGCGCGCGGGTCGGCCGGCCGGCTGATAGCCGTCGTTGGCGATATTGGTGCCGATGTCGATCAGCTGCCGCAGCACCGACTTCTCGCGCACGATTTCCGCATACGCCGTGATGTTGGCGGCGCTGGGCGTGGTGCTGGCAAGCTCGATGATGTAGGCACCGCCGCCGATCAGCTCGCTTTCGCCTTGGCTGTCGAACCACTCGCCCAGGGTCACTGCGTCGCAGGGCTGGCCCTTTTCTGCGAGCTGGCCGATGGCGCGGAAGATCAACTGGTGATCGCGTCGGTAGAAGTCTTCCTCGGTGAGCTTGTCGGCGACCTTGTCCCAGGCCTCACCCGAAAGCATCAGACCGCCCAGCACCGCCTGTTCGGCGTCCACCGAGTGCGGCGGCACCCGCAGGCCGTCCATGCGTTCGTCATGCGAGGGGGAACTGCGGTCAGGCTTGCGCCCGGGAAAAACTACGGCCATGGGCTTTGGATGCTCTGCGGCGAGTGCGCTCGGAATGCGCCGCGCGCGAACCGAGGATCATACGGAAGCTCGGGTCGACGCCGTTGCGCATAAGACTGTGGATAAGCTGGGCACATCTCAGGAACTGAGACTGGACCTGAGCTCGGCGGCCCGCTTGCGCGGGTTCGAGCGACGCTGTCCCGGCGCCTTTCGGTCGTTCCGAGTTCGGGCCAGCGGCGAGCTTGGTGGCTCGCTACTCGGCGGCGACTCGGCAACGCCCGGTGGGCGGCTGCGCGTCCGCGCTTCAAATGTGGGACGCTCGGGCTCGGGATCTACTCCGGCGTTGCCGGAAAGCGCGTGCCGGCGCGCCGAGTTTGAGTCGCGCCAACGAAAACGGGCGCCCTGCGGCGCCCGTCTCGAATCACACGATGGCGCCAAGCCTTATCAGGCTTCCGGTACCACGATGACCTTGATCGTCGCTTCGATGTCGGCGTGCAGGTGCACGACCAGCTCGAATTCGCCGACGCGGCGGATCGGGCCTTCGCCCATCACCACTTCACTCTTCTCCAGCGGCAGGCCGGCGGCCGTGAAAGCCTCGGCGATGTCGCGCGGGCCGACCGAGCCGTACAGCTTGCCTTCGGTCGACGCATTGGCGGCGACGGTGACGCTGGCGCCTTCAAGACGGTCGCGACGGCCCTCGGCACCGGCCGCCAGTTCGCGGGCACGGGCTTCGTACTCGGCGCGGCGCGCCTCGAACTCAGCGACGTTGGTGGCGGTTGCCGGCACGGCCTTGCCCTGCGGGACAAGGAAGTTGCGGCCGTAACCCGGCTTCACGTTGACCTGGTCGCCCAGGTTGCCGAGGTTGGTGACTTTCTGCAGCAGAACAAGCTTCATTTCGTGCTCCTGATCGTTAGCACCGGCCTTAGGGCCAGCGCAGCCCGGGGGCTGTCCGATGGATGGGTGAGCGCTGCGGGCCGAACAGGCCGCGCATTCAGCTCAATCAGTGGTTGTCGCAGTACGGGATCAGGGCGAGGAAACGCGCGCGCTTGATCGCGGATGCCAGCTGGCGCTGGTACTTCGCCTTGGTGCCGGTGATGCGCGAGGGCACGATCTTGCCGGTCTCGGTGATGTACTGACGGAGGGTGTTGAGATCCATGTAGTCGATCTCGGTGATGCCCTCAGCGGTGAATTTGCAGAACTTGCGACGACGGAAGAACTTGGACATTTTAGTAGGCTCCGGGCTTAGACGGCATCTTCGCTGGCGCGCTCGGCGCCCACGGACTCACCTTCGGAATCGTCATCGCGACGACGACGCTCGGGCTTCTCGTCCTTGCTCTTCAGGATCAGCGAGGCTTCGGTGACGGGGCCATCGCGGCCGATCACGATGTGGCGCAGCACTGCGTCGTTGAAGCGGAAGCCGGCATTCAGTTCGTCGAGCACGCCCTGCGAGATTTCGACGTTCATCAGCACGTAGTGGGCCTTGACCAGATTCTCGATCGGGTACGCCAGCTGGCGGCGGCCCCAATCTTCAAGGCGGTGGATGGCGCCCTTGTCGTTCTCGATGAGCGTCTTGTAGCGCTCGATCATCGCGGGGACCTGTTCACTCTGGTCCGGATGGACCATGAACACGATTTCGTAATGACGCATGGATGACTCCTTGTGGATGACGCCCCGGCCGCTGCCGGCGCGAAAGCCTCCCGCCGGCGGCGGTGAGGCAAGGTTGCCCACGCGAACGCAGGCAAGCCGCTAAGGATAGCCCACGCAGCCTGCCACGGCAAGCAAGCCAGTCCGGGAGGGCTCGCCCCCTGCGCGACCTCGGCACACGCTCGGGAGGGGCGTCAGGAACTGGCGGGAGACTATGAGTCCGCTGCTTGCAGCGACATCACGAAGTCAGCGACACAGCTGCGTCGCGACGTTCCAGCGCTACCGACTCACGCGGTAGTGAAGCTCTCGCCGCATCCACAGGCGGCTGCAGCCTGCGGGTTGCGAAAAGCGAACTGTTGATTCAGCCCCTGGCGGACGAAGTCGATCTCGGTGCCGTCCACCAGCGGCAGGCTGGTCGCGTCAATCACTACCTTGACGCCATCCTGCTCCACCACGGTGTCATCGGCTGCAATCTGGCGGGCCACATCGACGGTGTAGCCCCAGCCGGAGCAGCCGGTTCGTTTGACCCCGAAACGCAGCCCGAGGCTGCCGGGTTCACGCTCCATGAAGTGGCGCACGCGTTCGACTGCAGTCTGGGTGAGATGGATTGCCATGCGGTGATTCCTTTCTGTTGGAGCAAGGCCACGGGTGCTGATCGTATGCAGAACCTTCCGCTATGATTGCGGGCTATTTGCGAGCTTGCAAACCCAGCTTCGGCGACATTCAAGAGGAAGTCATGACGGTGCTCAGCGTGGTGGACGCCCTGAAGGGCGAGGAATTTGTCGGCCAGGACGTCAGCGTGCGCGGTTGGGTGCGTACCCGGCGTGACTCCAAAGCCGGGCTGAGCTTCGTCAATGTCTCTGACGGCAGCTGCTTCGACCCCATCCAAGTGGTGGCGCCGGCCGAGCTTTCCAACTACGAGACCGAGGTCAAGCATCTCACTGCCGGCTGCGCGGTGATTGCAACGGGCGAGCTCGTGGCCTCCACGGGCCAGGGCCAGCGCTTCGAGATCAAGGCCAGCCGCATCGAAGTAGTCGGTTGGGTGGAAGACCCCGAGACCTACCCGATCCAGCCCAAGCCGCACTCGCTGGAGTTCCTGCGCGAGGTCGCCCACCTGCGGCCACGCACCAACCTGTTCGGCGCCGTCACCCGCATCCGCCACTGCCTGGCGCAGGCGGTGCACCGGTTCTTCCACGAGAACGGCTTCTACTGGATCAACACGCCGATCATCACGACGTCCGATGCCGAGGGCGCCGGTCAGATGTTCCGGGTGTCGACGCTGGATCTCGCCAACCTGCCCCGCACCGACAAGGGCGCGGTCGACTTCGGACGCGACTTCTTTGGCAAGGAGGCATTCCTTACCGTCTCCGGCCAGCTGAACGTCGAGGCTTACTGCCTCGCGCTCAGCAAGGTCTACACCTTCGGCCCGACCTTCCGTGCCGAGAACTCGAACACCACCCGCCACCTGGCGGAGTTCTGGATGATCGAGCCGGAGATCGCGTTCGCCGACCTGAACGACGATGCCAACCTCGCCGAGGCCTTCCTGAAGTATCTGTTCCGCGCCGTGCTGAACGAGCGCGGCGACGATATGGCGTTCATCGCCGAGCGCGTCGAGAAGACCGCGATCAGCCGCCTGCACACCTTTATCGATGCGCCCTTTGAGCGCATCGACTACAGCGAAGCGATCGAGCTGCTGCAGAAGTCAGGCCGTCGCTTCGACTTCCCCGTTGAATGGGGGCTCGACCTGCAGACCGAGCACGAGCGCTGGCTGACCGAGGAACACATCGGCCGGCCGGTGGTAGTAATGAACTATCCCGAACACATCAAGGCGTTCTATATGCGTCTGAACGACGACGGCCGGACCGTCGCCGCGATGGACGTGCTGGCGCCGGGCATCGGCGAGATCATCGGCGGCGCGCAGCGCGAGGAGCGGCTTGACCTGCTGGACAAGCGCATGGACCAATTCGGTCTGGATCGCGAGCACTACCAGTGGTATCGCGATTTCCGCCGCTACGGCACGGTGCCGCACGCCGGCTTCGGTCTCGGCTTCGAGCGTCTGGTGGTCTATACGTGCGGGCTATCGAACATCCGCGACGCCATCCCCTACCCGCGTGCGCCGGGCCAGGCCGACTACTGAGGCTGCGCTGTGGGCATCTTGAGCATGTTTTTGCTGCTGCTGGTGACCGGCATCGGCCTGTCGGGTGCCACCGGCTACCTGATTTTCGGCCCCCTCGCCTATCGGCACCTGCAGGATCGCAAGGCCACCGTGGGCGCGAACGCGTTCGCGCCGACGTACTTGGCCTACATCTTCCTGGGTCGGTTCCGGGGGCTTGGCGATCGCAATCTCAATGGCCTGGCCACGCCTGCACAGGTGCTGCTGTGGTGCGCGGCTATCGGCGCTGCAGGGTCCGTCGTGCTGCTGCTGACGCGCTGACGGCAGGACGCGACAAGGAACTCCAACGATGGATACAGAGACACGCGTATTGGACAGCCAGTGGTGGGTGGCAAGCCTTGGCAAGACTCTGATCTGGGCGCGCCTCGACCTGCTCGCCGAAGGCACCGCTCAGGTACTGGATTGCGACGGTCGCAACGTCGCTTACGACAGCGAGGAATCGGCGCGCGCCGCCCTGCTCGATGCCGAGTTCCGGGCCTACGACGGTCTGGATGCCGACGATGCGGAGTCGATGGGCTTCTCGTTGGAGGCGGTGCAACCTCCCCAGGCCGCGAACGACGAAGCGCTGCGCGAGTGGATGGTGCAGGAGCTGGGCAAGCACTGAGTGGGCCGCCAACACGAGGCCCGCTACACCCGATACTTATCCGCGAAGACCCCAAGTAAAAGGCCGCCCAAGGGCGGCCTTTTACGTTGAATCAGTGCCGATGCGTGCTCAGAGATCGCGGGCTACGCGGAAGCCCAGGCGGGCATTGGTGGTGGTCGGTGAGGCAGTCAGGCGAAAGGCGGAGCGCGCCTGATCGGGCGAGCTCGCCCAGGAGCCGCCACGAATCACGCGGCGGTTGCAGCCCGGGTTGACCCAGGCTGTGCCGTCGGTCGGCGCGCGCTGGAAGTTGTCGTGCCAGCAGTCTTCCACCCACTCCGACACGTTGCCGTTGATGTCGTGGATGCCGAAGCGATTGGCCTCGTAGCTGCGAATCGGTGCAGGCCCCCAATAGCCGTCGGAATAATCGGGGAACGCGTTGACCCAGTTGCGACGGGTGTCGCTGCGATCGCCGTCGCCGGTGAGATTGCCGACCAGGCGCGTCGGGTTGCCTTCGCCCCAGGGGTAGCGGGTCTGGGTGCCGGCGCGCAGCACGTACTCGAACTCGGCTTCTGACGGCAGTCGGTAGGTCTTGCCGGTCTGCTGCGAAAGCCAGTCTGCGTAGGCTTTGGCGTCCACCCAGGACACATGGATGACCGGCATTTCAGCCGCTGCGCTGCGGCCGTTGTGATCGCTCTGCCAGGTCACGCCGCTGCGCGCCGTCATGCTGCCGCTGCGCTCGTCATAGATCGTCGAGCTACCGTTCTGGACCGAGCTGGGCGTGTAACCGGTCGCGTTCACGAAGGTGCGGAACTGGCCCACTGTGACTTCGGTACGCGCCAGCGCAAACCCGCGCTGGATCCTGACCGCAAACCGCGGGCCTTCATTGCTCTTTCGGTCCGGCTCGTTCTCCGGAGACCCCATCTGGAAGCTGCCCAGCGGAATCACCACCAGTTCGGGCGCCGTGCCGCCTGCGGAGAGCGGATCGCTGACGCTCTGCCCCGGCCGCAGCGAGGCGTAGCTGCGCGCGTTCTCGATGCCGACCCTGAGCTGTTCGGCGCCATCCGCGCCTGCGGATTCGCTGTCGAGTTGCCCCAGCAGGCGCTGCGCTTCGTCCAGGTTGCCGGCTTCCAGCGCCGCGTTGCCTTGCTGGAGAAGCTCGCGGGCGCGCTGCTCACGCAGCTCAACCACGCGCGCGCTGGCGTCTTGGACGGCCTCGGAGCCCGGTGATACGCGCCCCGCATCCGCGAGCATGCGCTCGGAATCCGAGAAGTTGCCCGACTCTGCGGCCGTTGATGCGCGCTCGACCAACAGTCGCTCGACCCGTGCCAAGCCCTCTCGTGCGCCAGGGTTATTGGCATCGCCGCGCAGAATCTGGCGGTAGATCTCCGACGCGTTGTCGCCCTCGGGCTCGACCAGCTGGCCCGCCTGCTCCAGGCGTTGGGCTTCCGCGAGCAGGGTCGCCACTTCGCGGCCCGACTCGAGCTTTGCGCGCAGGGAGGCCAGGCCCGGGCTGTCCGGGCGCAACGGCGCGACCACGCCGACAATGCGCACGGATTCATTGAAACGCGCTTGCGCGAAGGCTTGCTCGCCTCGCTCCAGCAGGGCATTCACCACTCGATCGATACCGGCGCGCCCTTCGGTGCTGTCCGGCTCGTTCTGGAGCACCGCGGTAAACAAGGCCAGCGCGCTGGTGTCGCCTTGGTCCAATCGCCCTGCGGCGAGCGCGCGGTCGGCCTCCCGCAGAGTCTCTGCGACGTTGAAGTTCGGCAGCGGCGCGTATTCGGGCGTCCACTCCTGCCCCACCGTGGAGTCCATCAAGCGGCGACGCATGCCGGTCCCAGCCTCTTCCGTCGTTTCCTCAGTCGTCTCGCCTTCGCTTGAGGTCACGGGTGCCTGCGCCGCAGCGGGCGCGGCTGCGTCCGTGTTCTGCGGGTCCGAGCCGCTGCAACCTGCAAGCAGGAATACCAGCGCGGCCATTCCGCCGCCCTTCTTGATGAAACCCTTCGACACTCTTCCTCCTCCCCGCCCCTGTGCGGGATTGTTGGACGTGCGGGACGCAGGCGGCCCACTCTAAAGTTCACGCCGCTGTGATGCGGCTGACCCGCGATCTTGCGGGCCTGCAGCCCTCGGTGAGCGTGATGGAGTTCAAAGGATGCAGGCAAAGGGGCTATCGTTGCGACCTCTTTGCGCAGGAATCAATCGAATGAAGTGGATCGACAGTGCCGCCGACGCGGCCTGCCTGCAGGACTGGAACGACGCCGGCCCGGTCGCGATGGACACCGAGTTCATGCGCGAAAAGACCTTCTACCCCGAACTCGCTCTGGTCCAGCTGGGGCGGACAGGAGAGATTCTGCTTCTGGACGCACCGCGGCTGGGGCGACTGCCGGCGATGATCGCGCTGCTGCAGGCGCCCTGCCTGAAGGTGATGCACAGCGCCAGCGAAGACCTGCAGGCCCTGCACCACACTTACGGAGTTCTGCCGCAGCCGCTGTTCGACACCCAGGTGGCGGCGAGCCTGGTTGGGCTGGATCCGTCGATGAGCTATCAGAAGCTGGTCGCCGAGCTGTGCGGCGTGCCGCTGGAAAAAGGCGAGACTCGCTCCGACTGGCTGCGCCGGCCGCTCAGCGAATCGCAGCTGCACTACGCCGCGGATGATGTTCGCTACCTGCTCGAACCCCACGCCGAACTGTCGCGGCGCCTCGACGCGCTGGGACGCCGGGCCTGGCTGGACGAAGACTGCCAGCGCGCGATCGACCAGGCCATCGCCAGCGATGACCCGCAGCCGCATCTGGCGGTGCGACCGGCGCAGGGTCTGCCGCGCAGCGTGCAGGCGCGACTGCGGCGCATGCTGCGCTGGCGCGACGCCCAGGCACGCGCCGGCAATCGCCCGCGCTGGTGGGTGTTGGACCCGGGGATGGCGCTCGATCTCGCGAAACGCGCACCGATGGAGCGAACCGCCTTCGAGCAATTGCTCGATCGCAATCCGAAGTCGCCGCGCAAGCGGCGCGACGAGCTGTTCGATCTGGCCTGCGCCGAGCCGAGCGCGGAAGAACTCGACATCCCGCTCGCCGAGCTTCCCGACCCGCAGGAACGCGATCAGCTGCGGAAACTGCAGCAGGCGGTCGCTGCGGTCGCAGGCGAGCTGGAACTCAACGAGTCGGTGCTGGCCTCGCGGCGCCATCTGGAGACCCTCCTGCGCGAAGGACGCTGGTCGAGCCACCTCTCGGGCTGGCGACGCGGCCTGCTCGAGTCGAAACTGGTGCCACTGCTGCCGGAAGCGCGACGCGCAAGCGCCGCGTCCTGAGCGCGCAGACCGGCCCCGCAGGCACGTACCCGGCCCTTGGCAGGGCCCGACCCAGCGACTATGATTCGGGGTTCGTGGGGCGGTAGCTCAGCTGGGAGAGCGCTGCGTTCGCAATGCAGAGGTCGGGAGTTCGATCCTCCTCCGCTCCACCAACACCAGAAGGGCCCGGATGACCTCCGGGCCCTTTTTCTTTGCCCGAATCCCCGCGCGGCGCGGACTGCTGGGCTTCGGCCTTGCAGGTGGGCGTCGGCCCGAACTACCAAAATCGCCGAGCTTCCGGGCCTGCCCATTCTCTGTTCTCTGCTTCGCTTTCGGGTAGACAAAGGCAAATTGCCTGCCAAAAGAGCTACTTACGCGAGCAAGTTCGCCGTCATCGATGGTCACGATAGACCTCGTAGGTTTGGATACTCTCGCCGGAGGGTGATCCACGGCTATGGGGATGAGGATGATCACGAGGGAAGATCTCTACGAGTTGGTTTGGTCGACACCGATGATCAGGGTGGCCGAGAAGTTCGAAGTGTCAGGAAGCTACCTCGCACGGGTGTGCACTGAGCTGCGGGTGCCCCGCCCAGAGCGTGGCTACTGGGCCAAGCTGGCGGTGGGACAGTCGCCACTACGGCCGGCGCTTCCAGTACCGCTGCCGGGTGATCCAGTTGCGTGGTCTCGCACCGGCGAGCTTCCGGCTCCGGCAGTGCCGAAGCCCCGTCAGTCACCCTGCCTCCGCGTTCGAAGACGTGCTCGGCCCGTGACTGGCACCCACGGCCTGATCCTCGGCGCGAAGGAGCACTTCCTCGCAAGCCGCAAGGTCGACGACGCTGAGCACCTGAAGCCGTACAAGAAGCTTCTGGTCGACATCACCGTCTCCCGTTCTGGGCTCGACAAGGCCCTGGCTTTCGCGAACGACCTGTTCAACGCCTTGGAGTCTGTCGGTCATCGCGTAGTCATTGCGCCGCCCGATAGCCAGTTCCGGCGCGAGCGCATCCAAGAGAAGGAAGATCCGCCGAAGAAGGACCCCCGGCAGGATCCTTACGGCTACGACCGACTCTGGTCGCCATACCGTTCGACGGTTGCCTACGTTGACTCGCTCGCTTTCGGCTTGGCCATCGTCGAGATGACCGAGTCAGTCGCGATGCGGTACGTCAACGGCAAGTACATCCGCGAGTCGGATTACGTGCCACCCAAAGCGTCCAGACGCTACGTCGACCACACCTGGACGACAACCCAAGATCTGCCGTCGGGCCGCCTGAGGCTGGTCGTCTACTCGCCTTATGGAAGCGTCTCGTGGTCGACGTCATTCCAGGAGACCAAGCTGCGCAGCCTGACCACGGACATCCCACAGATCATCGAGACCATCGAGAACGCGACCGCGACCGTGACCGAGAAGCTGCGCGAGGCCGAGCGACAGGCCGAGATCTGGCGGCGGGAGAGACTTGCCGAAGATGAGCGGCGTCGGCAGGAAGAAGACCGAAAGCGCGAAGCGCAGTCCATCAAGGACAGTCGCGACCAGCTGGAACGGGTCATTCAATCATGGGCGAAGGTCGTCAGCCTGGAGCAGTTCTTCCAGGGCATCGAGGATCGGGCGCAGACTCTTCCCGAAGTGGAACGTCAGGCAATACTCGACCGGCTGCAGCTCGCCCGGGACTTCGTCGGCACCCAGGAGCCCTTGGACTTCTTCTGTGGATGGAAGACTCCGCTTGAACGTTACGTGCCGCTATCGCGCCGTGCTTTGCCTGCACAAGACGTCGATGACGCAGACGAGGAGTGGTCAGATGGCTCCAGTGCAAACGGATGCTGAGCGCCTCGCGGAATCAGCGACCAAACGCCGCCATGACCGCCTGCTGCGCCACCCAGTCCGTCGGCGTTGGATTGCGCTGAAACCACAGCAGGCTTATGCATGGCGGCTGCTGGCCGGCAGTCATGGGATGCGCCCTGGGGGGGGGTGATTGGGAGCCCGATGAACGCGCTGTTCGACGCCTAAGCCAAGCGTCCCGTAGCCGTTGCCGGCGCCACCTGATAACTTCCGTCCAGTGCGATTGAAACCGACTCTATGCCGCACCAGCCGTCGCCGATGGAGCGCGTGATGACCGAACCTTGGGTGTCCGTGGAACAGATCGCCGAGCATCTTGGCGTCACCCGCGATTCCATCTACCGCTGGATCGACCGCAAGGGACTTCCCGCTCATCGCGTGGGGCGGCTGTGGAAGTTCAAGGCCTCCGAGGTCGATGACTGGGTGCGTGCCGGTGGCGCGAACGACGAACGCAACGTGGGCGGCACCGCCGCCGGCAAGAACTGAGGGTTACCAGACACATGCCCACTCTGAACTGGATCGGCAAAGAAGCCGTCGTCAAACATCACAAGGACGTGCCGTTCCGCCTGCTGGAGCCGGTGCCGGAACTGTCCTGCGGCGACAGCGGGAGCGGCAACCTCATCGTGCAGGGCGACAACCTGCACGCGCTCAAGGCGCTGCTGCCGCGCTACGCCGGGCAGGTGAAATGTATCTATATCGACCCGCCCTACAACACCGGCAACGAGGCCTGGGTCTACAACGACAACGTCAACAGCCCGGAGATTCGCCGATGGCTGGGCGAGGTCGTCGGCAAGGAAGGCGAGACGCTGGATAGGCACGACCGCTGGCTGTCGATGATGTATCCGCGGCTCGTGCTGCTGAAACAGTTTCTCCGCGACGACGGCGCCATCTTCATTTCCATCGATGACAACGAGGTGGCGACGCTGAGATTGCTGATGGATGAGATCTTCGGCGCGAAGAATTTTGTGGCATCCGCCATCTGGAACATGATGGACAGCCCAAAGAATAGCGCCCGGCATCTCAGCGAGGATCACGAATATGTGGTCCTGTACGCGGCGAACAAAGAGAAGTGGAGACCGAATGCTCTACCTCGTAGCGAGGCAATGATCGCGCGGTACAAGAATCCCGATAACGATCCGCGTGGGCCATGGTTGCTCTCCGACTTGGCGGCCCGCAACTTCTACGCCCAAGGCAGGTACGCTATTGCGACGCCGTCCGGGAAGATTATTGATGGACCTCCCTCGGGAAGTTACTGGCGAGTCAGCGAAGAAAAGTTCTGGGAGCTCGACAGAGACAACCGCATCTGGTGGGGAAAAAGCGGGAGCAATCGTCCTGGCATTAAGCGCTTCCTAACCGATGTGAAGGATGGAGTTGTGCCACGGACTCTTTGGCCGTGGCAGGAGGTTGGTAGCACGCGGCATTCAAAACAAGAGATCAGCCAGATTCTCAATCTTGGAGCGTCGAGCGATCTTTTCGTCACACCCAAACCGACTGCGTTGATCCAGCGCATCCTTCAGATTGCGACAGACTCAGATTCTCTCGTGCTGGATAGCTTTGCTGGCTCGGGAACTACAGGCCATGCAGTTCTCAAGCAAAACGCCGAGGATGGCGGCAGTCGTCGATCCCTCCTGGTTGAGAT
This sequence comes from uncultured Aquimonas sp., assembly GCA_964586455.1. Classification (GTDB taxonomy): domain Bacteria; phylum Pseudomonadota; class Gammaproteobacteria; order Xanthomonadales; family Xanthomonadaceae; genus Aquimonas. The sequence goes on from CAZPHV010000017.1 coordinate 15,898, forward strand.
GGACGCAGGCATTGCCAGAAACCTCACGGCGGAACGCGTCAAACGCATCGCGGTCGGCTACAAAAACGCGAAAGGGCAATTTGTTGAAGGCCTCGGCGGCGGCTTTCAGTTCTGCCGCCTCTCGGCAGAACCGCTGTTCGATGCTGAGGGCCAAATTCGCCGCGATGTGAGCTTCGCGCAATTGGCCGAATTCGTCTGGTTTGCCGAAACCGGCACCGGCTACACGGGTCACGCCGACTCGCCGCTGCTCGGCGTGCACGAGGGCCGCGCGATTTACCTGCTGTACAACGGCATCCTCAAGGACCGTTCGGTCGTTGGCGGCAATGTGCTGACCGGCCCGGTGTTCGAAGTGCTGCCGAAATTCGCCGGCCCCAAGGTGATCTACGCTGCCGCCAACCGCATGGGTGGCCGCGCCGCGCGCGAGGGCATCACTTTCAAGCAAACCCCTTACGCGCTGGAGGTGTAGGCCATGACCACATTCGCGCCCAAGACCTACCAGCAGCAAGTGCTCGACAGCGTTGAGGCCTATTTCAAGGCCTGCCACGAACTGCCATCACCGTCGATTGCGTTCACCGCTACCACCGAACGGCTGTGGAGCCGCGGCATTGCGTATCACCCGTTGTCGGGCTTCCCGACCGACATGCCCTACTTCTGCCTGCGGGTGCCGACTGGCGGCGGCAAGACCTGGTTGGCGGCAAAGAGCGTCGCCTTGGTCAACACGCATCTGTTGCGCTGCGAGCACAGCGTGATCCTGTGGCTGGTGCCCAGCAAACCCATCCGCGAACAGACCCTGCGCGCCCTGCGCGATCGCCTGCATCCGTACCACACGGCGCTGCGCGAGGCCGGGCCGATCACGGTGCTGGACCTTGATGAGGCCAAGAGCGTAACCCGCGCGACGCTGGACACCTCGACCACGATCATCGTCGCCACCCGCCAGGCGTTTCAGGTCGAAGAGGAAGAGTCCAGGAAGGTCTACCAGAGCAGCGGCGCGCTGATGCACCACTTCGATAACCTTTCGCCCGCGCAGCGTGCCGAGTTGCTAACCGAAGGCGAAGGCATGGAACGAACCACGCCCTCTTCGCTGGCCAACGTGCTGCGCCTGCGCCGGCCGTTCGTGGTCGTCGATGAGGCGCACAACAGCCGCACCGAACTGGCCTTCGACATGCTGGCGCGCTTCCGCCCTAGCGGGGTGATGGAACTGACCGCCACGCCGGACTTGGAACGCACGCCCAGCAACGTGCTGCACAGCGTCTCCGCCGCCGAACTGAAGGCGGAGGAGATGATCAAGCTACCGGTGGTGCTGGAAACCGAACCGAACTGGCAACAGTGCCTGGCGGATGCTATCGGTCGGCGCAATGAACTGCACACGCTGGCTGATGAGGAGCGCCGCGCCGGCAGACCCTACTTGCGGCCGCTGGTGCTGATTCAATCGGAGCCGCGCCGCGCCGGCGTAGAGACGCTCGACTTCGAGCGTGTGCGCAACGAATTGACCACCAACCACGGCGTCTCTGCGTCTGAAATCGTCGTCGCCACTGGCGATGAAAAGGGGCTGGAGCAGATCGACGCCGACTACAAGCTGGGCATCGCCGACCCAGCCTGCCCGGTGAAGTTCGTCATCACCCAAAAGGCACTGTCGGAAGGCTGGGACTGCCCCTTCGCCTACATCCTCGTAAGCATGGCCTCGTTGTCATCGGCCACAGCGGTGGAACAGTTGCTTGGGCGCGTCTTGCGCCAGCCTGGCGCCAGCCATCGGCAGGCCAAGGCCCTGAATCAATCCTATGCCTTCGTGGTATCGCGCAACTTCGCTGAAACCGCAGGTGCGTTGCGTGACCGGCTCGTTGCAGGTGCTGGCTTCGAGCGCCGCGAGGTCACGGAGTTCGTGACGGCGGCCAAGTTCGATCAGGGGCGGCTGGATCTAGAAGGCCACGCCGGCCGCGTGGTGGTTCGGCCGGTGGCGATCACGCTGACAGAGAAGCCCGATTTAAGGAGCGTACCCAAGCCCGTGCGCGACAAGGTGAGTTGGGACGGCAAGCTCAACACGCTGACCATCACCACGCCGCTGACCGAAGACGAGGCGGAGGTACTCAAGGCCTCGGTGACCAGCGATTCGGCAGCGGCAGCCATCATCGAGGCGGCCGAAATCAGCCGTACCACGGCCATCGAGTTCTTCCAAACGCCAGCCGAGTTGGGGGAGCGCTTCCGCGTGCCGCAGTTGGCCTTGCGCGTCCAGGGAGAACTGCAACTGTTCGACGACCCGGAGGTGCTCGACTATCCGTGGGATTTGTCGACCTACGACGCCGCGCCTACTGCCGACGACATGACGTCGCTGGGTGCCGGCCTCAAGGTATCCGAAGGCGGCGAAATCGACGTTGATGGCGAGAGCGGCAAAGTCGTTTCACGATTCCTGCCGAACCTGCAGCGTGATCTGGGCCTGGTCTATCAGCCCGAGAATTGGGATGAGGTACGCCTCGCCACCTGGCTCTGCCGGAACTTGCCCGAGCCTTCACTCACCCATGCCAGCAAGCAGGCCTTCGTGGCGAAATGGATGACCGAACTATTGCTCCGACCAGGATTCACCCTGGCCCGCGCCAATCTGCAGAAATTTCAACTCCGTAACCTGTTGGAGTCGCGCATCCGCAATCTGCGCCGGCAAGCCGTGGGCAAGGCGTTCCAGCAGACATTGTTTGGCGACGATGCGTCGTCGCGTATCGCGGTGACCGACCAATACGCTTTCGAGTTCCATGCCCAAGCCTATGCGCCCAGTCGCGACTACGATGGCCGTTTCGGGCACTTCGATTTCCGCAAGCACTTCTATGGGCGCATCGGCGACTTCGACAGTAAGGAAGAGTTCGAATGCGCGTGCTGGCTCGATATTCAAGCCCAGCAGGGTCGCATCCTGTTCTGGGTGCGCAACCTCGTTCGGCGCGAAGGCAGCTCATTCTTCCTGCAGAAGGCCGATGGTCGCTTCTACCCGGACTTCCTGTGCCAGCTTCCCGGCACGACCGACCATCCCGGCCCCATCCTTGCCGTCGAGTACAAGGGCGCGGATCGATGGGCTGGGGCCGAGGACGACCGGCTGATCGGCGGACTGTGGGCGAACCTGTCCGAGGGGCGTTGCCGCTTCGTGATGGTCAAGGACAAGCGGTGGGAGTCAATTGAGGAGAAGCTGTAATGGCGCCTAGATCGCCACCGAAGTCGTCCCTACGAACGGACACTTCCCTTGTTCGCTCATCAGCAGCCGAGTACCTGACCTTCGTCGCCGCCAGCGGCCAGGGTGGCGTGGAGGCGGTGTATGCCGACGAAAGCATCTGGCTGACCCAGAAGATGATGGGCCTGCTGTTTGAGGCGAACGTGCGCACGGTGAACGAGCACCTGAAGAAGATCTTCGCCGACAGTGAGTTGCAGGAAGACTCAGTCGTCCGGAAATTCCGGATAACTGCCTCTGACGGCAAGAACTACAACACCCTGCACTACCAGCTGCCGGCCATTATCGCCGTGGGCTACAAGGTCAACTCCGAGCGCGCTGTGCAGTTCCGCAAGTGGGCCACCCGCGTGATCGACGCGTTCACCATCAAGGCCTACGTGATGGACGATGAGCGCCTCAAGGCGGGCGGCTCCATCCTCACCGATCAGTACTTTGAAGAGCAGCTGCAGCGCATCCGCGAGATCCGCCTGTCGGAGCGCAAGTTCTACCAGAAGATCACCGACATCTATGCTACCGCGGTCGACTACGACGTGACGGCGCAGGCCACCAAGCGGTTCTTCGCCACGGTGCAAAACAAGCTGCATTGGGCCATTCATGGGCAGACGGCCGCCGAGGTCATCTACCAGCGTGCCGATGCCGACAAGAACAACATGGGTTTGACCACTTGGAAAGATGCCCCCGACGGCAAAATCCAGAAGTTCGATGTCGTGGTCGCCAAGAACTATCTGACCGAACAGGAGATGGCGCAACTCGCCCGCCTGGTCAACGCCTATCTGGATGTCGCCGAGGACATGGCGCAGCGCAAGATTCCCATGACCATGCAGGATTGGGAGACGCGCCTGAACCGCTTCATCGAAGCCACCGATCGGGAAGTGCTGCAGGACGCCGGCAAAGTGACGGCGGAAATCGCCAAAGCGCACGCTGAGAGCGAATTCGAGAAATACCGCATCGAGCAGGATCGCTTGTTCGAGAGTGACTTTGACCGACTGATCAAGCAGACCGGCACGGGCGACCGAGCTGACGGTGGCGACGTCGAATGACCTCGACCGGGCTCGTGTTCAACGATGCCCAGTTCTCAAGGGCCAGGTTCGATGCCACTCCTCGATGACTTGGCCGCCCTGCGCGCCGAAAACGCGCGCCTGATAGCTCTGCTCGACGCGCACGGCATCGCTTGGCGTGTGCCACCCGAAGCGCCGAAGCCGCAGGTTGCTGAACCCTCGCGCCTCAGCAAGAGCGAGAAGATCGCGCTGTTCCGCAAGCTGTTCCGCGGACGCACCGATGTTTATCCGGTCCGTTGGGAAGGCAAGACCAGCGGCAAGAACGGCTACGCGCCGGCTTGTGGGAATGAATGGCGTGCCGGCGTCTGTGAAAAACCACGCATCAAGTGTGGAGACTGCAGCCATCGTCTGCTCTTGCCGCTCACCGATGCCGTCATCTACAAGCATCTGGCTGGCGACCTGACGGTCGGCGTCTATCCCTTGCTCGAAGACCATACCTGCCACTTCCTCGCCGTCGATTTCGACGAAGCCGACTGGCGCGATGACGCCCAGGCCTTCATGCAGTCCTGCGGGGACTTGGGGGTACCCGCAGCTCTGGAAATCTCGCGATCCGGCAATGGCGCGCACGCATGGATCTTCTTCGCCAGCGCGGTGCCGGCGCGCGACGCACGACGCCTGGGCACCGCCATCATCAGCCACACCTGCGCTCGCACCCGGCAACTGCAGCTGGCTTCCTACGACCGGCTGTTTCCGAATCAGGACACGATGCCAAAGGGTGGCTTCGGCAACCTGATCGCCTTGCCGCTGCAGAAGAAACCGCGCGAAGATGGGTTCAGCGTCTTCGTGGATGCAAATCTGCAGCCCTATGCCGATCAGTGGGGCTTTCTCGCATCCATCGTCCCGATGCCCGCCCACGATATCGAGCCGACCATCCTGCGGGCAATCGGCGGTGTTCATCCGCTGGACGTCACCTTCACCGAAGACGAAGACCTGGCCACGCCGTGGCGGCGGCCCGGCGCTGCGGTCCAGCGTTTGACCGTCGACATGCCGACCATGCTGACGGTGACGCTGGCCAATCAGGTCTATTTCGAGAAGAGCCAGCTACCGCAAGCGCTGGCGAATCGACTGATCCGTCTGGCTGCCTTCCAGAATCCTGAGTTCTACCGGGCACAGGCGATGCGGATCTCGGTGTGGGACAAGCCACGCGTCATCGGCCGCGCAGAGAATTTCCCGCAGCACATCGCGCTGCCGCGAGGCTGCCTCGACGCCGCATCCGAACTGTTGGCCGACAACTGCGTAAGCGTCGACCTGCACGACGAGCGTTATCTCGGCGAATCCATCGAGGTCGATTTTGTCGGCACACTGCGCCCCGACCAGGATGCCGCGGTTGCCGCGATGTTGGCCCACGATGCCGGCGTTCTGTGCGCACCGACGGCATTCGGGAAGACCGTGACGGCGGCCGCGATCATCGCAAGACGCCGTGTGAACACCCTGGTGCTGGTGCACCGCACCGAACTGCTCAAGCAGTGGCAGGAACGCCTTGGCGCCTTCCTTGGCGCAGGCAAGGGGCTGATCGGCGTCATCGGCGGCGGCAAAGCCAAGCCCACGGGCAAGATCGACATTGCCGTAATGCAGTCGTTGTCGCGCCAGGGCGATGTCGATCCATTGGTCGAGAACTACGGCCAGGTCATCACCGACGAATGCCACCACGTCGGTGCGGCATCGTTCGACGCGATCCTGCGCCGCGCGAAGGCGAAGTACGTGCTCGGCCTGACCGCGACACCGATCCGCCGAGATGGCCAACAGCCCATCATCTTCATGCAGTGTGGACCCATTCGTCACCGCGCGGCGCGACCGGCGGAAGCACCTCACGACCTGTCGGTGACACCGAACTTCATCGAATCACCGATTGAACTGGCACCGGAAGCCGGAATCCAGGATGTCTTTCGCCGTTTAGCACAGGATTCGGCGAGAAGTCGTGCCGTCGCCCATGCCATCACCACAGTCTATCGGCAGGGACGAAAGGTGCTCGTGCTCACGGAACGCACCGAACACATCGACGCCATTCTGGCGGCAGTAGCCGAGGAGATGCCTGCACCGTTCGTATTGCATGGTCGGATGTCGAAGAAACAACGCGCTGCTTTGGTCGCCGCGCTGAACGCGCTTCCGCCCAACGCACCGCGCGTCTTGCTGGCCACCGGAAAACTGGTCGGCGAAGGTTTCGACCATCCGCCGCTGGATACCCTGGTGCTGGCGATGCCGGTGTCGTGGAAGGGCACCCTCCAACAGTACGCGGGCCGGCTGCACCGCGATCATGCCGGCAAAGAAGACGTACGCATCATCGACTTCGTCGACACCGGGCACCCCGCGCTGCTCCGGATGTGGGAAAAGCGCCAGCGTGGCTACAGAGCGATGGGGTATCGAATGGAGAGCACGTCATGAACGAAGCCGATCTCCTGCAACTCCTCGCGCGCGGCGAAGACAGTCGCCACCAGTTCAAGCGCGACGAGACCAGCGCCGACAGCATCGCGGCCGAGCTGGCCGCATTCGCCAATAGCGGTGGCGGGCTGTTGCTGCTGGGTGCGGGCGATGATGGCAGCGTGATCGGGCTGGACGCGGCCAGCGTGCGGCGCTTGAACCAGCTGATCTCGAACGCGGCCTCGCAGAACGTGCGGCCGCCGATTCATCCGACCACGGAAAACGTCCAGACGGCGCAGGGCGTGGTGATTGCTGTCACCGTGCCCGATGGCTTGAGCAAGCCCTATCTCGACAACCAGGGCCGCATCTGGGTCAAGAGCGGTGCGGACAAACGCCACGTCACGGCGCGCGAGGAAATCCAGCGGCTGTTCCAGCGCGCGGGCCTGATCTATGCCGACGTCGTGCCGGTGGAAGGCACCTCGGCCGCGGACGTCGACGACAAGACATTCGATGCGTACTTCAGTCGCCGCTTCGGCCAGTCGGCTCAAGCGTCCGGCCAGCCCTTGTCGCAAGTGCTGCAGAACATCGGACTGGGCGATGGGCGCGAGCTCAATCTCGCAGGGCTATTGCTGTTCGGCCAACGCCCTCAGAGGTACCGCCCTGCATTCATGGTCAAGGCGGTGGCTTTCCCCGGCACCTCACTGGCCAGCCATCAGTACCTCGACAGCGAAGACATCGACGGCACGCTGCTGGAGCAGTACCAGCGCAGCCTGGCCTTCATCAAGCGCAACTTGCATCACGTGCAGGCGGGTCAGAACTTCAATTCGCTAGGCGTGCTGGAAGTGCCGGAGCAGGCCATCATCGAGTTGCTCGTCAACGCACTGATCCACCGCGACTACTTCACCAGCGCGTCGATTCGATTGCTGATCTTCGCCGACCGCATCGAGATCATCAGCCCCGGCCACCTGCCCGACAACCTCAGCACGGCGCAGATCCGGAAAGGCAAGTCGAACCGGCGCAACCCGACCTTGACCGATCACGCCGTGAAGATCTTGCCGTACCGCGGCATCGGCACCGGCATTCCGCGCGTCCTGGAGGACTGGCCGGAGACCCGCCTACTCGACGACGTGGACGGCAACGAGTTCAGGGCAGTGATACCGCGGCCGGTGACCGGGGAAGTTACCGGGGAAGTTACCGGGGAAGTTGCCGTGGAAGTTGAGCGCCTGCTACGCGTTCTGGATGGAGAGATGTCCCGTCAGCAGATTCAGAGCGCCCTTGTACTCAAGCACGAAGATCACTTCCGGAATGCCTACCTGAAGCCGGCCTTGGCCACGGGAGCGATCGAGATGACCCTTCCCAACAAGCCGCGCAGCGGTAACCAGCGCTACCGCCTGACGGCCCTCGGGCGACAGTGGTTGAAGACGCATTCCCCTGGCGGTTCGACCTGATGCCCCGCGGCATGCTCGCACTTCCTCGCCAGCCCGCTCGAAGCTATTCAGTTGAGAGAGCCGGAATTGAACCGTCAACCATCCGCCACCAAAACCGAACCCCGGCCCAGTGCTGGGTTTCTTCGTTTGGGCTAAGCGCGAGCCCGGGCTTAAGTGGCGTCAATCCAAAGCCGCCACCAACATCTTCCGCAGCAGCCCCTGCAGGCGCCCTGCCCTGACGGCGTCATAGCGCTGGCTGCGCTCGTCCATGTAGGTCAGCTGGGCGAGCTCAAGCTGGATGGCTTCGATGCCCTCTTCCTGGCGGCCGTAGTGGCGGGTGATGTAGCCACCCTTGAAGCGGCCGTTGGCGACCCAGGTGTAGTCCGTCTGTCCACCCAGCAGCTCGGTTATGCGCTCTAGGCGCGCGCTGCTGCAGCTGGCGCCATCGGCGGTGCCGATATTGAGATCCGGCAGGCGACCTTCGAACAGCATCGGCACTTCGCTGCGGATACTGTGGCCCTCCCACAGCAGGGCCTGGCCGTGGGCGGACTTGATGCGCGCGAGCTCGCCGGCGAGGGCCAGGTGATAGGGCTGCCAGTAGGTGGTTCGGCGACGCTCCACTTCGGCTTCATCGGGCGCATGGCCTTCGCGGTAGATGGGTTCACCGCTGAACGCGATCGTTGGGCACAGGCTGGTTTCCGCGCGCCCTGGGTACAGCGCGCGACCATCCGGCGCACGATTCAGATCGATCACGTAGCGCGAATAGCGCGGCACCAGGATCGAGGCCCCCAGCTCGCGGGCGAAGTCGTACAGGGTGGCCACGTGCCAGTCGGTATCGGGCACGCGACGCGCGGCATCGTGCATATGCGGCGCGATGTCGTCAGGGATCGCGGTACCGTCATGCGGCAGGCTGATCAGCAGTGCTGCGGTGCCGCGGTGCAGCTCGTAGACGTCGCTGGCGGAGTGGTTCACGCAGGGCGGCGAGTTGGCGAGGGTGGCAACAGACTAACGGGTTGTGGAGCGGATTGGACACCTACAAGCACGAGGGACGCAATGCATTCGCCGAAACCAGAACCATTGATCGCGTGGGGTGCGCCTGCGGCGCACCGCTCTCCCCGCACCGAACGGGGCGACTTCATTTGAAGAGACGGGTCGTGGCAGGAAGCGATGGGGAATCCTGAGACGCGCATTCCCGTGGCCGGCTTCGTTTGAAGTAAAGCGCCCTTCGCCAGCGTAGGTGATCGGTTTCGCTCTGGGCAAAGCGCCCTTCTTGGGCGCACGTGCGCGCCCTGCGGCCTACATGCGGAGAGGGCTGACCAACGCAGGATCAACGATCGGTTCACGCCTGCAGGTGAGGTCGGCGACGAGGTGGCCGCTTACCGCTGACATGCTGATGCCCATCATGCCGTGGCCGGCGGCCAGCACCAGGTTCTGCGCGCGCGGGACGCGGCCGATCAAAGGCAGGTCGTCCCAGGTCATCGGTCGCCAGCCGAACCATTCTTCCTGCTTGGTGGTGCCCACCGGCTCGTGCAGAAACTCGGCGGCACCGCGCTCAAGCGCGTCGAGGCGCACCCGGTTCAGGGTCTCGTCGAAGCCGCTGAACTCCATGGTGCTGCCCAGCCGGTAGCCGTCTGCCCAGGTGGTGACGCAGACCGAGCGCTCCTTCAGCACCATCGGGCGCGTGGGTGCCAGGCCCGGGCGGGTGTAGGTGATCGAATAGCCCTTGCCGGGCTGGATGGGCAGCCTCAGGCCGAGTTGGTCGGCAAAGGCCGGGCTCCAGGCGCCGAGCGCGAACACGACGTCGCGCGGGTGCCTGATGCCGCTGCTGGTGTGCACGGCCTGCACCCTGCCCTGCGCGATGTCGAGGCACTGCACGCTGACGCCTTCCTCGATCACGCCGCCAAGCGCGCGAATACGCTCGACCAGCGCCTTGAGGTAGCGGTCGGGACGAAGGTGGCCGTCGTCGGGGAAAAGAATGCCGCCGGCCACGCCGGGTTTGAGTGCGGGCTCTTCGCGCTCGACGCGCGCGCCATCGTGGATCTCGGCGCGAATGCCGAACTCGGCCAGAGCCGGCAGGTCCGCAGCGATTTCGTCGAACAGCTCGCGCGTGCGAAAGACGTAGAGCAAACCGGTGTCGCTGTGCTCACAGTCCAGTCCGTGTCGCACCACCGCTTCCGCGAGCAGCCGCCGAGAGGTGTTCAGCAGCAGGGCGCGTTTGCGCGCTGAATCACGCCAGTCGCGTCGGTTGCAGCGAGCAGCGAAGTGGATGAGCCAGCTCCACAGGGCGGGGTCCATACGCGGCTTGATGTAGAGCGGCGCGTCGGGCTTCAGCATCCAGCGCAAGCCCCTGGCGATCACTCCCGGCGCAGCCAGCGGCGGTGCGTGGCTTGGGGTCAGCGTGCCGCAGTTGCCATGCGATGCGCCGGCGCCGATGTGGCTGCGCTCCAGGATGCGAACCGCGCGGCCGGCTTCGAGCAGATACAGCGCGCTGCACAGACCAATGACGCCGCCGCCGAGGATCAGGACTTCGTCTTCAGCGGAGTTGGCGTGCGACACGGCGGTGGGCTCCTCGCGGGCGGTAGGGCCCATGACATTAGCGCGAGTCCCGCGCAGATGGCGTGGGTGCACGTTCTCGTCGACGCAATCGACATCAGGCCCGTAGTGGGTGGGCCCCGGCCCTCCGGTGCTCGATGTACGGGAATTGCGGAGCGTTCTTGCCTTCCAGTGCTTCGCGACGCGGACACGGACATCGACGCCCGATGCCTATGGGGTTCAGGCGCGGAGCGAGTCTCAAGAGCCGGTGGCCCCAAGCCCACCCAATCAAGCGCGCAGTGGGCTCGGGCGCTGCCCTACAGCTGCGCGTCGACGCGCTCGACGCTGTAGCCCTTGGCGCGCAGCAGCTCGACCAAGCCGACGTCGCCCACCAGATGCAAGGCGCCGACAATCACCAGAGTGTTGTCGCCGCCGGCCAGCATGACTTCGATCTGCGGCACCCAGCGGCGGTTGCGGTCTTCGTTCAGAAGCTTTCCGGTGGCCGGAGTCTTGTCCATCAGCTCTTCCACCATCAGGCGCTCGATCGCGTCGGCGTCGCCGGTGCGCCAGAAGTCGTGCAGCTCGTCGAAGCGCTTCATCAGCTCTTCGCGCGGGCGCAGCACTTCTTCAAGCCCAATGACCTGTTCGTCCATCGGCGAGCCCGAAAGCGCGGCGATCTGATCCGCCACCGTCTCCAGACCTGAGGTTGGCTTGCCGTCTTCGCTGGCGCGCTGCATGAAGTGCATGTCCATGCCAAGGCTGGGGTCGAACCCGGCCTGCATGATCATCGAGACGGTCATGTTGAGAGAGATGAACCAGGGCTTCATGCCGTCCGAGCCGAGCACTGCCGCTTCGCCCATGAAAGCCTCCAGCTTCTTGCGGGTCGCTTCCGGCAACACCGCGCGCAGGCTGCCGCCCTTTTCAAAACGCGCCGCCTGCATCAGGCCACGCGACAGATCGGGCGAACGCATTTCTGCGGGATCGATCTCGAACACCAGCTTCTCGGCCCCGGCATAGGCCAGCTCGATGCTCGGGTCCATCGGGTAGTCCTGCGGCTTCAGCATGTGGAAGCTGCCCAGCAGATGGACTTCGGTGTCGCCCTTCTTTGCGACCCACAGCAGCGGCACCGGGCGCGCGTGGGCAAGGCTGGCGATCAAAAGACAAAGCGTCGCCAACAAGGCGCGGGAGAACAGACGATTCATGCAGCAGACTCCAGTGAACAAAAGGCGTGGTCAGGAAGCGTCAGCATCGGCGATGTGACCGTAGCGCGCCTCGCCCGCACGCACGAACGCGCGCAGGCGATTCTCCGGCGGCGGCAAGGGGCAGGTGCTGAACTCGGTGTAGGCGCAGGGCGGATTGATGCTGCGGTTGAAGTCGAGCTCAACGCGGCCTTCGATCACCTTGCCTGTGTAAAGGAAACGCCCTGCCCCGTAGCTCTCGCGTGCATTGCTGCGGTCGGCGAAAATCAGGAACAGCGCATCGGCAGGATCACCCAGCGCCTCCAGCGTGGCGGCCGCACCGTCGAGCTCGAAGTGCAGGCGCCCTGGGTTGGGCGTTTCTTCGATCTGGCCCAGCACGTTGACGATCGGCAGGGTGCGCCCCGGAGGATGCGCCTCGAAGCGCGCCTGCAGGCGCCACGACGGATCCGGTTCGAACCAGTTCAAAACCTTGAAGGCGAGCAGGGTCGGTGCCTGCGGGCTGCGCACGCGCAGCGCAAAGCGGCCGCCGCGTTCGATCAGGCCCAAGCTGCCGCCGTCGAAGTCCAGGCGCGTGGGCGACTCCGTCTTGTCGGCATGGACATACAGCTCACCCGTCGAAGCCGCTTCACCATTGACGCGGACTTCGACGCCTTCGGCGAGCGTCAGGCGCAGCGCCAGATCGTTCGGCAACAGTTCGATCTGGCCGAGCGTGTGCGGACCGACCGCAAGCATTACGCCACTGCCTTCGCCGCTGCCCAGGCTGTGCGTGCCCGGCTGCAGCCAGTGGAGGCCGACCAGCGCCATCCAGCCCTCGGGGCTGCGCAGGCTGTCCTCGCGCTTGTGGCGGAACGACGTCAGCTCCTCGGCCCAGGCCGCGGCAGGCGCTTCCGGCCCGGCCATGATTGTTTGCGTCTGCGCTGTAGCCGTCTCCGCGCGCGCAGAGATGTCCGGCGCAGTCGCGTCGGTCGAGCCGCCGCTGCAGCCCACCAGCATCGCCAACGCAAGGCCAAACAGGGCATGCCGGGCAGCGATGGTCGAACATGGGCGCGCACCTGCGTTGGCAGAAGCCCGCACGACTGGATCCAGGTCAGCGCTCACATGCGAAAGGGTGGGCCTTGGCCCACCAAAGCCCGACACCGCCGAGCGTCGATTCCCGGAAACGCCGAAGCACACTCTCATGCGCCAATTCGCCATCGCTCAGCGCCCCCTCAAGAACAGCTTGTCCAGCTCAGCCAGGCTGAGCTGGGTCCAGGTCGGTCGGCCATGATTGCACTGGCCGCTGCGCTCGGTGGCTTCCATATCGCGCAGCAGCGCATTCATCTCGGCCGCGGTCAGCTGGCGGTTGGCACGCACCGAGGTATGGCAGGCCAATGTCGACAGCAGCGCATTGCCGGCTTCTTCGATCCGCCGCGTGCGTCCGTTCTCAGCGAGGTCCGACAGCACATCGAGCACCAACTGCTTGGCGTCGGCGCCCGCCAGCAGTACCGGCACGCTACGGATGCTCAGCGACTGTGGGCCGGTGCGCTGCAGCTCGATGCCGAGTCTCTCCAGCGCCTCCGCTTCGCCCTCGGCCAGGTCGGCCTCGCGCTCGCTCACCGCCAGCTCGATCGGCACCAGCAGCGGCTGCGAACGGATGCCCTCGCCTTCGCGCTGTACTTTCAGACGCTCGTAGGTGATGCGCTCGTGCGCCGCGTGCATGTCGACCAGTACCAGGCCATAGGCGTTCTGTGCCAGAACATAAACCCCGTGCAGCTGCGCCAGCGCATAGCCCAGCGGTGGCGCTTCGCTGGGATCCTGCTGTGGCAGGGTGTTCGATGTCGCGCCTGCGCCACCGTAGAGGGCGCCATAGGCCGCGATCTGTTCGCGCAACGGCATGCCGACTTGCTGCGGTCGCTGGCCAAAGCCCGCGGACTGCAGGCCGTAGCCAGCGAAGCCACCCGCGGCGCCGTTCGAACCTGCTGCCCCCTGCGCGGCTTCACCCTGAAGCGCACCGAAGGGGTTGGTCGCACCAGCGCTTGAAGATGCGTTCGCGGCGGAAATTGCGGCGCCACCCTGCCCCGCTGCGATCGCGCCGGCACGCGTGCCGGCCAGCGCCTCATGCAGGCTGCGGAAGATGAACTCGTGCACCAGCCGACCGTCGCGAAAGCGCACCTCGTGCTTGGCCGGATGCACGTTGACATCGACCTTGCGCGGGTCGATCTCCAGAAACAGAACGAAGGCCGGATGACGCCCGTGATAGAGCACATCGGCATAGGCCTGCTTGACCGCGTGCGCGACCAGACGGTCCTTGACGTGGCGGCCGTTGACGAAGAAGAACTGCTGATCGGCTTGGCTGCGGGACGCGGTGGGCAGCCCGACCCAGCCGTGCAGGCGCAGGCCGGCACCCTCGTGTTCGATGCGCAGCGCGCCGCGCGCGAAGTCTTCGCCCAGCGCTTCGGCCAGTCGCTTGCCGAGGCTGGTGTCGTCCTCGACCGGCCGGTAGTGCTTGCTGATCCGACCGTTGTGCTTGAGCTTCAGATCCACACCCATGCGCGCCAGCGCCAGCGTGCGCACCAGGTCTTCGGCATGGCCGTACTCGGTGCGCTCGGCGCGCAGGAACTTGCGTCGGGCCGGTACGCTGTAGAACAGATCGCGCACTTCGATGGTGGTGCCGGGCGGATGCGCCGCGGGTTCGGGAGCGCGCAGTCGCCCGCCCTCGACTTCCACCCGCGTGGCGGTGGGCTGCGCCTCGGGACGCGAGGTGATGCTGAACTTCGAGACCGCAGCGATCGACGGCAGGGCCTCGCCGCGAAAACCCAGGGTGCCGACCTGTTCGAGGTCCTCCAGCGAGGCGATCTTGCTGGTGGCGTGGCGCGACAGCGCCAGCGGGAGTTCTTCGGCGGGAATTCCACAGCCGTCATCGCGAATGCGGATCAGGCGGATGCCGCCTTCCTCGAGGTCGATCTCGACGCGCATGGCGCCGGCATCCAGGGCGTTCTCCAGCAGCTCCTTGATCACCGAGGCCGGGCGCTCGACGACTTCGCCGGCAGCAATCTGGTTGATCAGGGTGTCGGGCAGCAGCTGGATGGGCACGTGGGGCAGCGATCGTGAAGTGGCCGCCCATGATACGCGGCTGCGGGCGCCGGGCCCGCAGCCGCGCATGCCATCAGTAGCGCAGATCCAGACTCAGAAAGAACTGGCGCGGCGAACCGGCCTGCAGGGTGTAGTTCAAACCGTCCGGGTCGGAGGTGACGAAACCGTTGCTGCCGACCGTCGCGAAGTACTCTTCGTCGAGCAGGTTGGCGACGTTGAAGGACAGCTTGACGCTATCGAAGCCGGCCAACTGCTGCCAGGTGTAGGACAGGCTCGCATCCATCAGCCAGAAATCCGGCACCTTGCTGTCGTTGCTGTAGCTGATGAAGCGCTCGTCGGTGAACTTGCCGCCGATCGAGGCCTGCAGCCCGCCGAGCGAGTAGCTGAGCTCGGAGGCGAACAGCAGCTCCGGAGCATCGACCACGCGCTTGCCGCTGACCGCCACGACGCTCTGGCCGTCGAGGTAGTCGGAGCGGTATTCGGAGCGGTTGTGCGACAGCGAATTGAACCACTCGATCGAATCCCCGGCGCGCAGCACGAAGGTCGCCTCGGCGCCGCGTGAGCGCACGTCGCCGACGTTGGCGAAGGACGACGGACAGCCGACGATGCCGGCGCAACGTGCGATCGACAGCAGCCGGTTCTGGAAGTCGACCGTGTACACCGCCAGCGACGCCTTGTAGGCGTCGGTGCTCATGCGCAGACCCAGCTCAAGCATGTCCGAGGTTTCCGGCTGCAGCGTGTCTGCAAAGGTGTCGAAAGCCGTCTGGCTGGTGCTGAAGGGGCCGTTCACGCCACCGCGAAAGGCGGACAGGTTTTCCGTGTAGGACGTGAACAGTTCCAGCTCATCAGACACGCCGAAGCGCAGGCCCGCCTGCGGCAGGAAGCTGTCCTTGGCCACGATGCGCCCGTCTGCACGGGTGCCGATCAGGTTGGTGGAGCGCACCTCGACCTCGGTGCCCTTGAATCCGACATCGGCGGTCAGGCGACCGTCAAGCAGATCGATGCGGTCGGTCAGCCAATACTGGGTGGTTTCGATGTCGAAGCGCTGGCGGAACACGCGCAAATCAGGATCGCGGTAGAAGAAGATCCGATCTGGCGCGCCGGTGAGGAAATAGAAATTGCGCTGCAGGCCGTGCACGTTGTTCTCGCGCCAGAGGCCGGCGCTGAGCGTGTGCGAGTCAAGCGCCAGGCTCAGGCTCGGGATCAGGCCCGAACGCTCGATGTCGTACTCGGTGGTGCGAATCGAGATCGGCACCTGCACGGACGAAGGCGAGTATGGCGTCGCCCACTGACCCTGACCGTCGTTGCGGTGGTAGTAGCCCAGCAGCTGCACGGCCAGCGCATCGCTGGCCTGCCAATCCAGCGTCAGAGCTGCCAGATCGTCGTCGCGCAGGCCGCGGCCGAGGTAATAGGCATCGTCCAGCGAGTTGACCGCGCCGCTGTACTCGCCGCGCGCGGCATTGATCGCGCGCTGCCAGTCCGGTGCGTAGTTGTCCCAGTCCCAGCCCAGGCGGCGCTGCGATTCCAGCGACAGGTCGCCGTAGTCGGTCTCCTGCCGACGCGAGGTCGCGCCATAGGCGGTCAGCATCCACAGTTCGCTGGCGAACACCGCCTTGCCGTTGAACTGCCACTGCTCCTGCGGGCCTTCGCCCTTCCACTTGTCGGTGCTGGCGTAGACGCCGCTCAGGAACGCCGACATGCCCTTGCGCTCGCCGGTATCGAGGCTGACAAAACTGCGCGTGGCCGAATCGCTGCCCAGCATTTGCGACACGCGCAGCTGCGCATCGCGCGCCGGCATGCGGCTGAAGAACTGGGCGGTACCTCCGAGGTTGCTGGTCGAAGCGGTGCTGATCGCACCCGCGCCCTGCGCCAGCTCCACGCGCTCGACGTTTTCGGACAGCACCGCACGGCTGATGTGCAGACCGTTGTGATTGCCGTAGCTCATGTCGCCCAGCGGGATGCCGTCGAGAGTGAAGCCGAGCTGGTTCTGGTTGAAGCCGCGCACGGTGATCCGGGTCGACCATTCATAGGCGCCGAACGGGTCGGATGCGGTGAAGTTCACGCCGGGCAATCGGCTCATCACCTTGAGCGGGCTGGTGCCTGGCGTGCTGCGCTCCAGTTCAGAGATCGACAGCACCTGCACCTGGCGGGTTTCGCCTTCGCCGATGACCGAGATGACGTCGAGCTCGCGCGCTTTTGCGGCGAGGTCGGCGCCTGCATCAGCGGCGGCATCCGCCGAGGCAAGACCAGGTTGGAGGGCTGCGGCAATGGACAGAGCAAGCAGATGGAATCGGTTCACGGGGGTAGCCTTGGGGAGATCACCATGCATGGGTATGTCGGCGCGCTGCGGATGGCGTCGCCCACGCGCCTGTGCGCGGTAGCCCCGCGCGCTGCGCACGATGCTCAGGCGTGTTGACACGCTGACGACACGCAGGCGTCAGTTTTTTGTCACGCCTGCCTCAGGCATTTCGGCCCCGGCTCAGGACCGCTGGCAATGAAGGACCTTGCCTGCATACGTATGCGCCCTGCCCTCGTCATCAGCCTTCGCAATACAAAGGTTTCTTTGCGGCTACCCTTGCGGGTCTGTTTCCATGCCTTATCTGAAAGGAACCGCCTCGATGGCGTTGATCCACACACTGGCTGCCGATGTCGGCGGCACCAATGCCCGGCTGGCCTGGGTGGAAGTCGATGCTGTCGGCGCCAGCCCGCCGATGGTGCTGGACGCCCAGACTTACCGCTGCGGTGATTTCGAGGGGCTGCCGCAGATCCTGCAGCGCTTCATGCACGAACACCCTGGCCGACCGGAAGCCGTGGCGCTGGCGTGCGCGGGCCTGCAGCACGGGCGCGAGGTGATCAATCGCAACCTGCCGTGGCGTCTGCTGCTGGACCCGCTCGAACAGCTCGCTGGCGACGCGCCGCTGCATCTCAGCAACGACTTCGAAGCGTTGGCGCGCGCGACACGTTGGGTGGCGTCCGAGGCGGGCCAGCGACTGTTCGGTCAGCCGGGCCTGCCGCGACGTGCCCCAGTCGTGGTGCTGGGACCGGGCACAGGCCTGGGCGCGGCTCTACGCGTTCCGGTCGCACACGGGGAAGTCGTGGTCCCTACCGAGGCGGGACAAGCCGCATTCGCGCCTGCGACCGACCTTGAGGCGGCCTTGCTCGACCTCCTGCGCGATGTGCAGGGACATGTTTGCGCGGAGACGCTGCTGTCAGGCCCAGGGCTGCTGAGGATCTACCGTGGCCTGAGTGAACTGCAGGACCTCCCGGCCCCGCTGAGTGCGCCTGAAGCAGTGGGCAGCGCTGCGGTCGAGGGAAGCGACGCGCTAGCCGTTGAGGCGGTTCAGGTGTTCTGGGGCGCGCTTGCCAGCGTCTGCGGGAATGCAGTGCTGGGCATGGGTGCCTATGGCGGCGTATTGCTCGCGGGCGGCATTCTGCCGCGCCTCATGCCCTTGTTCGACGCCGAGTACTTTGCGCGGCGCTTCACCGACAAGGGGGCGCTTGCTCCGGTGCTGCAGCAAGTGAGCGTGCGCTTGATCGAGCACGGCCAGCTGGGCATCGTCGGCGCTGCGATGGCGGCCTGCGAAGCGCCGTGAGCCTTTAGGGAAGGTCTGAAGACCCCCGCCCTGGAGCTCTTCAGACCTCGTGAGCCGGCGCAGGTCCGGACTCACTCGTGCGGAATCAAGCACTTGCGTGCTTGATTCGCGAGCACGCCGTCCATGGCGTGCAGTTAGCTCTGATAGATCAGGGCTTCCATAGCTTTCATGCGCACGTGTCGCGCCGCTTTGCGGTGCAAGCAGGCAACAACTGGAACGCGGGACGTCGACCTACGCCTGCCCTGAAAGGCCTTGGATTACGTTGCGCGCCCGGTCTGAGATCGCGTCCGCACGCGTCGGTGGATACTCGCGAAGCGGGAGACTGACCACAAAGGACAGCGCGCGGCCAGAGGAGAGGTTCGCGGAGTCCGCCGCGAGGCAAGCTCAGGCCGCCATCATCCGATCATCAAGACCGCGCTGCTCGATCAGGCCGCGATTTGCAGAACATCGAGCAGGCGCCGCTCGATGTCGATGAGATCCGGAATGAAGGAATACTCGTCGCGCAGCAGTACGCGCATCTGCGCGCCCGCGGGCAGCTCGCCCTCGTCGGCGGGGATCAGACCCTCCGATGACACCGTGGTCAGACGCGGGAAGCCCTGCGTGAGCAGACAGAAGTACGGCAGACGCGGATGGCCGCCGAGCGCGCGAAGCACCGCGACCTTGGCGCCGAGTTCGCCTTCGTCAGCGGCAAGGCCGGCAAGACGCGAGAACGAGACCAGCGGAAGGCGCCAGCCGCGCCAACGCAACCGGCCCAATACCCAGCTCGGCGCATCGGGGACCGGATCAGGTTCGGCGAAGGTGATGATTTCCGCGATGTTGGCGTTCGGCAGCAGCAGTCGGCCGCCGGTAACGGTGATGGTGACGCCGCGGATGTCTTTGCGTTCGATGCTCATGGGCTGCCTTGCAGGAAATCTCAGGCGGGCGCGCCGAAGCGGCGCACGCAGTGGTCAGCCAGTTCACGCGGGCTGCCGATGAACTCGACGACACCGCGACCGCGCGCGCCGTCGACCATTGAACTGACAACGCAGGATTCCGGATCCTGGGCCCAGACTTCACCGCCCTGGCGAGTCAGATACACGGCGCCTTCAACAGCATCTGCGGCCATGCCACTGAAAATGATGGCGTGGGAATGCGGGCCGAAGGTATCGGCGATGTCGCACAAGACATCATCAATGCACGGACGGTAGCGCGAGGCCTCGGCGGGCTCGCCGAGTTCGATCTGACCGTCCACGGCGAGCAGGAAGCGCGCGCCCGAGGCGACCACCAGCACTTCGCCGTCGCGGGCGGCAAGCCCGGCCATCGGAACCCGAACCGGCAGCGGGCTGGCTTTTTGCAGCTGCTGTGCCAAGCGCTCGAAATAGCCGTTTTCCAAGTGCTGAACGACCACGAACAGCGCCGGAAACCCGGCCGGGATTCCCGCGAGGAAGCTGCGCAACGCGTCCGGACCACCGATCGAAGCGCACAGCACGACCACCCTGCTGATGCCCTGCGTCAGCGGTGCAACAGCCCGCGAAGCGGACGGCGCGTGAACCGCGCTTGCGGGCAGCGGCGGCGGCTGCGCGGTGCCGGCGCTGAAAAATGCGTACCCGTCTTCGCCTGGGGCGTCCTCCAGCGACTCGTTGATCGCTGTCGCAGATTCTTCTGTCGCCGCCGGTGTGGGCTCGGGCGCAGGGCCTTCGCCGATGTCACGCAGCCAGGCGCCGTCACGCATGGTTACGACATGCACCGCATCCGCGTCGGCTTTGACCGCGGCCGGCATATCGGCTTCGAGCGGCTCCAAGCTCAGAGTGAGATGACTGAAATCGAAGTTCTGCGCGGGCACTTCGGGTGCCTTGACGCTGGAATCGATGAAACCGTCTCCCATCGGTTGCAGCGAGAGCTCGCCGAAACCGGCCTTGCTGTCTCTCGTGGCGGTCGGACGGGTCGCTGGCAGCGGCGCGGATGCTGCAGACACTGGCGTAATTGGCTTCGCTGCGGCGGGCTCGGGCTCGGGCTCTGCGCGGCGGGCAAAATCGAACTCCAGCGGCGGCAGATCGGCGGCCGAAGGCAGGCTGGGCTGCTCGTCCAGCGCGGCCGCGAGTTTTGCGATCTCTTCGTCGTCGACGTTGGAATCCAGCGTCAGCGTGCCGCCCAAAGCGGCATCATCGGCAGCGAAATCGGGCCTCTGCACAGGCTCTGAGCGCGCTTCGGCCCGTGGCGCGACTGCGGCGTCGAAGGCACTGAAATCGAACTCGGACAGACTGAGATCGGTATCGTCTTCGGCAGATTCCGAGGCATCCATTGCAGGTTCGCGAGCGGTGGTGTTGGCAGCGAACCCCTCCTCGGACTCGAAGGCCACCGGGTCGAAGCTCAGCGTGCTTTCGCCCGTGCTCCAACTGTCGGGGTCTTCTTCGCGCGCGGATTCGTGCTGTGCATTGGGCTGCGCATCGGGTCGCGCATCGTCGATTGAGCCGGGTGCGGCAGCCTCGACCGGCTCCAGAGTGGAATCATCCAATCCAAGAGAGAAATCGAGCACGATGTCGTCGTTTGCACTCAGCGATTCAGACGTAGGGGCACCTGCGCCATCAGCGAGGCCATCGGAGGCTGGGGCGTCCCAGCTGAAATCGAGCGCGGAGGTGTCTTCGATGGGCGCTGCGCCACTCTGGGCCTGCACGCGTGCCTGCGACCTGGCTGCCTCGGAATCCGCATCGGCTTCTGAAGGCAGCGACTCGCGACCCTGATGCGTTTCAGACGGAGCGACTCCGGCAGCCGCAAGCTCAAGCGGCCGATCGACCGGTTCAGGCTGCACGGCGGAGGGCTGAGGCCGGCCCGGAACCGCGGGTTCCAGGCCCATCGCCTGCTGCAGCTTGAACAGCATGTCGTCTGGCGAGACTTCTCCCAGGTCCTGTTCGAACAGCGAGGACAGGTCCATGGATTCGAGATGATCGGATTCCGTAACGGCAGGCGCCGCCGGCTCAGCGATTTCCGAGGCATCTGTGGACTGCACGGGGCTGAAATCAAAATCGAGCCCGGAAAGATCGGTCGGCGCTGATTCGTCCTTCTCTGGCTCAAGCTCCAGTCGGAGGCTGGCTGGCACCTCGTCGGAGTGGCCCAGCGCCTCCTCCGCATAGTCATCGAATTTGAGATGGTCCTGCTGCTGCGAGGGCGATGTCGGGCGGCCGGGCTCAGGCAACAGAGTCAGTTCCGGCAGGCGCTCAGCGCCCAACGGCGGCGGCGGCAAGGTATCGCGCACGCCCAGCACCTTGGCGGCGAGGTGTCGTGCCCAGCGCGCGAGATCCCAGCCAGTCAGCTGGCTGGAGACCTCACCCTCGTTGAACACGACGGAGGTCGTCGGGTTGTCGAGCAACTCCTGCAGAGCGTCAAGGTCGTCCTCGACGCCAGGTTCCAGGTTCACGATCAGAACCTGCGGAGCCTGAGCGGCGGTCAAGCCGCTGCCATCGCGCACTTCGCCTTCGAACAGAAGATCCGCGCCAAGCACCACAAGGGCCTGGCGAAGCTGCTCGCGCGCGGCGTCGGCAGGCCCGAGCAGGACCACCGACACGGCCGGCCGGGCCTCAGCGACCGCGTTCACGACGGACCTGCAGGATTTCCTGGACGTTACGCATCAGATCGGCCTCTTGGTAGGGCTTGCCGAGGTAGCGGTCCACACCGATCTCGAACGCGCGCTGGCGGTGTTTGTCGCCGGTACGCGAGGTGATCATGATGATCGGCACCGACTTGAGGCGCGGATCGTTGCGCATATGGGTCGCCAGTTCGTAGCCGTCCATGCGCGGCATTTCGATGTCGAGCAGCATGACATCGGGAACACGTTCAGCCAGCTTCTCGATCGCATCAACGCCGTCCTTCGCGGTGAGCACCTCGAAGTTGTGGCGCTCAAGCACTCGCCCGGTGACCTTGCGCATGGTGATCGAGTCGTCGACCACCATGACCAAGGGGACTACACGCTGGTCTTCGAGAGCGACCGGGATCGGCGCGTGCTCGATGGCGGCGGCACGGCGCACCAGCGGCGCAACGTCGAGGATTACCACCACTCGACCGTCACCCATGATGGTGGCGCCGAAGATTCCGGGGATCGAGCTGACCTGCGGGCCGGTCGGCTTGACCACGATTTCGCGGCTGCCGAGCACGTTGTCGACGCAGATCGCTGCACGCTGATCGCCAGAGCGGGCCAGCAGCAGGGGCACCTGCAGGCTATCCGCTGCCTTGGCAGCGGGCTGGCCCAGCAGCAGGCCGAGGTCGTGAATCGTGTACTCCTCGCCGGCATAGCTGAACACGGGTGCGCCAGTGGCGAGCTGCTTGTCGAGTTCTTCGCGGTCGATGCGCGACACGCCTTGCACCGAGGTGATCGGCACCGCAAACGAAGTGTCTCCCTGCTTCACGAACACCGCTTGGGTAACCGCCAGCGTGAAGGGCAGTCGAATAACGAATTCGGTGCCACGGCCGCGTTCGGACTCGATGTGCAGCGAGCCGCCGAGCTGACGGATTTCGCTATAGACCACATCCATGCCAACGCCGCGGCCGGAGATCTTGCTGACCGACGCAGCGGTAGAGAAGCCGCTCTCCAGGATGAAGCCATACAGATCGCGGTCGCTGAGCTGGGCGTCCGCCTTCATCAGGCCGCGCTCGATCGCCTTCAGGCGGATCGCATCGCGGTCCAGGCCCCGCCCATCGTCGCTGACGCGAATCAAGACTTCGGAGGCTTCACGTGCCACCTGGATGCGGATGCTGCCCTCGGCCGGCTTGCCGATGGCGGCGCGCTCTGCCGGCATTTCCAGACCATGGGCCAGCGCGTTGCGGAGCATGTGCTCCAGCGGCGCGGTCATACGGTCCAGGACGTTGCGGTCCATTTCGCCCTGGGCGCCCTCGACCTTGAGCCCTGCCTGCTTGCCGAGCTCGCCGGCGGTCTGACGCAAGATGCGACGCAGACGCGGAACCAGCGAGTCGAACGGCACCATGCGCGTACGCATGAGCCCTTCCTGCAGGTCCGAGCTGACGCGCGACTGCTGCAGCAGCAGCGTTTCATACTGGCGCGTCAGGTCTTCAAGCGTGGTCTGCAGGTTGACGATGTCGGACGCGGACTCCGACAGCGCGCGTGTCAGCTGCTGCAGGGTCGAGAAGCGGTCGAGTTCGAGTGGATCGAACTGTGTATCGCCTTCGTCCTGCTGGCGCTGGTAGCGCGACAGGATCTGGGCCTCGGTTTCAATCTCCAGCTTGCGCAGCTGGTCGCGCAGACGCGTGGTGGTCTGGTCGAGTTCGCCGAGGTTGCCGCGGAATGCACCCAACTGCTGCTCAAGGCGCGCGCGGTAGATCGCGACTTCACCGGCGTAGTTGACCAGGCGGTCCAGCAGATCGGCGCGGATGCGGATCTGTTCCTGCGGCGCGCGGCTGACGTTCTCTTCTTCGTCCAGCGCAGTTTCGGTGGGCACAAAGCGAATCGGCGGGGGCGCCGGACGCGCAGGTGCCGGCTCGGCCGACGTCTGCACTGCGCCGTCGGCGCCGCCGGTTTCGACCTCCGGCTCGACGGTCGGCAGCGCTTCGCCTCGCAGCAGCGCTTCGACAGCCGAGAGCAAGTGCACCGGTGTGGCGATGGCGCGGCGTTCGCCGACGCGCGAGACCAGGCCATGCAGACGATCGAATGCGCGCTCCAGCACTTCCACGCCGGTGCCGCCGAGGTCGCGCCCACCTGCGGCGACGGCTTCAAGCAGCGACTCGGTGACGTGCGCAAGATCGCCGATCGGGTTCAGGCCGGCCATGCGCGCACCACCCTTCAGGGTGTGCAGATCGCGCTGCAGGCCGACGACGAGCTCCTGCTCCTGCGGCGACTCGCGCAGACGGGTCATCAGCCCGTCCGAATGGTCGAGGATGTCGATGCCCTCCTCAAGGAACACGTCGAGCAGCTCTTCATCGACATCGCCTACATCGAGCGGGCCATCTGGGTCGACATCCTCTGCGATCGCCAGTTTGGGCGCCGCGCTGGCTTCGACCGGCGGGGGCACGAAGACCTCGTCGGTCGTCGTGTCCTGCGCGTAATCAACGGCCTCTGCCACTGATTCGAAGTCGAGTTCGATGCGTTCGATGGCGCTCGTCGGGTCGGTCAGGCCGACCGGTTCGACATCAGCCTCCAGGGGCGCGGCCGCCACCTCGACCGGAGCTGCGTCGACCGCAGCAGCCTCGGGATAGCCTTCGGTCTCGAAGCCCTGTTCCTCCAGCGCTTCGACGCCATCGGACACGCTCGTGTCCGCCACCGGCTGCAGCTCGATTGATTCGATCTCGATGGATTCGTCTTCATGCGCTCCCGCACCGAAGCGTTCCGATTCGATCTCGGCTGAATCGGCGGGCACGGAGGCGGACTGCGCCGTCGCATCAGCGGCTTCCGGTTCACCGAACACCGGCGTGCCGGGAACGGTCGTGGTGTCGCCTGTATCGAGAATTTCGGCTTCCGGCTCGAACTCAAGAGCGGTAACAAAGGTGGACTCGGACTCGGACGAAGTCGGCTGCGTGTCCACCGAGGCTGAGTCGATCGACTCGAACGCGAGCAGCTCGATTTCCGCCGATGCTGGCTCAGCATACGCCGGGATCTGCTCGTCCACTTCCAGAGTGCTGGACTCCGGCAGCTCGGCGAGCTCGACCGTGGCGACGCGCAAGGCCTCGGCTTCGAGCATTTCCTCCAGCGTCTGCGGCTCCGCCGGTTCGGTCGGAGCGGCGGCGTCGGTCGTGGCGACTGGTGCGGCATCTGGCGCCGCATCGACGGGAGTCTCGGTCAACAGGCTGTGGATCAGCAGTGCGTCTTCGCTGTCGGACGAGCCCGGCAGAGTTGCATCGAGCGTCGTTTCCGAGTGCACTCCGGGCTTGGCGCCCGCACCCGCAACCTCGGCTTCGAAGGCCGCCAACCAGGCGTCAGAGGCGTCAGCCTCACCGAGTTCATCCAGCGTAAGGCCGGACTCCACCTCTGGCTGCAGCGATGTGGACTCGGTATCGGTCCAGTACGGTGACTGCGAGCGGGTTTCGGTCTCGATGATCTCAAGATCGGCTGACTGCGCCTGCGCTTCCGGGTCAAAGGGCTCGGCGGACTCGAACTCGGACGCAAACGAAAGCTCGCCGCTGGCAGCCAGAGCGTCCAGCTCGCCCGCACTGGGCATGGCGCCCAGCAAGTCCGGCTGTTCGACTACGGTCGACGGCTCGGTTGATTCGGCAAGCTCCCGGGCTTCCGCTGGTTCCGCTGGTTCCGCTAATTCCGCTACTTCCGCTGCATCGACCGTGCTCGGCGCACTCGCGGCGAGCGCGAATGTATCGGCCGAGACGGTGAAAGCTGCCGTTTCGCCCGTGATCTCGTCCTCCGTGCCCGTGTCGACTACCGGCCGTGTCGGTTCCGGCAGCGCATCGCGCAAAGCGGTAATGCGCTGGGCCAAGCGAAGCTGACGTTGCGGCCGCGGCATCGGCTGGTCGAGCTCGATCATCAGGGCTCGCAGCGCTTGCGCGGCTTCCTCGATGCACTCGAAGCCAACGATTGAGGGCGCCGCCGCCTGCGCGAGCAGACGCTTGATGTAGCCCTCCAGCGGCCACGCGAGCTCGGTGCCGACCTCGACTTCGGTCATTGCGAAGGCACCGCTGATCGTGTGCACCGCGCGTAGCAGCCGCTCCTCGACAGGCTGAGGGCCGGCCGAGCTGCGCTGCAGATAGGACTCGACCGTGTCGAGATGGCCTGCAACTTCGCCTTTCAGGATCTCGAACAGGTCCGGATCGATCAGGACCAGATCGCCGCTTTCCTCGGTCGCCGCGTCCGGCAGGGTGAAACCGCTCTCGATGAGGTCGGCGGCCAGGCTCAAATCGGCGAAATCGACGCCTTCAAGCTCGAGCCCCGCGAGTTCGATGGACTCGGACAGGTCTGTTGCTTCGAGGATGGGCGGCTCGGAGAGCGAAAGCTCGGACACGCCAAGCTCGAACGCATCTTCCGCAACTTCCGCTTCTTCCGCGCCGGCGAGTGCGTCGAGTTCGCTGGCTGTGGGTGCAGGCTCCGACTCCGATTCGGCCGAACCTTGCTGCGTAATGGGGCTATCGTGCGCGGCGCTCTCGATGCTCCACGCTTGCGGATCGTGGGTGTCGGAACCCGCGACATCGGTGGAGTCCGTGTCGGCCAAGGCCTCGGCCCGCGCCTCCCGCGCAGGGTCCGAAGCCGCCCCGGCAAGCAGCGCCTGGATTGCGGCGGCCTCGTCGGCCGAGAGCTCGATCGGTTCCTCGTCTTCCAGCGCGATTCCAGTGGCCAGCGGCGCGGTCTCCTCTGCCGCAGCTTCTTCGGGGTAACCCGTGTCAGCGGCAGGCGCGCGATACTCAACGACTTGACCGGCGGCGAGCGCATCAGCCGTGCGCTCGATGCCGGCAAGATCCGCGTACTGACCGGTTTCGCCACGCAGGGCTGCCAACAAGTTGGGCAGTACATCGCGTACCGCTACGACCAGCGAGATCACTTCCGGACGGGGTGGAATCGTGTTGTCGAGCACGCGATTCAGCATGTTCTCGATTTTCCACGCGAACTCGCCCAGCGCCATCGCGCCAACCAGTCGACCACTGCCCTTGAGGGTGTGGAAGACGCGGCGGATGGGCTTCATGGCTTCGACATCGTCCGGCTTGGCCTGCCACGCGGGCAGCAGCTGGCGCAGATTGTCGATTTCTTCCTGTACTTCTTCGACGAAGACCTCGCGGATTTCCTCATCGATGTCTTCCGCGCCGATCTGGAAACCGACCAGCTCTTTGCCGGTCGGGGCCGGCGGGCGGGTGACTTCGGTCTGGGCGGGCTTGAACCCACCCAGCTCATGGACCTCTCGGCCCGTGTTCACGGCTTCAGACGCCGCTTCACCCACGATCAGGTCGCTCAGGTCAGCGCCAGGGACGACGTCGACTGCCGCGAGGCTGGCCAGATCCGGCACCTGCGGCCGCTCGGGAACGCCGGAATCCAGTACCAGGCCGGCATCGGCGTGGCTGTCGTGTGTGGCTTCAGCGGCCGTGGCCGCCGCCGCTTGCTCGGAAGCAGGTGTCGAAGCCTGCACTGGGACAGCAGTCTCAACCGGGGCGACGGGTATTTCCGCCTCGGGTGAAGCCAAGGCATGATCCGGCACCGGCCAGTAGCCGAGGTGGGTCAGGCGGTCGCGGGCGAGATCCAGAATTTTGCCGCGGTCGCTGCGCTGATCGCGTACGGATTCGATGAAGTACTCGAGGCTGGCCAAGGCATCGGCCAGGGTGTCCATCTGCTGGCCGTTGGGCACCCGACGGTGCTGCACGAGCTCGACTACGGTGAAGCGCGCAACTGCATGCAGAAGTCCGGCAGCCTCGGGCAGATCCAGAATACGCATGGCGCCGCCGACTTCATCCAGCAAGCGCTGTACATCGGCAAGCTGGGCGTGGTCCCAGTTGCTTTCGACGAACGCAACAAAACACTGTTTCGCCTGGGCAAAGTTGCTCTGGGCTTCCTTGATGACGGCTTCCAGAACCTTGCGTGCCTCAGCGCGCGGCAGCGTTTCCGTGCCGGTGCTCGGCGCTTGCTGGCTGCCCAACTGCTGGACCTGATCCTCCAGAGTCGCTTCGACGTACAGCAAAGCACCTGCGATATCGAGCAAGGTCGATTCGTCCGCGGGTCGCTGGCCCTGCGCAACCAGAGCCACCACATCGCGCTGTTCCATCACCACGCGCCGCGGCACGCCAAGGCCAAGCATGCCGAGCGTGTCACCGACCCGATCGAGCACGTCGACCTGCCCCGCCAGCTCGGAGGGCTGCGAATCGGACTTGCGCAGATAGAGATCGAGGGCGTCCTTGACCCGCAGCAGGTCCTCTCGAATCGCACCCGCTACCGTATCGAGCAGGGCGCGGTTGTGTCCGCTGATGCTGCGGCGCGCGTCTTCGAATTCTTCTGCCGTCGGCACGAACATGTCGAGCCGGAACGCACTGCGGATTTCGGCCAGTCGATCGCTGTTGGCGCGGCCGTGGGCAATGAAATACAGCAGGTTGCGGGTGAGCTCGCGCGGCGGGTCAGCGCGGAACCCGGTGTCGCCAGCGTCGGCAAGATGCTTGATCTCGCGCTCGACTCGGCCCACGGTCTGCTTAAGCTGCGGCGTGGCTTCAATCTCGCCGCTGCGCACGCCAAAGATCACAGCGCCAGCCACCCAGAACAAGCGGCGGCCTTCCTCTTGCGCGATGGTGCCGACCAGGCGATCGCAGACCTCGATCATGCGCGCCAGATTCGCGTCTGCGTCCTGACCCTTGAACCAGCGCAGCAACGCGATCTGGAACTGGCTGCGAGCGACCGCTCCCAGCTGACGCAGTTCGAGCTCGGGCAGCGGGATCGCAGGCCCGGCCGCGGTGACCGGAAGCGGCTGCGAGAGGTCCGGCGCGAACAACGCACTTTCCGGCAAGCCCTTCTCGCCGCGCGCGGCGCGCAGGTCGTTGAGCAACGGCAGAAGGACGATCGGGATGTCCTTGTGACCGCTCTGCAAGCGTTCGAGATAGTCGGGAAGCTGAACAATGCCACGCATGAGCACCGCATAGGCTTCGTCAAGCGCGCTGACCTGGCGGTTCTGCAGGGCTGACGCGAGGTGCTCCATCTCCTCGGTAACCATGGCAGCGCCGTACAGCTCGACCATCCGCAGGGTGCCCTGCACCTGATGCAGATAAGTTGCGCAGAAGCGCATTTGCGAGGCGTCGTCGGGATCCTCGACGAACGCTTCCAGGGCAAGCCGCGCCTGTTTGAGCGTCTCGTCGAGCTCGCCCTTGACCCAGGTGAGCGTAGTGAAATCGATGTCGTCTTGCAGCCTCATGCCGGGCTCTCGTTACGTATTGCGCAGGAACGCCAATGTCTGGCGTCCACTGGTGCGGGTGAGCTGCGGGTGGTTCCAACCGAGGATTTCGCCGGCGCCAAGCACCAGCAACCCGTTGGGACGCAGCAGGCGGGCAAGCCCGTCCAGTAGCTCGCCCCGGCGCTCCCGGGCGAAATAGATCAGGACGTTCTGGCAATAGATGAGGTCAAGGTGGCGAAGCGGTGCGCGGGTAGCGTGCAGCAGGTTCACACAGGCGAATCCGATCCGCCGATGCAGGCGCTCGATGATCTTGAACCCTCCTTCGACTTCTTCCACCGAGCGCACGCGATACGGCTCGGGGATTTCCTCGAATCGCGAACGCGGGTACCAGCCCGAGCGAGCCACGCCGAGCGCGGCTTGGCTGACGTCGGTCGCAGTGATGCCAAAGCGACGTGGCTGCGGCAGGGCTGACAGCGCCTCGTCCAGCACCATCGCCAAGGTGTAGGCCTCTTCACCCGTGGAACAGCCGACGCTTAGCGCGTGCAGCGACTGGTCGGCGGGTGCCTGCGCCAACCAGGTGGGCAGCCACTGATCGCGGATCAGCGCCAGCGAGGGCGGGTGTCGGAAAAAGCGGGTCTCATGCACCGTGAGGTGATCGACCAGTGCCACCCACTCGACTTGTCCACGCGGGCCAGCCATCAACTCTTCGTAGTAGGTCCGATAGTCGCTGAAGCCCGCCGCACGCATGCGCCGACGCAGGCCCGTCACCAGAAAGGGCTTGCGTTCGGGCGGCACGGTCACGCCGGTACGGGTTTCCAGCAGGCGCACCCAGAGTTGAAACTCGGCATCGTCCATCCTGCCGGGTTCCAGCTCGTAGATCGCCTTGCTGGTCGCGAGTGCCATGGGCGGTGAGGACCTGATCTGCCCTTAACCCGGCAGCTTGAAGTCGGCGACCGAACGACGCAGGTCGGCCGCGAGCTGGGCGAGGTTTCCGATCGACTCGGCGGTCTGGCTGGCACCCATCGAGGTCTGGGTGGTGATCTCCTGAATGACGTTCATCGTCGCCGAGATGTTGGTCGCCGCAGCGGACTGCTGGCGAGCGGCCTCGGAGATGTTCTGAATCAAGTCGGCGAGGTCGTTCGAGACCTTTTCGATCTCGCCCAGCGCAAGGCCGGCGTCTTCTGCCAGGCGTGCACCGGCGACCACCTCGGCGGTGGTCTGTTCCATCGAGCTCACGGCTTCGTTGGTGTCGGACTGAATCGTCTGCACCAGGGTTTCAATTCGCTTTGTCGCGTTCGAGGCACGTTCCGCGAGGCGCTGCACTTCGTCGGCCACGACCGCGAAACCGCGGCCCGCTTCACCGGCGGAGGCCGCCTGAATAGCGGCGTTCAGCGCCAGGATGTTGGTCTGCTCGGCGATGTCGTTAATCAGTTCAACGATCGATCCGATTTCCTGCGAGGACTCACCGAGACGCTTGATTCGCTTCGAGGTTTCCTGAATCTGGTCACGGATCGAGTCCATGCCCTGAATTGTCTGGCGCACCACTTCTGCGCCCTTGGCGGCGATCTGCACCGAGCGCTGCGCCACGTCGGCCGACTCGGCTGAGTTCTTCGACACTTCGTCGATCGAGACCGCGATCTCGTTGATTGCGGCCGAGGCCGAGGTGATCTGCTGCGCCTGATGCTCGGCAGCTTCGGCCAGATGCATCGCGGTCGCCTGGGTTTCCTGGGCGGCGGCGGCGACCTGCACGGCGGTTTCGTTAATCGTCGTAACGAGGGATCGCAGCGCTTCAACGGCGAAGTTGATCGAGTCCGCGATTGCGCCGGTGATGTCTTCGGTCACGGTCGCGCGGACAGTCAGGTCACCTTCCGCGAGCGAGCCCATCTCGTCCAGCAGACGCAGAATCGCCTCCTGGTTTCGCTGGTTGAGCTCCTGAGTCACCGAGAACCGGCGCGTCTGGTCACGGTAGATCGTCAACAGCAGGCCGATCAGGGCGATCACGGCCAAGGCGGCGGCGATGATGCCGATCAAGAGACTCGGGAAGGTGCGCTCAGCGGCCATCGCGCTGATGCGGGCACCAAGCTTGCGCGCCTTGTCCAGCAGTTCCTCGGACTCGCGGAAGATGGTGTCGGAGGCTTCCTTGACCTCGAACAGGTCGGTGGCGCCCTGCAGGATGAACTCGACGTCTTGACGCACACCGCTGAAAGCGTCGGCGACTCGACCCAGCGCAACGCGACCGGCGGGCGTGTCGATACGACGGATACCCTGCTCTGCGCTGCCGGCGTCAAGGCCGGTCAGCACGTTGCCAAACATCGCGTAGTCACGCGAGAAGCGGTCGGCCGCCGAGGTGGCTGCGGCACCACCCTGCAGAATCTGGGTGACGTAGCGAAGCATGCGGTCGGCCAGCACGATCTGGCGATTGGCGATGGTGATCTGGGTCGAGGCGGCACCGCTGTCGGTCATCGCACGGACCACTTCGTCCATCTGCCCCTGCAACTGCGGGACGTTGGCGGAGAACGCGGTTGCCGAGTCGGCCAGATTCACGATGAGCTCGCGGCGATCCAGAATGCGCGCAGCGTTGTCGTTGATCGCGCTCCAGGCGGTCTGTAGGGCGGTCAGCTCGGTCGCCGCGCTGACGCCGCCGAGTGGCTGCGCGAACGAGGGCATACCCGAAGTCTCGTCACCTTGGGCAAGCTTGTTCAGATTCGCCTGGATGGAGTTTCGCGTGTCGTCAAGCTCAGAGAAGGACTCGAGGCCGCCGGCCGCCGCTTCCTGAGCGAACTTCGCGATCTGCTGGGACTGCACCTGGATGTTCGCGACGATGTCGCGCGCATCCGCTTCCTGCTGCGCGTAGCGCGTCGAGAAGTAGAAATTGATACCCAGAAGAAGGATCGCGATCGTCAGGATCAGGATCCAGAAGTTCAGGATGCCGCGTCGTTCCTTGCCGCCGATCGCGCCGATGGTCGTGCTCATATGGTCCTCGCCCCAGAAAACCCGGTCGGCGACGCGTCCAGCATCGCCCAACCACTCCCCCGGCACGGCGCGAGCCGCATCCGGGGATATGCCAACCGCACCACGTGGGCGGAGGGCAATGACCGCGCGTTCCGTGCGCGGCCCCTGTTGAATCTACGCGCTATCAAGCCACTGCGGCCTGGCGGAATTCGGCAGTGCGCACCAGGCGCGCCATATCGAAGGCATGCCACACCGTGTCACCGAGCGTGTAGGCGTCGGTAACGAATGCCGCGTAGCGGCTGCCCTGATCGAGCTCCAGCGGCACCCGCTGCGCGTCTGAGAAATTGCGCTGTCCGAACAGCTCGTCGATCAGTACCGCAACGTTTCCGCCCGGCTGCTTGATCACGAGCGCGCGGGTGGTTTCGTGCACCACCGTGCGCTCGCCGTCCAGAAACTGTTTGAGGTCCACCACCGGAAACAGGGTGCCGCGCACGTTCGAAACGCCCAGCAGCCACGGCTGTGAGCCAGGAACAGGCGTCGGCGCGGGCAAGGTAAGGAGTTCGGCGATGTCGGCGATCGCCGACACCAGCATGTGCTGACCCAGCCGGTAGCCGAGACCACGCCAGACGCCTGCGGCGTCGACCTGCTCCGGCAGACCGGCCACGTGCGACAGGCTGCGGGCCTCGTAGTCAGCGAGGATCGCAAAGGGATCGAGAGGCGAGGCCTCGGCCATCATGCATTGCCCCTCGCGCCAGCACTGACCAACGCATTGATGCGTCCGAGCAGATCCGCCTCGGCGGGCGGCTTGACGACATAGTCCTTCGCACCCTGCCGCAGGCCCCAGACCCGATCCGTTTCCATCCCCTTGGTGCTCACGATGATGATCGGGATGTGCTGGGTCTTGGGCGAGCGCGACAGCGAGCGAGTCGCCTGAAAGCCGCTCATGCCCGGAAGGATGACGTCCATCAGGATGAGGTCTGGCAATTCAGCCTCGGCCACGGCGATGCCGTCCTCAGCGCTGGCAGCAGCGCGGACGGTATGTCCCCCGCGTTCCAGCATCTGGCTAAACACCCGGGTGTCGGTCGGTGAGTCTTCGATGATCAGAATTCGTGCCATGTGCAAAGCGCCCCCCTGAAGGCCTTGCGGGTTCAACGGGATCAGCCGCGATGGACGTGCCGGCGGATGGCCGACAGCAGCTCGTCGCGAGTGAAAGGTTTGGTCAGGTATTCCTCCGAGCCGACGATACGGCCCTTTGCCTTGTCGAAGAGACCGTCCTTGGACGAAAGCATGATCACCGGCGTTGACCGGAACACTTGGTTGTTCTTGATTAGTGCACAGGTCTGATAGCCATCCAGACGCGGCATCATGATGTCGACAAAGATCACCTGCGGATGGTGGTCCGCAATCTTCGCCAGTGCTTCGAATCCATCCGTGGCGGTGACCACGTCGCAGCCTTCCTTCTTGAGCAGGGTTTCAGCCGTCCGGCGGATCGTCTTCGAGTCATCGATGACCATCACCTTCAGGCCATCCAAGCTGGCCGAACCTTGGTTCTCTTCCATTCGCATTCCCCACAGGGCGCCGGCCAACGGTCGGCCACGCAATCCGAAGCTATATCCCAGCCGTTGCCGGAACTGTCAAGCAAAGCCTGTTCCACGGCATCGACCAGCTCCCCTGCTGCGGTCAATGCTGCATCACCTGCTGCAGCATGGCAGCCCGCGTACGGACCCCCTGTTGCAGCGGCTGCGTGACGCCGAGCGTCCGCAAGCCGCTGCTAGTATAGCCAGCGTTCACCTGCCTCCGGCGCACGCTTGATGCGTGTTTCGGTCGCTGCAGGCAAAGAGTCGATCTGCGCACGCTTTGCGCACGTCGGCCGGCTCAGGCGTGACCTCGCGGGGCAGTTGGCGGCACGTTGCTGTCGTTTGCGCCGCATCCCGGTTCCTCCCCCTCCCACCCCGAGGCGCCCAAAGGGCCTCTCGACCGCAGGACGATTGAACAGACATGGACATCGCGATGGTGATGGACCCCATCGAGGGCATCCGGATCAAGAAGGACTCCAGCTTCGCCATGCTGCTGGAGGCGCAGCGCCGCGGGCACCGGCTGCACTACGCCACCTCGGGCGATCTGGCGATCGAAGGCGACGTGGCGATGGCGCGACTTGCGCCGCTGCGCGTCCAGGACGACGCCTCCAGCTGGTTCGAGAAGGGCCCGGCCGAATGGCGGCCGCTGGGCCAGATGAGCGCCATCCTGATGCGCCGCGACCCACCGTTCGACAGCCAGTACCTCTACGACACCCAGATTCTGACCCTGGCTCAGGCCCAGGGCGCGCTGGTCGTGAATGACCCGCAGGGTTTGCGCGACATGAACGAAAAGCTGTTCGCGCTGCATTTCCCGCAGTGCATTCCGCCGTCTCGGGTGTCGCGCGACGCCAGTCACCTGCGCGAGTTCGTCGAGCGTGAGCGCGACTGCGTACTCAAGCCGCTGGACGGCATGGGCGGACGTTCGATCTTCCGTGCCCGCGCCGACGACGACAACCTCAAGGTCATCCTTGAAACCCTCACCCAGGGCGACCGCCAGCTGGCGCTGGCGCAGCGCTATCTGCCGGAAATCCGGCAGGGTGACAAGCGCATCCTGCTGGTTGACGGCGAACCCGTGCCCTACGCACTGGCGCGCATTCCGGCGGCCGACGACTTCCGCGGCAACCTGGCGGCTGGTGGGCGTGGCGAAGGGCGGCCCCTGACCGAACGCGACCGCTGGATCGCCGCCCAGGTGGGCCCGGAGGTCAAACGCCGCGGCATGCTGTTCGTGGGCCTGGACGTGATCGGAGACTGGCTGACGGAAGTCAATGTCACCAGCCCTACCTGTATCCGCGAACTCGACGCCCAGTTCGGGATCAACATCGCAGGTCAGTTGTTTGACGCGATCGAGGCCCGTCTGAAGTGAGTGCAGAGCAGCAACCCGCTGCCGTCGTGGTCAGCGACGGCGACCGTTTGGGCGCGACTCTGGTGTTCTCGCTGATTGCCCACGGCGTGCTGGCCCTGGGTGTCGGTTTTGCGGTCGAGAACCCAGCCCCGCTGCGGCCGACATTGGATGTCATCCTCACCCAGACGCGCAGCGAGCAGCGTCCGGACGACCCCGACTTCCTTGCCCAGGCGAGTCAGCAAGGCGGCGGCGATTCGGAAAAAGCCGAGCGCCCGAGTGAGCCGGTGTCCTCGCCGGTGCCGAAGAATCAGCCGGGCATCGCACCCGTGCCGGTCAGCCCGGCCACCCCGCCACCGCAGCCTGAGCGCACCCAGCAGGTCCTGAGCTCCCAGGCCGACAGCGCGCAGCAGGTGCCGGATGCCGATCGGGTGCCGACTCCCGACACCCAGCTCCCTAGCGCGCGCCATCTGATGGAGCAAAGCATGGAAATGGCGCGGCTGGCGGCTGAAATCGAGCGCGACAGCCAGACCTATGCCAAGCGGCCGAAGCGCAAGTTCATCTCGGCCAACACCGCCGAGTACGAGTTCGCCTCGTACATGCGTGGCTGGGTGGCACGAGTCGAGCGCATCGGCAACCTGAACTATCCGGACGAAGCGCGCCGTCGCAACCTGGTCGGCCAGTTGCTGATGACGGTCGCCGTGCGCCGCGACGGCAGCGTGGAACGCATCGACATCATCCGCTCCAGCGGCTACCCGATGCTGGACGAGGCTGCGCTGCGAATCGTGCGTCTGGGCGAGCCCTACCCGCCGCTGCCCGAAACCAAGGAGCAGGTCGAGATACTGCACATCACCCGCACCTGGGAGTTCCAGCCGGGCAACGTGCTGCGCAACCGCTGATCCCCGCGCGCGCACTCGCGATCGTCGTTGACCCGGCGCAGCACTGCGCGACTGCTAGAATTGCGCGCATGTCCTCACCCCCCAGCCCCCTGAGCAATCAGCTCCTGATCGCCCTGCCCCAGCTGGACGACCCCCATTTCGCGCGCACCGTCACCCTGATTTGCAGGCATGACGAAGAGGGCGCCATGGGCATCACCTTGAACCGGGCCTCCGATTACCACATGGCCGAGGTGTTGTCGCAGCTCGGCTTGGATGACCGCACCGGCCAGCTCGGTCAGCGCGAGGTGCTGACCGGTGGCCCGGTGCATCCCGAGCGCGGCTTCGTGCTGCACGCCGACGATGGCCGCGAATGGGATTCCACCTACCAGGTTTCACCCCAGATCAAGCTGACCACCTCACGCGACATCCTCGCGGCGATGGCCGCTGGCAACGGCCCTGCCAAGGCACTGCTGGCGCTGGGCTGCGCAGGTTGGGGGCCAGGCCAGTTGGAAGAGGAGCTCGCCGCCAACGCCTGGCTTACGGTGCCGGCCGATGAGTCCATCCTGTTCGATCTGCCGCTCGAACAGCGTTGGAACAGCGCCGCCGCGCTGCTGGGCGTGGATCTGCGCCTGCTTACCGACTACTCCGGCCGAGCATGAGCGCGACCGGCAACGAGTCCCCGGTGTGTGCGCTGGGGTTCGATGTCGGCGCGCGGCGCACCGGCGTTGCGGTCGGCAACACGCTCTCTGCCACAGCGCGCGCCATTGCGGTACTGGCGGTCAATGACGGCCAGCCCGACTGGAACGCCTGCGATCGCCTGTTGCGCGAATGGTCGCCGCAGCTGCTGGTGGTCGGAGAACCACTGACACTCGAAGGCGAAGTGCAGCCCGCGACCCAGCGCGCGCGTCGTTTCGCCCGCGCGCTTGAACAGCGCTATCGCCTGCCGGTTCAGATGGTCGACGAGCGATCGAGCTCTCGCGAGGCCGACCGGCGCTTCGCGCAGGCACGCAGCGAGGGCCGGGCGAAGCGCTCACATGCTGAGCTGCTGGATGCCCTGGCCGCGCAGATCATTCTTGAACGCTGGCTCGGCCAAGTTGGCTAAGACCAGCTCCTTTCTTCTCCCTTGCCCGACCAAGCCATGTCCAGCCCGCAGCAGCACCCCGACGGACGCCTGCGCCACCTGCTCACGCTCGATGGCCTCCAACCCGCGCAACTCGTCCGCCTGCTCGATCGCGCAGAGGCGCTGCGCGAGCATGCGCTGCACGGCCGC
The DNA here is from genome assembly GCA_964586455.1 of uncultured Aquimonas sp. Taxonomy (GTDB): domain Bacteria; phylum Pseudomonadota; class Gammaproteobacteria; order Xanthomonadales; family Xanthomonadaceae; genus Aquimonas. Next base: position 53,142 of record CAZPHV010000017.1, read on the forward strand.
GCCCACCTGCAGGACCTCGCAGGCCGCACCGTCGTCAACCTGTTCTTCGAGCCCTCCACCCGGACGCGCAGTTCGTTCCAGCTGGCTGCTCGCCGACTGGGTGCAGAAGTTCTGAACTTCGACGTCGCGCATTCGTCGTCCCGCAAGGGCGAGACCCTGCTCGACACCTATCGAACCCTTGAAGCCATGGGCGCGGATGCCTTCGTGGTGCGCGTCGCTGAATCCGGTGCCCTTGATTTACTGGCGTCGGCGGCGCAGCCGCATGTTTCGATCGTCAACGCAGGCGACGGGCGCGCCGCCCACCCGACCCAGGGCCTGCTCGACATGCTGACGATCCGCCAGCACAAGGGTGCCGACTTCACCGGTCTGCGCGTGCTGCTGGTCGGTGACATCCTGCATTCGCGCGTGGCGCGTTCGGACCTGCATGCGCTGCGCGCACTCGGCGCTGGCGAGATCCGCGTGTGTGCGCCTGCTGCGCTGCTGCCCAGCGACGAAACCCTGCGCGGCTGCACGGTCGTTTCAGATCTCGACGCCGCCGTGGAAGGCGTCGACGTGGTGATGATGCTGCGCCTGCAGCGTGAGCGCATGGAAGAAGGCCTGGTCAGCTCCCTGGCCGACTACCACCGCGACTACGGCCTGGACGCGCAGCGCCTGCAGCGCGCGCGCGCTGACGCCATCGTCACCCACCCCGGCCCGATGAACCGCGGCGTCGAGATCACAGACGCGGTGGCCGACGGGCCGCAGTCGGTGATCCTGCAGCAGGTCAGCAATGGCGTGGCGGTGCGGATGGCGGTGCTGGAGACGCTGCTGGGCTGAGGGCCCGCGGAGCCACACGCAGCCGCCGTGCGCCCGTGGCAACAGAGCGCATGAGGCACTGCTTGTGCGGTCGTTCTGTGCGGCCAAACCTGTCATCGGCGGAGTCCGTTTGGCGCGCTTGCCGTTCGTACACGCCCATTCGCTAAAGCCCTTCCGGCGGGGCGCCTGCCAAGCGGCGACGCAACGGCGTCAGAGCGCTGGCGCCGTTGCGCCACACCACCGTCCGAAGTCAGGCCGTTTGGTTCTGCGCGTCGAAGCTGTCGGCGAAGCTCTCGTGGGCAACCGCCGGAAATGTGTCTTTGCAGAGCTCACCGGAGCGGCCGGCGGTTCTGCGCCAGTGCAGGTGGCGACTCCTGCGGCCAAGAATGCCCCCGCGCCCCGGAACGCAGCTCGACCGCCTGTGCTGCAGCTTCAAGACATCACGCAACCGTTGCCTGCGCGCGAAACACGGATCGGCTGCGGTGCTCAGCGCGTTGAACCACCGTCGCCGTCACCGCCACCCTTCGACTTCATCAGCGCCGCAAGCCCCGCGAAAGGATTGCCGGTCGCCGCCGCAGCCGGCGCGTCGCCCGCAAGATTTCCACTGGCGTTGTCGATGTAGCGCGAGTGCTCGTTGTCATGGCAGTACACGCACAGCAGCTCCCAATTGCTGCCATCGGCCGGATTGTCGTCATGGTTGTGGTTGCGATGATGGACCGTGAGCTCCAACAGGTTTGCTCGCGTGAACTCGCGCGCGCACCGGCCACAGATCCACGGGTACATCTTCAGCGCCTGCTCGCGATAGCCGCGGTCGCGCTGCTCGGCGCTGCGCCGCGCCTCGGCGACGATGCGGTCGAGTCGGGCGTGGTCGATGGTGGGTTTGGAAGGCGCCATGGTGATCGGACCTCGAGAGCGGGGTGCGCCGAGTGCTGGGTGTTCCGCATCAGCGGGTGAAAGTTGCAGCCGACATCGAGCTGTCCGGGCGATCGGGTAGCGCCGAAACCGCGCAAGCTGAGCTGCACACTACCTAAGCGGTGGCGCCCCCCGGCAAACGGAGCGCCGGCCCCATGCGGGCGGATTGAAGCATGGATTCAGTCTCGGCGCGTACGACCCCAGCGCGCTTGCCGGCGTTTCTCTTTTTGAATCGCGGAGTCGGGATTGTTCGGGGCCCAACACCTGAGGAAGCTCTGAAGAACTCCATCCTGGGGCTCTTCAGACGTCGCGAGCCCGGCACAGGTCCGGACTCACTCGCGCAGAATCAAGCACTTGCATGCTTGATTCGCGAGCATGCCATCCAGAGCGTGCAGGAAGCTCTGATAAATCAGAGCTTCCCCACACCTGCTGCGCGCCCAGCCGGAGGACGCCTGACGGGCTGGACGGATGCCCCCGGTTCGGCCCGGCCTATGGCCAAAGCCCCACTGATTCGAGCAGGCATCCGGCACGCCATTCAGCAGAACGGCGCCGGAAGACCGACGCCGTTCCGCTGTTTCATCGCAGGCGCAGCGTCTGGTCAGTCTTCCGACTCAAACCCGTTGGCGAAGATCTCGGGCGGCACTTCCGAGAACTCCACCGACACCGTGCAGGCCGCGGTGACCGCTGCGGTGCGGTAGACGTCGTCCGTCAACTCACCGTCGCAGCCTTGCACCTCGTCGATCTGCCAGCCGGCAGCAGGCGTCAGAGTGAAGGACACGCGCGCGCCTTCCAGCACGCCGACGCTCGTGGAGGGGCTGACGCTGCCATCACCGGTGCTGGCGACGGCAACGACGTGGTCGGCGCAGTCGAGCGGCAGGTCGAAAGCTTCAACCTGGTCGAAGCGATCGGTGTTCAATCCGCTTGATGCTCCAAGGCCAAGCCCGCGACCGGCGAAGGCACGCCAGACAAGGCAGCGGTTCTCGCTCTCGTTGTTGGCTTCGTCGGCCGCCAGGATGGCGTCGCGTGCCTGCACGAAGCTCGGCCGGCACGGCTGCAGCTTCAGGCCGTCAACCACCAGTTGCATGCCGATGTTGTTGCCGCCCGTGCCCTTCGCGAGATCCGCATCGAAGCCGTGCTCGTCGATCAGGTCGCAGGTCATGTCCCACAGCATGGTCGCCCACACCGCGCCGATGCCGTGCGGCTGGCTCTGCAGGGCATCGTTGGTGTCCGCGAAGGTGAAGGGGTTGATCTCGCGGTTGCGGCTGTACGGGAAACGACGAATGCCCGAGCCGGTCGGCGGCTGGAAGCTCGCGTAGGTGCCGACTCCGCGGGGCGCGGCGCATGCGTTGCTGCGAAGCGTCAGCATCAGGCCGACATAGTCCGACCAGCCCTCGCCCGCCTGTTCGGCGTTGTTGAGGCAAGAGGCCTGGGTACGGCCGCCGGTCAGACGATTGGACAGACCGTGCGCATACTCGTGGCCGATGACTCCCGCATCGAAATCGCTGTCACGGTCGGGCCCGACCAGGTCGGCCGGAAGCATTGCCCCGGTGGCAGCGCCCACCTGCAGCGCAGCAGCCAGCTCATCGCCATCATTCTGTCCGATGAAGGCCACCGGCGTGGTGACGCTGCCGCCCGAGGCCCCCGGGCCTGGACTCAGTACCGCGTCGCCGCCCTGGTTGTTGTAGATGATTGTGGCGATCGCGCCGGCGTTCTGCGCGTTCAGCGCCTTCACGCCGAACTCGCAGGTGCCGCGGCGCACCAGCGCAATTTTGCCGGCGACTTCTGCGGCATTGCTCAGCGCCGTACACCCCTCCACACCCGCATTGAGGCCGCCGTCATTGACCAGCGCAAAGCTGCCGGTCAGCGCACTCGTCAGCTGTTGGCCAAAGCCGCCCTTCATCGCGTTCAGCGATGTCGAATAGGGCGTATCCACACGCACCGCGATCGGACCCAGCCAGCGATACATCTGCATGCGCGGCGCTGAGCCGTCGGCGGGGGTCGAGAAGTTCGCGTTGTTGGTGTTCGGCGTGGCCAGATCGGACCCGTCGAGCGCATCGGCATTGACCGCGTCGTTGCCGCTGCCACCGCGGCCGAAGTTGTTGACCTGGAAATTTCCCGATGCCTCGTCGAAGCCGTAGTGCCAGAGTACGTCGTGCAGGATGTTGTTCCAGTAGAACAAGTTGACCACGGCGGGCGGCACGTTGCCCTGGCTCGGCTGATTGCCGCCAACCGTGGGCTGGGCGTCCGGGTCCCAGGTGTAGTTGAAGATCAGATTGCCGTTCTCCACAACCGCCGGCGCGCGATAGTTGGCGGTGGCGTTGTTGGAAGTCAGATCCGCCCGCGCCACCACGTTGTTGCCGCGGGTCTCGGCGAACTCGTAGCCGGACGTGCCAAGCGCCCGGGTGTCATGCCAGCCGCGCGGCGAGGCATCGGGGTCATGCGGGTCCGTCACCAGCTCGAGTGCTGCGTCGGGATGGGTCGGGCTCTCGAAAGGCATCGGCAACACGTAGTAACTGGCGCTGTAGCCGGGGCCCGGGGTGCCGAGCTTCCGCTGAGTGGCCAACTTGGCGTGCGCGACGTAACTCGCCAGATCCAGCACTTGACCGGTCTCGGCATCAATGCGGAGCTCGCCGTGGAAGGTCTCACCCTCAAAACGGTCGATCGTCAGATTCCAGCTCAAGCGCAGACGATCGCCGTCGCGCACGTACAGCAGTTCTGCGGGCACGGGCTGATCGGACAGCAGGCCACCGGCGAACAGAACATGTCGCGACTCGCCGCCGCGACCTCCCATCACGGTGGGCTGCGCGCGCAGCGCGACATTCAGGTAGCTGGCGGCGGCCACATAGGCCATCTCGGCACTGATGCGCGGCACTTTGCCATTCGCGCGCTGCTGCGCGGAGGGTTCGAAAGCGTTGGCGATGCTCAGGATCGCGCCGTCACGCATCACGTTGACCGTGGTGACCGCACCATCCACATCGATGCCATCGACAGTCTGCTGAAGGTACACGTGGGTCAGGCCGTTGTGGCGCGTGGGCGCAACGCTGGCGATGCGGTGCTTCTGGTCTGCGCTGGCGATGCCGTACTCGGCGCCCGACGATTCAACGAAGGACTGCGCGATCGCGACGGGGTCGCCGGGTTGCGGGCCGGTGAGACGCAGCGGAGCCTCAGCCGAGGCGGCGACAGTGAAAAGACACAGCGCAAGCGCGCAGGCCAAAGGCTTGCGAGAAGTCGTGAAACGCATGGATTCCCCTTCCGGATTGAGCGCTGCTGCATCCCGTACATCGACGAGCGGACAGCGCAGCTGCAGCGCGTGATCCCCCGACCACTGGCGCTGAAGCGGGACGAAAGTTAGGGACTTGCGTCACGAGCATCCAGTGCCGATGGGGCCTTGACACAGGGCGACCGAGCGGAAGCTCGCCCGTACTCGCCCATCCGCCGCCCGGACACGGTAATGTCTGCGCCTCCGCGCGCCGCCCCCGGGCGGCCGTCGCCCCTTTCCAAGACCACGAGATCCATGAGCAGCCGCTACAACGCCGCCGATATTGAAGTCCTGTCCGGGCTTGACCCCGTCAAGCGCCGGCCGGGCATGTACACCGACACCACCCGCCCGAATCACCTTGCGCAGGAAGTCATCGACAACGCCGTCGACGAGGCCTTGGCCGGTCACGCCAAGAGCATCGAAGTCATGATGTTCGCCGACGGCAGCTGCGAGGTCGCCGACGACGGCCGCGGCATGCCGGTCGACATCCATCCCGAGGAAGGCATTCCCGGCGTCGAGCTGATCCTCACTCGCCTGCATGCGGGCGGCAAGTTCAGCGGCAAGAACTACACCTTCTCCGGTGGCCTGCACGGCGTCGGCGTCAGCGTGGTCAATGCGCTGTCGAAAAAGGTCGATGTCACCATCCGCCGCGATGGCAACGAGTACCGGATGAGCTTCGCTGACGGCGACCGCACCAGCCCGCTGGAGATCATCGGCACGGTCGGCAAGCGCAATACCGGCACCAAGGTGCGCTTCTGGGCTGATCCCAAGTATTTCGACACGCCGAAGTTCTCGCTGCGCGCCCTGCGCCATCTGCTGCGCGCCAAGGCTGTTTTGTGCCCAGGCCTGAAAGTCACCCTGGTCGATGAGGCCAGCGGCGAGAAGGACGTCTGGTACTACGAGGACGGCCTGCGCGACTACCTGAAGACCCAGCTGGCCGATCGCGACTACCTACCGCCCGAGATCTTCGTCGGCGCGCTCAAGCGCGACACCGAAGCGGTCGACTGGGCGTTGTGCTGGGCCGCTGATGGCGAGCTGGTGCAGGAGAGCTACGTCAACCTGATTCCGACCGCCCAGGGCGGCACCCACGTCAACGGCCTGCGCTCCGGCCTGACCGAAGCGCTGCGCGAGTTCTGCGATTTCCGCAACCTGCTGCCGCGCGGCGTCAAGCTCGCGCCGGAGGACGTCTGGGACCGCGTCTGCTGCGTGCTGAGCCTGAAGCTGACCGACCCGCAGTTCTCGGGCCAGACCAAGGAGCGTCTGTCCTCGCGTCAGGCCGCGGCCTTTGTCGAGAACGCAGTGCACGATGCGTTCTCGCTGTTCCTCAATCAGCACGTCGAGATGGGCGAGCGCATCGCCCAGCTTGCGATCGAGCGCGCTTCCGCGCGACTCAAGACCGAAAAGCAGATCGTCCGCAAGAAGATCACGCAAGGGCCAGCGCTGCCCGGCAAACTCGCCGATTGTTCAAGCCAGGACCTGTCTCGCACCGAGCTGTTCCTGGTCGAAGGCGACTCCGCCGGCGGCAGCGCCAAGCAGGCCCGCGACAAGGACTTCCAGGCGATCCTGCCGCTGCGCGGAAAGATCCTGAACACATGGGAAGTCGAGAGCGGCGCGGTGCTGGGCTCGCAGGAAGTGCACGACCTCGCGGTCGCGATCGGCTGCGATCCGGGCAGCGCCGACATCGGCGGCCTGCGCTACGGCAAGATCATCGTGCTGGCGGATGCCGACTCCGACGGCCTGCACATCGCGACCCTGCTGTCGGCGCTGTTCCTGCAGCACTTCCCCGCCCTCGTCTCGGCCGGCCACGTGTTCGTGGCGATGCCGCCGCTGTTCCGTGTCGATGTCGGCAAGCAGGTGTTCTATGCGCTCGACGAAGAAGAGAAGCGCCTGCTACTCGACAAGATCGAGCGCGAGAAAATTCGCGGTCAGGTCAACGTCACCCGCTTCAAGGGCCTCGGCGAGATGAACCCCTCGCAGCTGCGCGAATCGGCCGTGCATCCGGATACGCGGCGACTGGTGCAGCTCACCATCGAGGCGCCTGAGGAAACCCGCGCGCTGATGGACATGCTGCTTTCCAAGAAGCGCGCATCCGACCGCAAGGCCTGGCTGGAGACCAAGGGCGATCTGGCGACGATCGAGATCTGAGCCCGCTGCAAGCGCGTGTGCACCGATTGGCGGAATCGACGCGGACAGCGTCGGTTTCGCCACTCGTTTTTCTTCGCGCCGTCGCTACGCTGGGGCACTGCACTCTCCGCGCTGCCATTCCGCTGCGCGCGCTGAGGCGGCGATTGAGCGGCGCCTACAGCGCGCAGCTGAGATTGGCGGAAACCCCATCCGGGCGCGAATCACCATTGGCGCCCTGCCCTCTACCCATGGAGTCAGAAATGATCGGCTACGTCACCCTTGGCACCAACGACCTCGACCGCGCAGCGGCCTACTACGACGCGCTGTTCGGCAGCATCGGCGGCAAGCGCGGCATGCAGGGCCCGCGCTTCATTTCCTGGGGCACGGGTCGCGGCCCCGCGGTCGGCGTCATCAAGCCCTTCGACGGTCAGCCCGCCACGCCAGGCAACGGCAACATGACCTCACTGGTGATGGACAGCCGCGAGAAGGTGGATGCCTTCCACGCCAAGGCGCTGGAGCTGGGCGGCACGGATGAGGGCGCCGTCGGCGAGCGCTTCCCGGGCTTCTATGCGGGCTACTTCCGCGACCTCGATGGCAACAAGCTGTGCGTCTTCAAGATGGATTGAGGCTCAGGCTTCCGTGTTGAGGATTCGGGCTTGGACAGGACTCGCGTTCTCCCACTGGGCTCCAGCCCGACCCCAAACGCCCGCGTGGATTCCAAGCCTTCAAACGAAGGGCCGTCGATGCATGACATCGGCGGCCCTTTGCTTTCCGCCTATTGCGCACTCCCCGCGGCGTGCCCAGCCTATGCGGCTTCGCCGCGCCCGCGGCCCCTGATCGACTCCGCGCCGTGGCAATGACACCTTCGACTCGCGCCCAGCTGCAGATCCACTTCTGCGTGATGCTCTGGGGCTTCACCGCCATTCTCGGCAAGCTGATCACGCTGACGGCTCTGCCGCTGGTGTGGTGGCGGATGTTGCTGGTCACGGCTGCGCTGGCGCTGGTGCCTGCGGTGTGGCGCAGCCTGCGCAAGATGAGCGCGCGTCAGATCTGGATCTATTCGGGCATTGGCGCCTTGGTGTCGCTGCACTGGCTGACCTTCTACGGCTCGATCAAGCTCTCCAACGCGTCGGTCGGTGCGACCTGTATGGCGCTGGGGCCGGTGTTCCTTGCCTTCATTGAACCCTGGATAGCCAAGCGACCGTTCTCGCGTGGCGAGCTGGCGCTCGGTGTCGCCGTGCTGCCCGGTGTTGCGCTGGTGGTCGGCGGGGTGCCGGTGGAGATGCGCGCAGGCATCGCGATGGGCGCGGTCTCGGCCTTTATCGTGGCGCTGTTCTCGGCGCTCAACAAACGCTATGTCGAGTCCGGCGAACCGCTGACAGTCACCGCGATCGAGCTGGGCGCCGGCACACTCACGCTGACCTTGCTCGCGCCGCTGCTGCTGCTCGCGTTCCCGCTGCCCGCCGAGGGCGGATTTCTGCCGGACTCCACGGATTTCGTGTATCTGCTGGTGCTGGCGCTGGGCTGCACCCTGCTGCCGTTCGCGCTGAGCCTTGTGGCGCTGCGCCACATGAGCGCGTTCTCGGCGCAGATGGCGATCAATCTAGAACCGATCTACGCGATCCTGCTGGCGATGGTGCTGTTCAGCGAGCAGCGCGAGCTGGACGCGAGCTTTTACGGCGGCGTGGCCATCCTGCTGTTGGCGGTGTTCGCGCAACCCCTGCTTCGTCGACCGCGCGCGCCGACGCATGCGGAGAACGCGGGCGTAGGTGAAGCCAAGGACATCGGCTGATCCCCGCCTCGAAGAAGGTGGACCCTGGATCTGTGGCGGACGGTCTCAGTGGTTTTCCGGGCGCGCGGCAACCAGGCGGAGAGTCCCGCTCAGCGGGCTGTTGCCTGCAAGAACCTCCGCCGCCGGCTGCGGGCGACCAAACAGATAGCCCTGCAGCTCATCGAAACCGAGGTTTTCGGCCAACTCCCGCTGCTGCAGCGTTTCGACGCCCTCGGCGACGCTACTCAAACCCAGCCGCCGCACCAGTGGCACCAGCGCGGCCAGCACCGCACGGCTGGAGGCGTTCTCCGCAGCGCTGGTCAGGAACTGCCGATCAAACTTGATCCGACGCGCCGGGAAACGGGTCAGATAGGTCAGCGAACTGTAGCCCGTACCAAAATCGTCCAGCGCGATCTCGATGCCGAGCCGCTGCAGCCGCTCCAGCACCTGCACACCTTGCTCCACGCTGCGGATGGCGGTCTCTTCGGTGATCTCGATATGCAGCAGATCCGGCCGCAGGCCGTGTCGGCGCAGCAATGACTCGGTGAACTCCACCATGCCCGGCGCCAGCAGGCTGTCGACGCCGAGGTTCACGGCGATCGGTCGCCTGGGCTCGGCCTGCGCTTGCAGAAGACGGGCCGCCTGCTCCAACACCAGCGTGTCGAGCCGCTGCATCTGGCGAAGGGTACGCAGGCTGGGCAGGAACTGATCCGGTGGCAGCACGCCGCGCCGCGGATGACGCCAGCGCAGCAGTGCCTCGAAACTCGTCAGCTCGCCACGACCCGCGCTCACCAGCGGCTGCAGGAACAGCACGAACTCGTCGCGCTGGAAGGCCTGCTCAAGCTCGGCACTCAAGACGACCCAGTCGCGCTGCGCCACCGCCATGTCGTCTGCGAACTCGCGCAGGCTCCCACCGCCATCCTGCTTGGCCACACGCAGTGCAGTGCCCGCACGCGCCAGCGCACCCCGCAGGTCGCCGATGCCGGCAAGGCGCGTCCAACCCAGACTCGCCGCCAGCAGACCTTGATCCGGGCCGCCGGCGCCGCGCGAAAGGCTTGCACGCGCGCGTTCGAGCGCTGCGACGGAAGCCTGACCCGAAGGCAATACGAGCACGAATTCGTCGCCGCCCAAACGCGCCATTCCGAGCGCTTCGGGCAGTTCCCGCCGCAGGTGTTGGGCCACGCGCTGCAGCACTTCGTCGCCGCCGCGCATGCCGCGCGCCTCGTTGATCAGGCGGAACTGGTCCAGCCCGAGCAGCCCGACGACCATGGTGGAGTCGACCTGTCCCGCCAGTTCCTGCTGCAGGCCCTGCTCGTTGGCCAAGCCGGTTACCGGGTCCGAGCGGCCTACGGCCTGGAGCCGCAGCTCGGCCTCGTCGAGGCGCTGGTGCTCCGTGATCAGCAGCCAGATGACGAGCCCGATTCCGAGCATCGGATACACCACGACCTCGAACAATCCGTGCACCGGTGTAATCGCGCGATGCGCAGCGGACATCTCGCCCCATAGCACCGGCAGCGCCACCACCGCCTGCAGCAGCAGCTCGGCGGCGTACAGGCCCAGCACGCCCGCAGTCAGCCGACGACCAAAGTTTCCGTCCGAGGAATGCCGCAGTACGAGGACTGCAGCCCAACCCAGCGCGATTCCGCCCAGCAGATAGCGGGTACCGGTTCGCAGGTAGAGGCGATTGAGATTGACCGCGGGGTCCCAGGCCCAGGGCAACGTCAGCAACGCGCCCACCGCGAGCGCGAGAACCAGGAGCACGGGCACGCGCGTCCACCGGCGACCGGGCTCAGCTGAAGGCCGCAACAGCTCGATCAAGCCCGCCAGCAGAGCGAGGATCTGCAGTGCCCCTGCGCTGGTATAGGTCAGCGTGGTGGCGATCATCGCCGGTGAACTGACCGGCCAGCCCCAGCGGGCGCGAGCCCAGGTCGCGAAGCCCATGCCCGCGACGTGCAGGGCCAGCGCGGCGAAGCTGAGTGACCACAGCAGCACATAGGGGCGCGGGAACCGTCTGCTGAAGGCAGCCAGCAGCAGCGCCATCAGAACGGCGCTGGCCAGCTGGGTGGAGTAGACGGTGAGCTGGCTCATCGAAGCGTGAGTGCAAGAACTACGCCGCTATTCGGTGCGCGCTGCGCATGGTGGTCAGAACGCAGGAGGAACCCACACGCCTTGGCGGAGGCACGGTACAGCGGTCGAGGCGACGCTCGGCGCGCGAAGTCCATGCGCTTCGGCAAGCCGAACCATCGCCGGTATCGCCAGCTTCGTGGGGCGTGCCGCCTCCACGGGCGTCCGCAAACGGCCGCCGCAGGCAAGCAGTTGGTGCGCGAGCTTTCAGACCAGCTTGAGTTCAAACGCCTTCAGGACAGCACGCGTGCGGTCGCGCACGCCGAGTTTGCTCAGGATGTTCGACACGTGATTCTTGACCGTGCCTTCGGCCACACCCAGCGAGTTGGCGATTTCCTTGTTGCTGTAGCCGCCGGCCATCAGGCGCAGGATTTCGGTTTCGCGATCGGTCAGCGGGTCCGGTCGGTCGAGGCTGGTGAAATCGTTCTGCATGCGCTCAAGGCCGGACAGCAGGCGCTGGGTCACCACGGGCTGCACCAGTGAACCGCCGGCGGCAACGGTTTGCACCGCATCGACCAGCTGCTCCAGCGAGACGTCCTTCAACAGATAGCCGCGGGCGCCGAGCTTGATACCCTGCAGAACCAGTTGATCGTCGTCGAAGGTGGTCAGGATGATGGTGGCCGGTACTGACCCACGTTCGCTCAGGTGCTGCAGGGTTTCGATGCCGGACATCACCGGCATGCGCATGTCGAGCAGCACCACATCGGGCTTGACCTCGTCGATCTTCTCCAGGCCCTGCTTGCCGTCGCTGGCCTCAGCCACCACACGGATGTTGTCGGAAAGCTCAAGCAGCGAGCGGATGCCCTGGCGTACCAGGGTTTGGTCATCGACCAGGCAGACGCGGATCATGCGGGTGTCTCCACGGGAAGGTGCAGGCGCAGGGCAAACCCCTGCCCCGGCGAAGTGTCGATCTCAAGTGTGCCGGCGAATTCGGACACGCGCTCGCGCATGCCGCGCAAACCGTTGCCCGCGTTTACTGCGTCCGCGCCGCGGCCGTCGTCGCGCGCCTCCAGAAGCACGCCGCCCTGTTCGCTGGCGATGCGCAGGTCCAGTCGGGCCGCACCGGAGTGGCGCGCGGCATTGGTGATGATTTCCTGGGTCGCGCGCAGCAGCATCTGCGCCCGATGGGGGTCGCTGATCCGGAAATCGGCGGGCACGTCCAAGCGCACCTCCAGCGAAGGCACGCCGTCGACGAGACTGAACAGCGCTTCGCGCAGATCGATGGCATCGTCGTGACGCAGCTGGCTGACCGCTTCGCGCACGTCCGAAAGCAGCAGCTTGGCCAGCGACTGGGCCTGCTTGATGTGCTCGCGAGCCTTGCCGTCTGACAGATGCGTGGCGACCTCGAGGTTAAGGCTGAGCGCCGTCAGGTGGTGTCCGAGCAGATCATGCAGCTCGCGCGAGATGCGCGAACGCTCGTTCAAGCGCGAGCTCTCGGCGAGCAGGGCGCGGGTGGCGCGCAGCTCGGAGTTCAGCCGGCGCTGTTCCTCGCGCGCATCCATCTGCCGCCGCGCCACCAGGCTGGTGAGAAACACGAAACTTGAGTAGCCGAACAGCAGCATCGCTTGCAGGGGCGCGCTGATCCAATCAAAGCCCTCGATCTGCAGGAACACCGGGATCAAGGCGCTGTGCTGGCCGATCAGCCAGACCAGGCCCCAGCCCAGCGAAAGAAACCAGGGCAGCAGGCCGGCGATGACAATCAGGAACGCGCCCGACAGACCGGTGCCCGTGAAATGTCCAATGCCGATCGCCGACAGCGTCAGTACCGCCAACAGCAGCAGATGCAGCCAGCGCGCCCGCGGCCGTGCACCGGGTGAGCGCGTCAGCAGCCAGTAGCAGACGCCAAACGTGACGTAGCAGACCCGCCACCACACCAGATCGCTGCCGCTGATGTCCTGCTGAAACAGGTCGATCAGCAGCGGCACGCCCATGCAGCCCCAGGTGAAGAGGCCTGCGAAGCGCAGCAGCTGCATCGGATTCAGGCGGGATAGCATCGCCGCATCATAGGCGCGGTGAAGGTCAGGGCACCCTGCCTGTGGTCATGAGCCGGGATTCGAGATTGGGGATTCGGGATTCGTTACAGCAGCTCGACGCACGTTTCGGCTCAACGGCAGCGAGGTGCCCCACGGCCCAAACAGCGATGCAGCGCTCCTTGTTCGGCAGCCCTCTGAACGAGGCAAAGCGAATCCCGAATCCCGAATCCCCAATCCCGGCTCCAATCAAAACGTCTTCGCCCGCGCCGGCTCCGGCAGGAACATCGGCTGGCCGTCCTTGCAGTCGAACGCGGCCTGGAACGAGGACAGGTGCGGCAGCGGGCCGTTGACGCGGAAGCGTGCCGGTGCGCGGGTGTCTGCGGCCAGCAGCAGGCGCAGGGCTTCGTCCTGGTAGTTGCGGCGCATCAGTCGCGCCCAGCCGTGGAAGAAGCGCTGCGCCGGGCTCAGGCCTTCGACGCTGTCGCCGCGTTCGCCGCCTGCACCGAGGAATGCGGTGTAGGCCAGCTGGATGGCGCCGAGGTCGAGGACGTTCTCGTTCCAGGTGGCGGCGCCATCGACTTTGAGAGAACCCAGTGCAGCGAAAGACCCGTACTGGCTGACCAGACCCCGCGAACGTTCGGCGTAGGCCGCCCGGTCCGCTTCGCTGAGCAGGCCGCGACGCGCGCCGGAGGCCGGGTCGAACACGCCCATCAAGCCACGCGCGACCAATACGCCGGCCACGCCATGGTTCAGGGCGTTGTCGCCAGCGGGCTCGAACAAGGGCGACGCGAGCAGTGCAGCCGGAATGAACAGGGTGTGGCTCGCCGACAGGTAACTCACCTGCAGGCCGGACGCGGCCACCGGCCAGCGCGACCGTGGCGGCTTGCCCAGCGCAGCCACGTCGCGCTGATGGCGAGCGCGGGAAATCTCCAGCACGGCGTCCGGCCAGGTCTGGGCCTTCAGCTCGAAGCCTTCCCACTCGGTCTCGACCGGCCCGCCCAGCGCGATGCCGAGCGCATCGATGTCGGCCAGCAGGGCACTGCGCCCGGCCTCCGACATCCAGGTCGAGCCTTCGACCAGTGCACGCAACTGGGCGCGAACGCCCTCGGCCAGGGCGAGCGCGGCTTCGCGACGTGCAGGCTCGAAGTGCGCGCGGGCATAGCGCTGGCTCAACGCATCGCCCAGGCTGGCCTGCATGAACTGCAGCACGCGCGCCTCGCGCGAGGGCGCCGGCTGGCCCGACAGCATTTCGACATACAGGCCATCGTGGGCCTGCGTGAACGGCTGGCCCAGGAAGGGTGCAGCGGCATGCAGCACGTGGAAGCGCAGGTAGGCCTGCCAGTCTGTCAGCGGCTGGGAGGCGAAACGCGCGTTGATCGCGCTGAAGTAGCTGGCGTGCGCCTGCGAGAGCTGGTCCAGACGGCGCAGGCCCTGCCCCTTCAGATAGTCGCGCCAGCGCAGGTTGGGCTGCGCGCGGTCCAGATCGCGCACGCTGACCAGGCGGTAGCTGTTGCGCGGCTCGCGCAGTTGCTCCAGGGACAGTGAGGCGCGTGCCAGCTCGAGCTCGACGGCGAGCACACGATGCGATTCAGCGGCGGCCTCCGCGCGACCGCCCAGCGTCAACAAGCGCTCGACATAGGCGCGATAGGCCTCACGAAGCTCCAGTGCGGGCGCGTCTTCGCGCAAGTAGTAGTCGCGGTCCGGTAGGCCCAAGCCGCCCTGATTTGCGTAGGCGATTGCCTGCTCCGGCTGATCCAGATCGGGCGCCACCGAGAACGCGAACAGAACCGGCGCGCCCCAGCCGTGCAGCTCGCCGATCAGCGCCGGCAGATCGCGCGGCTTCGACAGCGCGTCGATCCGGCGCAGGAAAGGTGCCGCGGGGCCGACACCGAGCGCGTCTACAGCGGTGCTGTCCATGCCCAAGGCATACAGACGCGCGACGCTCGTATCCAAGGGGTTGGCGGGTGCCTCGGCGAAGCCGCGCAGCAGTTCGCGCTGGCGGCCTGCCAGCATCGCCCTGATTTCATCCGTGTAGCCAATGCTCGCCTGGCCCGAGGGTACGGGCGTGCTGCTCAGCCAGCCGCCGTTCGCGTGCTGGTAGAAGTCCATGCAGGCCGCGGTACTGGGATCACGCTGGCGCGCATCGAGCGCGCTGTTGGCTTGACTCGCCGCACAGGGCAGCAGGCCGAGCAGGACCAGGGCGGCGGGAAAAATCGATCGGGCGGAGCTTCGGAAGAACATGTGCAGCCTTGCAGATCTCGGGATCCTCACAGTGTAGCGGCGCGGACGAGCGCGGAACTGACTGTCAGAGCAAGGCGCTCCCCGACGCCGGCGCTATGATCGGGCTACGCACCCCCGCACCGAGGTCCGCATGCGAATCACCATTCACGGCGCTGCCGGTGAAGTCACCGGCTCCTGTCATCTGCTGGAGTTCGGCCGACAGCAAGTACTTCTGGATATCGGCATGATCCAGGGCGGCCACGAGGAGACCCAGCGCAACCGCGACGAGTTCAGCTTCGACCCCAAACGCCTCGATGCGGTGGTGCTGAGTCACGCCCACATCGACCATCTGGGCCGCCTGCCGCTGCTGGTGAAGCGCGGCTACTCCGGGCCGGTGTACACCCATCGTGCCACCGCGGACCTTGCGCGGATCATGCTGGAGGACTCAGCCAGCCTGGCTGCGGCCGATGCCGAGCGCGAAAATCGCCGCAAGCTTCGCGCCGGCGATGAGGCCGACGCCGCGCCGCTGTACTCGCTGGGCGATGTCGCCGACGCGCTGCGCCTGCTGCAGCCGCTGGACTACGACGACCCGACCGAGATCCTGCCAGGCCTCACCCTGACCCTGCGCGATGCCGGGCATATTCTGGGGTCGGCCTCGGTCAGCCTGACCGGCGAGACCCCGCACGGCCCGCGCACCCTGGTGTTCTCGGGCGACCTCGGCCCGCGCAACACGCCGATCATGCGCGACCCGACGCCGATTCCGCATGCGGATCTGGTGTTGCTGGAGAGCACCTACGGCGACCGCCTGCATCGCAATCGAGATTCCACCATCGACGAGCTTGGCGAGGTCTTCGACATCGCGGCACACGAGCGCGGCAACGTGCTGATTCCGGCCTTCGCGGTCGGCCGCAGCCAGGAGCTGCTGTACTGGATGGCCGAACACTACGAGCGCTGGCACCTCGACCGCTGGCAGGTGTATCTGGACTCGCCAATGGCGCTCAGGGTCACCGAGGTCTACGGCCGTCACAAGGCTCTGTTCGATTCGCCAGGCCGCGCCGCCTGGAACGGCGGCGGCAACCCGTTCGGTCTGCCCAACCTGCGCCTGGTCAGCAGCGTGCAGGACTCGCAGGCCCTGAACCAGCGCGGCGGCGGCTGCGTGATCATCGCCGGCAGCGGCATGTGCAACGGCGGCCGTATCCGCCACCACCTGCGCCACAACCTGTGGCGCGAGAACGCGCATGTCGTGTTCGTCGGCTACCAGGCCCGCGGCACCTTGGGGCGGAAACTGGTGGACGGCGCCGAGTTCGTCGATATCTACGGTGAGCGCATCCGCGTCAAGGCCCGCCGGCACACCGTGGGCGGCCTCTCGGCGCATGCCGACCAGAACGGCTTGGCGCAGTGGTACGGCCAGATTCCCAAGCACCCGCGCGTGTTGCTGGTACACGGCGAAGACACCGCCCGCGAAGGCCTGCGCACACGACTGTCCGAGCAGTATGGCTGCGACGTGCGGGTGCCGCAGGCGGGCGAGCAGTTTGATGTTTGAAAGAGCCGGGATTCGGGAATGGGGATTCGGGATTCGTGGGGAGGCCCCGCGAGCTTCTGCGCTGCGGCCCACTTCAGCCTGAGGCGAGAAGGCGATTCCCCTTCACGCTGAGGCATGCCCGGCCGCATCGACCTTCGGTCGAATCCCGAATCCCGAATCCCGAATCCCGAATCCCGAATCCCGAATCCCCAATCCCGCGCGCGAAGCGCGCAGCGCAGCCCTAGAATGCGCTCCCCTCCCCAGAACGCCCCCCTGCCATGAAGGCCCAGCTCGAACGCCTGCTCGCCAACCCTTTGACCGAGCGCTTCGTGCTCGCGGTGATTTTGATCAACGCGATCACGCTGGGGCTCGAGACCGATGCGCGGGTGATGGCGCGTTTCGGCGACTGGCTGCTCGTACTCGACAAAGCCGCGCTGGTGGTGTTCTGCGTCGAGCTTGCGGCGAAGCTCTATGTACGTGGCCTGCGCTTCTTCCGCGACCCTTGGAACGTATTCGACTTCATCGTGGTCGCCGTGGCGCTGCTGCCGGCCTCGGGCCCGCTGACCGTGCTGCGTGCGCTGCGCATCCTTCGCGTGCTGCGTCTGATCACGATCGTGCCTTCGCTGAAGCGTGTGGTGGGTGCGCTGTTGGGCGCGATGCCTGGCATGGCTTCGATCGTGATGCTGCTGCTATTGATCTTCTACGTCGGCGCGGTGATGTCGACCAAGCTGTTCGGCGAGGCCTTCCCGGAGTGGTTCGGCAGCGTCGCCGACTCTTTCTACACCTTGTTCCAGGTCATGACCCTGGAAAGCTGGTCGATGGGCATCGTGCGTCCGGTGATGGAGGTCTATCCCTACGCCTGGCTGTTCTTCATTCCCTTCATCCTCGCCACCAGCTTCACCGCGCTCAACCTGTTCATCGGTGTGGTGGTTTCGGCAATGCAGGCAGAGATCGATACCGACCGTGATCTCGCGGTCGAGCACGCCGTCGCCAAGGGCGAGGAGCCACTGGTACTTGAAGTGCGCGAGCTGCGTGATCAGCTGGCGCGTCTGACCACGCAGATCGAGGCCCAGATCGAGGCACAAGGACGGCGCACTTGAACGCAGCGCCACGCGTCGTCGTGGTCGGCGGCGGCCCCGCCGGGTTGATGGCGGCGCAGCGACTGCGCGACGCGGGCGCCGAGGTCGATCTGTACGAGCGCATGGGTTCGGTCGGCCGCAAGATCCTGATCGCCGGCAAAGGTGGGCTGAACCTCACCCATTCCGAGCCCTTCGCGCCCTTCGTCGAGCGCTATCGCGAGGCTGCCGATTCGGTACGTCCCTGGCTTGAGCGCTTCGACGCGGACGCCCTGCGCGCGTTCGCGCGCGAACTCGGCGTGGAGACCTTTGTCGGCAGCTCGGGGCGCGTGTTTCCGACGGACCTCAAGGCCGCGCCGCTGCTGCGTGGCTGGGTGCGTCGGCTGCGCGAGAGCGGCGTGCGTTTTCATGTCCAGCATCGGCTGGTCGGGCTCGAGACCGGGCGCCTGAGCTTTCAGACGAACGACGGCCTCATCGAGGTCGATGCCGACGCCTGCGTGCTGGCCTTGGGCGGTGGCTCCTGGGCCAAGCTGGGCAGCGATGGCGCCTGGGTCGAACTGCTGCGCGGGCGGGGCGTGGAGGTGCGCGCGCTCGTGCCCAGCAACTGCGGGTTCGAGTGCCACTGGTCGGAGGACTTTCGCGCGCGCTGTGCGGGTCTGCCGGTCAAGCCGGTCGCGGCCGAATGGATCGATCCACAAGGCCAGCGCCAGAGTCGCCAAGGCGAGTTCGTGCTCACCGAACACGGCATCGAAGGCAGCCTGATTTACGCGCTGTCAGCCGATCTACGCACGCAGATCGAGGGCCATGGCAGCGCCGATCTCTGGCTCGACCTGTTCCCGGAGCGCTCGATCGATCAACTTCAGGCGGCCTGGCAGCGCGCACGCGCTGGCGAAAGCAGCGGCACCCGTCTGCGCAAGCGTCTGGGGCTCGATGGCGCACGCCTGGCGCTGGTTTACGAATGCCTGCCCAAGTCCGCAATGTCCAACTCTGAAGCGCTGCTGCCGATGCTCAAACGCCTGCCGCTGACGCTGACCGGCACCCGCCCGCTGGACGAGGCGATCAGCAGCGCGGGGGGCGTCCGCCGCGCGGCACTGAACCCGCAGCTGATGCTCACTGCCCTACCCGGCGTGTTCTGTGCAGGCGAGATGCTCGACTGG
The DNA here is from genome assembly GCA_964586455.1 of uncultured Aquimonas sp. Lineage (GTDB taxonomy): Bacteria > Pseudomonadota > Gammaproteobacteria > Xanthomonadales > Xanthomonadaceae > Aquimonas. The sequence continues at coordinate 72,075 of CAZPHV010000017.1, forward strand.
GAAGCGCCGACCGGCGGCTACCTGCTCACTGCCTGTTTCGCCAGCGGCGTCTGCGCGGCCGAGGCTGCACTTGACTGGCTGGCGGCGCGCGCCTGAGGGCGGAGCGCACGCGCCGCGCCGCCCGCCGGCATGTCCAGCCTCAGGGTCAGGCACTTGGCGGAACCGCCGGACTTCTGGAACTCGTCAAGCTGCACGCGCACCACGTCGAGGCCGAGATGCGCCAATCGCGCTTCGGTGGCATCGCCGATACCGTCACCGAACACCGTGTCGTCCACGCACACCGCATTGCAGGCGAAGCGTGCGGCTTCGCTTTCGACCACGGCGATGCGCCGCTCGGCCGGAAAAGCCGCCGCGATGCGCAGCCTGGACTCTTCGTCGAACGCCGCCGGAAACCACAGCAGCCCGCCGCGCGGCAACGGGCAGAAGCAGGTATCGAGGTGATAGAAGCGCGGGTCGACAAGCTGCAGCGGCTGCACCTCGACATTGAGGGTCTGCGCCAGCCAGGGCGCCAGGCGCGCGTCGCTGCGCGGACCGCTGCCCAGCCACAGGCGCGGCGCATCGCACTCGAACAGAGCATCGCCGGCGCCCTCGAAATGCAGGCCCTCTGGCGGGCAGAGTAGCTTGAATCCCGCCGCCCGCAGCCAAGCTTCGTAGTGCGGCTGCTCGCTCTGGCGCTCGGCGTAGCGGAAGCGCGCAGCTACTGCGTGTTTGCCCCAGATCAAAGCTGCGTTCGCGGTGAACACCAGATCAGGCAGACCCGCGTGTGGCGTCAACACCCGTACCTCGGCAGAAGCAGCCAGAACGCGCCGCAGCCCCTGCCACTGGCGTCGCGCTCGGGCCGTGTCGACCCACTCCATGCCCGGGCGCATCCACGGATTGATGCTGTAGCTGACTTCGAAGTGGCGCGGATCACACATCAACAGCTGGGGCTGGACAGACATGCGGGGCTCCGGGCAGTGACGAAGAGCCTCTACCCTGCCGGCAGCGCGTGACGCCGGCGCGACAGTCCGATGTCCGAACGCTTGCAGTCGATGCAGTCATCGCGCGGAGCGGCAGGCGCGAGCGCCGCTGGCGGTCGATCAGCCGATCTCGAACACCAGCAGGTCGCCTGAGGCCGCCGCGAAGCTCTGCCCCAGGCTGATACAACCCGTGCGGCGCAGCGGCAACTCGTTGCGGTGCACGCGCAGTTCTTCTTCATCGCCGATGCGCACGAAGCTGCCGTTGGTGCTGCGATCGGTCAGCACCCACAGGCCACGCCGACACTCCAGGCTGGCGTGGTTGCGGCTGACCCATTCGGCCTCGATCGAAAGCCCGCAGCCCGGGTCACGCCCCATGTTGAACGGCGGCGCATCCTCGCGCAGCTCGATCACTCGACCGCGGTGGCGCAGCGTGAGGCGCGCACCGGCCTGGGTGGTGTCATCGACCTTGATTGCACGCTGGATGGTGGTGAGGTTGCTGGTGTCTTCCTGCCAGATCAGGTCGACGATTTCGATGGCCAACAGCTTGCCGGCCACCCGCGCGCGGCCCAGTGCACGCGAGCGAATCCCCCCCACAACGGTCAGGTCCTTGACCGAGCCCGCCGTGGTGACGATCTGTTCGCGCTTGGCCAAGGCTGCCATGCGTGCTGCCACATTGACTGCATCGCCGTAGACGTCGCCATTCTCGAGCAGGGCTTCGCCGTGATGGAAACCCACGCGGATGCCGAGGTTATCTGCCACGAAGTCCGGATCGGTGCTGACTCGGCGCTGCATGTCACAGGCCGCCAGCGCCGCCTGCACGGCCGCCGGAAAGGTGCACATGATCTCGTCACCGATGGTCTTCACCAGTCGCCCGCCGTGGGCGGCGGCGATCCGGGTCAGGGCCTCAAGCACGCTTGAGATGATCCGGCGCGCCTCGACATCTCCGAGCGTCTCAAACAGGCGTGTGCTGCCGCTGACGTCGGCAAACAGGATCGAGATCGGCTGGGTCGCACTCATGGCCACGCATCATAGGGAAAGGCGGCGGCGCCGTCATGGCGCTGTCGGAATACGCGCAAGGCGAGGCTCAGGTCGTGGGCTTTTCGTAGGCTTTGACGGGGGCCGGCGCGGCGAAGCTGTCAGCGCGCGCCAGCGGCCAGAACAGCTCGAACACGGGATGCTTGGGCAACCCCTCCAGCAATGCGCCTGGCTTGACGAAGAAGTGCAGGTTGGCCAAGGAGCGGATCTCATTCCCGGACACCCGGCGAATGATGTGCTCCGGCCCCAGCTGGTCGGGGTGCTCCAGGCCGGCCGCTGCCAGCAGGTCCCGCAGCGCTTTCAAGGTGTTTTGATGGAAGTGAAAGACCCGCTCAGCCTTGTCCGGCACCACCAGCGCGCGCTGTCGTGAGGGATCCTGCGTGGCGACACCGGTCGGGCACTTGTCGGTGTGGCAGCTCTGCGACTGGATGCAGCCCAGCGCAAACATGAAGCCGCGCGCGGAATTGCACCAGTCGGCGCCGATCGCGAACGTTCGCGCCATGTCGAAGGCGGTGACAATCTTGCCGGCGGCGCCGATCTTGATCCGCGAGCGCAGGTTCAGGCCCACCAGGGTGTTGTGCACCAGAATCAGCGCTTCCGTCAGCGGTGCGCCGACATGGTTGGTGAACTCCAGCGGTGCTGCGCCGGTGCCGCCCTCGCCGCCATCCACCACGATGAAGTCGGGCGTGATCCCGGTCACCACCATCGCCCGCGCGATCGCGAACCACTCCCAGGGGTGTCCGATCGCCAGCTTGAAGCCCGTCGGCTTGCCGCCCGAGAATTCGCGCAGCCGGGCGACGAACTTCAGTAGCCCGATCGGCGTGTCAAACGCGCCGTGGCGCGCCGGCGACAGACAATCCATACCGATCGGAACGCCGCGGGCCTCGGCGATCTCGGGCGTCACCTTGGCGCCTGGAAGAATGCCGCCCTGACCGGGCTTCGCGCCCTGACTCAGCTTCAACTCGATCATCTTCACCTGCGGGTTGCGGGCATTCGCGATGAAGCGCTCCTCGCTGAAGCTACCGTCGTCGTTGCGACAGCCGAAGTAACCCGACCCGATCTCCCAGACCAGATCGCCGCCGTGCTCGCGGTGGTAGCGCGAGATCGAGCCTTCGCCGGTGTCGTGATAGAAACCGCCGCGCTGGGCGCCCAGGTTGAGCGCGCGCACGGCCGCCGCAGACAGCGAGCCGAAGCTCATCGCCGAAATGTTGAACACGCTGGCCGAATACGGCTGACTGCAGTCGGGGCCACCGATGCGGATGCGGAAGTCGTGGTCCGTCAGGTCCACCGGCTGCAGGCTGTGGTTGATCCACTCGTACTGCGCTCGATACACGTCGAGCTGGGTGCCGAAGGGGCGCTTGTCCATCGTGTTCTTGGCGCGCTGGTAGACGATCGAGCGCTGCGAGCGCGAGAACGGGGTCTGCTCTTCGTCACCCTCAAGCAGGTACTGCCGGATCTCCGGCCGCATCGATTCGATCAGATAGCGGAAGTGCGCCAGCAGCGGGTAGTTGCGCAGCAGCGCCCGCGGGCTCTGCACAAAATCGCGGACACCGAGCACGGACAGCAGCAGTGCGCCCGCGAACAGCCACCACCAGCCGTTGCCAAACTTCAGGGCCAGCGCTGCTGAGACCGGAACAAGGAGGATGCAGGCCAGCCAGGCCAGGTAACGGGAGGGCATGGATCGCGGACTCCTTCAGGGCAAGAGGCGCACATGATGCCCGCAGCGTCGTCAACGGTGTCGGATCGCCAGCACCTGACCCGGGCGAAGATTGGCCGCAGCGTGCTCCAGCTCGGCCAGGGATTCTTCTTCAAACTCCAACGCGTCCACACCGTGGAAGTGCGCGTACACGTCGCCCTCGAAGCCGTCGCCTGCGCTGAGCGCAAAGCTGCCTTCAGGCACCGCACCCAGCGATGACACGGGTTCGAATTCGAGATGGACGGGGTTCACGGGCACGGACATTCACCTCGACGACATGGGGTGGATATCGACCCACCCGAATCTGATTCAACACATTGTGTGGGTCTCGATTCATCGCTACCGCACACGCGATGCGGGGCTCCGTTTCGACCCGCCGTATGCAACGCTCGACCAAGGCGAAGGTCAATCGCGGCCGTGGTGACAGCGCGTAGCGCACTGAGGCGAGCGCTGAGCTCTCATAGGGTCACCGCTACCGCACACTCCACGCGGCGCTCCGTTTCAACCTGCCACGTGCAACGCTCGATCAACGCACGGATCGATTGCGGCCGCGATCCGGTGGCAGCGCGAGCAGACCGGGGCCGGCGTTGAGCTGCGGTGGGTCAAGACCCAACCTATGGCGGCGTTTTCTTGAAACGGAACGACGAGCATTCGTGGAAGCGGCGGAGCGATCCATCTTTGCGACTGTGTGCCCAGAGCGGGACTCGAACCCGCACACCCTTGCGGATAGCAGATTTTAAGTCTGCTGCGTCTACCGGTTTCGCCATCCGGGCGGCGCCGCGCAGTGTACCGATGCTGCGGGGTCTTGTGAGCTTTTGCGCCTATGCCTGCCACCAATCGGGCTGCGTGGCTGGGGCATGAGTCCGCTACGCTGCGCGGCAATTCCCTATTGATGCCCCCATGTCGCTCACTCATCTCGACCGCCTGGAAGCCGAAAGCCTGCACATCTTTCGCGAGGCCGCTGCAGCCGCGCGGAAACCTGTGCTGCTCTATTCGATCGGCAAGGACAGCAGCGTACTTCTGCACCTTGCGCGCAAGGCGTTTGCGCCCGGGCGCCTGCCGTTTCCGCTGCTGCATATCGATACCGGCTGGAAGTTCCGCGAGATGATCGAGTTCCGCGACGGGCTTGCGCGTCGGTTCGGGCTGGACCTGATCGTGCACACCAACCCAGAGGGCCATGCGGCCGGTGTAAACCCCATCACCCACGGCAGTGCGGTGCACACGGACGTAATGAAGACCCAGGCCCTGCGCCAGGCGCTCGATGCACACGGCTTCGATGCGGCTTTCGGTGGTGCGCGCCGCGACGAGGAGGCCTCGCGTGCGAAAGAGCGCGTCGTCAGCCACCGCAGTCCAGGGCATCGCTGGGAGCCCAAGCGCCAGCGGCCGGAACTCTGGCAGCAGTTCAACCTGCGCCATGCGCCCGGTGAGACCTTCCGCGTGTTCCCTCTTTCGAACTGGACGGAAGCCGACATCTGGCGCTACATCGAGCGCGAGAACATCGACGTAGTCCCGCTGTACTTCGCCAAGCCACGCCCTGTGGTTCGGCGCTCCGGCACCTGGATCATGGTCGACGATGCGCGCCTGCCGCTGGAGCCGGGCGAGCAGCCGCAGCTGATCAGCGTGCGTTTCCGCACCCTGGGCTGCTATCCGCTCACCGGCGCGGTTGAAAGCGAGGCCACAGACTTGCCTGCCGTGTTGGCCGAAATGGCGGCATCAAGAGCGTCCGAGCGCCAAGGCCGCCTGATCGACGGTGACGGCTCGGCATCCATGGAGCGCAAGAAACAGGAGGGCTATTTCTGATGAGCGCCCTGCCCCATTCCGCTGCAACCGACTCTACTGCCGAGACCGCCCCCATCGCCCTGCCCGCACCCGAGCATCGCCCGCATCTGCGCCTGCTCACCTGCGGCAGCGTGGACGACGGCAAGAGCACTCTGATCGGCCGCCTGCTGTTCGAGACCGACAGCGTGCCCGACGACCAGCTCGCAAACCTCGAACTGCTGTCGCGCCGCCATGGCACACGCGGCGAGAAGGTCGACTACGCCCTGTTGCTCGATGGCCTCTCAGCCGAACGTGAGCAAGGCATCACCATCGACGTGGCCTGGCGCTACTTCGGCACCCAACGCACCGCCTTCATCGTCGCGGATTCCCCCGGCCACGCCGAGTACACCCGCAACATGGTGACCGCCGCCAGCCACTGCGACCTCGCGGTGCTGCTGGTCGACGCACGTCAGGGCCTGCTGCCGCAAACCCTGCGGCATGCGTGCATCGCCGCATTGCTGGGCATCCGCCGGGTGGTGCTGGCGGTGAACAAGATGGATCGCATCGGCTTCGATGCAGAGGCTTTTGAGCGGATCAATGAGCGCTTTGCCGACTTCGCCGCGCGCGTCGGTCTGGACCATGTGCAGCCAATTCCGCTGTGTGCGATCGACGGCGACAACCTCGTGCACCGCAGTGCGCGCATGCCCTGGTATGCGGGGCCTGCCCTGCTGGAGCATCTGGAGGCCATGGCTGCGGAACTGGCCTCGGCACCGCCACAGGCGCGACATGCGCCGCGCCTGCCGGTGAGTTGGGTGGTGCGACCGGACGCGGATTTCCGCGGCTTCGCTGGCCAGCTGCAGCGCGGCGCGCTGCGGGTGGGCGACAGCCTGCGCAGCGTGCCCTCGGGCCAAACATCGAAAGTACGTGGGCTGTGGCTGGGTGAGCAGGCCCTGAAGGTCGCGCACCCGGGCCAGTCGATCGTGGTTGCACTGGAAGACGAAATCGACTCCAGCCGCGGCGACGTGCTGTGCGCGGCGGCGGATCCGGTCGAGGCCAGCGACCAGTTCGAGGTCGACATCGTCTGGCTGGGTGAGCAACCGATGCTGGCGGGGCGTCCCTATCGCCTGCAATTGGGCACGGCCAGCGCGCTGGCCACGCCCGCTTCACCGAAATACCGGCTCAACGTCGAAACCCTGGAGCAGCTGGCGGCGCGCACCCTGGCGGTCAACGAGATCGGTCGCGTCAACCTGGCTCTGGACCGCACCCTGCCCTTCGAGACCTATGCCAACAATCCGGGCCTGGGCGGCGGCATCCTGATCGACACGCTCAGCCATCAGACGGTAGGCGCGGTGATGGTTCGCCACGCGCTGCGTCGCGCGTCGAATCTGCACTGGCAGGCGCTCGACATCACCCGTGCCAAGCGCGCCGGACAGAAGGGTCAGAAGCCGGCAGTACTGTGGTTCACCGGGCTCTCGGGCGCAGGCAAGTCAACCATCGCCAACCTGGTCGAGAAACAGCTGCATGCGCTCGGCAAGCACACCTACCTGCTGGATGGCGACAACGTGCGCCACGGCCTTAACAAGGATCTCGGCTTCACCGATGCCGATCGCGTCGAGAACATCCGCCGCGTGGCCGAAGTGGCGAAGCTGATGGCCGACGCGGGACTCATCTGTCTGGTGTCCTTCATCTCGCCGTTCCGCAGCGAACGCGCATTTGCACGTGGCCTGCTGCCGGAGGGCGAGTTCTTCGAGGTCTTCGTCGATACGCCGCTGGAGGTCGCCGAGGCGCGTGACGTCAAGGGTCTATACGCAAAGGCAAGAAGAGGTGAACTGCGCAACTTCACCGGTATTGATTCGGCCTATGAACAGCCAGAGTCAGCAGAGCTGCATCTGCGGGCCGATCACCTGTCGCCGGAAGCCGCCGCCGAGGCGGTGATCGAGGGCTTGCGAAGCGCTGGTGTGCTGGAGGGTGAGCTTTAGGGAAGCTCTGATTTTGCCGAGCTTCCTGCACGCCATGGATGGCGTGCTCGCGAGTCAAGCGTGCCAGTGTTTGATTCCGCGCGAGTGAGTCCGGACTTGCGCCGGACTCACGGCGTCTGAAGAGCTCCAGGATGGAGTTCTTCAGACCTTCCCCAGGGCTCGCGAGACGGGCATTGGCATCGGTGCATGCCCAGCACGGCCGCGGCCCTGCATCGTTTACTCGCCCTCCGCAAAGCACTGGCGCTGTTGTGCATCGAACTTCAGAGCAAGGCACTGCGCCCTGACCGAATGCGCTCGGCAGCCTTCGTTGGGCATCGCCTTCGGCTCCGCGCAATATCCCAGAACAGGCGGACAGCCGAGGCGTGCCGCGTGAGAGATTCGGTGGGCCACCGCTTGGCTGACTGAAGCCAGCGTCGAGCGCCGGTGGGCCAGGGCCCACCCTATGGCTCAGCGCTTGCGCAGTGCGCCGGCGACCAGCAGGACGATGCCGACGCCGAGCAGCACGAAACCGATCGTCTGACCCTGCTCGCCGCGGTCCGCCACGCGAATGCTGCCATCTCCGACTTCCAGGGCCTTGTCGCCGACGCGCAGCACTTCGTTCTTGCCTTCGAGCTGGACCAGCCCCGACACCAGAACACCGCCACCAATCGCCAACACGAGTCCAAGTGCTATCAGGATTCCGCGCATGTCTCCGCTCCTTGCCACGATCGCCGCGGGTCGCGGCGCCGGCACTGTGCGGGTGCGGTGCGGCTTGCACAAGCACCTTCGTCAGGCCCATGCGGGTGCGAGGCGAGGAAGCCTTTGCGGTTCGATGACATCGGTTGCTCACGGCGGACTCTTCGTCCGCCTGTTCCGTGATACCGCTGCTGCACGACAGCTGCGCTCCAAGAGGCATAAGCTTTCGCAATGACCGCCCCCGCCCTCATCCACTCCACCCTTATGAGCCCCGCGCTGGACGCACTTGCTGCGCAGGGTTTCTGTTTTCTGCCTCGCGTCGACAGCCTGGCCCAGCTTGACGATGTCGCTGAGTCAGACTGGGCGGAGTTTGCCGCCAGTTGGGGCCAACTGGGTGTCGATACCCACATGGCCGACGGTGGTCGCTACCGGCGCCGCCGACATGCGGTCTTCGCAGCCAGCCGCGCGCGCGGTATCGAGCGTCTACCCGATGCACCGCACTACCAGGCTCTGCACTACAACCGTCTGAATGGCGGCATCGAGCGCTGGTTCCAACCGGTCCTCACGGAAACGACGGACAGCGCGCCCTTTCGCGCTCTGGCGGGATTCGCCCTGACTCTGTTCTCGCAGCTCGCGCCCGAGGTCGAGCGCTGGCAGGTGGAAGCGCACCAGTTCCGCATCGAAGCCCTGCCCGGACAGCCGGGCCAACCCACGCCGGAAGGCGTGCATCGCGACGGCGTCGACTACGTGCTGGTGGCCTTGATCGATCGCCACAACATTCGCGAAGGCACCACCACCATCCACTCGACCGACGGCGCTGAGCTCGGCGCCTTTACCTTGACCGACCCGCTGGACTTGGCCTTGGTCGACGACCAGCGCGTATGGCATGGCGTCACAGCGGTCGAACCTCTGGACCCGAGCCAACCGGCTTGGCGCGATGTGCTGGTGCTGACTTTCAAGCGTGCCGAAGGCGTGCACAGCGCGGCGCCCAAGCCATAGGGTGGGCCCCGGCCGCTCACGGCGTGCGCACTGGCGACAGAAGTCGCCCAACTGAGCTGGGCGCTCGGGCAGATCGCGTCGCCGCGAAAGGCGAATGCAGCTCGTTTGGAATGCAGAGATCGGGGCGAGAGTTCGCCTCATGGTGGGCCGGGGCCCACCCTATGCAAGCGGGAGCCGTTGCCGAATTGGGCCACGTTCCAGCCGTCCTGCGGCACGCCATTCATAGGGTGGGCCCTGGCCTGAGGTCTCCCCAGTTTTTCTGCGTCACGGCAAG
>CAZPHV010000018.1:0-2506 GCA_964586455.1 uncultured Aquimonas sp.
CGGAATCGAAAAGAGAAATTCTGGGGAGACCTCAGGCCAGGGCCCACCCTATGACCTGAGGATGTGGTGGCTCAGCGCCAACCCCTGGGCGATACAGTGTCGTCGGACCCAAGACGGAGACCCCATGCGCCTGCTTCTGATCGAAGACGACAGCCTGCTCGGCGAGGGTCTGCAGGAAGCCCTGAGGCGGGCGGGCTACACGGTGGACTGGCTGCAGGACGGCCAACACGCGCTGGATGCGCTGCGCGACGGCGGTTTCGATATCGCGGTGCTTGATCTCGGCCTGCCTCGGCTCGACGGTCAGCGGGTGATCCGGCAGGCGCGTGCCGCCGGCGCCACGCTGCCGGTGCTGGTGCTGACCGCGCGCGATGCGGTCGCCCATCGCGTGGAAGCCCTCGACGGCGGCGCCGATGACTTTCTTGCCAAACCCTTCGACCCGGCCGAACTGCTGGCGCGCCTGCGCGCGCTGCTGCGCCGGCGCGAGGCCGCGCCGCGCATGCAGCTGGCGTTTGCCGGCATCGAGCTCGATCCGGTGCGCTTCGAAGCGAGGCTGAAGGGCCAGCTGCTCGACCTGCCGCGACGCGAGTTCGCGCTGCTGCATTCGCTGGTCGAGGCCAACGGCCGGGTGGTCTCGCGCGAGCTTATGCAGCAGCGGCTGTACGGCTGGGACGACGACGTCAGCAGCAACACGCTGGAGGTGCTGATCCACCACCTGCGGCGCAAGCTCGGCGCCGAGCGCATATGCACCGTGCGCGGCATCGGCTACCGCCTGCTGGCGCCGGCATGAGGACGCTGTGGAAGCCGCTGTTGTTCGGGCTGCTGCTGGCCACGGCGGTGGCCGGCGCCGTGAGTACCTGGGTGAGCTGGCGGGCCGCGCACGTTGAGGTCGACGAGCTGCTTGATGCCGAGCTGTCGCAGTCGGTGCGTGGCCTGGCGGTGCTGGCCGAAGGCTTGCTCGACGAAGCTGCCGCCCCCGCCGAGCCGCGCCTGCTGCCGGCCTGGCAGGGCGCCATGGAGCAGCTGGGAGCGGCCGCCACTGGTGCGCGCGGGCATGCCTACGAGCGTCTGCGTCGCTACTACCTGTGGCGCGACGGCCGCCTGCTGCTGCGCTCGGAAGAGGCGCCCGAGCTGACGCCCGAGGCGGCGATCGAGGGGTTCGGCGAGGTCCAGGTGGGCGATCGCGTCTGGCGCAGTTTCCGTCTCGACGGCGCCGATGGCCTGCGCGTGCTGGGCATGGAGCCGCTGCACGTGCGCGACCACATCAGCGCCGAGATCGCCCGCGGCATGTTTTGGCCGCTGCTGCTGGAGCTGCCGCTGATGGGTCTGATGATCTGGCTGGTCGTGCGCATGGGCAGCCGTTCGCTGCGGCGCATCGCCCGCGCGGTGTCGGCGCAGGCCGGTGACCAGCTGCAGCCGATCGAGCGTACCCGCGTGCCGGTCGAGATCCACGGCCTGGTCGATGCCATCAACGATCTGCTTGGCCGCGTCGATGAAACCCTGCGCCGTGAGCGTCGCTTCATCGACGAGGCCGCGCACGAGCTGCGCACGCCTGTGGCCGGCATGCGGCTGCATCTGTCGAACCTGATCGAGGCCGAGGACAACGCCGCCCGCGCACGGGCCCTGGCGCAGATCCAGCGCGCGCAGTCGCGGCTGGAGCGTGGCGTCGCCCAGCTGTTGACCCTGAGCCGGCTCGGCCCGGGTGCCCCGCTGCCGCAGCCTCAGCGAGTCGACCTGTCCGCGCAGCTGCCCGGATGGTTGGCGGAATGGATCGACGCAGGGCTGGCCAACGACGACGAGCTGGAGCTGATCGCCGAGCCCGGCTGCGCGATCGCGATCGACCCCGAACAGCTGCAGGTACTGCTGCGCAACCTGGTGGACAACGCGTTGCGCCACGGCGGCCGGCCGGCACAGGTCCGGATCGAGGTCGGACGGCACGCGAACGAAGTCCGCCTCGCCGTCGAGGACGCCGGCCCGGGCCTGCCGCCCGACGAGCGCGCGCGCGTGCTCGACCCCTTCTACCGCCCGCCGGGCACGCAGGCCGACGGCAGCGGGCTCGGCCTGTCGATCGTCGCCCGCATCGTCGAGCTGTCCGGCGCACAGCTCAGCCTGGGCGCGGGGCGTGCGGGCCGTGGGCTGCGCGTGCAGATCGCCTGGCCGGCGCGGTGAGCGCGCTGGCAGGCGCAACCCGGGGGTTGCCGAGAGCCGGGCATCTGCCGAGTTGAATAGGGTGGGCCCTGGCCCACCATGAGACCCACGTTCGCCCCGGTCATCGCTGTCGAAGGCACGGGTCGCAAGGCCTTGGGAGCGGGGTGTTGCGACACCGGGGCGAGCATCCACGCCACGGTGGGCCAGGGCCCACCCTATGCGGAATACGCGCCTGGCTAGCCGTCAGACATACGCGGATGCCGATCATCGTGACCTGTGCGGGTTCGCTGCCACGCCCGTAGGGTGGGCCCTGGCCCACCATGAGCCCCACGCTCGCCCCGGTCATCGCTGTTGAAGGCAC
>CAZPHV010000018.1:2606-30858 GCA_964586455.1 uncultured Aquimonas sp.
GGGTCGCAAGGCCTTAGGAGCGGGGTGTTGCGACACCGGGGCGAGCATCCACGCCGCGGTGGGCCAGGGCCCACCCTATGCGCAATACGCGCCTGGCTAGCCGTCAGGCATACGCGGATGCCAATCATCGTGCCCAGTGCGGGCTCGCCGCCACGCCCATAGGGTGGGCCCTGGCCCACCAAGAGCCCGACGCTCGCCCCGGTCATCGCTGTCGAAGGCACGGGTCGCAAGGCCTTAGGAGCGGGGTGTTGCGACACCGGGGCGAGCATCCACGCCACGGTGGGCCAGAGCCCACCCTATGCGGAATACGCGCCTGCCTAGCCGTCAGGCATACGCGGATGCCGATCATCGTGCCCAGTGCGGGCTCGCCGCCACGCCCATAGGGTGGGCCCCGGCCCACCAAGAGCCCGATTTCGCCCCGGTCATCGCTGTTGAGGGCTCGGGTCGCAAGGCTGTGGGAGCGGGGTGTTGCGACACCGGGGCGAGCATCCACGCCACGGTGGGCCAGGGCCCACCCTATGCGGAATACGCGCCTGGCTAGCCGTCAGGCATACGCGGATGCCGATCATCGTGACTTGTGCGGGCTCGCCGCCACGCCCATAGGGTGGGCCCTGGCCCACCATGAGACCGACGTTCGCCGCGGTCATCGCTGTCGAAGGCACGGGTCGCGAGGCCGAGGGAGCGGGGCAGTGCGACACCGGGGCGAGCATCCACGCCACGGTGGGCCAGGGCCCACCCTATGGCTTCAACCTCCACCCCAGCCAGATCCGGTAGATCGCCGGAATCAGCAGCAGCGACAGCAGCGGTGCGCTGAGCATGCCGCCGAGCATCGGCGCTGCGATGCGCTGCATGGTGGCCGCACCGGCGCCGTCGCTGAGCAGGATCGGGGTCAGGCCGACCAGCAGGGTCAGCACGGTCATCGCCTTGGGCCGCACCCGTTGCACCGCGCCTTCTTCCAGCGCGGCGTCGAGTTCGGCCAGGTTGCCCAATCGGCCGCGGCTGTGTGCACGTTCGACAGCCTGCGAAAGGTACAGCAGCATGACAACCCCGAACTCGGCAGCGACGCCAAACAGGGCGAGGAAGCCGACCACCACCGCTACCGACATCGAGTAGTCCAGCGCCCACAGCAGCCACAGGCCACCGACCACCGACAGCGGCGCGGTCAACAGCACGATCAGGGCGTCCGGCCAGCGTCGGAATACCAGGTACAGCAGCACCAGGATGATGCCCAGCGCCGCCGGAATGGCCAGGCTCAGGCGCTCGCCCGCACGCAGCAGCGACTCGTACTGGCCGGTCCAGCCAAGGCTGACGCCCGGCGGCAGCCTGACTCGTTCGGTCAGCGCTGCGTCCGCCGCGCGCATCGTGCCCAGCAGGTCGCGGGTGTCAGTGTCGACGAACACCCAGGCGGTGAGCCGCGCGTTCTCGCTGCGGATCATCGCCGGTGCGACCACCAGCTCGATGTCGGCCAGCCGGCCCAACGGCACCTGCACGCCCGAAGGCGTGACCACGCCAAGCTCGGCGAGGGCCTCGGGGGTGTCGCGCACGTCCTGCGGCAGCCGCATCGCCACCGGAAACCGGCGCCGACCCTCGTAGGCCGTCGCGATCGGCGTGCCGCCCACGGCCTCGCCCAGCCAGGCCATGAAGTCCTGCATCTCGACGCCGTAGCGGGCGAGGTCTTCGCGGCGCGGGCGGATCTCCAGGCTGCGCGCCTGCGCGCCGCGGTCGGCAAAGGCCGAGCGGATGCCGGGCACACCGATCAGCGCGGCCTCGACTTCGGTGGCGATGCGGGTGAGCTGCTGCAGATCGTCGCCGGCAATCCTTACCCCAAGCGGCGTGCGCAGACCGGTCGACTGCATATCAATACGCGTGCGGATCGGCTGCACCCAGGCATTGGTCAGGCCGGGGATGCGCAGGCGCGCGTCGAGTTCGGCGATCAGGTCGTCCATCGTCAGGTCGGCCCGCCATTCCGACTCGGGCTTGAGCCGGATCGTGGTTTCGATCATCGACAGCGGCGCGGGGTCGGTGGCGCTGTCGGCGCGGCCGATCTTCCCGAACACGGTGTCGACTTCGGGGGTCTGCCGGATCAGCCGACTGGTCTGCTGCAGCAGCTCCTGCGCCTTGCCGGGCGAGAGCTCGGGCAGGGTGGTCGGCATGTACATCAGGTCGCCTTCCTCAAGCTCGGGCATGAACTCGCTGCCGAGTTGGCGCAGGGGAATGAGCGCCGTCGCCGCCAGCAGCAGGCTGATGAGCACGGCCAGCCAGGGCGCGTGCAGCACGCCGCGCAGCACCGGGCGGTACATTGCAATCAGGGTGCGCGACAGCAGTTGCTCGTTCTCACCGCGAATGCGCCCGCGCACGCACAGGGCCATCAGCACCGGGCCGAGCGTCACCGCCAGCACCGCGGCAGCCAGCATCGCCCAGGTCTTGGTCCAGGCCAGTGGCGCGAACATGCGGCCCTCCTGCGCTTCCAGCAGGAACACCGGCAGAAAACTCAGTGCGATGATGAGCAGCGACACGAACACCGCCGGGCCCACTTCGACGGCGGCCTCGGCGACCAGGCGCAGTCGCTCGGGTTCGTCGGGCTCGCGGCCTGTGTCTTCGCGGAAATGTTCGATGCGCTTGTGGGCGTTCTCGACCAGAACAATCGCCGCATCGACCATCGCGCCGATCGCGATCGCGATGCCGCCCAGCGACATGATGTTGGCGTTGATGCCCTGCAGACGCATGATCGCCAGCGCCGCCAGCACGCCCAGCGGCAGCAGCAGGGCGGGCACCAGGGCCGAGCGGAAATGGCCGAGGAACAGCAGGCAGACCAGGCCGACCACGAGGATCTCTTCGATCAGCTTGGTCGAGAGATGGGTTACCGCGCGCTCGATCAGGGCCGAGCGGTCGTAAGTGGTGACGATCTCCACGCCCGCGGGCAGGCTGGATTTCAGCGCGGCAAGCCGCGCCTCGACCGCCTCGATGACCTCGCGCGCATTGCCGCCGTCGCGCATCACCACGATGCCGCCGACCACCTCGCCCTCGCCATTGAGCTCGGCGATGCCCTGACGCGGGCCGGCGCCGAAGCGGATCTCGGCGACATCACCGAGCAGCACCGGCACGCCGTCGCGCAGCGGCCCGAGCGGGACCTGGGCGAGGTCTTCCAACTTCCGCACGAAGCCGACGCCACGCAGGCTGATCTCGCCCTCGGCCACCTCGATCAGCGAGCCGCCACGTTCCGCGCCTGCCGCACGAATCCGCGCGGCCACCTCGTCGATACGCAGCCCGTACTGACGCAGGCGCAGTGGATCGATGATGGCCTGGTACTGGCGCTCCATGCCGCCGACCGTGGCGACCTCGGATACGCCGGGCAGGGTCTGCAGCTCCAGTTTAAGGAACCAGTCCTGCAGCGCGCGCAGCTCGGACAGATCGTTACGCCCGCTGCGATCAACCAGGGCGTACTGGTAGACCCAGCCGACCCCGCTGGCGTCCGGGCCGAGCGCGGGCTCGACCGCCTCGGGCAGCTCGGCGCGGGCCTGGCTCAGATACTCCAGTACCCGCGAGCGCGCCCAATAGGGATCGGTTCCGTCCTCGAACAACACGTAGAGGAAGGAGTCTCCAGTCATCGAAAAACCGCGCACATGGCGCGCGCCGGGCACGGCGAGCAGGCGCGAAGCCAGCGGATAGGTGATCTGGTCCTCGACCAGCTGCGGCGACTGCCCCGGCCATTCGGTGCGCACGGTGACCTGCACGTCGGAGAGATCGGGAATTGCATCCACCGGCAGGGTGCGAGCGGCCTGGATCGCGGCCAGGGTCAGCAGCAGCGACAGCAGCAGCACCAACCCGCGATTGGCCAGCGAGGCGCGGATGATTGCGGCGATCATGGCTGGGCCCTACGAGCCGGGATTCGGGATTCGGGATTCGGGATTCGTAGAGCGCGCCAGGGCGACTGCCAGGCCGTGTGCATGCTCTTTGTAGGAGCCTGCTTGCAGGCGACCGCAGCCTGCGTCTTGCGAGCCGGGATTCGGGATTCGGGATTCGGGATTCGTAGAGCGCGCCAGGGCCGTTGCGATTCGCAGTACCTGCTCTCTGTAGGAGCCTGCTTGCAGGCGACCGAAGCCTCCGCCCAGCCCTCACCTTGCGAGTCGCGAGCGAACTCGCTCCTACAAACTGCCGGTCTTGGCGGAACCACGGCGACAGTCGTCGGAGCCAGATCTCTGCTTCTTAAACGAACTGTGGTGCCGCAACCTGTCGATGCCTCAATGCGCATGACCCGCCTCCAGTCGCTGCAGACCGGCGCGGAGCGCGGCTTCGGAATCGAGCAGGAACTGCGCCGACACGACCACCTGATCGCCTTCGTTCAAGCCATGCACGATCTGGGTGCGGCCGTCGACGCGCAGGCCGGCGTGCACTTCGGCCACGCGGAAGCGGCCCTCGCCGGCATCGAGCACCACGCGCTCGCCGTCGGCGGTACGGATCACCGCCTCGCTGGGCACCGTCAGCACCGGCTCGCCTTCCTCGCCGCGCAGGCGAGCCTCCATGTACTGGCCGACCCGCAGCAGGCCGCGGCGGTTCGGCACCGGCACGCGCAGCTGCACGGTGCGGGTCATTGCGTCCTGACTCGGGTAGACGTAGCTGACCTCGCCGCGCCACAGCCGATCCGGCTGATTGGGCAGATTGAGTGCGACAAAGATCGTGCCGCTGCCGAGGCGTTCGAGCTCTTCGGGGAAGACCGCAACCTTGACCCAGAGCTCACTCAGGTCGGTGATTTCCAGCACCACCGTGGAGGGTTCGACGTACATGCCGTGGCGCACGTCCAACGCCGTCACAACGCCGCTGGAGGGCGCCAGCACCGGCACCCGCTGCAGCGAGCTGCCGCGCTGGGCCAGAGCCGCGATGAAGTCATCGTCGACGCCCAGTCGACGCAGGCGCTCGCCGGCCGAGCGCTGCGCACGCGACCCGGCACCGCCCGAGCGCAGCGCGATCAGGTAATCCTCCTGCGCGGCGACCAGATCCGGCGCGTACAGCTCCATCAGCACCTGACCGCGGCTGACGCGCTCGCCCAGCGCATGCACGCGCAGGGTCTCGACCCAGCCGGGCACACGCGTGTGCACGTGGCGGATGCGGTGCTGGTCAGCCACCACCTCGGCCGGCGCGCGCACCCGCGGCGACAGCACCCGACGCTCGACCGCAGCGGTGCGGACGCCCAGCGCCTGGCGCAGGCCCCCGTCAACTTCGATCACAGGAGCCGCTTGCGCCGCGCCGCGGCTGCGCGCGACCAGCGCCATGCCGCAGATCGGGCAGTTGCTGGGCGTCTCGCTGGTGATCTGCGGATGCATCGGGCAGACGTAGAGCGCAGCCGCTGCTGCTGCGGTGCCGGGCAGGGCAGCGGCGCTGGCGGCGGCGGGCAGACCGCCGTTCATCGGCTGCGCAGGCGTGGCGTCTGCATGCGCGGCGTGGCTGGCGTGATCCTCGTGCTCTGCGTTGGCGTGCGTGTCCTGTGAACCCTCTGCGTGGTTCTGGGCGTCGCCGGAGGACGAGACTGCAGCGTCGGCGCGATTGTCCTGCGCGTGCGGGTGATGCGCGTGCGCGTCGCTCACCGGTGCGCCTGCGGCGGGAAGGCTGTGGTCGGTCGTCGACGCGGCGCGCGGCTCCTGCGCGGCCGCGAACGGCAGGGCTGGCAGGACAAGGGTGTACAGCGAAAGGGGCAGCGCGAGCAGTAGGGCGCAGCGACGCTGCGACCGGAAGAAAACAGCGGACATGGGAGATCTCCAGCAACAGGGGCCGGGCGCGGCCCGGCAGCTCAGGCGTGATGCGCTGGGCTGCTGGAGATCGGAGGTCGCAGATTCGGGGCGCTGCAGGGCGAGGGCGGCACGGTGTGCCTGAAGCCCGGCGCGTGGGTGGGCGACAGCAGCGGGAGCAGGCTGACGATCTCGACCGGCGGCACCTGTACACGGCACTGCGTGCAGTGGTCGCAGCCTGCCTTGCCGAAGCTGGACGTGCCGCCGACCGCGTCATCGGATGCGGCCTGAGCGGCGCTCGCGGCTCTGGCGTGCGGACAGTCCGGCATGCCTGCATGCGCGTTCGCATCGCCCGCCGCCTTCGCCGCGACTGCCATCGGACAGCCATTGGCCGCCGCGCCGGTAGCGAGGCAGAGCATCAGCAGCAGGGTGAGCAGACGGCGCAGCATGGTGCGGATCTTAGCGCTGCAGGCGTGAACGTGCTCGCGGGCTTCAGCATCCGTGTCGGCAGACCGGGGTGAGGCCAGCGTCGAGCTGCGGTGGGCCAGGGCCCACCCTATGGGCGTCACGCAGCTCGAACGGTGCTGGGTGTCGGTAGGCCGCCGCCGCAGTCGATCCGTCAGCTCGCGAAGACCGGCAACGCGGCGACCCGCATAGGGTGGGCCCTGGCCCACCGCTAGCATCGCCGCCATCGAGCAGCTGACGACTGCGCGATGCGCTTGCGGTCGGCGATGAGGCTCTGTGCTGCCTGCGAAAGCGGGGGCACTCCGGTCCTGCCGATGCGCCTCGTCGACGCGCGCGTGCGGGTACCCTCCATTCCACCCGGGACGACTGCAGCGCACGCCCATGCGGTCTCGGCAAAGGGCGCCATGGTTGCAGCCGCGACGCGCGCCTTCAGTCCTCGAACCCGTCGGCAAACAGCTCGGCGGCCTGCAGCTCGAAGGCGCCGACATCGCAGCGCGCGAGTCCATCGCCGTTGCCGTCCTGCGGCCTCGCCACACCGCGCGCGTCGGTGGGCAGGCAGCGTGCAGCGTCGGCACCGTCGACCGCGAGGCTGGCGGGGTCGAAGACCAGTACCGGCATCGGGGGCGTGTCGTCCACGCCCAATACCTGCAGGCTCACGCCCGTAGGCGTGCCCGGCAGGCCAAGACGACAGGTGGTGTCGCCGGTGTCGAGCAGGGTGCCGGTGGTGTTGGCGGCGGCTGTGCTGATTGCACAGGCATTGCCGGCCCCCACGCGTTTCGGCCCCATCGCCGAGTTCACCCACTCGACCAGTTCGGTGAACGAGGTGGTGAGATGCGAGCCCAAGCCTGAGGCGGCGTTGTCGAAAAAGCTCAGGTGGCGAGCGAACACGCGCGCGTTCAGAAAGTTCAGCGCGCCGCCGTCGGCGGTGGCCGAGTTGTCGACGAAGCTGCTGTTCTCGATCACGACCTCCATCGAGTTCGCGCCGCTGTTGCCGCGCAGGAACAGGGCGCCGCCGGCAGAGGATCGATTGCTGCCGAAGTAGCTGCGGACAACGTGCACGCTGCAGGTCGGGCAGTCGGCGACGACGGCGCCACCGAGACCGGTGTTGCCGGCGCCGGCCTCAGGCAGGGCGATGTTGCCGGCGAACACGCTGTCGCGGATCTCGAGCGTGGACGCGACCGCCCCGTACCAGGCGATTGCAGCGCCGCGGGTCGAGCTGCCGTTGCTGAGATTGCTGAAAAAGCGCGAGGACTGCACCAGCAGCGGACCGGTCACCCACAGCGCGCCACCCACGCCCGCACCCGTGGTGGGATGCGCCGCAGCGTTGTTCTCGAAGACGCTCTCGAACACGCCGACGCTCCCCGTCGAAAGCCAGCTGACGGCGCCGCCCTCGCCTCGGGTGGTGCCAGCACCCGCAGCAAGGCAACCGCTGAAGCGCACCCGGTCGAGCAGCAGCGTGGCATTCCCGCTGCCGCCCATGTTGGCAAGGCAGCCGCCGCGACCCGTGGTGCGGCCCTGATGCAGCTCGATCCGACGCAGCGTCAGCGACGCGGAGGTCTCCATCAGGCGCAAGTCCTGCGTCGGGTCGAAGGAACGCAGCACCGGCGCGCGGCCGTTGCCGTCGATCTCGGCGACCACGTTGATCCCGGGCAGCGGGTTGAACAGCTCGATCTCGCCGTTCAGCGGATAGCTCGCGGCGAACTCGATGCGGTGCGGCGCGCCCGCGGCACCGGCCGCATTGGCCGCCACAATCGCCGCCCGCAGCGAGCCGGGGCCCTCGTCGTTGAGGCTCGTGACCACAAAGGTCGCGGCGCCGGCGGGCAGGGACATCAGGCCGAGCAGGACGGGCATCAGCAAGCGGTGCATGGGGGGTCTCCAGGACGGGTTCGATGTGGACACGGAGCCGATCGCCACGGCCCGACAGGCCAGGGCGAAATCGCCAACCCCGCCCGCAAACCGCCAGATTCCGTCGCCGCCAGAGCCGGTCTGCAGCTGCACTATGCGGAGCCGCGCGGATACGTGAACATGCGCGCCAGCGGCTGCCGCTGACCCCTGCCCCCGAACCTGCGGTGCCCCCGATGAAGCTCACCCTCTTCAGCCTGCTGCTGTTCTGCCTGGGCCAGGCTTTCGCGCAGGCGCAGGCGCCGAACCCGATGCCTGCGAATGCGCCCGCCCCGGCGACTGCACCCGCCGAAGCGCCCGGCGTCGACTGGCAGGGGCCGAGCGCCGGCTGGCGCGTGCATGGCCTGCTGGAGAACAACAGCGATGCCCGCGTCGCCTATCCGACCCCGCCGATCGATCGCGGCGGCCAGCGTGGGCGCAGCCTGATCGAAGGCCGCCTGCGCGGCATCGATGCCACTCGGCGCGCGCAGACGCTGGCGGTCAACGGCAACCCGCTGCCGCTGTACACCGATGCCGAAGGCCGTTTCAGTCGGCCGTATGCGTTCGGCGCGGGCTCGAACAGCATCGCGGTGCACAGCGCCGAGGGCCAGGTACTGAAGCGCGTGCAGTTCTACGAGGCCAATCACCTGAAGACGCCAGCGCGGATCCGCATCGTTGTGGGCTGGGATGACCCCGGCGCCGAGATCGACATGCACGTGCTGACCCCTGACGGCGGCCACGCGTTCTGGGCCGCACCCGTGCTCGACAACGGCGGCGGGCTGGACGTCGACAGCGTCGACGGCCCAGGGCCTGAGGTGTTCACGATGACCGCACCGTTGCGCGGCCGCTATTCGGTCTACGTGAACTACTGGGGCAACTACGGCGCGCAGGGCTACAACTTCAACGAAGGCAGCAATGACCGCGATCTGATCACCACCCGGATCAGCCTGGTGTTCAACGAGAACACCGTCAACGAGCGCCGCGAGACCTTCGTGGTGCCGCTGCGCGCGATCGGCGATCTGCAGCTGATCAAGACCTTCGAGTACTGATCGCGGCCGCGCGGGTCGAACCCTGCGACGGCGGGCAATCTCCACTCCCGCACTCCCCCGGAGCCCAGGCTCCACAGATGGCCATGCACCCATGTCGACCCCAGCGCCTGATGCTCCAACCTCGCCACCTGCCGGTGCCACGCCCTGGCCGAATCGGCTGCGGCGCGCGGTGCTGCCGATCCTCTGGCTGCTGCCCATCGCAGCCCTGGGCTGGGTCGGTTGGCATCACTGGCAGGCGGCCCAGCGCGAAGTCTGGCGCGGTCAGGCGCCGCTGGCCTTTGACCCGCAGCGGCCGGATGCGCTGATCGAATCGGAATCACTGGCCGCGCTGCCGCGCGATCTGCTGCGGGTGCCCCTGCTGCGTGATCTGCTCAGCGAGGATTTCGTCTTCTACTACGAGGGCAATGCGGATCGACTTGGCGTGGTCGGCGCGCTGCGGCGCATCGCCTATGAGCACAAGCTGGAGCTGGGCGATCACCTTGTTGCCGAGTTGCTCGATCAGCCCTCGCAGCTGGCGCTGTGGCGCAGCCAGGACGGGCGTCTCGACCACGCTCTGCTCAGCCTGCGTCGCGGTGCCTTGGCCAGTGCGCTGGAACTGCTGGCGCCGGTGGCGCAGAAGGATGCCCAGCTGCAACAGGTCACCAATCTGGAAATCGACGGCCAGCGCGTGCCGGTCTACCGGCTGCGCTTCGGCTGGCAGCGCGCCCTGCTGTTCGCCGGTCACGGCGAGCGCCTGCGTGTGCTGGTGTCGCCGCGTCTGGTCACCGCGCACGGCGATCTCGACGAGGCCTATGCGATCTTGAGCGCCGCACTGGCGCAAGACGAGCTCGCACTGCCCGCACGCTTTGCCCTGAACCCGAGCAGCGCCCGCCATCGGCTGGTGCTGAGCGCCGACTACCTCGCGCTGGGCTACGGGCGCCTGCTGCCGCAGCTGGCCGGCCTTCGCTTCGAACTGCGCGGCAGCCAGTGGCAGAGCTTTGTTGCGTTGAACGAAGTCAGCGCGAACGAACTCGACTTCAACGCGCTGTGGCAGGCCGCACCCATCGGTGCGGCCGCCTGCGCGGCGGTGCCGGTTTCGGCTGACACCCTGCAGGCCCTGTTGCGCGCCTTCGAGCGTCGCGAGGCCCTGCCGGAGGCACTGGTGAGTCGTCTTGGCGGGCCGGCGGCGGTGTGCTGGTACCCGAACTCGCGGCTGCTGAGTCCCTTGCTGATCAGCCGTCTGCAGCCCGCCGCTCAGGGCAGCGCCAACGATCCCGCCGCACTGGATGCCGCGCTGGCCACCGCGTTCGAGACCTACATCGGAAACCCCGAGCGCGAGGCCGGTGGCAAGCGTTGGCCGGTGCGCGTGCTTGAGGGCGCCGGTGGCCCACGCTGGCAGCGCGCGGTCGCTTCGAACTTCGGTCTGCTGCCGCGCGCCGAAGCCGGCGACGGCGAGCCCAAAGCTGCGCCGGCCTTCTTCCGGGTCGCACTGGCACGCCACGGTGAGCACCTTCTGTTCTCGCTCGACGCCCGCCTCGTCGAGCAGGCCCAGGCCACGCTGGAGCGACGCTATCCGCCACTGGCAGAACAGTTGCCGCGCGGCCCAGTGCCGCTGTACCTGGCGCCCGCGCATCTCGCCCAGCTGGCCGAACAGGAAGCCCTGATCGGGCTGCCGATGGAACTGCAGCCGGTCTTCCACAACGCGGCACAGACGCATCTGCTGCCCAAGCTCAAGGCGGCAGCCGGACATGCGCCACTGGCGCTGCGTCTGGACGAAGCACGCGCCGATGCCGCCTGGAGCTGGCAAGCGGTGCGCTGGGAAACGCTGTGAATCGACGCGACTGTCTGCAGCTGCTGGCCGCGGGCGCAAGCGCCCTGCTGCCGGGCTGGGCGGCAGCGAACGCAGCGGCTTCCGAGGCCTTTCTCGACCCGGCACAGAGCCGCGTCTTCCGCGCCTGGTTTGTGCGGATCGTGAACGAACAGCTGCGCCAGGGCCCCAGCCCGCGCTGGCAGCAGCAGGACTGCGCCGGCCTGGTGCGCTTCGCCGCCAACGAGGCGCTGAAAGTCCACGATGGCGCCTGGCTGCGCAGCATGGGCATGAGCCATGCCGATCTGCCGCCCGAGCTCGATCTGCAGCCGGCACAGCGCCAGCTCGCGCAGCACTGGCAGCAGGGCGGCGGTGAGACCGGCGCCTACGTCAGCGCGATCGGTCTGGTCCAGCACAACTGCGTTGCCATCGGCCGCGACGTGCAGCGGGCCGCGCCTGCCGACCTGCTGTTCTTCGATCAGGGCGACGCCCAGCACCTGATGATCTGGATGGGCCGTTACATCGCATACCACACCGGCAGCAGCAGCGCGCAGGACAACGGCCTGCGCCGGCTCAGCCTGGCCGAACTCATGCAATGGAAGGACACACGGTGGATACCGGACGCCCACAACCCCAACTTCGCCGGGGTCTACCGGCTGCACTGGCTGCGCGCATGAGCGGCCATTTCTCAAGTACAGCGCTGCGCAGTCTGCTGGCCTGCGTGCTGCTGCTCGGTGCGATCGCCGCGCAGGCGCAGCCGCAGGACATCGGCGAGCCCGGCCGCTACACGCCCGAGCCCGGCGAGCAGTTCTTCCTGCTGGCCGACAGCAGCTTCGGCAGCGACGAGACCGCGCGCGTGCGGCTGGAAGCGCCGGGTCGCGACTACCGACGCTATGTGATGGAGCCCTATGGCGGCGTCGACATCCGCGTCTACCGCGTCGACAAGCCGCTGGAGTTCCTGCGCCGGCAGAAAAACCTGCACCGCATTCGCGTCGACAGCGCTTTCCGCGGCGAAGGTCTGTCCAATGCGCTGGCCTATCTGTGGGACCACTGGTATCAGAGCTCGCGCCGCGCCATGCAGCGCAGCTTTGCCTACGAGGCCCGGCGCCAGGTCACCGCCGAGTTGCCTGAGCTCAAGCTCGGCAACAGCATCCGCCAGCCGACGACCTTCCTGCCGCAGCCGCAGTACAACCCGATCCCCGGGCTGCCCCTGGTCAGCCAGTTCCGCTATCCGCTGTGGGAGGCCGAGCCGATCAAGCCGCCGGCGGATACCCAGCTCAGCGGTTCGTCCAGCCACTTCATCCAGCCCAAGCCCGGCAATATCGAGATCCCGGTCGGCCAGCTCGCGCCCGGCCTCTACGTGGTCGAGGCCCTGATCGGCAGCTACCGCGCGACCACGGTGCTGTTCGTCGCCGACACCGTGGCGATCACCAAGATCGCCGGCAACGAGCTGCTGGTGTGGACCGCGCACAAGCGCGAGGGCACGGCCGTGGCCGGCAGCGAGCTGCTGTGGACCGACGGCCTCGGCGTGCTCAGCCAGGGCCGCAGCGATCAGGACGGCCTGCTGCGGCTGGATCACGTCAGCCCCGAGCGCTCCTATGTGCTCGGCCAGGACCCGGCCGGTGGCGTGTTCGTGTCGGAAAACTTCTACTACGACAGCGAGATCTACGACACCAAGCTGTATGCCTTCACCGACCGCCCGCTGTACCGGCCCGGCGACTGGGTCGAGGTCAAGATCCTCGGCCGCCACTTCACCGCGGCGCGGGATTCGCAGCGCGCCGCCGATGCACCGATCGAGCTGGCCGTGATCGACGCGCTCGGCAGCCAGCTGCAGAACCTGCGGCTCGACTTCCGCGGTGAAGGCGGTGCGCAGGCGCGCTTCCAGCTGCCCGCGGGCGCGGTGGCCGGCGGCTATGAGCTGCGTTTCGTCTACCGCGAACAGCTCTACAGCGCGGCCTTCCGCGTGGCCGAGTACATCAAGCCGCATTTCGAGATCGTTCTGGATCTGGACAAGACCGAGCACGGCACCGGTGAGCCGGTGCGCGGGAAGCTGTCGCTGCTGTATCCCGACGGCTCGCCGGTGGTCGACGCGCATGTACAGCTCAGCCTGCGCTCGCAGCAGCTCAGCATGATCGACAACGAGCTGCAGTACCTCGGCCAGTTCCCGGTGCAGCTCAGCAGCAGCGAGCTGCGCACCGATGCCCAGGGCCAGGCGGTGATCGAGCTGCCCGCGGCCACTGAGCCCAGCCGCTACCTGCTCAGCCTGTTCGCCAGCGATGGCGCTGCCTATCGCGTGCGCAGCAGCCGCGAGATACTGATCGAGCGTGGCGCCGATCGCTATCGCCTCGAAGCCGCGCGCCGCTTCAGCAGCGTCGGCGACAGCGTGCGCTTCCGCTTCGAGCGCGAAGCCGCCGGCGACGTGCCGGTGCAGGCCCCGCAGCACTACACCTGGCTGCGTCTGGAAGACCGTAGCAGCGGCCGCGCCGAGCTGCCCGCCGGCAGCCAGGGCTTCGAGCTGCGCCTGCCGCGGCCCGGCAACTACAGCCTGCATCTGCGCGATGCCAAGGGTCAGATTCTCGGCGCGACCTCACACGCGGTCAGCGGCCCCGGTCAGCGCGCCGGCGCCGGCAGCATCGAGATCGTTCTGGACCAGCGCGAATACCTGCCCGGCGCCACCGCCGAGGCGCTGATCACCTTTCCTGAGCCAGTCGATGAAGCCCTGCTGACGCTGGAGCGCGATCGTGTCGAAGCGACCGCCCTGATCAGCCGTGGTGGCGCCTGGCTCAGCGCCGAGCGACTCAACGAGGCCCAGTACCGGGTGCGGATTCCGGTGGATGCACAGTTCGCGCCGAACCTGACCTTCTCGGCCCTGTACACCCGCGGCGGTGAGTACAGCTTCCAGAACGCCGGGATCGTGGTGCGCATGCCTTCGATCGAGCTCAGCATCGAGCCCGAGCGCGAGCTGTACCGCCCGGGCGAGGAAGTGGTGCTGAACTTCCAGGCCCAGCGCGACGGTCGACCGCTGCGCGCGCGGCTCAGCGTGTCCGTGGTCGACGAGATGATCTATGTGCTGCAGCCGGAGATCGCGCCGGCCATCGGCGAGTTCTTCTACCACCCGCGCCGCAACAACGTGCGCACCAGCGCCAGCCTGGCCTTCATCAGCTACGACGTGGCGCTGCCAGGAAAGCCGGGCGCGCCGCCGGCGGCCAATCGCAGCGAGCGTGGCGTCAAGGTGCTGGAGCGCCCGCGTCGCGAAGAAGTCGACACCGCGGCCTGGGCGCCGGATCTGGTTACCGATGCGCAGGGGCGCGCGCAGCTGCGCTTCCGCATGCCCGACTCGCTGGCGCGCTGGCGCATCACCGCGCGCGCGATCGATGCCGAAGGCCTGGTCGGTCAGCGTCGTGGTTTCATCCGCTCCGAGCAGCCGCTGTACCTGAAGTGGAGCGGGCCGACCCGCTTCCGCGCGGGTGATGCGCCGCAGCTGGGCGTGCTCGCCTTCAACCAGGGCAGCGCGTCGCAGACCGTCGAACTGGTGCGCGACTGGCAGGGCAGCCAGCAGCGCAGCCGCCACGCGCTGCAGCGCGGTGCGAACTATCTGCCGCTGGAAGACTTCGAACTCGGCGACGGCGGCGAACTCAAGCTCGGCCTCGCCACGGCTGCCGGTGAGCGCGGCGATGCCATTGCGCTGCAGCTCGCAGCGGCACCCGTGAGCTGGCAGGCGCAGGCCAGTCTGAGCCTTACGTCCACAGGAACATCGACGCCGCTCAATCTGCCCGCCGACGCCAACAGCATCGAGCTTGCCCTGGCGGGCGATCGCGACAGTCTGTTCCGCGGCGTACTCGATGGTCTGATCGACTACCCCTGGGGCTGTGTCGAGCAGACCGCCAGCCGCCTGCTGCCGCTGGCACTCGCCTGGCCCAGCCTGCAGCAAACCAGCCCGGCGCAGGCCGATCGCCTGCGGCTGTCGATGCAGGACAGCCGGCTGCGACTGATGCACATGGCCGGCCCGCAGGCGCGCTTCGGCTGGTGGGGCAACGAGGCATCGCCCGACGCGTTCCTGACGGCGTATGCCTACTACGCCGACCTGCACGCCAGCCGCGCGCTCGGCATCGCGCTGCCAGCCGACCACGCCGAGCGCGCACTGCAGCTTTACAGCGAACAGACGCGGCAGCTGCCGGCGCTGCAGCGGATGCTGGTGCTCGATTTCCTGCAGGGCATGGGCGTGCCGGTGCGCTCCTTGCTGGAAGGCGCACTGGCCGATCTGCCTGCGCCGGCCTCGCCCAAGCCCGAGTCGAACGCTGAGCGCGACGACAGAAGTGTGATCGACAGTCTGGACAGCCTGCCCTTCGTCGAGGCCTCGACCAGCAGCGATGACGCTGCCCTGCTGCTCGGCCTGCAGCTGGCGAAGGAGGTAGGCGCCAGCGTTCCGACCGCGCTCGCCGAGCGCGCGACGGCGGCGCAGCAACGGTTGCACACCTCCGAGTTGCCCTTGCTGCGCGCTCTGCGCGTGCGCCTCGGGCATGCGTCAGGCGCAGAACAGGTCGGTTTGTTGCGTGATCTGGGGCCGCAGACTGCGACCTTCGAACGTGCCATCGCGCTGGCTTGGCTGCATGCGGCGCTGCCGCTGCAGAGCGCGGCATCGAACCTGCCCAGCCCGGGGCCGGGTTGGCAGCGCATCGAAGGCGGGCTCACGCCGCGCTGGCGCTGGACGCAGATCGCACCGCCGTCCTCCCTGGAGTTGCAGGGCAGCATCGAGTCCGCGCTCAGTGCGCAGCTGAGCTATCGCAGCGAAAGCGTCCAGGGCGACGCGCTGGGCCTGAAGCTCACGCGCCGCCTGTGGAAACTGGTGCCTGGCGAGAACGCTTTCCAGTTCAGTCTGAGCGCGGTGGCGGCCGGCGAGCCGCTGTCGGCCAGTGCGCTGTATCTGGACCAGATTGAGCTCGACCACAGCGGTGAAGCCCTGCGCTACGGCCTCGTCGAAGTGCCGCTGCCGCCGGGCGCGGATGTCGAGCGCACCACCTGGGGCCTGGAACTGGTCGCCGGCCCCGGCGGTGTCGCCGCGCCGCAGCTGGAGCGCGCACGCCACGAGCCGGGTGAGCAAAGCTATGCGCTGCCGGTCGAACTGCTGCAGGGCAAGCTGCAGTTCAATCACCTGATCCGTTTCTCGCAGCGCGGCGAGTTCCAGCTGCCGCCGGCGCGCTATCAGCGCATGTACCAGCCAGCAGATCAGGCCTGGGAGATCGAGCCCGCCCTGTCCACGGTGCGGGTCGATTGAGCCGACCTCTGCCCCTCGTCCTGCTGGGCGCGCTGCTGCTGATCGGCAGCAGCGCAGCACGCGCCGAACCGGTGCTGCAGCTGGCGGTTCGCGAGCATGGCCAGACCCGGCTGTGGCATCTGCCCGCGCAGGGCGCCGCCGAACCCCGACCGCAGGCGGAAGCCACCGCGCTGAGCGCTCCGCTGGGCAGCCTGTGGAAGCTGTTCGTGCACGCCTGGCTGCAGGCGCACGAATCGCGGGAGCCGGCCTACCAGTGCCGCGGCCAGCTGCGCGACGAGGTCTACTGCTGCGAGCCGGGTCAGAGCATCGGCCGCGAGCAGGCCTTGCTGAAATCCTGCGGCCTGTACTTCGAGCCGAAGCGCCTCGGTATCGACAGCGGCGACTGGCAGAACTACTGGCGGCAGCTTGGCGCGCCGGACTGGTTGCAGCAGCTCGTGGCGATGCAGCCGGCAACGGAAGTGTCCGTACCTGAACTATTGGGTGAGCTCGATCGCCTGCCGGCGCGCGCCGAGATCCAAACCCAGCTGACCGCTGCCCTGCTGCAGCAGCCCGAGCCGGTGTTCGATGCGCTCGGCGCGCAGCTGCGCATCAAGACCTGGAGTTGGCACCGCGGCAGCGCAGACCAGCGCATCGGCGGCTTTGCCGGCTGGCGCAGCGATGGGCGCGCGGTCTGGGCGCAGGGCGAGGGCACCAGTCGCAGCGTGCTGCAGCGCTACGCCCAGGCGCTTGCGCGTCAGCTGCCGCCGGCGCAGCCCATCAACACCGGCGAGTGCGTGGAGGTGCGCATGTTCGCGCGCTACCCGATCGCCCGCATCGAACCCCAGCCAGGCGCCTCGCCGGCGCGCGGCGCGCTGCAGGGCCGCTACCGGCTGCACTTCGCCAGCGGCAGCACGATCGAGATCGAATCCAGCGGCGAGCTTCTGCTGCAGAACGACAGCGCCGGCCCGCGGGTGCTGGCGCGGCTGTCACGCGAGGACTATGTCGCGCGCGTGCTGCAGCGCGAAGCCAGCACCGAAAATGAGACCGCAGCGCGGGTGCTGGCGATTGCCATCCGCAGCTATCTGGCGCAGCAGGCCGAAGCGGGCAGCAGCTGTCTGCGCATCGACGACAGCAGCGCCCGCCAGCGCGTGTCGCCCCGGCCGCCAAGCGCTGCCGCGCGTGCTGCGGCGGCCTTCAGCGAAGGCCTGGTGCTGGTCGGCATGCCGGTGCGCTACCACTTGCACGAAGCCGCGCCCGGACAGCTCTCCTGGGCACAGACGCTGGCCGACGCAGAGCGCGGCGCCAGCCTGCATGCCCTGCTGCGTCGGAGCTGGCCGCAGGCCGAGCTGGTGGCCTGGGGCCAGGCTCAGACGCGGTGCGAAGTTCTGCCCGAGGCCCAGGCCTGGCTGGCCGCTCAACGTCCCCGTTGGCGTCGACTGCTGGACGCCGAGTTCGGCCACGAAGAGCGCCCCGAGGTGCAGGTCTGCCGATTGCACGCAGGCCGCCCCTTCGCCGATCGGGCGCGCGTGCGGGTGCACGTGCGTGGCCTGCGCAGCCAGCAGGACCAGCTCGACCTCACCCATGAATACCTGCATCTCGCCTTCGAGGCACACCCCAATGGACAGGACGAGGACTTCATCGAGGCCTGGGCGCGCAGGCTGGTACTGGGGCATTGAGCGCGTCTGCACTGGCTCGCATGTTCGCGGCTGCCGGTCAGCGTATTCGTACATGCGCAGACGAGCCCATGAAGCGCCCCGCCTATCCTTGAGTCACCCGCTCAGGGCTCGAAGCCGTCCGCGAACAGATCCAGGCTGAGCTCGCAGAAACCTGCGCTGGGGGCGGATCCGCGCAGGCGCCCGAACGCATCCAGCGCGGCCCGCTGCGGGCTGGCAGCACCTGCGAACGCGCCGCCGGCACGCGGGCAGTACTCGGCCAGCGCGCCGTAAGCGGGGGTTGCCACGACCAGAGGGTTGGCCACAGCAGGGCTCGCGACGGTGTTGCCGGCGGTGGCCGCAAAGCCCTCACTGGTCAGCGTGCCGATATGCGTGCCGCCGACCGTGCGCAGCGCATTGTTGTAGGCACGAACATCCGCGGCGCCCTCGTAGTTCGCGAACGCCGCCTGCCACGGCCCGCCCTGTAGCTGGAACACGGTGTTGTGAACGAAGCGCATGCGCGAACTGGCGCCGTGATCGCCACCGCTCTTGGTGAACACCGCGAAGGCATCGCCATTGCCTGGCGTGCCGCGCAGGTCGAACAGGTTGTTGCGGGCGACGAAGTTGTGGCCGCTCCAGTCGAAGCCGGCATTGTTGTTGGCCTGGTAGCGCACGAAGTTGCCTTCGAACACGTAGTCGCGAAACTGCGCTGCCGCGCTGACCCCGGGCTCGACCGACACCGGTCCGCCATTGTTGCCAAACGCGGCGCTGCTGGTGTTGATGCCTCCGATGACCGAGCGCGTCACCACGATCTTCTCGGGCCGGTGACTGTCCGGATCACTGCTCACCGAGCTGTGCAGGCGCAAGGGCCCGGTGCAGCTGTCGACAAACTCCACCTGCGAGATCACCGCACGCTGCAGGCCCGAGCTGCGCAGCACCGAATTCGTCGTGATGCAGACCTCGGTCGAGCGATCGATCCGTACGCCAAGCCAGGACAGGCCGCGGCCGAGCGGAAAGTTGATCACGAAGCTGCCGCGGCTGAAGCCGTCCTCGCGGGCCTCGTACAGGGTCACATGCTGGATGCGCGCGCGCGATGGATCTCCCAGTAGCGGCCCACCCTGCAGAGCCGCATAGCCGCTGGCCTCGACTCGTCCGACGAGGATGTGCTGCACCGGCTGTAGGTCGGCACTGACCGGATGGGTGACGAAGCTGCTGAAGTCGTTCTGTGCTGCGACAGGTTTTTCGCAGCGCAGCTCGAACACGCTGAAGTCCGAAGTCGCCTGCTGGGTCGATCCGAACTCGATGCAGGTCGCGCCCGCGCCTTGTTGCAGACGCGGCAGCGCGCCGCTGCCGAAAGCGCCGATCTGGCCGGGGCCCTGGCCGGACAGACGCAGGGAACCTGTCGCGCTGAAGGCATCACCGCGTCGCAGCAGCAGTCGTCGGCCCGCGCCACCGAAGTTCGTATAGGCGGAAAGGGCATTGCTGCCGACCTCACGCCGCGCCCCCGCTGGACAGCCGCTCCAGTCGAGATTGTCGAGAGCCAGGCAGGTGGTCGCGACTCCGCTGAAAACCGCGTTCGGATCGGCCACGTTGATTTGCAGCTGCGTGCTGGCCTGCGCACCGCCGGCATCGAACACGCGCAGTTGCACCGAATAGGCGCCCGGTCGCTCGTAGACGTGCGTGGATAGCGGCCCGATCGCCTCATTGCGCGAACCACGCAGCGCGCCCGTGCTCCAGTCACCGGCTTGGGCATCGCCGAAGTCCCACAGGTATTCGAGATCGGTGAAGGGCTCGATGTCCGGGCTGGTATGTGTGCTGGCACTGGCGTCGAACTGGACGGCGCACGGCGCGGTACAGCTCAGCCGCGAGGCCTGCAGCTGCGGTTGGATCTGCGCCTGGATCGGCTCCGCGAACAAACAGAACGCTGACAGCGCGCCGATCAGCCAGGGCTGTACCTGCATTGATGCATCCTCAGAACGAAGGGCCCGAAGCCTGCCGCGGTCTCGGAGCCGACGGAGCGTCCACGTGAACGACCGGCAGCAATCCGCCGACAGACGCGCGCAGCGTCGGGGCGTCCGTGGGCGAGTCTGCATCCGCCGGGCTACCAACTCCCGCGCGCCTTGGCATCACGCCCCACCCTATGGAATCGAGGTGCCGGTCCATGGACGGCGGTCATAGGGTGGGCCCTGGCCCACCGCGAGCTGAACACTTGCCCCGGTCTTCGAATTCCCGGCGCACTCACCCTCGCAAGCAAGCGAAGGCGATGTCGATAGCGTGGCCGGCTGGCGCTCACGTTTGAAGTAACGACCCACCCGCTCTGCACTGATCAAGCGCGACCAGCTTTCCGAGCGCGACTTCGATGACGGTGGCGAGCGTTGAGCTCCCGGCGGGCCAGGGCCCACCCTATGCGTCATCTGGCGCGCGTTCAGGATCAACACTGCGGTGACGGTGTGGCTGCGGTGGGCCAGGGCCCACCCTATGCGTCATCTGGCGGGGGTCGGGGATCAGCACCAGGGTGACGGTGTGGCTTCGGTAGGCCAGCGCCCACGCTATGGTCGGCTGCCATGGGCGACTACACTTCTGCCCATGCTTTGGGAAACCCTCACCGCCGCGCGTGATCTGGGCCGCCTGCACGATGTGGCGGGCGTGCTGGTGCGGCATGGTTTTGGCGATGTCGCTCGTCGCCTGGGCATGCTGGGTGCACTGGAGCGGGTCGGCCGCGTGCTGCCGACGCAGAATCTGGAGGCACTGGTCGCCCTCAAGCCCGAACAGCGCGTGCGCTGCGTGCTGGAGGAGCTGGGCCCCTGTTTCGTCAAGCTCGGCCAGGTGCTGGCCACCCGCGTTGATTTGTTCAGCCCCGAATGGATTGCCGAGTTCGGCAAGCTGCAGAATCAGGTGCCGGCGGTCGACTTCGAGCGATTGCGCCCGCAGCTCGAACAGGATCTCGGCGGCAGCGTCGAGACCGCGTTCGCCGAGTTCGACACCACGCCGCTGGCCGCAGCCTCGATCGCGCAGGTGCATCGCGCGCGTCTGGCGGACGGCTGCACGGTCATCGTCAAGATCCGCCGCCCTGACATCGAGGCGACCATCGCCGCCGATACCCGCCTGCTTGAGCGGGTCGCCCGCATGGTCGAATCGGAGTGGCCCGAGTGGCAGCGCTATCAGCCGCTGGCCCTGGTGCGACAGCTGAAGTCCTCGCTGCGGCGTGAGCTCGATCTCGCCGCCGAGGCGCGGCATTCCGAGCGCATCGCCCTGTCCTTTGCCGAGGATCCACGCATCGTGGTGCCGCGCGTGCACTGGCCTCTTACCGGTACGCGGGTGAACGTTCAGGACTTCATCGATGGCATCGCCCTGTCGAACAGCGCGGCGCTCGACGTCGCCGGTGCTGATCGCCATGCAGTGGCGCGGCTGGGCGCGCAGGCGGTGCTGAAGATGATGTTTGAGGACGGCTTCTTCCATGCCGATCCGCACGCCGGCAACGTGTTCTGGTTGGCGGGTGACCGGCTCGCCCTGATCGACTTCGGAATGGTGGGGCGCCTCTCGGAAGCGCGCCGCGCCCAGCTGATTGAACTGATGCAGGGTCTGGTCGCCCGCGACACGCCGGTCGTGGTCGAGGTGCTGCTGGCCTGGGCCGAAGAGGGCGAGCTCGACGAAGAGGCCTTGGCCGAGGATGTCGACGCCCTGATCGACAGCTATCACGGAGTGCCGCTGGGCCAGCTGCAGTTCGGCCGTCTGCTCAGCGAAGTGATGGCCCTGCTGCGCGACCACCATCTGGTGTTGCCGGCCGACCTTGCGCTGGTCATCAAGGTGTTCGTCACGCTCGAAGGCATGGGCCGCATGCTCGACCCGAGCTTCGACATGGCGGCCGAGGCCGCGCCTTTTCTGAAGCGCTCGGTGCTGCGCCGCTACCACCCGAAGGCGATGGCGCGCCGCGGCTGGCGCGCGGCCGGCGATGCGCTTGCCCTGCTGCAGGCGATGCCACGCGAACTGCGTCAGCTGCTGCAGACCGCGCGGCGCGGGCGCTTCAATGTGCACATCGACGTCGAGCGCCTGAAGCGCTTCGGCGAACAGGTCGAGCATTCGGCCAACCGGCTCAGCATCGGTGTGGTTACGGCAGCACTGATCATCGGCTCCTCGATCGTGATGACCGTCTCCGGTGGCCCGACCCTGTTCGGCCTGCCGCTGTTCGGCCTGATCGGTTTTCTCGGTGCCGGCGCCTGCGGCGCCTGGTTGATCTGGTCGATCTGGCGCAGCGGCGGCGGCCGCTGACAAGCGTCTCAGGGCGCCTCGAAACCATTGGCAAAGATCGGCCCCCCCAGGCTGCCGGCCACGTACTGCCGGCAGCGGCCGAATTCGGAGGTGCCGCGATGGCTGTAGGCGCCGGTCAGCGGCGGGCCCGAGAGCCGGGTGGCGGTGGCGGTGATCCAGGTGCTGCCGGCGACGAAGTAA
The DNA here is from genome assembly GCA_964586455.1 of uncultured Aquimonas sp. GTDB lineage: Bacteria > Pseudomonadota > Gammaproteobacteria > Xanthomonadales > Xanthomonadaceae > Aquimonas. The sequence continues at coordinate 24,866 of CAZPHV010000018.1, forward strand.
TTGCTGGAACCCTCGCGGCGCAGCTCGACCTCGCTGAAGCTGGCGTTACCGTCGTTGCCTGAGCTGCCGTTGCTGATCTGCAGGAAGCTCGAACCCAGCCAGTCGCGGCCCTCGCCGAAGAAGCCCACCGGCAGCTGGCCGGCAATGACCAAGGTGCAGCCCGTGGTCGAGGGAATGCCGTAGAAGTCGATCCGATACCAGCCGTTGGCCGAGCTCAGCGAACCTGCGGCGAGGCCGGCTGCGGCGGTGCCGGCCACGCTGCTCACCGTCGGCGCGTTCTGGTTGTCGTTGCCGGCCGACACCGGGGCCGGCTGGCTGTTGTTGGCATCGAACAGGTTGCGGCCGTCGTCGCCGAGATCGATGCCGATGCCGGACTGGCTGTACATCGTGTTGCGGCGCAGGCTGTTGCGACGGGCGCCGGTGACGGCGATGCCGTCGAGCCCGCTGTGGGCGATCAGGTTGGACTCGATGCGGTTGTCGTTCGCGCTGTTGCGCAGGAACACGCCGTGGCCGCCGTTGCCGCGACTGACGCAGTTGCCGCTGCAGACCGCGGGCACGCCGATACGGTTGCCGGTGATGCGATTGCCGGTGGCGAGGCTGCCCGAAAGCTCGACCCCGTGGCTGCTGGCGTTGGCGATCACATTGCCGCGGATCAGGTGATCCGGGCTGGCGATGAACACCCCGCGCTGACCGCCGCGCACATCGCCGCCGCTCTGGGTGCCGATGTAGTTGTTTTCGACCACCGCCGCGCTGGGCTGGGTGCTGCCGGAGCCGCTGAGATTGACGCCGATGCCGAGCGTGCTGGCGATGACATTGCGATCGCCGGGCTCCGGCCCGCCGACGCGCACGCCTTCGACGCTGCCGCCGATGCGCACCCCGGTGCCCGACGCGATCAGGCTGGTCGCACCGACCACGCCGCCGATCTGGTTGCCGACGAAGCGATGGTCGCGGCCGGCGATGAACTGCGCGGCGGCGAACGAATGGCCGGAGAAGGCGATGCCCTCGATGCTGACCGTGGCATCAGGCGAAGCACCGGTGTTGACGTTGAAGCCGTAGGCGCCGGTGATCTGGTTGGCGCCGTTGAGCACGATGCACAGGTTGGCGTTCCAGCCCAGCACGGCGGTGTTGCGGCTGGCGCCGGGCTGGCTGTAACCGTCGATGCGCACCGGATGCACGATGTCGGGCAGCAGGCTGGCCAGGGTGATGGTGCGTGGGCAGGCACCGCTGATATTGAAGCGGATCTCGTTCAAGTTCGGCGCGGCGTTCGCGTCGATCAGCGCCTGGCGCAGCGAGCCGAGGCCGGAGTCATTGGTATTGGTCACCGTCAGTACGGTCGCGGTGTTGCCGATGTTGGACTCGAAGGCACCACGATCCGGCGCTTCGCCGAACCAGCGCGGGCCGCCGTCGAAGTCGCGCTGGTTGAGCAGGTTCACGTCGATGCGGCCGCTGTTGATGGCCGGCGAGGCGCCGGACAGGCGCCAGTTGCCTGCGGCGGCGTTGACGAACTGCGGGTTGGCCGTGCTGGTGGCGACAGGCGCGGTGCGCAGCGCGCGGTTGGACTGCAGGGCGGTGTAGATGTTGTTGCGCAGCACCGCGTCGATGGTTTGGACCGCAGGGTTGTTGAGCTGGATGTCGACGCCGCCGTTGTCCCAGAACACCGAGTCGGTGAGCTCCAGGCGCCAATCGTCCTCGGCGAAGTCGGTGCGCCCCACGCACAGCCCGGGCCCCTCATTGTTGGCGAAGGTGCTGTGGCGGATCGTCACCCGTTCCAGGTAGGTGTCAGTGGGCGTGCCATCGAACTCGCGGAAGCCGATGCGCAACGCGCAGCTGCCGCTTCGGGTGATGAGGCTGTTGCGCAGGCTGAACTCGGCGCCGGTGTCGAGGTTGAAGCGTCGCACCTGGTCAAACCAGACCCGTTCGAAATGCACTTCCGAGTCGTTGGTGTTGAAACCTTCGGCCTGCACGCTGACCTGGCCCAGGCCGCGAAAGGTCAGGCCCTCGATACGCAGGCTGCCGGCGCCCTCGAAGCCGTTGCCGTGGGTCTTGAAGAAGATGCCCTGACCGCTGCTGCGAGTGATCACCGTGGCTGCAGGATCATCGGTGCGCGCGCTGCAGTTGCTGTTGTAGCCACCGCGGATGACCACGTCATCGTCGATGCCGGAAGTGGTGGCGCCGTCGAAGTCGTAGGTGCCCACCGCCATCTTGATCAACACCTCGTCATCGTCCGCCAACACCCAGGCGCTGTTGAACTCCGCCACGGTGCGCACGCAGCGCTCGACCTGGGCCTGCGAAATGCTCGAAACGAGGGCGAGGCACAGGCCCAGCAGAATGCGGGTCGAGTGGTTCATGGTGGCGCTCCCAGCAGGGGTGTCGGAACAGGGAATGCGTGTGGGCAGACAAAGCGAACGCTGCCGTCGAAACGCTGCTCCTGCTCTGGGGCGATGATCCCGTCGCAAGCGCAAGCGCGAACGCGATGGTCGCTCTCGAAGTGCTTCGGCTCTCGAAACCGCTGGCGAACAGGCTTCCCTGCCAAGTCACGGTGTCAGATCGGACAGCTCGCTTCGGCAGCAGCGTTCGGTCTTGCCCCTCCGACTCATTCCATGTGCTGACGCCACACCCTCGTGGCGGTTCGGAGAACCCAATGAGCCACAACCCCTACGCTGCACCGCGCACGCGCAGCTTCGACGAGGCCCAGCTGCTGTACTCGCCGACCCAAGTGGCACTGGGCACCTTCGTCGGTGGCATCGGTGGCTTTGTCTACTTTCTGCGCGCGAACTTTCTGGCGCTCGGCAAGCCCGAGGCCGCGCGCAACACCGTGCTGGGCGGTGTGGCGGCACTGCTCGCCCTCGTGCTCCTTGCCGCCCTGCTGCCCGGCAACGGAGGCATCGGCTTCGCGATTGCGTCGGTCTTCCTTGCCCGCTGGATCGCCGAGCGCCATCAGATGCCCAAAGACGCGATCGAGGCGTCCTCGGATTTCGACTTCCACAGTGGCTGGCGCGTGTTCCTGATCGCCCTGGCCTGCTTTGTGGTCACGCTGGTCCTGGTGGTCGCCTTGTTCATGGCGCTGGGGCCACTGCTGGGTTGAAGCCACAAGACCGCTGCCCGTGCTTGAGGCCTGGAGCGGCGTAGCGGCACTTCCGCTTCGCTGCAAGCGTGGCGTCACTCGTGTTTGTAGGGTGGACAAGCGCAGCGCATCCACCCGCACGTCCCGTGGACGCGCGACCTCAAGCGGAGCCCGGGAATGCATCGGCACGCTCTGCGACCTTTCCCGCAAGTGATGGGCTGCATACGCGCGCCCCGGCCGTTCCGGTGTTCACTCGAAACCGTTCGCAAACAGCACATCCGGCCTGGCTTCGGATCGACTCAGAGCGTGTGAAAAACGCAGACGCCCTCGCTACGGCGTCTGAGTCTTTCACACGCTCTCAGGCCAGCAGCGCGCAGGGCGCACCAAGAAGGCGTGTGACAGGACTGAACAGGGCAGCGGCATCGTAGGCAAGGGCAGACAGCGAGCGGCACTTGGGCGTGAAACGCGATGGCCGGCATACTTCGGCGCCGGAGGTCTGCTGCATGTCCATTCCAACCAGCGATGACGAAGACGCTCCTACCCGGGCGCTGGCAGCCGCAGCGACGGTGAGCGCGGGTGCCGGCCCGCAGTCGGGTGCGCGCATCGGCCCGTATCAGCTGATCCGCTCCCTCGGCGCCGGTGGCATGGGCGAAGTCTGGCTGGCCGAACAGCTGCATCCGGTGCGCCGGCCGGTGGCGCTGAAGCTGATGCAGCGCCAACTGCTGAACCCCTTGGCCGAGGCGTATTTCGATGGCGAGCGCCAGGCATTGGCGCGGATGGACCATCCCGCGATCGCCAAGGTCTTCGATGCCGGCCGCACGCCCGAGGGCCATCCTTGGCTGGCGATGGAGTGGATCGACGGCGAGGCCCTGCTGAGCTGGTGCCGCGAGCGCCGTCCCGATCTCTCGACCCGACTGCGCCTGCTGGCTGCGCTGGCGCGCGGTGTCCAGCATGCGCACTCTCGGGGTGTGCTGCACCGGGATCTGAAGCCCGGCAATGTGCTGGTGGTGCAGGTGGATGGCCGGCCCCAGCCGAAGCTGATCGACTTCGGCATCGCCCTGGGTCTGGACGCCGGGCCGAGCAATCCCGGCGATGCCCACAGCTACGAGGCGGTCGGCAGCGGCGTGTTCATGAGCCCGGAGCAGCGCGAGGGCAGGGCGGACGCCATCGATCCGCGCTCGGATGTGTACGCGCTGGGCATGATCCTGCTGTGCCTGTTGCTGCCTGAGGCTCGCCTTGCCGCCTTGGGCGAAGACACCGCCGACCCCGAACGCCTGCGCGCACGCTTCGACGCCGCGCTTGCCAGCGGCCGTGGCCGCAGCGAACCCGTGCTGTCGCCGCTGCCGCGCTCCCTGCTGCAGCTGCTGCGCTGCGCACTGGCACCGCAGCCGGCTGAGCGCTATGCCTCGGCGGAGGCACTGGCGCAGGATCTCGATCGCTTTCTTGAGTGCCGCCCGCTGGCGGTGAGAGGGCGTGCGCGCAGCTACCGCTTCGGCCTGTTCCTGCGCCGCAATGCGCTGGCTGTAGGCGCCGTGATCGCTGTCGTGCTGGCGCTGGCGACGGGCCTGAGTTTCGCGCTGTACGGCCTGCGCGAGGCGCGCAGCGAAGCCGGGCATGCGCGCCACATGAGCGACTTCATGGCCGACGTGCTGACCGGCGTCGACCCGCAGGTCGCGGCAGGGCTGGACCGAGCCCTGCTGAACCGCATTCTGGAAGACGCCGCCGCGCGCGCCGATCGCCAGCTGGCCGCGCGGCCGGATGCGCTGGCCGAAGTGCTAGGCGTGCTCGGCACGACCTACACGAATGCCGGCGAGCACGCGCGCGGTGTCGAGATTCTGCGCCGCGGCCACGCGCTGGCGGTGTCCGAACTGCCGCGTTCGCATCCGGTGCGCCTGAAGCTCGCGCGTCGGTTGGGCGACGCGTTCGCGATCACCGGCGAGGCCCAGGAGGCAGAATCCCTGCTGCGCGAAGCCCTGACCGGGATGAATCGCATCGACGAGCGCTACCCATTGGCCGAACCCGACCTGCGGCTGACCCTGGCCTGGGCCCTGCGTGACCAGGGCCGCTTCGACGAGGCCCTGACCGAGGCGCGCCTCGCCCGCGCGCAGCTCGCATCGCTGCCCACCGATCCTGACGACCCCGACCCGCTGACCGCTGCCTATGTGGAACAGGTGGTGCTGAGCGACATGGGCCGCGCCGAAGAGGCTGAAGCCCTGCTGCGACCGATGGTCGAGCGCCATGCGCAGGCCTTCGGCGAGTCGCATCCGCGCACCCAGCGCCTGACCAACAGCCTGGGCGTGCTGTTGTCGCAGCAGCGCCGCCATGCCGAGGCCGAGCCGATCCTGCGGCGCAGTCTGGCGGCAGCCGAACAGATCTACGGCCCAACCCATCAGAGCAGCCTGCTGGTGGTCGGCAACCTCGCCGGCGCGCTGCGTCAGCAGGGCAAGACCGAGGAATCCGGCCCTTACTACCGCCGTGCCTGGGAGGGCTTCGTCGCGCTCTACGGCGAGGCGCACCCGCGCGCGATCCTGACCTTGGCCAACTTTGGCAACTACCAGCTCAGCGCCGGCGATGCGCGCGCCTCGCTGCAGACCCATCTGCGTGCGCGCGAGCTGGCCCTGACAGCCTTTTCGCCGGAGCACCCGGTCGTGGAGGAAACCCATTTCGGCGCCGGCAAGGCGCATGCGGCGCTGGGCGACTGGGTCGCCGCGAAGGCCGAGCTTGAGCGCGCCCTGCAGCTGCGCACGGCCAGATTGCCGGCCGAGCATCCAGGCATCACCGACGTGCAGGCCGAGCTGGACAAGGTGCGGGCTGCGCTGCAGGCGGGCGATCGCGGCTGAGGTGTTCGGCCATGCTGCGGCAAGTGCCTGCCTGCGAGGGAGGAGACCGGGGCGAGAGTGGGGCTCGTGGTGGGCCAGGGCCCACCCTA
>CAZPHV010000018.1:30958-79060 GCA_964586455.1 uncultured Aquimonas sp.
GAGGGAGGAGACCGGGGCGAGAGTGGGGCTCGTGGTGGGCCAGGGCCCACCCTATGCGGGCGAGGAATGGGGTGGGCCGAGGCCCACCCGGCCGCGTAAGGAATAGGGTGGGCCCTGGCCCACCGTGACCTGGAGGTTCACCCCGGTATGAGGATTCGACGCCTCCGCCGTGGTCGCGCTGCGGCCGACCGAATCCCAACCGGTGCCGGGCTCGCGGCGTCCAAACAACCCCGGGCTGGAATTGTTCGTGCTCGCTCAATACACCGGCGGCTCGCCCGGCGGCCGGCGCTTGTAGCGCTTGTGCACCCACAGGTACTGCGCCGGCGCTTCACGCACCATCGCTTCGACAGCAGTGTTGACCCGCGCGGTGTCGGCGGCGGCGTCGGTGCTCGGGAAATCCGTCAGCGGACGACCGATGCGCAGCACGTAGCGCGCGCCTTCGCGACGGTGGAAGAACGGCACCACGGCCGCGCCCGACAGCCGTGCCAGCTGATGGGTGGCGGTGATGCTGGCGGCGGGAATGCCGAAGAAAGGCACGAACACCGTGTCCTTGCCCAGCATGTCCTGATCGGGCGCGTACCAGAGAATCCCGCCCCCTTTCAGGTGCCGGATCGCCGCGCGCAGTTCCTCGCGCTTGAACATCGCGCTGGCATAGCGCAGCCGACCGGCCAGCACCGCCGCTTCCATGACCGGTTCGTCATGGGCGCGGTACATGCCGGCCACTGGCACGTGCGCGGTCAGTAGCCGCCCGCAGGCTTCCAGGGTAGTGAAGTGGCCGGACACCAGCAGCGCACCGCGGCCCTCACGCGCCAGCGCCTGCAGGTGCTCGATGCCCTCGATCTCCAGGCCCTTGCGCCAAGGCTTCTCGCTGCCGAACCAGGCGCGTGCGAACTCGAAGGCACCGGTGCCGAGCGCCTCGAAATGCTGGCGTAGCAGGCGTGCGCGATCGGCCGCCGCCAAGGCTGGGAACACCAGTTCAAGATTGCGCGCCGCGACCCGGCGGCGCTCGCCGCCCAGGCGCATAAGCAGCCGACCCAGCAGCGGGCCGATGCGCAGCTGCCAGGTCCACGGAATGCGCGCCGCCAATTTGAGCGCGGCAACGCCGAGCTGGGCCGGCCAGTGGCGCGGTGCCCACAGGGAAGGAGGGTTGGAACTCATGCAGGAAGTGTAGCCGTCGGCCCGCGGATTCCGTTCGCCTGCAGTGACCGCCAGGCCGCGACCAGCGCCTGCGTATGCGAATGCCGCGGTTGCGCCAGCAGCTCAGCCGTGGCCCCGGCTTCGACCACCCGGCCCTCGAACATCACCGCACAGCGCTGGGCCAACTCGGCCGCCACCGCCGGGTCATGCGTGATGAACAGCAAGCTCAGGCGGCGCGCGGCCTGCAGGCCGCGCAGCAGCTCCAGCACCTGGCGGCGGCTGATCGCGTCCAGTGCGCTGACCGCTTCGTCGCAGACCAGTAGATCCGGCGCGAGCATCAGCGCGCGCGCGATCGCAATGCGCTGGCGCTGGCCGCCGGAGAACGCATGCGGGTAACGATTCAAGGCGTCTGCTTCCAGCCCGACTTCGTTCAGCGCCTGCACGAGCTGCTCGCGCACCGCCGGGCGAGCATGCAACTGCAGCGGCTCAGCCAGCAGTCTGTCTATTCGCTGGCGCGGGTCCAGCGAGCTGTAGGGGTCCTGGAACACGATCTGCGCGCGCGGCCGCAGCGCGCGCAGCCGGCGACCCTGCAATGAATGCAGCGGCGCGTCCTGCAGCCAGGCTTCGCCCTCGATCCGCGCATCGGCAAGACGCAGCAGACCGCGCACCAGCGAGCTCTTGCCGCTGCCGGACGCGCCCAGCACCGCCAGGCATTCACCGTGCGCGAGTTCGAGATCCACACCGTGCACGGCAGCCGTCGGGGCGCCCGCATAGCGCAGGCCGAAGCGGTGCAGGCGCAGGAGTGCGGATGCGGCGAATGGCGGGTGTGCCGACGGATGCAGCGCTGTGGCCTCCTGGCTCGGCGAAGTCGATGTCGTGGCCATCGGGGTGTTGGCTGCATCGGCATTGACGGCAGCGCGCGAAGGCTGAGGGGGATCCGGCTGGGCTCCCGCCTTGGCGGGAGCGAAGAGAGTTGGCTTGGGGGAATTCCCGGACTCGCTGGTCTCGGCAGCGCTTGGGTCTTGCTGGACGCTGGCACCGTCGTCTTGGGCATCGTCGCTTTTCGCAAGAAGCGCATCCTCGTCGCCAGGCTCGGCATAGAGCACATCGTGCCCGCACGCCGCCAGCAGGCGCTGCGTGTACCGCGCCTGCGGACTCGCCAGCACCGCGGCGGTGCGCCCCTGTTCGACCACCCGCCCGCGCTCCAGCACGCACAGCTGATCGGCGAGACGCGCCACCACGTCGAGGTCGTGGCCGATGAACAGCACCGCCAGCCCGCGTTCGCGGCGCAGCCGCTCCAGCAGGTCGAGAACGCCGTGCTGGCTCAGCAGGTCGAGCGCGCTGGTCGCCTCGTCGCAGATCAACAGCTGCGGCTGCCCGCACAGCGCCAGCGCGATCATCACCCGCTGGCGCTGGCCGCCGGACAGCTGCCCGGAGCGGGCGCGAAGGAAGCGTTCGACCGACAGACCCGCGGCCGGGCCTTCACCGTGCGCTGCAGGTTCCGCCGCAGAACGGTCCGCGGCCTCGACCTCGCCCGGCACGGCCTCGCCCAGGCCGACCTCCACAAGCGCCGCGCGCGCGGCCTTGTCCAGTTCTGCGCCGCGCAGGCCGCGCAACTGACGCAGACTTTCGCGCAGCTGGCTGCCGACGCAGCGCAGCGGATGCAGGCTGGCCAGCGGGTCCTGGAACACAAGACCCACCCGAAGGCCGCGTACGCCCGCCGGTAGCGGCGCAGCGAGATCGATGCGGGTATCGCCAAGCCGCAGAACACCCTGCGCGCGCAGGCCGCGTGGCAGCAGGCCGGTCAGCGCCAGGGCCGTGAGGCTCTTGCCCGAGCCTGAGCCGCCGATCAGGCCGAGGCAGTCGCCGCGATCCAGCGAGAACGACATCGGCCCGATGCGATGGCCGTCGGGCAGGGTGATCTGCAGGGCGTCGACAGCGATGGGTGCCACCGCGCGGCGGGCTTGGTTCTCGACTGCTGCCACAGCGCGTTGGGAGGGCGCATCCACCGTTCCCGACCCCGCCCCGGTCTGCAACGCTGCCGAAAGTTCGCCCTGCGACGACGCACTTGATGCGCGCGCGGACTCGTCTTCTGAAGCGGGCGTAGCGTGAGTGCGGGCTTCGTTGGCGACTGCTGCGTCGGCGCGTTGGTGTTGGGTGGATAAGCGCAGCGCATCCACCGTTCCCGACCCCGCCCCGATCTGACAACGCGCCGAAGCCTCAACATGCGACGGGGCGTCCGAGTCGCGCGCAGGCTGGATTCCGGCCTCAGTCACCGCGCTCTTGCCCAACTCCACCAGCCGCGGATCCAATGCATCGCGCAGAGCCTCACCCAGTCGCTGAAACGTCAGCAGCAGCGCACACAGCAGTGCGGCCGGGCCGATCAGCACCCAGGGTGCGGTGTCGAGCTCCTGCGCACCCTCACCCAGCAGTGCACCCAGCCCTGCCCAGGGCTCGACCAGGCCCAGGCCAAGAAAACCCAGAAAGCTCTCGACCAGAACCACATTGGCCGCGATCAGGCCGGCGTACACCAGCGCCAGCGGCAGCAGGTTCGGCACCCCATGCCGGCGCAGCACGTCGAATCGACCCGCGCCCGAGGCGCGCGCGGCCAGCACGAAGCCGCTCTCGCGCAGGCGTGAGGCCTCAGCGCGCAGCACCCGCGCCAGATCGATCCAGGCTTGGCCGGCGATCGCTAGCAGCAGCAGCCACAGCGAGCGCTCGAACAGGGCCAGCAGCAGGATCACCAGCAGCAGGAAGGGCAGGGCAGACAGCACATCCAGCGCGCGCATCATCAGGCGCTCGGTGCGCCCGCCGCAGAGCCCGGCCCAGGCGCCGTAGGCGACACCGATCAGCAGCGCGACCAGGGTCGCGCAGACGCCGATCAGCAGCGACATGCGCAGGCCCATCAGGCTGCGCGCCAGCACGTCGCGGCCGATCGCATCGGTGCCCAGCCAGTGCTGCCACGACGGCGGCTCCGACAGCGCCTCCCAGTCCGGCTTCCAGGCCGCTTCGCTGCCGGTGACCAAAGGGCCGGCGAACGCCAGCAGGGCCAGCGCGCCGAGCAGCCATAGCAGTCGCCACACCGGGCGTGGCCAGGGCGACGAAGGCTGAGTTTCCAGAGGCAGGGCAGACGTCGCCATTGCCGCGAAGGATACGTGGCCCGATCGGCGTCAACGAGGTCTGCGCCGGGCAAGGCTTAGACTTCGCGTCTTTCCAGACTGCCCCGGAGCGCCCCATGGCCTACCCGCACACCCGCCCGCGCCGCATGCGCCGTGACGACTTCTCGCGCCGGCTGATGCGCGAACATCGACTGAGCGCGGACGACCTGATCCTGCCGGTGTTCGTGCGCGAGGGCGAGAACGTGCGCGAGGCGATCGGCTCGATGCCCGGCGTCGAGCGGCTGTCGATCGACCTGCTGTTGCAGTTGGCCGACGAGGCCGTGGTGCTGGGCATTCCCGCGCTGGCGCTGTTTCCGGTGACCCCGCCCGAGGCCAAGTCGCTGGACGCCGCCGAGGCCTGGAACCCGCAGGGCCTGGCCCAGCGTGCGGTACGCGCGTTGAAGGCCCGCCATCCTGGCCTGGGCGTGATCACCGACGTCGCGCTGGATCCCTTCACCACCCACGGTCAGGACGGCCTGATCGACGCCAGCGGTTACGTCATCAACGATGAGACCGTAGTCGCTCTGGTCAAGCAGGCGCTGAGCCACGCCGAGGCTGGCGCCGATGTGGTCGCGCCCTCCGACATGATGGACGGCCGCATCGGCGAGATTCGCATAGCGCTGGAAGCTGCGGGCCACGTCCACACCCGCATCCTTGCGTACTCGGCCAAGTACGCCAGCAGCTTCTACGGGCCCTTCCGCGACGCGGTGGGTTCGGCCGGCAACCTGGGCAAAGGCAACAAGTACACCTACCAGATGGACCCGGCCAATTCCGACGAAGCCCTGCGCGAGGTCGGGCTGGATCTGGACGAGGGCGCCGACATGGTGATGGTCAAGCCGGGCCTGCCCTACCTCGATATCGTTCGGCGGGTGAAAGATGAGTTCGGCGCGCCGACCCTGGTCTACCAGGTCAGTGGCGAGTACGCGATGCTGAAAGCCGCCGCGCAGAACGGCTGGCTGGACGAGCGCGCGGTGGTGCTGGAGTCGCTGCTGTCGATCAAGCGCGCTGGCGCCGATGCGATCCTCAGCTACTACGCGCTGGACGCGGCGCGCTGGCTGCGTGAGGGTTAGCACGCATAGGGTGGGCCCTGGCCCACCGAGGCCCGTGCCTTGCTTGATCGTGTGGTCTCTTTTGCAGCTTTGCGCCAAGCGCAGCGCGGCCCAACGGGCACCGCAGCGACCTGCGAGCCTGCTGCGTGAGGGTTGATAGGGTCGCCAAAGCGCCTCCGTGTGGGAGCTTGCTTGCAAGCGACCTGTGCTTCGTAGGTCCCTCAGATCGCGGCCATACGATGGGTGCTTGCCCACCGCGGCCAGTGTCCGCGGCAAGAGCAATCTGAAAATGCCCAAGAACTTCAAAGTCCTCAGCCTGGTTCCTCGGAAAGGCCCGTGGGCGAACCCGGGCGCGGCCTGACCGGGGTCCGGGCGATCAGACTCCGGTCCGATTCCATGCAGGCTTGAGGCTCGCCACAAGGCTGTCTTCAAGCCCCGCCGCCAGATTCACGTGAAAGCCGCCGTAGTGCAGCAGGCCGTTGTCTGGCAGGGCGTAGATCTGGACCGGGTTTCCAAGCTCGAGCGCGCTGCGGATGAGGGCGTGGCCCTTGATGTTGGTGGATTGGGTAGGGCCGGGGTTCTGGTAGCCGTAGAGCCGCTGGCGCAGAGGCCGTACGGTCTTGCCGATGTACATCACCTCGCCGGCCACCACAAAGGCGTAGAGGATGTTGGCGCTGCCCGCACAGTCGGAAAGCAGACAGCGCGGGCGTCCATCCTCGAGCTGCCAGTGGCCGACCGCACGGAAACCGATGTGCTCGAGTCGCTGGCGTGGGGTGTGTTCCGGGTGCATGGGCACGGCTCTGGGTTGCTGTCGGCGTGACGCTGAAAGCTTGGCGCGCGCGCCCGGGCTGAGAGGCACTGCCTAGATCTCGGTGACTCCCAGCGGCGACACCAACCAGCAGTGTAGCCGCAGAGCGGCGCGAGCATGCGTGGGCACCTTGCGAAGCTGGCGCTCCCAGACCAGATCATTGGGTGCCGCCAGCGCAAAGTTCAGCGCCTGGCCGCGCATCTGCAGGACCAGCTGACCCAGTGCCGAGTAGACCGCCTGTTCGCGCTGACGCGAGGACTGCCCTTCAGCTTCGATCAGCCACAGACCATGCTGCGGATGTTCGGCCACCACATCGGCGCGACCCAACTGGGGGTGCGCGCCGATCTGCACGCCTGAGCTGCGCAGACGGGCTTCCGCGATCTGCGCGCGCTCGCGTTTGTCCTGCGGATGCTTGCCGCCCTTGGCGCGCTCCATCGCATCCACGTCGACCCATACCGACCAGCCATCCGACGGTGGGAAGCGCCAGGCGACCAGCCACTACTTCGCTTCCAGCTGATACATGGCTATTCCTCAGTCCGGTTTCACAGTCCGCTGCTTGTGCAGGATGGCGCGCAGCCCGTCGATCGTGAGCGCTGGCTTCCGGGTGTGCAGCATGGCGTGGCAGTTGGGGCAGACGGGCACCAGGTCCTCGATCGGATCCACGACGTACTCGCGACCGATCGATGACAGCTCGACTTTGTGATGGACGTGGATGAAGCCTACCCCGCGCCGGATTTCTTGTGCTCCCGCCGCATTTTTCTCCATGCCGGCGTCTCCTCATCTCAGCATGGGACTGACGTACGCGATGCACCGTTTCGCAGGCGCGACCCTGTGTTCCGGCAAGTTGTCTGTGTGGGCACACCGAATTCAGATGCCGAACTAAACGATCCGACGAATCTGGGCGTCTCCGCCCTCAGACGTTCTTACGCACGTTACAGCGAGTGCAGCGATGTTGGGCCGAGGGTTGCCCTAGTGAACCTGACGACCCGTATTGTGGCCGTCGGTCTTCACCAGTACCTGATCGGAACCCTCTCTTTCGCCTTGAAGCTAACATCGCAAAATAAAGGATAGACCGGCTTAATTCGAGAGCCATGGTCAACGAACGTTCTTCCTGCGATGGTCCGTGCCGTCTCCCGGGCAATGCAATCTGTATAGCCGCGAGCATCCCGACTGGAATGTTCATCACATGCCATCCTGATCCGTACAACCGATCCAGGATCCAGGTCGCTTGCAACCATCGGTCGATGGCGGACCTTATTGAATTCTCGAATGACTTCCCCTGCCGCATCGCAGGCCCGAACATATTCAGAGCTGTTTGCATACATCAGGACACCGGCAATGACGACAACTACGCAGGCGGCAAAACCAGCAACTAGCCGAAACAGAACTTTTCCTACATCGTTTGTACCTGTCTTGTGGACTGCCACATATGGTCGATTGTTCGTCTTCGCTCCTTGATTCCGATCAGGAGGCGCGGCCTCTTCGCGTTTGGGCCGGCCGACGGGATAACCGCAGTTTGGACATGCTGCTGCAGCGGTAGACACGGACCAAGAACACTCTGGGCATAGGACAAGCGCCATGTTCGACCTCTTCGGTTGACCATTGTTGTTTGAAAAGACTGCAACACGCCGCTGACCATAGGGCATCGCTCCCCCATGCGAGACGCCCCGAGAATCCCTGATCCTGCCTGAATCGGTCAAGCCCGCACCCGAACGTCGGAACGGCGCTTGCAAGGTGTCTGAACTAACTAGGCCGATGTCACCGTAGGTCGCCTCGAAGTCGAAGGTGCAGGCCTGGCAGATTGGCTTGTGGCGCTCGATGCAGCGACGACGCGCATCCGGGTTGCGTTCGTAGGCGTTGACGGTGACTCGGCGCAGGGCACCCTCGACATGAACCTCGTCCTCGGTGACTTCGTCGGGGCGCCAGTCGGGCAGAAGCGTCGCACCCAGATCCGCTTCGCGCGGAACTCGGTTAGCAATCCAGTCGAGCGCAAGCTCGACCGAACGTACCACCAAGTAGCAGGCATTCATGGCCCGCGAATGCGATGTGTCGTGAAATTCAAAGTCGTCGCGCGAGGCACGGCCACCCAGCCTCGACAGCAGATCGGCTTCAACCGAAGGCACCTGTGAGTTGAAGCAATGGTCCCCGCCGTTGTCGGGAAAATGCACTCCAAACACGGCCTCTCGACTCAGCACCGAAGGGTTTACGTAGCCCAGGTTCACGCCGTCGCTGAGCACGCGAACGGTCTTGCGAAGGTCGGCCCTGCCGAACACCGTCACGCAGCCGAAGCGCTCGCGCGCTTCCGCCAGAAAGCGACGCAACGCGGGCGTTTCTACGCCCTCGAACCTATCGGGCAACAGCGGCGCGTGTGTGGACATGGCTTGCTCTCCTCCAGATGCATGTGCGGGGCGTTGCCCTGCCAACGGGCATGCCTGAACGGTCTGACGGACACGCCAGCTGATCTGGCGAACGCGCCGCTCTAAGCCCCTCTCCCCTGGTGGGAGAGGGGTTGGGGAGAGGGGGACAGCCCCCCGCAGCACGCTTGCCCCCTCTCCCCCGCCCCTCTCCCACAAGGGGAGAGGGGAGATACGTATCCCTCAGACTCAAGCTACTGTTCGGCTTCCGCGGCTCGCTTGCCACGCCCGCGCTTAGGCTTCTCCGCCGGCAGCAGGCTGGTCAGGGCCTGGTAGCGTTCGAACAGGAAGGCGACCCGTTCGGCGTCGGTACTGAGTTTCGGTGCCTTGCGGCCGGCGGCCTTCTCGACCGCGGTGTAGGCGGCATCGACGGCGCGGTCGAGCTGCTGGTGGGCTTTCATCAGGGCCGGCGGCATCGACAGCGGGTCGTAGAGGTCGGCGAGCGTGCTGTCGGGAAAAGCGGCGCGCGCATCGAGCACGGCCTGGGCGGCGGTTTCGATGGCGCTGCGGGCCTTGTCGTCGAGCGGCTCGGGCCAGGGGAAGTTGTTGTAGACGATGCCTGCGGAGTAGCGGTAGTCGCTCTTCAAGCGCCCGCAGACCGAGCGGACCCAAGCCATGTGCATCGTCGAGGTCATCACCCCGAAGTGGAACACTGTTGCGCCGCTCAACATTAAACAGGCATTGGAAGCAACGGCGCCCCGCTCAACGGCCATTGGAATGAACGCGCGCACCTCTGAGCTTGACTTCGGAATCAACAGGAACTCAGAGGGAACCACGGTTTCACGGAAATGCGACGGCCGGGCTGCAAACCCCTGAGACGAACGACTGGAGGCGCGGAACGACCTAACGCGTTCGACACGAACCATCACTTCCGGCATCGACCTAAGCTCGGAAGGACTCGCATCTGCCAGCCAAAGGCAGTACGACGGAATCGAGTTTATGAACCCGTGCCCTGTACGCCAAGGTCGGACCCATCGCACAGAGTTCGGCTCAGCGGCTACCAGTCGATCCATCTCAACCTGGGTCAATCCAGATAGATGACCATCGTCAAGCGGCGTAATCCCCTCCACCATCTTCGGAACCCCACAGAGAGGGTTGCGTCGATTCGGCAGAAGCACTGCCGGCGCATCCACCAGATAAGCATTGATTTGCCTTGCAGCTATGAACAGTGACGTTTCCGCACCCTTTGGTTGAACGTAGATTCCTTGGATGGGAGCATCTCCCGCGCAGGAGAAGCCCACGATCACGCAGTGAACGGCAGCAGCGCCAGCAGCTTCACTTGTCCATCGGAAGGTCTGGTGCGCGAAGGTAATCCGAGCTTGAAGCGGATATAGCGCGCCCCACAGGATCCCCACCTGCTCACCCTGCGTCGTCGAGTTTGTTGACACGAACCCACAACTGATGCGAGTCCCTTGCATTGCGCGCGCCGCCTTGAGAAACCAAGCGCAGACGAGATCAAGAACACCTGCACCTTTGACATCGCTGAAGATCGCAAGCAGGTCGGACTTCTGTTCAGCAGTCTGTTCCTTCTTCCCCACAAACGGCGGATTCCCAAGGATGTAGCTCAACCGCTCCTTCGGCACCACCTCATTCCAGTCGATGCGCAGCGCGTTGTCGTGGACGATCGTGGCCGACTTCACCAGCGGCAGGCGGGCGAAGTATTCGCCAAACTGCTCGCCGACGCGGATGTTCATCTGGTGATCCATCAGCCACAGCGCGACCTGGGCGATCTGGGCCGGGAACTCTTCGATCTCGATGCCGTAGAACTGGTCGACGTCCACCGCGACGTGCTCGGACACGCGGGTCAGCAGGCTGTCCTGCACGGCGTACAGGCGCGTCAGCACCTCAAGCTCAAGCAGGCGCAGCTCGCGGTAGGCGATGACCAGAAAGTTGCCGCAGCCGCAGGCCGGGTCGAGAAAGCGCAGGTTGGCCAGCTTGATGTGGAAGCTCTTGAGCCGCGCGGTGTTGCCGCCGATTTTCTCCAGCTCGGCCTTCAGCTCGTCCAGAAACAGCGGGCCGATCAGCTTGAGGATGTTCTTCTCGCTGGTGTAGTGCGCGCCCAGGTTGCGGCGGGCCTTGGCGTCCATCACCGACTGGAACATCGAGCCGAAGATGGCCGGGCTGATGCGACTCCAATCCAGCGCGGTGGCATCCAGCAGCGCGCTGCGCATGCTGGCGTCGAAGGCAGGGATCGGCAGAAACTCCTCGAACAGCCGACCGTTGACGTAGGGGAACTCGGCCAGCTGCTCATCGAGGCTGCGCTGGCGGCGATCCTTGGCGGTGTTCAGCACCTGGAACAGCTGGGTCAGCCATTGGCCGAGATCGCTGCCGTCGACGCCGGTGCGCTGGCGCAGCAGCTCGGTGAAGGCGTTGCGCTCGAAGATGCCGGTGTCATCCGCGAACAGACAGAACAACAGCCGAACCAGCAGCACTTCCAGCGCATGGCCCTCGTAGCCCGAGGCTTTCAGCGCGTCGTGCAGGCGGCCCATGCGTTCGGCCGCCTGTACGTTGACAGGGTCTTCTTCCTTGTAGGTGCGCGCCTGGTAGCCGGCGATGAAGCCGAAGCGACGCACTTGTTTGTGCAGATCAGCAAGAACGAACTCGACCGCGGCTTCGCCGGTGTCGAGGTCGTACAGGCGGAAGCGGGCGAAATCGGATACCAGCAGATAGCGCGGCAGCTCGGCCTCACTCAGGCCTGCGAAATAGTCGCGCGCCTGGGCATGAGCACGATCGAGGTCTTTGCCGCGCGACTTGTGCTCGATCAGAAGCACGCCCTTCCAGAGCAAGTCGATGTAGCCATCGCGGCCATCCAGCTTCTTGACCTTGCGCTCGAAGGTGCTGACCCGGCGCCGATGAATACCGAATACGTTGAAGAAGCCGTCCCAGAAGCTCTTGGCTTCGGCATCCTCGGAGGATTCGTCCGCCCACTCGCGCGAGAAGCGCAGGGCGCGGTCCTTGATTTCGTTCCAGCTCAGCGGCATGCAGCGCCCCCCGACATGCGAAGTCGGCGAGGATGCCATAGCGCAGCGGCGCTAGACTGCGCCCGCCGCGCGTCGGGCATGTCTTCCGTTGGGCTCATACCCCGAAACCGCCAAGGGCGTAGGGGGCGGGACGGCGCGCGGCACTTTCGGCGTGTCGCGGAGCTAGTGTAGTGCTTCGCACTTGGTCGAACGTATCTGCGGCGTCCTTGCGCGGCTGGCGGCGTTGTTCGGCCGCTTCGCGGCTACGCCTTCGCTTCGCTCGGTCCTCCTCGCCATAGCGCTGCTATGACTCGTCGTCGCGCCTTGCCAGCCACGCAAAGCCACTCGCAGCTACTGTCCGCCAAGTACGAATCACTACACTGGCGCGCCGCGCAGAGTGCCTTCTCGCTGGCCTCCCCGGCATGTTCCATCGCAGGCGCGCAGGCGAGGCGATGCTGACGCGCTGCCGCAAGCTGCTAGAGTCGAATGCCCTGCATTCCCCGCCTTCGAGGAGCCGCCATGACCCAGCACTTCGCCGTGTTCGGCCAGCCGATCAACCACTCGCTCTCGCCCTGGATCCACGCCGAGTTCGGCAAGCAGTGCGGGATCGATCTCGATTACCGCGCGATCGAGGCGAGCCCGGCCGACTTTCCGACCGCCGTGGCCGCGTTTGCCGCGGCCGGTGGGCGCGGCGCGAACGTGACGCTGCCGCATAAGGAGGCCGCCTACGCCCTGTGCAAGGAAGTGAGCGAATACGCCTTCCATGCCGGTGCGGTGAACACCCTGATCCGTCAGGGCGACGGCTGGCTGGGCGACAACACCGATGGCGCCGGCCTGATCCGCGATCTCACCGAACGTGAGCGTCTGGATCTGCGCGGCCGCCGCTGTCTGATGATCGGCGCGGGTGGTGCCGCTCGCGGGGTGGCGCCAGCCCTGCTTGAAGCCGGCGTGGCGGAACTGATGATCGTCAACCGCAGTCCCGAGCGTGCCGACAAGCTGGCCGATATCCTCGGCGATCCGGAGCGCGTCAAAACCCGCTACTGGAAGGACCTCGACTCGCAGGGTCAGTTCGAGCTGATCATCAATGCGACCTCGGCGGGGCGCCTGAACGGCACGCTTGAGCTGCCCTTCGGCCTGCTGGCCATGCGTACTTTGTGCGTGGACCTGAGCTACGGCGAAGTGGCGATCCCCTTCCTGTCCTGGGCCCGGGCCGGCAACTGCGAACACGCGGTCGACGGCCTCGGCATGTTGATCGAACAGGCCGCGGAGAGCTTTCTGCGCTGGCACGGCGTGCGCCCGCAGACCGAGGAGATCTACGCCGCGTTGCGTGCCTCGGACTCACAGCTGCAAACCGCGGACTGATGCTCTGTCGCGCTGGCTGCGGGGCCTGCTGCATTGCCCCCAGCATCAGCAGCCCCATCCCCGGCATGCCCGGCGGCAAGCCCGCCGGCGTGCGATGCGTACAGCTGGATGCACAGAATCGCTGCCGCATCTTCGGCCTACCTGAACGACCCGCCGTGTGCCTTGGGCTGAGGCCGGAGCCGTCCATGTGCGGCGCAGACGCCGCCGAGGCAATGGCGTATCTGGGGGCGCTGGAGCGGGCAACGGGCTAGCGGCGAAGGGCCCAGTCCATGCCTCGATGTACATACAAAACCGGCCTGTCCTTTACACGTGAGGTGTGACGTGTATAAGAAGTGGCGAATTTCTATGCATATCGCCACGACATGACCCTGCCACCGCTGCACGCCCTGACGCCGGATCGCTTCGATACCGCGCCCATCCTGAGGCGATTGAACACGGCCAGCCGAAGTCTGGCCGAGCTCAAGGGTGTGGCGGCGAGCATTCCGAATCAGGCCATCCTGATCAATACGCTGACCCTGCAGGAAGCCCGCGACAGTTCGGCAATCGAGAACATCGTTACCACGCAGGACGACCTCTACCGCGAGGATGATCCGGCGACTGCCTCTGGCAGCGCCATCAAGGAAGTATTGCGTTATCGGCAGGCATTGCAGGCGGGCTTCGAGCGCGTGCGCAGCACCGGCTTGCTCACACTCAACACTCTGCTTGAGATTCAGCAGCAGCTGGAGAGCAACCGAGCCGGCCTGCGCAAGCTGCCTGGAACCGCCTTGCGAGACAGTGCCGGCCGACTGGTCCACGAGCCGCCCCAGGACGCCCGCGAGGTGGCTCGTCTGATGGGCGAACTGGAACGCTTCATACACGATGAGCCGCCTTTTCAGGTCGACCCGCTGGTGAAGATGGCCCTGGTCCATCACCAGTTCGAGAGCATCCACCCCTTCTACGACGGCAACGGCCGCACCGGTCGCATCCTCAACGTGCTCTATCTGGTGAAGGAGGGCCTGCTCGATATCCCGGTGCTTTACCTGAGCCGACACATCGTCCGCACCAAGCCCGACTACTACCGCCTGCTGCAGGCAGTCCGAGACGAGGACCGATGGGAAGAGTGGGTGCTGTACATGCTCGACGCCGTGGCCGAAGCCGCTCGCGAGACCGTCGATACGGTGATCGCCATCCGGGACCTGCTGCTCGCGATCAAGCAGCAGGTCCGCAGCGGGCACGAGTTCTACAGCCAGGATCTCATCAACAACCTGTTCAACCATCCCTATACCCGGGTCGAGTTCGTTCAGCGCGAGCTCGGCGTCTCACGCATTACTGCGACCAAGTACCTGGATGCTCTGGCGGCTGATGGGGTGCTCGACAAAGTGCGGGTGGGGCGCAACAACTACTACATCAATCGCCGTCTGTTCGAACTGCTGCAGCGCAACGACCCCAACACCGAGGCTTGACGATGCCCCTCAAGCAGCACTTGCCGCAGGGTGAGCTCGACTTCAAAACCCGCCTGCTGCGCCCCGCAAAGCCCGCCGCCGCAGCCTGGGTCTTCTTTGTTCTTCCGCGTGACATCAGCGCTCGACTGCCCACGCGCAGCCAAGTCGCGGTGCAGGGCCTGCTCGCGGGTCGTCCGTTCCAGGTGACCCTGGAGCCCGATGGCCAGGGCGGCCACTGGATGAAGGTCGAGTCGCAACTGATGACTCGGGCGGCCGTGTCGGCCGGTGACACGGTCGCAGTATCGATGACGGTGATGGCGCAGCAGCCCGAACCCGAGCTGCCGGCCGACTGGCGCGCGGCACTGGATGAACATCCGGCGGCGCGCGCGACCTGGGATGACATCAGCGCGGTGGCGCGGCGCGACTGGATCCAATGGATGACTTCAGGCAAGAAAGCCGAGACGCGCACGAAACGGATCGCGACGGCCTGCGACATGCTGGCCTCGGGCAAGCGCCGCGCCTGCTGCTTCGATCGATCGGGCATCTACAGCGGTGCCTTCAGCGCGCCGGAAGCGGCAGAGTAGTCCTCCGCGGCGAATGTGCCTGCCGCGGACTCGCCACCGCCGATCACTCTCGACCCGCTCGCTATCGCACAGCATTCGCCGATATCGTTCGCTGTCCCGCCCGACGGCGGCACACATTCACCCCGGGAGAACGTAATGGCCACACCCGCCGCCTGCGGTGTACTGATCTACGCCAAACAGCTCGACCCGATGTCGGCCTTCTACCAGCGCGTACTCGCCGCGCGCGAAGTGCATGCCGATGAGCAGCACCGCGTGCTGCGGTCGACCGATGCAGAGCTGATCCTGCACGCGATTCCACCGCACATCGCCGCGGAGATCCGCATCGACTCGCCGCCGCAGCCGCGCGAGGATCAGGCGATCAAGCCGTTCTTCACCGTACCGAGCCTGGCCGACGCCGAGCGCGCGGTTCTGGCCTGCGGCGGCCGACTGCATGGCCCGGTCTGGCCCGGGCCGGGGCTGCGCGTGCGCAACGTCTGCGACCCGGAGGGCAACATCCTGCATCTGCGGGAACGCGTCGGCTGAGTCGGACGCGCCAGGACACCGGTGGCCTGGACGAACAACGGCGATCGAGGCGGCGATCGAAGTGCGCTTGACGTCTTCTTGCCGCCGCGCCGAGCAGGCTGGGTGTCTCTTTTCATTTACGGCGGCGACCATGCCCCTCACCCGTAGCGCTTCAATGATTGGCGCGTGCGCAGCACTCGCCGTATTTGCCGCCGATGTCCAGGCCCAGAACGATCGCCGCGGTCCCCCGACCTGGAGTGCCGGCGTGATGGGCATCGTCCGCGATACGCCCTATCGCGAGGCTGACAACGACAGCATCGTGGTGCCCTTCCTCGGCTATGAGGGCGAGCGCCTGTACTTCCGCGGTCTGAATCTCGGCTGGAAGCTCGACCCTGCCGCCGACATCCAGATCGAGCTGATCGCCCGCGCGCGACTGGACGGTTTCGAGGCCAACGATTCACCGGCCTTCGCCGGCATGGACGAGCGCGAGCGCTCGCTGGAGCTGGGTGCGTCCGCCAGCCGCGCGCTGGGCCCGGGCCGCATCGAATTCGCGGCGTTCACGGATGCGCTGGACCGCAGCGGCGGGCAGGAACTGGACCTGATGTGGCGCGGCGACTTTGGCCAGGGCCCATTCCGCGTGCAGCCCGAAGTCGGTCTGCGCTGGCAGAGCGCCGATCTGGTCGATTACTACTTCGGCGTGCGCGCGGACGAGGCGACTGCGCTGCGTCCGGCCTACCGCGCGGGCGCGGCCCTGGTGCCGCGTTTGGCCGTGAATGGGCTGGCGCCACTGGGTGGACGGTGGAGCCTGTTCGCGCGCCTGTCTTTCGACGACCTGCCGGACGCGATGACTGACAGCCCGCTGGTAAATCGCGGTAGCGAACGCCGCGCGTTCGTGGGCTTGGTGTACGGGTTCCGTTGATCCCAGGGAAGGCGAGGGCAACCCCAGCCGGGCGGTGTTCTGGCGTCGAGACCCCGGCTCAGGTCCGGACGCCCTCACGCTGACGCTGGAAAGTGCTGGCGCGATTTCCGGCCGGCCACCCATGGCAAACCGCAAGCCCGGATGCCCCCGGGTTTCCCAAGGTGACCGGCATGGCCGACGCGAGGCTCAATGCTGCGCGTGCCCAGCCGTTGGCCTGCCGCTGCGATCCGCCACCTCGAACTCGACGGTGATGGCTTCATCGCCATCGAAGCGCAGCGTGACCGGAATCTTCTCGCCTTCAGCGAACGGCGGATCCGGGTTGAAGAACATCAGGTGGTCAGCGCCGGGCTTCAGCGCGATGCCGGCGCCGGCCGGGATCTCGATGCCATCAGGCAGGCGTCGCATGCGCATGACGCCGTCAACTTCGACCATGGTGTGGATCTCCATGCTCGTGGTGCGCGGGCAGTCAGCGCCCAGCAGTTGACGCGGGCGATCACCGCCGTTGTGGATCTCCACATAGCCGCCGCCCACGCGCGCGCCTGGCGGCATAGGTCGCGCCCAGGCTTCGCTGACCTGCAGCTCGCTCGACTGCGCAGCCGACAACGTGGGAGATCCAGGCAGCAGCGCTGCCAGCATCAGAGCGGACGCGGCGAGTCGAATCAGCATGCGGGTGACCTCAGAACGAAAGACCGGCCGCATGCTAAGCGCATCCGGGTGAATGCGGGATGCGACCGCTTGTCGCACACGCCGTGTCTGTGCGTTGCGGTCGAGCTGCGAGGCGGCGTGCCGGTGCCCGCGGGGCCGCGCTGGCGGTCGCAGTGTCGGCCGTGACCCGATTCCAACCGGGGCGGCAGGGCGCTTGGCGAGTGCCGCCACGGTTTGATTGCGTCCCCGACGCTTGGAGCCGACTGCATGCTGTGCGCAAGCGCGAGGCCTGTGCTTGATCGACCTCGGCTCCTCTCTGCGAGTAGATCCGGTACAACCCAACCGCCCGCCCGGTGGCGCTGGGCCCGATACGAGGAGGCGCCCCCCGATGCTAGTCTTGCAGCCCGATTCGCCAGACGTTGTAGCGACCGTGGTCGATGAACTTCCCTGTGGGCGCGAGGCTGCGATCACCGCGCTTCTGGCTGACTGGCACCGAGGTGACAGGTCGGCTGAGGATCGGCTTGTGCGCAGCATCTACCCGGTGCTTCGCGATATGGCGCGGGCGCAGGTGCGACGCAATGCTCGCGTGCTGACGCTCAGCGCCACGGAGCTGGCGCATGAGGCCTACGAGCGACTGGCCCCGCAGAAGGCGGTGGACTGGAAGAACCGCGATCACTTCTTTGCGATTGCCGCGACCGTCATTCGGCGCGTGGTGGTGGACTACCTGCGTGAGCGCAACGCGGAGAAGCGCGGCGGCGGAATGCCCTTCGTGCAGCTGGAAGACGTCGCCCTGGGCGAGTTGCCGATGCAGCCGGACATGGTCGACTGGCTGGCCGTGGACCAGGCGCTGACCGAGCTCGCCGAGTCCGATCCTGACTGCGCCCGTGTCGTCGAGCTGCGGCTGTTCTCGGGGCTCTCGGTCGAACAGATCGCCGCGGTCATGGATTCTTCCACCGCCACCGTCGGACGTCAGTGGCGCTTCGCCCGCACCTGGCTGGCGGACCGCCTGGACATTCCAGACGCTCCGCGCTGATGAGGTGGCTGTGACTTCACCTCCCACCCGTGACCCGGATCGACTGAAGCGACTGCTGCAGCTCTTCAACATCGCGGTAGACATGCCGGTCGAAGAGCGCATTCGCTACATCGCTGCGCAAACCGGTCCCGATATCGCGCTGCGGATGGAGCTGGAGCGCCTGATCGCGCGCGACTTGCATCTGCGGCATGCGCATACCGTGTCCGCGATCGACCGGCTGACCGGCGACATCGACGACCCCTTCGAGGAGCGCGACTACAGCGGCCAGACCCTCGGCCGCTACTCGTTGGCCGAGGAGATTGGCCGCGGCGGAATGGGGCGTGTGCACGCCGCCCGCCGCACCGACGGTGAGTTCGAGCAGGAAGTCGCGGTCAAGCTTGTAAGCCGACAGATGGTCAACCCGGCGCTGCTGCGGCGGTTCTCCAGCGAGCGGCGCATGCTGGCCGCGCTTGACCATCCCGGCATCTGCCGTCTGCTTGACGCCGGCAGCGCCGAGGACGGCACGCCCTGGGTGGCGATGGAGCGCGTGCGCGGCGAGCCGATCACCCGCTACTGCGATGCTCACTCACTGGGTCTGCACGCGCGTCTCCGCTTGTTCCGGCAGGTGCTGGACGCATGCTCGCATGCCCATCGAAACCTGATCGTGCACCGCGATCTCAAGCCTTCCAACATCCTTGTCGATGCGCAGGGCCAGGCGAAGCTGCTGGATTTCGGGATCGCCAAGCCGCTGGACTCCGCGGGTGAGCAGGTCACGGGTACGGCGGAGCGCTACTTCACGCTCTCGCACGCGGCGCCGGAGCAGTGGCGAGGTGAGCCAGTGACGGTGGGCTGTGACGTGTATGCGCTCGGCGTGCTGCTCTATGAGCTGCTCGCCGGCTCGCCGCCGTTCGCCTTCGAGAACCTGAGCCCGGGCCAGATTGAACGTCTGATTCTGCACACGCCGCCCGAGTTGCCGAGCCGGCGCGCGGGACAAGCGGCCTCCACCGTCGCACTGGCGCGCGGCTTTTCGCAGCCACTCGCGCTGGCACGGAGTCTGCGCGGCGATCTCGATTCGATCATCGAGCGAGCTCTTCGAAAGGGCGTGGGCGAGCGCTACGCCACGCTTGAACACTTCGATGCCGATGTCGAGGCGTATCTCGACCAGCGCCCGGTGACTGCGCGCGGCGGTCATCACTGGTACCGCCTGCGCAAGTTCGTCGGCCGCCATCGCTATGCGGTGGGCGCGGTCGCGGCGGGCAGCATTGCGGCGCTGGTGCTGGGTGCCGTGATCCTGCAGCAGACCATCGAAGTGGCCCGTGAGCGCGACCGTGCAGAGCAGGCCATCGAGTTCCTGAAGTCGGCCTTCTACGCCGCCGACCCCGCGCGCAGCGCCGGTGCTGACCTGTCGGCGCGTCAAGTCATGGTGGCTGCGCGGGCCGACCTCGACAGCCTGCGCGCCAGTCAGCCCGAGCTCTACGCCAGCCTGGCGGCGGTGATCGCCGATGTCGAGCTGGGCCTCGGCCTGTCCGAGAACGCGGCAGGACTCGCCGCGCAGGCCTTGGCTGCGGGCACGGCCAAGCCGGTCGAAGCCCAGGCCCTGCGCCTGCTGAAGGCGCGCGCGGACATCCTGGGCGATCGCCTGCAGGCGGCCCACGTGGCCCTGCGCGACTACCTCGACGCGGGTGGCGCAGAGACCGCGGAGCTGCGCGTCGTGCGCGGCACCCTGGCCGTGTACGAGCGTCGATATGCCGAGGCCGAGACCGATTTCCGTGCTGCGCTTGTTGGCTTCAGGTCGGGCACCGCGGACCCGGTCTGGAGCTTCCATGCAAAGCTTGAGCTGGCCTATCTGCAGCGACTGCAGGGCTTGGACGAACAAGCGCTTGGAACGCTGGACGAGCTGTTGGCAGAGCAGTCTGTTCTGTACCCGCCGGGCCACCCGAACCTCACGCGGGCGCGACTGCGTCGGGTCGAAGTGCTGCGTCGGATGGGTCGCATCGACGCTGCGATTACCGAGGCGCGGCGCGCGGTGGACGACATCGTAAGGGCCTACGGCCGCGAGGTGCCGGTGTACGCTGCTGCGCTCAACACCCTGGCCAACGCCCTCGACAGCGCGGGAGACCCGGCAAAGGCAGTGCCGGTACTGGAGGAAGCGGTCGATCTCTATCGCAGCCAGCTCGGCCCCGAGCACGGCACCACTCTGCGTGCCCAGTACAACCTCGCGCTTTCGCTGGCACGCACTGCGCCCAGCGACCCGCGCTCGGACCAGTTGTTCGAGGAAGTGCTGGCGACGGGGCGGCGCGTGTTCGGCGAGACCGGCCAGACGCTTGCCTTCTTCCGCGCCGGTATGGCGGATTCACTGCTGGAGCGGGGACGCGCGAGCGAGGCACTGCACATCCTGATGGCGATTCCGCAGTCCATGCTGGAGCAGGCTCCCCCGCCGGTGCGCGCGCTGCTCGCACGAGCCCAAGACCAGGCCTGCAGCGCGACCGACAGCCGCACGGCTGTTGCCTGTGAGGGCGCGCTGCGCGTGCTCGCCGCGGACTCGACGAAACTTTGATCGATTGACCCTGCCGGCTGCGAGTAGAAGAACAGCGGCCGCTCGAGCCGTGTGCGCAAGACCACCCATCACCCATCGGAGAAGTGCCGTGTCGAATCTGTCCTTGCAGCCTTCCGCCCTCGTGGTCATCGGCCTCGCGGCCGTCTCGATGACCGAGGCCCATGCTCGAGATGACTGGCGTTGCGATCGTCCGGCCCATTTCTATCCGCCCGTCGGCTGTGCGCTGTGGGGCGACCAGCTGGACAAGGGTCTGTGCACGTCCTACCTCGCCACTGGCAACTGGCACTGCCTGAGCAGCTGGGAGCCAGCGCCGCGAGAGGGTGAGTATTACGACCACGAGATGGCGATCAAGGCACTGCCGGCGCTGAGTCTGCCCCTGCCTTCAGAGTTCGCTTTGCGTGATCCCTCGGACGCAGGTCGCGGCCTGCGCCTGGTGCTGGATTCCGGCGCGCTGGGCTACGGCGTCGGACGCGCTCTTCCGGTGCTTGAACTGCAAGGTATGGATGCCAAGCGTAGCGGCGTTTCCCTGCAGATCGAACGCGACGGCCACGGCGGCTTCGAACTGCTGGTGCGCGCGCTCGGCGAGCAGCGACCGCTGGTGCGCCTGCCCTTGGCGACCGGCCGCAGCAGCGTGCTGGTGGACTGGCGCGTGGACGAACTCAACGGACCTCAGCTGAAGGTGTCCACGGACTTGCAGAGTGTCGAGGTGGGTCTGCCCGCGCTCGATGCCCAGACCCGCCTGCAACTGTGGCAAAGCCATGGCGTCGAGCTGCACTTCGACGTCAGTGCACGCAAGCCCGAGCGCGTCGACGACGGCAGCGCATCCGACGCAGTTTCGCGCTGATATCAGCGCGGCGCTTGCTGCTCGCAAAGGCCCCGGACATCCGTGTCCGGGGCCTTTGCGTTTGCGCGACGACGCTAGCGGACAACGCGAGCCGCAGCGTCGTCAGCGTCGCCAGCGTCGCGGCCTCAGGGAAGCTCTGAACTCTCGTCGCTTGCCCCGCGGCATGCAGAGCGAGCGCCGACGCTCTGAATCCGGCGTGACCGGGTCTGCACCCGCGGCAGGGTCTCGATCAACGAATCTGTGTGGGAAGGCGGCCTGCAAACCTTCCCCGGCGGCGCTTGCACGACGGACCGTCGTCAGCCGCGGCAGCGAGCAGCGGCAGGCAAGCGCGGCGAGGGCGCGCGCTGAGCAATGCAGACTGCGCGCGACTGGGAGCTTCAGGGTGGCGACGCGACAGCAGCGGACCTAAGGTGTGCGGACTCTGGCTTGACCTCGCCTTTCGCTGCAGTGGGCCAAGGGCCACCCTGTGTCTGCAGCGCGCCGCGAGCACGCGACGCCGGCTGTTCGGGTAAGCGCGCGACACCGACCCGAGCTCGCGTCCGGGTCATGCGAGGCCCGGACGGGCCTATCCCCAGGGCGACACGCAGATTGCCCACCAAAGTCCCGGCAGCGGCTCGGGCCCAAGCCCTGCCGTTCTTGATGCCGAAGCAGTTCCCGGCCCGGCACGGGTTCGGTGCCGGCCTTGGTCCGTCGACGCTTCCATAGGGTGGGTCTTGGCCCACCGAAGCCGCGTGCGCGGCTCCCGCTTCGGGCCAGGCGAATGCCAGCGATCCATGCTCGAACTGCAGTCGCCTGGTGCGTGATCCTTCGCATCGATCGGCGTCCCTCGTAAGGCTCAAGTCGTTCACGCGGCAAACGAGCGCATTTCGATAGCCCAATGCCGACGGAACCGATGCGCCCTGTGCTTGCGGCGGGTCGCCAGCCTTGCAGGTGGAGCATGTGCGGCCTCGCTCGGCGTCCAGGGCGACCGTCGCGATTCGCATTGGATCCCGGTCAACCGTCGTCGGCCTGGGATTCGCCGATGGACAGGTGATGCGTCGGCGTCAGCCGGCCAGGGCCGATGCGGGGTGTGCCAATGCAGCCTGAGACGGCTGTTGCGATAGCGGATGCTGGCCCGCGTCGGCGGGGCGCAGCAGATCGCGTGGGCGGAAGGTCTGCACGATGCGGCCGCCGTGCATCACCACCACGCGATCCGCGCTGTGAATGGTTTCGGGGCGGTGGGCGATGATGATGCGGGTGACCTGCATCTGCTTCACCGCGTCATTCACCAGGCGCTCGCGTTCGACGTCGAGGTGGCTGGTTGCCTCATCCAGGAACAGCAGTTTGGGTTGGCGGTACAGGGCACGCGCCAGCAGCACCCGCTGCTTCTGGCCACCGGACAGCGAGGTGCCCATGTCACCGATCAAGGTGTTGTAGCCCATCGGCATGACCGCGATGTCTTCGTGCACCGCGGCCATGCGCGCGGCGGCCTCGATACGCTCTTGATCCGCCTCGGGATCGAACAGCGCGATGTTGTCGGCCAGCGAGCCGGCGAACAGCTGGTCCTCCTGCATCACCGCGCCGAGCATGCCGCGGTAGCGCCGCATGCCAACCCGTTCCAGTGGCTGTCCGTCGATGAATATTTCGCCCTGCCCAGGTTTGAGCAGACCCAGCATCAGCTTGAGCAGGGTGGTCTTGCCGCAGCCCGAAGCGCCGATGACCGCAACCGATTCGCCTTCCGCGATCTCAAGATCCAGGTCCTTGACCACCCAGGGTTCACCGTCTGCATAGCGATAGCTCAGGTTCTTGACTGACAGCGCTGGCCGCAGCTCGGAGTCACTCGCGCTGTGTGCGGTGGTTTCATCCGGCTCGGGTGCGGTCAGCGCGATATCGGCCAGGCGTTCGCCGTGCAGCCGCAGCATGCGCAGCTCGAACAGCTTCTCGATCAAGGCCGCCGTGCGGGAGGTGAACTGATCCTTGTAGGCGAGGAAGGCCACCAACATGCCGACCGAGAACTTCGCGTCCAGAACAGCGAGCGCGCCCAGCCAGATGACGATGATGCGCTCCGCGCCGAACAGCAGGCGGTTGGCGGCGCCAAAGCCCACCCCGAGGCGGACGATGGAGAACTCGCGATTGGCGGTATCGACGTTGAGATTGAAAAAGCGGCCGCGACGATCGGCCGAGCGATCCGCCAGCTTGATGGTCTGCACCCCGCGGATCGACTCCAGCAGGTGACTTTGCGCCTTGGCGCCGCACACGATCTGCTGTTCAGTGGCTTCACGCAGCGGTGCATACAGCACCATACGCAGGCCCAGATACAGCAGCACCGCGCCGACCGCCACCGCCGCCAGCAGCGGCGCGTACAGGCACAACACCACCAGAGTAATGGCGCCAAGCAAGCCGTCGAGCAGCGCCTCGATGAAGCTCGTGGTGAGCGCGCGCTGGATGGCCTGAAGCGAGCCAAAGCGCGAGACGACATCGCCCAGGTGGCGCTTCTCGAAGTAGTCGATCGGCAGCCGCAGCAGATGCGCGAACACGTTGGCTGTCCACTGCAGATTAAGGTGGATGCCAAGGAAACCCACAGCCCAGCTGCGCGCGGCCGACACCGCGGCCTGGAACGCGATCAGCATCAGGAATGCCACGCCCAGCACGGTGACCAAGCTGCGGTCGGAGGTCACCAGAGCGTGGTCGATCATCCACTGCATGTGGAAGGGCATGACCAGAACGAACAGCTCCAGCACGAGGGCCAGGGCGAGGATCGTGATCAGTGCGCGCTTGAGCCCCGAAACCTGACCCAGCAGCTGGCGCAGGGTGACGCGCTGACGGGCTTCGCCGGCGCGGAAGTCCGCGCCGGGGTGCAGCTCCAGGGCGACCCCGGTGAAGTGACGGGAGGCTTCCTTCAGGCTCAAGGTGCGCTCACCGTGGGCAGGATCAAGAATCACCACCCGCCGCGCGTCCACCGACTTCAGCACTACGAAGTGGTTCATGTCCCAGTGCAGCACGCAGGGTGTCTTCAGCTGACTG
This sequence comes from uncultured Aquimonas sp., assembly GCA_964586455.1. Classification (GTDB taxonomy): domain Bacteria; phylum Pseudomonadota; class Gammaproteobacteria; order Xanthomonadales; family Xanthomonadaceae; genus Aquimonas. The sequence goes on from CAZPHV010000018.1 coordinate 55,333, forward strand.
AGCTCGTCGAGTTCCAGTCTCAGTGCTCGTGCCGTCAAACCCATGCGGCCGGCGATGTCGATCAGCCTGACCAGGTTGGCGCCCTTCAGCGAGAGCGAGTGCTGCTGGCGCAGCGTTGGCAGGTCCGTCGCCAGTCCGTGGTAGCCCGCCACCATCGCCAGGCAGGCCAGACCGCATTCGGCCGCTTCGGTCTGCAGGATGGGGCGGAGACGGGAGCGATGGGTGAGGCGGCTGAGGTCAAGACTCATGTGTTCGGCTCGATCGGAATGCGCTGCTGATCTACTCGTGGCCGAGACGTCCTGGCGATCACGTGCGTACCGCCTGCGTCACCGCACAAGCGCTCCGACCGCCAAGCACCCTGCGATAGGCAAACACCTGCACGTCGCGAATGCGCCCAGCCTTGTCCGGTGCGTCGCCGCTTGGAACCCCGCGCTCCCCACCTTGACTCGCCTGCTTACAGCGTCGGCCGCCTCAAGCCCAGGCGCCGAGGCCCTGGCTGACAGGCGCCCCACGCAGGGGCAGGTTCGCTTGAGACTCCGCCCCTCGCACGGAGCGAAGTCGGATCTCGCGCGTCAGGGATTGATGCAGCCTGATCGCGTCAGAATCGGCCGCGGACGCGCGATCACTGCATCACGGCCACAAGCAGCTTTCCACGGCGCCCCAGGGTCGCCCCAGCAACGGCAGAAAAACACTGCGTGCCGGCAGTGTTGCAGGGTGATTAAATCCGCGTCTTGGTGGCGGTGCGCGCTTTCCCTCTCCGCGATTCCAGCGGGCAATCCATCCGGAAACACTCAGGCAAACTGATAAATCGCAACAAAGACCGCTGTCGTCGCTGCAGGCAGCGCCCACCCCGACTGCCATGCGCGCGGGTTCTCGATTTTCCTGAAACCCATAGAATGCAGGAACGCGGAAGCAACGGCGAATGCCGCGAGCATCGCTCCAATGAATACGTAATGTGCCGAATATTGAACGTCCGTTGTCAGGCCATGCGCCAAAAGCGCGACTGGAACAGCGAGATAGAAGCACAGGCCTACCCGCCACAAGCGCACTGTCATCGAGTGCATGCGCCATTCTCCCGATTTGATGTGGTCGAAGCTGATGTTTTCCTGTTGTCAGGAAGACAAAAGTCCGCGCAATTGCTTACGCTAATCGAATGTCAGCTTGAACCGAATTTAGTCGTAGGATCAGTCGGGCCCCTTGGCGCAGCCGAGGGGCCTGATTTCCCTGTCCAAGCCTAGCGGGGTCTGAAGAACTCTGATTGGAGTCCTCCAGACCGCCGCCGAGGGCCTCTTGTGAAGGCCGAAACCCTGGTCGGGTTGCTTAGCAGGCTGTTGAAAAACAGCCTGCTAGCTCGGCCAAGGAGGGCCGAGTCGACAAAGCAAGCGCGTAAGCGATTGATTTGTCGGGAGGCGGTACGGACCTGTGCCGGACCGCCGACTCGAAAAACTCCCAGGATGGGAGTTTTTCGACAAGCTGTTAGAGCATGCCCGAACTGTCAGCCGCAATGATCGCCTCTCGGTTTTCCCAAACGCTGTCGGCCCAGGCCTGGTTGTAGGTCGATGTGACCGCGTTGGTGACGTGCCCGAAAGCCGCTCCGGCGTAATAGCCGATCGCGTTGATGGCGTCTGATACGAAGTTGCCGCCGCTGATTTCGGAGAGCTGCTGGTTGCTGATGGTATGCATGGTCAGTCCTGGGATTAGTTGGTGCGGTAGCCGCCGGAGTTGGGGTCGAAGGTGGAGTTGAAGCCGTCTTCAAAGCCTGCGCTGAAGTCCTCGACGATCTGGCCGACGACGTATGCGGTTCCGATGACGGCCAGAGCCTGCAGGATCCAACCCCCGGAGACGTTTTCCTGTGTTGCTCGATCAAGTACTTGCATTGGGTTTTCCTTGTTGGATGGAATGATTGAATCGATTACGGGTCTCGCCCTTTTAAGGCTGATGGCCGAGCCCATTAGCGCCGCCGGTTTTCTCTGAGTTCAATTTCATGCGCACACCAGATATTCCATCTGGATGCAAGCCTGATTCCTTGAATTGGTCCGGCGGTCGTGACCGTTTAGGTGTCTGCTATCGGGTCACATGAATCTACTCGCAGCACGCAAGGCCAATCGATCAGCTCGGTGGCTTGGATTGCTGTCCTTTTCGCCTGGCGCCATATCCGCTTGCTCGACCACTCGGCTTTGTGTGCGCTGGTGCAGACAACAAGCTCTCTCTTGGCGGGTCGCTTGCGTCAATGACGCGGAGCATCATCGAGGTGTTTAACCACGAATGGCCGACCGCATCGAGTCTCTTCTTCTTGGCGGCTGCTTCACAGGTCACGTGGGCCCGATCAAGGCCTGGAGGGGCGACGGGCGCATGCAAAGCGGGTGCGGGCAAGTTGCCGCCGCAAACAGGCGAAACGCTTCGGCGGAAGGGGACCAGGTCGTCCGGCCTGAGACTGTGTGGCGTTCCGCACGGAGCGGGATCCGTGGGTTCCGAGACGACGGGTGAGGATCGGGCCTTCGTTCGGTCGTCAAGGACGCTAATCCAGAGACCCAGGCCCGCATCTGGCAGCGGCCGGAGAGAGGGTGACTCAACAGCCTGTGGCGCGCGCGCCCTTGAAACGCCGAGGCGCGCCTTTCAGTTCAATCACTCGACGTTTCCAGGGGCGGTCGATTGCTCAGGGCCACCCGCTCGGGAATGGTCATCCCCAGCGGATTGTCCAGCACGCTTCAGACCTTCCCGGCCGCCGCAAACAGCGGTTCCAGCACCCACTCGAACAGGCGCCGCCGCTCAAGAAGCACGTCGGCCTCAAGCACCATGCCCGGTCGCAGCGGTTCGTCGCGGCCGTAGGCGCGCACGTGCTCCGACTCGATTTCGACGACGATCCGGTACATCACGTCCTGAGCGGTGGACAGGCCCATGGCGTCGAGCTCGGCCGGGCTCAGCGCATTGCGTGAGATCTGCAGGATGCGGCCGCGCTGATGGCCGAACTTCTGGTAGGGGAAGGCCGGGTAGCGCAGCTGTACTTCGTGGCCCTCCGCCAGAAAGCCGATGGCTCGGCTGGGGGCGTAGACATGGGCCTCCAGGCGGGAGCCATCGGGCACGATGTTGGCCACGACCTGGCCTGCACGCAGGCTTTGTCCCGGAAGCACAAGCAGTGCACCGATCACGCCGTCGGCCGGTGCCTTGATGACCTGATCGAGGCGCGCGGCGTTTTCCGCAGCCTCTTGGCCAACCATTGCAAGCTCGCGTTCGATCGCGCCCTGCTGGGTGGCCGCACGTAGCGGAAGTTCGGTGAGCTCCTGCTCAAGTGCCGCCATCTCGCGTGCCAGCGCCAGCCGTTGCTGGCCCATGGCCTGGGTCTGCGCCTGCTGCTCCAGCATGGCTTCTCGCGACTGCTGCAGCTGCAGTTTGGAGACGAAGCCCCGCGCCGCGAGCTCTTCAAAGCGGGCAAGCGTCTCGCTCGCAAGTCGAGCGCGCTCGCTCTGCGTATCCAGCGATGCCTCGAGCTGTTGTCTTTGCGCGCGGGCAGCCGAAAGCCGCGAATGGGCGCCAGCAAGCTGCTCCTCGTGCAGGCGCTTCAGTTGCTCAAAATCCCTGCGGAGGCTGCGCTGACGCGACGCCAGCTGCTCGCCGATCTCGCTTTGGGTGCCGCCGCTGCGGCTCTGGCGTTCGCCGGAGACGATGGCGATAACGTCGCCCGAACGCACCCGGTCGCCCTCTTGCACGCGCCGTTCCACCACGACGCCTGCGCTGAGAGCGGTGACAGCGATCAATCCACGATCCGGTACGAGCTGGCCGCTAACCCGCGCCTTGCTGCTGTACTGACCGAACACCAACAGCGCCAGTAATCCGAAACCGACGAGTGCCGCGCCGGCCGCAAGCAGGCGCAGGGCCGGGGGCTGGGCCAGAGCGATCGAACCCATCCAGGTGCTGCGTTGACTCTCGATGGCTTCGGGGCGGAACAGGGGGCCGTTCATGCGTGATGTCCGTGCAGAAGAGATACCCATCCACTCGTTATTCGAAGCTGCGACAGATCAGTCGACTTCGCGTCTCTGAGCTGAAGGCTGCGGGCCTCGGCCGTCGGCGCGTCGGCGCTGACGAGCGTCTGCGGCAGCGTGCCCAAAGGGCGCCGGCGCGGCACCTGCGCGCGCGTCTGGGGGTGCCTGCCGAGCGGGTTTCCAGCGCTTGGTCCGGAATGTACGAGGCATAACAGTGATCGATTCGGGGTTGGTGCTGCGAGTTTCTGTTTCGAGAGCCTGATCGAACTGTTCGCTCTCCAAGCGGTGCAGAACATACCTCAACCCTGAAGGAGACAACCCATGAAAGACCTCTTGATCCATGAGTCCGCCGCAGTCGGTGGCGCACGTCTTGGTGCCGCACAGTCGTTCCTCCCGCTGCCCTTCCCTGCGGATGGTGGTCCGGTGGTGATGCCGGAAATCTTGCCGCCGCCGTATGAGCACTTGCCTGTGGAGCCCATCCGCCCCCCGGTCTTCTATTGATACGGGCCGGTACGCATGAAAGCTCTTGAACAGAACGACCAGTACGCGGTCGGTGGTGCCCTCAGCCAGCCCTATCCGCTACCCCAGCCATTCCCGGTGCCCCTGCCGTACCCGTGTGAATTGCCGTGGACGCCTCCGCCGGCGCCCGGGCCGGTCGGGGGTTCGGGGTTGCCTTTACCGAATCAGCAGCAGTTCTGAAGCATACGGTTTCATCGTAGACGCGCACGCAAGTGCTTCTCGCAAAGGCGCCCGTCAAGCCGGTTCAAGCCCTGAGCTTGGCTACGGCGCATTAACCTCAAGGTAGCCCCATGAAACAGCTCGAACTCGATGTCCTGGAGTCCGTCAGTGGCGGAATCTCGCACCCCTGGCCTGACCCGTTTCCGTTCCCAATGCCTTGGCCTTACCCGACCCCGTGGCCGATACCGTCCCCCTGGCCCATCCCCGGCCCGTGGCCGAACCCGTATCCCGAAGTTCCCCAATTCTAAATTACCAGTCCAAGAGGAGACGTCATGAAGACCATGAGCACTGAAGATTCCGAGAACGTGGGTGGCGGCTGGAACGAGAGCCCCTGGTACGGCCCCTTCGAGGTCTATCGCCCCGGCCAGCCGATCGACCCCAACAGCCCCTGGGCGCCGCCGATTCCGGGCTATCCGTTCTGAGGCTGAGCAAGGGTCGCTCGCTCAACAAAAAGGGGCGCCCTGGGGCGCCCCTTTTCTTATCCGAGACTTCGCGTTTGCGATCAGACGTGGCTCGGGTTCGGCTTGTCGGCGTTGATGCCGAACTCCTTGATCGCCCGCGCCACGTCCTTGGCGTTCATCACGCCCTCGTCGGCCAGCGCGCAGATCGCCGCATGCGCGATATGGAAGCGGTCGACCTCGAAGAAGCGACGCAGGTTGGCGCGGGTGTCCGAGCGGCCGAAGCCGTCGGTGCCGAGCACGGTGTAACGCATCGGAACAAACGCACGGATCTGATCGGCGAAAGCGCGCACGTAATCGGTGGCGGCGATCGCAGGACCCGCGCGACCTTCCAGCAGCTGGGTGACATAAGCCTTGTGCGCCGGCTTCTCCGGATTCAGGCGGTTGTGACGCTCGGCGTCGAAGCCGTCGCGACGCAGCTCGGTGAAGCTCGGGCAGCTCCAGATGTCGGCGCTGACACCGAATTCCTTCTCCAGCAGCTCGGCCGCGGCCATCACCTCGCGCAGGATCGTGCCCGAGCCGAGCAGCTGCACGTGCGGCTTCTTGCTCTTGCCCTTGGCCTTGCCGTTCTCGGCTTCCCGCAGCAGATACATGCCGCGGATGATCCCGTCCTCCGCGCCGGCCGGCATTTCCGGGTGCGCGTAGTTCTCGTTCATCAGGGTCAGGTAGTAGTACTCGTCGACCTGCTCCTCGATCATCCGCCGCATGCCGTGCTGCAGGATCACCGCGACCTCGAAGCCGAAGGTGGGGTCGTAGGGGCGGCAGTTCGGAATCGCGCCGGCCAGCAGATGACTGTGGCCGTCCTCATGCTGCAGGCCTTCGCCGTTCAGCGTGGTGCGGCCGGCGGTGGCGCCGAGCAGGAAACCGCGCGAGCGCATGTCGGCGGCCTGCCAGGCGGAGTCACCGATGCGCTGGAAGCCGAACATCGAGTAGTAGATGTAGAACGGCAGCATCTGCAGGTTGTTGGTGCTGTAGCTGGTGGCCGCGGCCATCCAGCTGGAGAACGCACCTGCCTCGGTGATGCCTTCCTCCAGCACCTGGCCGGCGGCGTCTTCGCGGTAGTACATCAGCTGGTCGGCGTCGACCGGCTTGTACTTCTGGCCGTGCGGCGCATAGATGCCGATCTGCCGGAACAGGCCCTCCATGCCGAAGGTGCGCGCCTCGTCGGCGACGATCGGTACGCAGCGCGGGCCGACCTGCTTGTCGCGCAGGATGATGTTGAAGGCCTGCACGAAGGCCATGGTGGTGCTGATCTCGCGGTCGCCGCTGGCCTTCAGCAGGCGCTCGAACACGTTCAGTTCGGGAACCTTCAGCGATTCGCTGGCTTTCTGGCGGCGCTGCGGCAGCGGGCCGCCGAGCGCCTCGCGACGCGCCTTCAGGTACTGCACTTCCGGCGAGTCGGGGCCCGGGTGATAGAAGGGCACCTCGGCGAGCTTGTCGTCGGGCACCGGGATCTTGAAACGATCACGGAAGGCGCGCACCGCCTCGTCGTCGAGCTTCTTGGTCTGGTGGGTCGGGTTGAGCGACTCGCCGGCCTTGCCCATGCCGTAGCCCTTGACCGTCTTGGCCAGGATCACCGTCGGCATGCCGCTGGTCTTCATCGCCGCGTCGTAGGCCGCATAGACCTTGTGCGGATCGTGGCCGCCGCGGTTCAGACGCCAGATGTCCTCGTCGCTCAGGTTGGCGACGAGTGCAGCGGTTTCCGGGTGCTTGCCGAAGAAGTTGTCGCGCGTGTACTTGCCGCCGAAGGCCTTGCAGTTCTGGTACTCGCCGTCGACCGTTTCCATCATCAGCTGGCGCAGTTTGCCGGTGCTGTCGCGGGCCAGCAGTGGATCCCAGTAGCTGCCCCAGACCAGCTTGATCACGTTCCAGTTGGCGCCGCGGAAACTGCCCTCCAGCTCCTGGATGATCTTGCCGTTGCCGCGCACCGGGCCGTCCAGGCGCTGCAGATTGCAGTTGATGACGAAGATCAGGTTGTCCAGGCCTTCGCGGCCGGCCAGCGAGATCGCGCCCAGGCTCTCGGGCTCGTCGGTTTCACCGTCGCCGAGGAAGCACCAGACCTTGCGGTCGGACTTCGGCATCAGGCCGCGGCCTTCGAGGTACTTCCAGAAGCGCGCCTGGTAGATCGCGCTGATCGGCCCGAGACCCATCGACACGGTGGGCAGCTGCCAGAAATCCGGCATCAGCCAGGGGTGCGGATAGGAGCTGATGCCCTTACCGTCGACTTCCATGCGGAAGTGGTCGAGCTGGCTCTCGCTGATGCGGCCCTCCAGAAACGCGCGGGCATACACGCCCGGCGAGGAGTGGCCCTGCACGCCGATCAGGTCACCGGGGTGATCTGCACTCGGCGCGCGCCAGAAATGGTTGAAGCCCACGTCGTACAGGGTGGCCGCCGATGCAAAGCTGGCGATATGGCCGCCGAGCTCGCCGGGCTTGCGGTTGGCGCGCACCACGGTGGCCAGCGCATTCCAGCGCACGATCGAGCGGATCCGCCATTCCATTGCCGCGTCGCCGGGGCTCTTCGGCTCCAGATGCGCCGGAATCGTGTTGACGTACTCGGTGGTCGGGCTGAAGGGCAGGTGGGCGCCAGCGCGACGGGTCTGCTCGACCATCCGCTCCAGCAGGAAGTGGGCGCGATCGCCGCCGTCGGCCGCGATCACCGCCGACAGCGCTTCGACCCATTCCTGGGTTTCGGTGGGGTCGAGGTCGGTGTCGATCAGGTCCTGCAGATCATTCATGGCGGCCCTCCGGAGGCTGCGGCTGTGCGCGATGGTGTGCGATTGGTATGCGTGTGGTCTTTCGCGGCTGGGCAAGCCGCTCGACCCTCGTCGCGCGTGCGCGGACGAAACCGCTGCATGGTAACCGATGGCAGGCAGGCTGGACCCGTGTTGCAGAGCAGCATCAGCGTACGAATACGTATGGCATCGCGGCTCCCGCAGCTGCCGGTGCAAAGCAGGTCCGATGAGAAGCGGTCGCTTCGGGGGATACCAATCGGTGCAGTGGTCTACAGGCGTGTTCTTGACGGCGGGTTCACAAACCCGACGCGCTTTGCGATGCTCGGATCCGGCAGCTTCCTGACATCCGATGCGAGAGCGCGCATGACCATGCAGCAGGCCCCCCGTCCGTCCACCGCTCCGCTCCGGCAGCCGCTTGATCTGCGCGAGGGCTGTGGTGCCCTGCTGGTCCGCCGGCTTGCGGGCCCGATCGGTCTTGCTGCCGCGCACATCGAGGGTCTGCATGGGCTGGCCGGTCGTCATCGCGCGCTGGTCGCGGGTGAAGTCCTGTTCCACATGGGCGAAAGCCAGTGCGCGCTGTACCTGTCGCGGCGCGGCAGCCTGAAGTCGGTGGCGATCAACGAGGACGGCGACGAGCAGGTCATCGGTTTCCATCTGCCCGGTGAGCTGATCGGGCTCGACGCCCTCGGCAGCGGTCGGCATCGCTGTCTGGCGGTCGCGCTCGAGGCCGGCGAAGTCTGCGAGCTCAACCTGGCCCAGCTGGAGCAGGCCGCGCGCGAGGTGCCGGGCCTGCAGCATGGTCTGCTGCGGCTGATGGGCCACACGGTCGAGTTCAACCAGGACCACCTCACCATCCTGAGTCGCCCGCAGGCGATCGAGCGGCTGGCGATGTTCCTGGTCGACCTGAGCTTCCGGCTGCAGGCGCAGGGGATCGCGTCGCAGCGTTTCAACCTGCCGATGAGTCGCGCCGAGATCGCCAGTTACCTCGGACTGGTTATCGAGACCGTCAGCCGCGGCTTCGGGCGCCTGCAGGAAGACGGCCTGATCCGCATCGCCGGCCGCAAGCTGCAGCTGCTCGACATGGCCGGCCTGTGTGCACTGGCCCACTGCACCCATCTGCTGCCCGAGCCCAGCGTGCGGCGGGCCTGAGGCTCGGGGCTCGCGGACACGTCCAGGCGCAAGGCGCGCCGCATCCTGGTCGCGGCGCTGCGGTCGCAGCGGCTTCGGATGCCTGTCGCGCTGCGTCCTCCGGGGTTCTGCTACCCCGGCTCACGTTCGGCCAGCGCGCGTGCGCCGGACAGGATCATCCTCACCATCAGGCTAAGCTCTTCGATCAGCTCGGCATCGCGTTCGCGTGGCGCATCGATGGCGGTGGCGCCCATCGCGAACACCAGCCGGGTGATGGCGCGCGCCACCGCGCGCGGCTGATGCAGGCGCTTGCCCTGGGCGGTATTGATGCGCACCAGATCGGAGTGCAGCTCGTCCTCGAAGAAGCCCAGCTCGCGGTCGACCGCAGCCTTGAAGGCGTCGGTGCCGGCGGTGCCCTCGCGCAGCAGCACGTGCAGCAGGCGGTCGTCGGCACGCACCTGCTCGATGAATACCTCGATCGAGCTGCGCACGATGCTGCTGGCGTCGCCGGCGCGCTTGCGCGCGTTGCCGACGATGCGTCGCAGGGCTTCGCCGCTGAGTTCGATCAGGGCCACGGCCAGCTCGTCGATGTCGCGGAAATGGCGATAGAAACTGTTGGGCGCGATGTCGGCCTCGCGCGCGACCTCGCGCAGGCTCAGCGTCGACACGCTGCGGTGCGGGCCGATCAGGCGCAGGGCGGCGGCGATCAGATCCTCGCGGGCGATGCTGGGCTTGCGCCCCGGCGTGTGGTCGGCCGGGCGTGACGCGGTAGGAGGCAAGACGCACTCCGGCTGGGGGCAGGCCGGCATCTTAGCCGGCGCAGTTTCCGCACATATATCTGCACACGCGTGCATATATGCGTATAGTGCGGCGCATGCCCGCCAAAACCCCTGCCATCCGCACGCCCGACACCGGCCACCGGCCGGCCTCGCGCCTGAACCCCCGTCGCTGGCTGCAGCCCGCGGTCTTCGACTTCTGGGCGCGGCACTTCAACCGGACCTGGTCGGCCGAACGCATCCTCGCCCGCGTGATCGAACGCCGTGCGGCATCGGCGCGCGCTACCACCCTGGTGCTGAAGCCCAACCGCCACTGGCCGGGTGCTGTTGCCGGCCAACATCTGGACGTGGTCGTCGAGATCGAGGGCGTGCGGCATCGCCGCAGCTACAGCCTGTCGGCGCCGCCGCGGGCGGACGGCACGATCGAGATCACCGTCGCGGAAGTGCAGGGCGGCCTCGTCAGCCCCGTGCTGGCGCGGATGAGCCAGGTGGGGGCGGTGCTGGAGCTGTCCGCGCCGTATGGCGGGCTGTGCTTGCCCGCGAGCGCCGGCGTGCCCGCCCTGCTGCTCGCCGCCGGCAGCGGCATCACCCCGCTGCGCGCGCTGCTGCTCGATGCGTTGGCGAAAGGCGAGACGCGCCCGATCACCCTGCTGTACTGGGCGCAGACCCGCGAGGAGCTGTGCTTCCACGCGGAGCTGCACGAGCTCGCGCGCAAGCACACCAATCTGCGGGTCGAGTGCCTGCTGACCCGCGACCCCGAAGCGCCCGCCGCGCGCATCGATGCCGGGCAGCTGCAAGTCCTCGCGCCAGAGCTTTCCACCAGCGAAGCGCTCGCCTGCGGCCCCGACGGCTTCATCGCCCGCGCTCGCGAGCTCTGCGCCGGCGCGCGCGGCTTCCAGGCGGAAAGCTTCACTCCGACGGCCGTCGTCGACCCGAGTGCCGGCGCGGTCCGCGTGCAGCTCAAGCGCAGCGGACTTGCGTTCGACCTGCCGACCGACCGCCCCCTGCTGCAGGCCCTGGAAGAAGCCGGACAGACGCCGGCTTTCGGCTGCCGCCGTGGCATCTGCAACACCTGCAGCTGCGATCGAATCACGGGTGCTACGCGCGATCTGCAGAGTGGCGAACTCCGCGACGAACCCTCCACTCCCATCCGCCTGTGCGTGCACAGCGCGGCGCAAGGCCTGGTACTGGATCTGTGATGACCTACAACGAATCCGCGATCGAACCCGCTGGCGGACTGACTTCGCCTGCGGATGCCCACGTCAGCGCGCACGCATCGAATGTGCAAGCGAAGCCTGCGGCACAAGCGCCGCGCGATCAGGCCGCAGACGCCACCGCGCGTCGCTATTCGGCCCACAGCCGCGTGCTTGACGCCGCCCAGACCGAAGCCTTCGCCGCCGAACTCGACGCTCTGCGCGCGCGCACCCGCGCCCAGCTGGGCGAAACCGACGCCCGCCACATCCGCCGCGTGTATGCGGCCGTGCGCTACACCGGCTTTGCCGGTCGTGCCCTGTTGGTGATCGGCGCGATCGCGAGCGGCCTGTGGCTGCCGGCCCTGCTGTGGCCGATCTGCGGCCTCGGCGTGCTGCTGCTGGCGCTGTCGAAGATCCTGGAGAACATGGAGCTGGCCCACAACGTGATGCACGGCCAGTACGACTGGCTGCGCGATCCGGTGCTGGATGGCCGCCGCTACGAGTGGGACATCGCCGGTACGTCCGATAACTGGCGTGACACCCACAACTACCGCCACCACACCTACACCAATGTGCGCGGCATGGACGAGGACCTCGGCTACGGCCTGCTGCGCCTGTTCCCCGAGCAGCGCTGGAAGCCCTTCTACCTGTTCCAGCCCCTGATCGCCGTGGTCTTCGCCCTGCTGTTCGAGTGGGGCATCGCCGTGCAGAACCTGCACCTCGGCCGCTACTTCAAGGGCCGCATGAGCAAGGCCGAGCTGCGCGCGAAGTGGCAGCCGGCGGCGAAGAAGATGCGCCGCCAGATCGTCCGCGACTACCTCGTGCTGCCGCTGCTGGCCGGGCCCTTCTTCCTGCCGGTGCTGCTCGGCGCGATCGTCGCCAACCTGATTCGCAACGTCTGGACCTGGGTGGTGATCTTCTGCGGCCACTTCACCGCCGATGCCGTCACTTTCCCGAAAGACGTGCTGCGTAACGAATCGCGCGGCCAGTGGTACCTGCGCCAGCTGCACGGCAGCTCCAACCTGGGCGGCGGCCGCCTGATGGACCTGATGACCGGCAACCTCAGCCACCAGATCGAGCACCATCTCTTTCCCGAGCTGCCGGCCAACCGCTACGCCGCCCTCGCCGTCGAAGTGCGCGCGCTCTGCGCCCGCTACGGCCAGCACTACAACACCGGCTCGATGCCCAGGCAGTTCGCCCAGGTGCTCTGGCGGATCCTGCGCCACGCCTTCCCCAGCCGCGTGCCGCGGCGCGAAGCCGAGCAGCTCGCGGCTGCCTGAGCCGCGCAGCTCTCCCGCGAGCGCACCGCGCCGCAAGCACATAGGGTGGGCCCCGGCCCACCATGGCCCTAACGCTCGCCCCGGTCTCGCGCCGCCTCAGCCTGGCTTCACCACCATCAGCCAGAAGATCGCCAGCACGCTGAGGAAGGCCGGCCACCCCAGCCAGAACCACGCCCGCATGGCGCGGTGGTAGGCGGGCGGGAGCGCGTCGCCCGCGGACGCTGCCGCGGCGGCCAGATCCCGCGCCTGCTTCTGCAGCCACAGCACCGGCAGCCAGCAGGCGCCGACCACGAAGAACAGCACGATTGAAGCGCGCCACCAGAAGGCCTCGATCGGCCAGCCCAGCTGCGCCGACAGCATCACGCCGGTCACGAGCTGCACGACCACGGCGGGCGCGGTGAAGCAGGCGTCGGCGATCAACACCGTGCGCGGGGTGGCCGGGATCAACCGTACGGCGCCCGGGATCCTCACAATACGGGCCGGGAAGCCCTGGGCACCAGTGACGAGTGCTGTGTGCCCTGCACGGCCCGGGTCGTCCGCAGCCATCTGCGAGATGCGAGCTCACTCGAGAGAGCGAACGCGAAACCAGAGCTTGAGCGAACGGGACAGACTTGGCCGAACCTGAACATTGCACGCTACTCTGCTTCCGTCGCGTTTCCCGGTTCCCTCGAATGTCTCGACAGCACGCCGTTGCTCTCACGTTCTGCGCCGCACTGCTGGCGATGGCCTTGCTTTGGCGCACTGCCGACGAGGCACCAGAGGCCGCTTCGGGCGCTCGAGGTGAACCTGAAGCGTCGGGAGCAGCAGCGGGTTCGGAGCGGGCAACCGACACGCCGACGGGAGGCTCTTCGCGCCCTGCGGATTCGCAAGTGCCTCCGCAGCTGGCGTTACCGTCGCTGCCCATCGACAGTTCGATTGACGCGGTTCTGGCGGTGCTCAAGCAGCGAGCAGAGCGTGGGGATCTAGCGGCCGAGTGCGGTCTGGGGCTGCTGCTGACGCACTGCAAGTTCCTTCTGAACCCCGCGCCGAAGGGCACGCCGGACGCCCTATGGCTGGAGGGGCTGCAAGCGATTGCCCTGCACGAAACCGATGCCGTTGCCGATGAGCCCGAGGGGTGGCGTGACATGCAGGAAGAGGACAGGCGCGCATGCGCTGCGTTGTCCCCTCAGCAGCGACAGCGAGCCCCGTGGCACTTCGTAACGGGAGCTCGCCGTGGCCATCTGCCCTCGATGCGCAGGCTGGTCATGGGATTTGGTGTGGACGAGGCGGCTCTGTTGCGCGATCCGGCTCTGTACCAGGTGTTCAGACATGAACGTGGCCAGACCCTGATCCGTCTCATCGAGCGCGGGGATCCTTTTGCGGCGATGGAGTGGGCGAGTGCCTTGGGTAGCGCGCGAGAGTCCTCATCCCTCGCCGCGGTTCTGCCTCGTGACTGGCAGGCCCCTGGCGTGGCGCTTGCGGTGAACCGGCGAATTGATCGTGAGCTTGGCCTCCTTGGGGTAGCCGATCTATCGCCCTGGATCTCTGAAGCCGATGAGGCGGCGGCGGATCGACTGTTCTCTCGCTACTTCGAGAACTCCGAACCGCTCCAGCAGAAGCGCGCGCGGCTCGATTCGGAGCGGGTGCCCAAGCCGCCGCGACAAGGACGCGATCTGGCGCGTCCTCCTCTGCGCGAATGCGATCTCGAGTAGGACTGGAGGTTGGCGAGGATCCTCCATGGCCGCGGATTTCAGCGGTCGCTGCGGTCCGGAAGGACGTGTGTCCATAACCACGGGACGACGGTCAGGTACGCAGGAGGTGCGCATCCCACAGAAGGTTGGTTTTCGCGCTAGCGCATCCACCGCCACAAGGTGCTGCGCGAGATTCCCAACGCCTCCGCAACGGCATTGCGCGATCCCCGATGACGTTCGAGCAACGCGTGCAGCTCGGTGGTCGACGGGCGAGTCGACGTTCCGTTCGCCGCAGCATTGCTGACCCGCATCGAAGCGAGCGCCGATGGATCGAGCGTGGACGTGACCCCGCCCGCGCCCAACTCCGGCGCCAGCCTAATCAACGTCGCCGCCTCGATCTCCCCCACCGCCGGATCGACCTGCGCATGCAGCCGCTCCAGCAGGTTGCGCAGTTCGCGCACATTGCCGGGCCATGGGTACGCCGACATCAGCGCGATCGCCTCGGCGCTGAACTTCAGCTCGCGCAGGCCCAGGCCACGCCGACGCAGGCTGTCCTGCAGGCTGCTGATCAGCGCCGGCAGGTCCTCGCGTCGCTCGCGCAGCGGCGGCAGGCGCAGACGCAGCACGTCGAGGCGGTAGAACAGGTCGGCGCGGAAGCGGCCTTCGGCGACGGCCGCGCGCAGATCGACGTGGCTGGCGGCGATGACCCGCAGCTCGACCGGGATCGGGTTCGACGCGCCGACGCGCAGCACCTCGCGTTCCTCCAGCACGCGCAGCAGGCGCGTCTGCAGGGCCAGCGGCATCTCGCCGATTTCGTCCAGGAACAGGCTGCCGCCGCTGGCGGTCTCGATCAGGCCGGCGCGGCCGCCACGACGTGCACCGGTGAATGCGCCTTCGTCGTGGCCGAACAGCTCGCCTTCCAGCAGCGACTCCGGCACTGCGCCGCAGTTGATCGCCACGAAGGCGCCGCGTCGACGCGGGCTGACGCCGTGCAGGGCCTGCGCGACCAGCTCCTTGCCGCTGCCGGTCTCGCCCTGGATCAGCACGGTGGCCGGGCTCATCGCGGCGCGGCGGATCTGCTCGCGCAGCTCGACCATCGCCGCGCTGGCGCCGACCAGGTCCTCCAGCGCATGCCGAGGCGCGCCGGGCTTCTTCGCGCGCGGGCTGGGTGCGTGTTCCTCCTGCGCGATCAGCGGTCGCGCGACGTCGAGCGCGCTCTCGAAGGCCTGGCGGATCGAGTCGGCGGAGTACATCAGCACGCCGGCCACGCCGGCCTGTTCGGCCAGCTCCGTCACCAGCCCCGTGCCGACGATCGCGCGCACGCCCTGGCTGACGAGGTCGCCGACGGCCGAGCGCGCTTCCTCGGCGGTGGTGAAGCTGCGCTGGGCGATGTCGAGTCCGAAGTGGCGCTGGAACTCGGCGAACACCGGCAGATCGGTCTCGTGGGTGATCACGCCGATGCGTTCGGCGATGCGCCGCGCGCGCGACAGCGCCTGCATCAGGTCGAAGCCGGAGGCGCGCACCAGCACCAGCGGGCGGCTGATGCGGTTGCGCAGGTAGGCGCCGTTGCTGCCGGCCGAGATCAGCACGTCGACGCGTTCGCTGGGCAGGCGCGTGCGGATGTGGCGCACGGCGTCCTCGAAGCCCAGGTTGAGGTTTTCGATACGCGCGCGGCCGTCGAACTCGGGCGTGACTTCGCGCAGCAGCTGCGAGAGGCGCGAGACGGAGGCTGTCCAGATCACAGGCAGGCGGGCGCTGCCGGGGATGTCGCTCATGTTTCATGGCCGCGTTGCGTGGGGTTTCATTGAAACACGTCGCTGCAACGTCCGCACGACTTGCTGTCGCGCGAGATGAGTTGAATCAGTGGCTTGCAGATCTCAGCAGCGCCCGCCGGCACTGGCACGGGTCTTGATGTAACAGGCTTAGACCCTACGCGCTGCGACGCGCGTTCCGCCCCGATCCTTCGACCAGGAGTTCCCATGAGCCACCTCTCCGCCGGTGCCAAGTTCCGCGCCGCCGTCGCCAGCGAGAAGCCGCTGCAGCTGCCTGGCGCGATCAATGCCAACCACGCCCTGCTGGCCCAGCGCGCCGGCTTCAAGGCGATCTACCTGTCGGGTGGCGGCGTGGCTGCCGGTTCGCTGGGGCTGCCGGATCTCGGCATCAGCACGCTGGATGACGTGCTCACCGACGTGCGCCGCATCACCGACGTCTGCGACCTGCCGCTGATGGTCGACGTCGACACCGGCTTCGGGCCGTCCGCCTTCAATATCGCGCGCACGGTGAAGTCGCTGATCAAGTTCGGTGCCGGCGCGATGCACATCGAGGACCAGGTCGGCGCCAAGCGCTGCGGCCATCGCCCCGGCAAGGAGATCGTCAGCCAGGCCGAAATGGTCGACCGCATCAAGGCCGCGGTGGATGCGCGCACCGATCCCGATTTCGTGATCATGGCCCGCACCGACGCGCTGGCGGTCGAAGGTCTGGACAAGGCCATCGAGCGCGCAGTCGCCTGCGTCGAGGCCGGCGCCGACATGATCTTCCCCGAGGCGATGACCGAGCTCGCGATGTACCGGCAGTTCGCCGCGGCGGTGAAGGTGCCGATCCTCGCCAACATCACCGAGTTCGGTTCGACCCCGCTGTTCACCGTCGACGAGCTGGCCGGCGCCGACGTCGGCATCGTGCTGTATCCGCTCTCGGCCTTCCGTGCCATGAACAAGGCCGCGCAGAACGTCTATACCGCGATCCGCCGCGACGGCACGCAGGCGAATGTGGTCGACACCATGCAGACGCGCATGGAGCTCTACGAGGCCATCGGCTACCACGCCTTCGAGCAGCGCCTGGACGCGCTGTTTGCCCAGAACAAGAAGTAGGGCGGATCTTGATCCGCCGCCTCCAGTTCACGCGGTAGCCAAACCCGCGGGCGGCGATGCAGGCAGACTCCTACGCACCGCGCACGCAGATCCGGCGGATCAAGATCCGCCCTACGCAGGCCCTGTTTCGCGGACGAAAGAGGACCGTAGGTTGGGCCAAGCGCAGCGCGGCCCAACATCACACACAACACTCTCGCCAAACACTGGAATGGACCTGCGTCGGGTTTCGCCCTTGGCTCAACCCGACCCAAGTACAACGCAAGGCCTCGCTACCGGCGAGGCGTTCATCGAATCCCCCGTCAACGGAGACCACCGTGACCGAATCCACCGCCCCCGCCACCCCCGGCTTCAAGCCGAAGAAATCCGTCGCCCTGTCCGGCACCGCCGCCGGCAACACCGCCCTGTGCACCGTCGGCCGCAGCGGCAATGACCTGCACTACCGCGGCTACGACATCCTCGACGTGGCGCGCAGCTGCGAGTTCGAAGAGATCGCCCACCTGCTGGTGCACGGAAAGCTGCCCAACCGCGCCGAACTCAAGGCCTACAAGGCGAAGCTGAAGAGCCTGCGCGGCCTGCCGGCGGCGCTGAAGACGGCGCTGGAGCAGCTGCCGCCGTCGGCGCATCCGATGGACGTCATGCGCACCGGCGTGTCCGTGCTCGGCTGCCTGACGCCGGAGAAGGACGACCACAACCATCCCGATGCGCGCGGCATCGCCGACAAGCTGATGGCCTCGCTGGGTTCGATGCTGCTGTACTGGTACCACTACAGCCACAACGGCAAGCGCATCGAGGTCGAGACCGATGACGACTCGATCGGCGGCCACTTCCTGCACCTGCTGCACGGCGAGAAGCCGCGCGCCAGCTGGGTCGCGGCCATGCACACCTCGCTGGTGCTCTACGCCGAGCACGAGTTCAACGCCAGCACCTTCACCGGCCGCGTCATCGCCGGCACCGGCTCGGACATGTACAGCTGCATCGCCGGTGCGATCGGTGCGCTGCGCGGGCCCAAGCACGGTGGCGCCAACGAAGTCGCCTTCGAAGTTCAGAAGCGCTACGAAACGCCGGATGAAGCCGAGGCCGACATCCGCGCACGCGTCGAGCGCAAGGAAGTCGTGATCGGTTTCGGTCATCCGGTCTACACCGTCTCCGACCCGCGCAACGTGGTGATCAAGCGCGTCGCTGAAGAGCTGTCGGAAGAGGCCGGTTCGATGAAGATGTACAACATCGCCGAGCGGCTGGAGTCGGTGATGTGGGACATCAAGAAGATGTTTCCGAATCTGGATTGGTTCAGCGCGGTCAGCTACCACATGATGGGCGTGCCGACGGCCATGTTCACCCCGCTGTTCGTGATCGCCCGCACCTCCGGCTGGAGTGCGCACGTGATCGAGCAGCGCATCGACGGCAAGATCATCCGACCCAGCGCGAACTACGTGGGGCCTGAGGATCTGAAGTTTGTGCCTTTGGATCAGCGCGCCTGAGCGGCGCGCTGATCCGAGATTGGTGATTGGTGATTCGGGATTCGATTGAAGCGATCCGTTTCGTCACCACCCTTCGGCCAGTCCCATCGTCCTGTGCATTCAAGCCCCTCTCCCGGTGGGAGAGGGGTTGGGGAGAGGGTCCGGTCGAAGCGGCCACCTTCTCCAATCCGCGGCATTCCTGCTCGGAGTGTTCCGATGAGTCCCACCTTCGTTGCAGACGCGCGTGAACCCGCAGCCTTGCGTCCAATCTTCAGGCCTGCAAACGCTGGCGATCTCGGCGCACTGCTCGCCCTGATCGCCGACGACACCCTCGGCAAGAACCGCGAGTTCGACGCTACCAACCCCAGCTACCTCAAGGCCTTCGGAGCGATCAGCGCAGACCCGAACCAGCAGCTTCTGGTGGCCGAGCTGGATGGCCGCACCATCGGCATGGCCCAGCTCAGCTTCATCCCCGGCCTGAGTCGCGGCGGCGCCTGGCGCTGCAACGTCGAAGCGGTACGTATCGCCTCCGATGTGCGTGGCCAGGGCCTCGGCGCGCAGCTGATGCAGGCCTGCGAGGAGCGTGCACGGGAGCGCGGATGCAGCCTGCTGCAGCTGACTTCCGACGCGAGCCGCGTCGATGCGCATCGGTTCTATCGTGGTCTGGGCTATGTCGACAGCCACCTTGGCTTCAAGAAGCTGTTGCCTCAGTAGACCGCTCATCCCTCGCCGCGCGACAAGCACCCGCTCCAAACGAATCCCGACTCCCGAATCCCAAATCCCGGCTCCCAAATGAACACCAATCACCGCAAACCGCTGCCCGGCACCGCCCTCGACTGGTTCGACGCCCGCGAGGCGGTCGATGCGATCCAGCCGGGAACCTGGGCGACCCTGTCTTACACCGCGCGCGTGCACGCCGAGAACATCGTGCGGCGCTGCGAGCCTTCGATCCTGCGCGAATGCCTCGAGCAGCTCGTCCATCGCAAGCGCGAGCGCGATTTTCCCTGGTTTCCGGCGCGGGTGGTCTGCCATGACATCCTCGGCCAGACCGCGCTGGTCGATCTCGCCGGCCTGCGCGATGCCATCGCAGACCAAGGCGGCGATCCGGCGAAAGTGAATCCGGTGGTACCGGTGCAGCTCATCGTCGACCATTCGCTGGCGGTGGAGTGTGGCGGCTACGTGCCCGATGCCTTCGAGCGCAATCGCGCCATCGAGGATCGCCGCAACGAGGACCGCTTCCACTTCATCGACTGGACCAAGCGCTCGTTCAAGAACGTCGATGTGATTCCGCCGGGTAACGGAATCATGCACCAGATCAATCTGGAGAAGATGTCGCCGGTGATCTATGTGCAGGACGGAGTGGCCTTTCCCGACACCTGCGTCGGCACCGACAGCCACACCCCGCATGTGGATGCGCTGGGCGTGATCGCGGTCGGCGTCGGCGGGCTGGAGGCCGAGAACGTGATGCTGGGCCGCGCCTCATGGATGCGGCTGCCCGAGATCGTCGGCGTCGAGCTGAGCGGTCGGCCGCAGCCGGGCATTACTGCCACCGACATCGTGCTGGCGCTGACCGAATTCCTGCGCAAGTCCAAGGTGGTCGGCGCCTATCTGGAGTTCCGCGGCGAGGGTGCGTCGGCGCTCACGCTCGGCGACCGTGCGACGATCTCCAACATGGCGCCGGAGTACGGTGCGACGGCGGCGATGTTCTTCATCGACGGCCAGACGCTCGACTACCTGCGCCTGACCGGCCGCAGCGACGAGCAGGTCGCCCTGGTCGAGACCTACGCGAAGGCCGCTGGCCTGTGGGCCGACGACCTCGCCACCGCGACCTACGAGCGCACGCTGCAGTTCGACCTGTCGAGCGTGGTGCGCAACATGGCCGGGCCGTCGAACCCGCATGCGCGCGTGGCGACGGCCGACCTCGCCGCCAAGGGCATCGCGGTGAACCTGGAGGCCGCACGCGCGCAGGAAGCGCAGGGCCTGATGCCGGACGGCGCGGTGATCATCGCCGCCATCACCAGCTGCACCAACACCTCGAACCCGCGCAACGTCATCGCAGCTGCCTTGCTGGCGAAGAAGGCGAACGCGCTGGGCCTGTCGCGCAAGCCCTGGGTGAAGAGCTCGCTGGCGCCGGGCTCGAAGGCCGTCGCGCTGTATCTCGAAGAAGCCGGCCTCAAGTCCGAGCTGGAGAAGCTGGGCTTCGGCATCGTCGCGTTCGCCTGCACCACCTGCAACGGCATGAGCGGTGCGCTCGATCCCGCCATCCAGCAGGAGATCATCGAGCGCGACCTTTATGCCACCGCCGTGCTCAGCGGCAACCGCAACTTCGACGGCCGCATCCATCCCTACGCCAAGCAGGCTTTCCTGGCCTCGCCGCCGCTGGTGGTGGCCTATGCCATCGCCGGTACCATCCGCTTCGACATCGAGCGCGATGCGCTGGGCCATCGCGAGGACGGCACGCCGATCCTGCTGAAGGATCTGTGGCCGAGCGACGCCGAGGTCGATGCGGTCGTCAAGCAGGCGGTCAAACCCGAGCAGTTCCGCGCCGTCTACGAGCCGATGTTCAAGCTGAAGCTGGAGACCGGCGAGAAGGTCAGCCCGCTCTACGACTGGCGGCCGATGAGCACCTACATCCGCCGTCCGCCCTACTGGGAGGGCGCGCTGGCCAAGCCGCGGACGCTGGCTGGCCTGCGCCCGCTGGCGGTGCTGGGCGACAACATCACCACCGACCACCTGTCGCCGTCCAACGCGATCCTGCTCGACAGCGCCGCCGGCGAATACCTCGCCAAGATGGGCCTGCCGGAGGAGGACTTCAATTCGTATGCGACCCACCGCGGCGACCACCTGACCGCGCAGCGCGCCACCTTCGCCAACCCGACCCTGCAGAACGAAATGGTGCGCGACGCCGAGGGCAAGGTGCGCCGCGGCTCGCTGGCCCGCGTCGAGCCGGAGGGCCAGGTCATGCGCATGTGGGAGGCGATCGAGACCTACATGGAGCGCGGCCAGCCGCTGATCATCATCGCCGGCGCCGACTACGGCCAGGGTTCTTCACGGGATTGGGCCGCCAAGGGCGTGCGCCTGGCCGGCGTCGAGGCCATCGTCGCCGAAGGCTTCGAGCGCATCCACCGCACCAACCTGATCGGCATGGGCGTGCTGCCCTGCGAGTTCCTGCTGGGCACCACGCGGCTGACGCTGGGCCTTGATGGCAGCGAGACCTATGACGTGATCGGCGAACGTTTGCCGGGTGCCACCCTGACCCTGATCGTTCACCGCCGTAATGGCGAGCGCGTCGAGGTGCCGGTGCGCTGTCGGCTGGATACCGCGGAAGAGGTGTCGATCTACGAGGCGGGCGGCGTGCTGCAGCGGTTCGCGCAGGATTTTCTGGCGGGGGTGGGGTGATCGAGGCGGATGCAGTTGTCGCGAGTTGAGCTTCGGTAGTGCTGGGATGCTGAGTGCATCTGGTCCGAGCGCGCGCTGCATGCTCGACGCTTTCGCACTTTGCCCCCCTCTCCCCCAACCCCTCTCCCTCAAGGGGAGAGGGGAGTGATGCTGCAGATCGAGATGTTGCGGCGAATGCAGGTGCGGTGACTGTTCCGCTGGGGCGCGTCAAGGTTGGCTACCGCCAAGAGCGTCGATGGTGTTTGGCGGACGCAGTTTGTTCGTTGTGATGCCCCTCGTTGGCAACGCTGGCCAGTTATCTGAGCCCCTCCCCCCTGGAGGGGGAGGGGTTGGGGAGAGGGGGATGGAATCTCGCGACTTTGCCAAGAGCTTGCGCAAGAACATGACGGATGCGGAGCACTTTCTCTGGCGCAGGCTCCGGGCGTACCGGCTCTGTGGTCAGAAGTTCAGACGCCAGCACCCTATCGGACCCTACGTCGTCGACTTCGTACATCTGGGTGCGAAGCTCGTTGTCGAAGCGGATGGAGGTCAGCATGCCGACTCCGCGCCTGACCGAGAGCGCGATGAATGGCTTGCCGATCGCGGCTACCGCGTGATGCGCTTCTGGAACGACCAGATCCTGCGGGAACCTGAGGCGGTTCTGGAGCAGATTTTGAGTGTGCTGCAAGTGTCTTCCCCCTCTCCCCCGACCCCTCCCCCTCCAGGGGGGAGGGGAGAAAAGAACCCACGTTTCGAGGACTAGACCATGCCCCACGCCCCCCAGCTCCGCATCCCCGCCACCTACTACCGTGGCGGCACCTCCAAAGGCGTGTTCTTCCGCCTCGAAGACCTGCCCGCCTCCGCACAGGTGCCGGGCCGCGCGCGCGATCGCCTGTTCCAGCGGGTGATCGGCAGCCCCGACCCCTATGCCAAGCACACCGACGGCATGGGTGGAGCGACCTCGTCGACCAGCAAGTGCGTGATCCTGTCGAAGAGCGCCAAGCCGGATCACGACGTCGACTACCTCTACGGCCAGGTCTCGATCGACAGCGACTTCGTCGACTGGTCGGGCAACTGCGGCAACCTCTCCACGGCCGCCGGCGCCTTCGCGCTGCAGGCCGGCTATGTGGAGGCCGATCGCGTGCCGAAGGACGGCGTCTGCGCGGTGCGGATCTGGCAGGCCAACATCGGCAAGACCATCCTGGCGCATGTTCCGGTGACGAACGGCCAGGTGCAGGAGACCGGCGACTTCGAGCTGGACGGGGTGACCTTTCCGGCTGCCGAGATCGTTCTTGAATTCATTGATCCCGCGGACGAGGGCGAAGGCGAGGGCGGCGGCGCGCTGTTTCCCACCGGCAATCTCGTCGACACGCTGGACGTGCCCGGTATCGGTCCGCTGCAGGCGACGATGATCACCGCCGGTATCCCGACCGTGTTCGTCAACGCGGCTGAGATCGGGTTCACTGGCAGCGAGCTGCAGGGCGAGATCAATGGCGATGCTGCAGTGCTCGCGCGCTTCGAAGCCATCCGCACCGCCGGCGCGCTGCGCATGGGGTTGATCAAGACGCCGGAAGAAGCCGCCAAGCGCCAGCACACACCCAAGGTGGCGTTCGTCGCACCGCCCGCCGACTACCTCAGCTCCAGCGGCAAGACCGTGCGCGCCGATGAGATCGACCTGCGCGTGCGCGCGCTGTCGATGGGCAAGCTGCACCACGCGATGATGGGCACGGCGGCGGTGGCGATCGGCACCGCGGCGGCGATCCCCGGCACCCTGGTCAACCTCGCGGCCGGTGGCGGCGCGCGCAGCGTGCTGCGCTTCGGGCATCCGTCAGGCACGCTTCGCGTCGGCGCCGAGGCGCGCTTCGAGAACAGCGAGTGGCGTGTCACCAAGGCGATCATGAGCCGCAGTGCACGGATCCTGATGGAAGGCTTCGTGCGCGTGCCGGCGGACAGTTTCTGAGTCCGCCGGCTTCAGTCGCAGTTCGCTGCCAAGCAGCTGATCGCTCAGAACTTGCTAGTGTAGCGTTGCATTCTGTTTGGAACTTAAGCGGCAGTTTGCTCGGATCAC
>CAZPHV010000019.1:0-53863 GCA_964586455.1 uncultured Aquimonas sp.
ACCGGGTGCGCGAGTCGAGGGTGGATCAATCTGCCGCGTAGCGGCTTCGTTCAACCAGCCGTTCCATCCGCAGATGATGGTGAAGGTGCTGCTGTACGGCTATGCGACGGGCGTGTTCTCGTCGCGCAAGCTCGCCAAGCGCCTGCACGATGACGTCGCCTTCCGCGTTCTTTCGGCCGGCAATTTTCCCGCGCATCGGACGCTGAGCGACTTTCGTGCGCTGCACTTGGCGGAGCTGTCCGCGTTGTTCGTACAGGTAGTGAAGCTGGCACGTGAGTGTGGCCTGGTGAAGCTGGGCACGATCGCGATCGACGGGACCAAGGTGAAGGCCAACGCCTCGCGGCACAAGGCGATGAGCTACGCACGGATCGTGCAGGCCGAGGCGGAGCTGAAGCAGCAGATTGCGGACCTGCTGGAGCGTGCCCGTGCGGTGGACCTTGCGGAAGCGAACGCGCCTGAGCAGGACCTGCCCGCCGAGATTGCGCGTCGTGAGCAGCGTCTTGCGGCAATTGAAGCGGCGAAAGCGCGGCTGGAAGCGCAGCAACGCGAGGCCGACACGGAACGCGGACGTCACGATGGCGATGAGCGCAAGCCCCGCCATCCGGACGGAACGCCCAAACGCGGCAAGCCCTTCAAGCGCGACTTCGGCGTACCGGAAGACGCAGCCCAGACCAGCTTCACCGACCCGGAGAGTCGGATCATGTGAAGGCCCGCTGCCCGCGATCGCCACCAGCCGCTATTTCGTCGACGTTCTCTACGGCCTGCTGCATCTGAAGTTCGGCGTGCTGGGGTCCCCGTCACCCGAGCTGCTTGCACGGAGCGATGCGCATCCGGGCATGGATCCGTGGTTCGAGTGGATGAAACACATGCAGCAGTACCCGCACACGGATGCGCCTGCGGCTTTCGCGGGCACGCCGCTTCTTGACTGGGGCACGGACTGGCGCGTCGCGCTTTGGTTCGCGTGCGCAGACACAGGGGACGTTGACGGCGCGATCTACGTATGGGACGCCACCGCCAGCGGCGAATGCCAGTCCACGCGCACCGTTCGAGAACTGCTCGATCGTATCGCCGGCCAAAACTGGGATCAGGGAGCAATACCCGGCTTGCCGATGATCTTCCGTCCACCGGCAATGACGCACATGGCGCGTGCGACAGCGCAACGGGCAATGTACGTGGCACAGATCGATCTGCGCTGGCATCTCGAACACGTCTTTCGTGAGAACGAACCCCGGTTGGGGCATCGGCTGTTCCTGAAGATTCGGGTCGCACATGCACTGAAGCCGCAGGTGCGTGAGCTGCTGCGCGAAGACGGCATCGATCAAGCAACGATGTATCCGGACCTGCAGCCCGACGAACAGATCTGAGGCTGACGATCAGGCCCTGCCGGCGCCGCGTGCGCGCCTTGGCGTATGTGTAGACGTAAGCAAAGATTGGCCGCGCCGGCCACACGATGATTACTTTGCAACCAGAGGTTGGCCACAGCGACCGCTGCGCCCCTCCGCCAGCGCCGCAGTGCGGCCAAGCGCCAGGCGCCAGGCGCGACCGCTAGCGGGCGATCCACGCCGGAGGCCTGCGCACCCAGCATGTCGCAGCAGGCTGAACGCGCTGGTTAGCGAATCCCAACGCTGCACTTAACGGCGTAAGATTCACCATAACAACTAACCTGGCCTGACCGTCGCGACAAGATCGCGAGGGCGACCGGGAGCAAAAGCCGCCGCAAGGCGGCTTTTGCGCATCTGGAGCCGTAGAAATCAATGTCGAATCCCGCCGTGCTTCGCACGCGGATCTACGTCGACGGATACAACTTCCACATATGCAGCCGCCGTGGGCGTTGAGCCGTGCGGTGTGAACCTGGCCGAACGTCACCCCGGCGTCGGGGGCTTGCGCGAATGGTGAGGCGGCTGCCGCAGCGCATCGAGGATCGTGCACTGGTCGCGCTGGCCACCCGCGCACACGGAGATGGTGCGCTCGAGCTCTTTGGCCATTCGCGCGAGTTCGCGCATGCGGGCTCTGATGTCGTCCAGGTGATGCCGCGCGAGTTGGTCGACCTGCGCGCAGGACAGTGAAGCGTCGTGTGCCAGCGTGAGCAGGCTGCGAATTTCGTCAAGGCCGAATCCGAGCTCACGGCCCCGGATGATGAAACGCAAGCGCTGCACCTGCTCCGCGCTGTAGTCGCGGTAGCCCCCAGACGTGCGCAACGGCCGGGGCAGCAAGCCCACCCGTTCGTAGTAGCGAATCGTCTCGATGGGACACCCACCTCGGACTGCCGCCTCACCGATCTTCATCGCTTGACCCTGTAGTCACTACAGGGTTTAGCCTACACGCCCTTCTTGCCGGAGCCGAGCGATGGCCGCCCTGGTCCGCTATGCCGCCTATCCAACCGTCATGGTCAGCGCGCTCATCATCGCGCTCGCCGTCGCCAGCGGATTGCTGACGGCGGGCTGGCTGCCTGTGACCGCCGGCGTGTGCATCGCGTTGGTGGCCCTGCTGGAGCGGTTCGCGCCGTTTGAGCCACAGTGGCTCGCCGATCAGGGCGACACCCGCGCCGATGTTGTGCACGCGTTGGTGAACTGGGCGCTGTTGAGTGGCGCGGCCATGGTGGTGCATGCGATCACGCAGGTCAGCGGACTGCCGCCTGCGTTGCCACGGTGGCCGGTCTGGGCGCAGTTCATGGCGGTCGCGGTCATCTTCGATCTTGGTCTGTACGCGATGCACGTGGCGAGTCATCGATGGCCGGCGGCCTGGCGCCTGCATGCCATCCATCACAGCGCGCAACGGCTGTACTGGCTCAACGGCGAACGCCGCCACCCGCTAAGTGCGGCGCTGATGGCGGCGCCCGGGCTGCTCGCGCTCGCGGTTCTTGGTGCGCCACCCATCATCGTCAGCGCCTGGCTCGCGGTGGTGGCCGTGCATCTCGCGTTTCAGCACGCCAATCTCGACTACCGCCTGGGTCCGCTGCGCCGCTGGATCGCCGGTGCGCAAACGCACCGCTGGCATCACAAGCGTGAGTACGAAGATGCGCAGGTGAACTTCGGCGAATTCCTGCTGGTGTGGGATCGCCTGCTTGGAACGTTCCTCGATCCCGCGGGACGGCTCGACGCGGATGCGGTGGGCCTGCGCAGCAACGACGTGCCCGCAGGCTACGTCGCGCAGCTGCGCTGGCCCTTTGCGATGCCACCGCAGGTACGCCGCGCGTACGATGCGAACCTGATGGCCGGCGATGAGGCGCTGCGCCGCGGAGAGGCCGAAGACGCGATGACGCTGTACGAGGCGGCCCATATCCTGGGGCAAACGTGGACCGGCCCTCACGTGCGCAGCCACGTTGCCATCCTGCGCTGGGCGATCCACTGCAAGCAGCCGCGCGAAATCGTCGGACAGCTGACCCGCATCGCCGCCGCCGCACTGTTCACCTGGCTGTGGGTGCCGGCCGGCAACCCGGGCAGCACCCGCGTGCCGGCGCTCGCCCGTCGTGCCATCCCAGACCATCTCGCCCGACTGCTGGAGACAAGCGCATGAGCGACTGCGGCTGCCACACCGAACCCACCAACGATCCCTCGCAGCGCCGCACGCTGTGGATTGCGCTGGCGCTCAACGCCGTGATGGCGGTGGTGGGTTTCATCATCGGCTGGACTGCGCATTCCACCGGCGTGCTCGCCGACGCGTTGGACATGTTGTCGGACGCATCGGCCTATGCGATCGGGCTCGCCGCGATCGGCCGCAGCTCCACCTTCAAGCTCCACGCCGCGCAGTGGAGCGGCGGCATCCTGCTGATTCTCGGCATCGGCATCATGGTGGAAGCGGTGCGCCGGGGTCTGGTCGGCAGCGAGCCGCTCAGCGGATGGATGGCGCTGGCGGCCGGTTTGTCGTTGATCGTGAACCTGGTCGTGCTGCGTCTGCTGCGGCCGTTCCAGCAGGGCGAGGTGCACCTGCGCGCCACGTGGATCTTCACCCGCGCCGACGTCGTGGCCAACATCGGTGTGATCCTCGCCGCAGGCCTGGTCGCCCTGACGCAGTCGCGTTTTCCCGACCTGATCGTGGGCGCCGCCATCGGCGCGTATGTGGTCAAGGAAGCCATCGAAATCCTGCGCGAGGCCGCGCAGGCCAAGCCATCCTCCGTTGAGAGAACGCATGACCAGCCGTGACGAAGAAAAACGCTCGGTGCTTGCGCGCGTACGCGTTGTGGATCCGGTGCCGGGCTGCGCCTATGCCCTGCAGCATCGCGACGGCACGCTCGACCACGTCCAGCTCGCCGCGGACGACGCCCTGGCATTCACCGCATCGATCACGCTGAAGGTGCGCGACGACGACACGTTCGACCCCACCGGCAACCACGTCAACGGTCCGCGTGGGCGATGGTTCCTGTACGTGTGCAGCGGCACGTTGGCAGGCCAGGCGGATTCACCGTGGACGCGCCGCGCCAAGGTCTCGCTCGACGGGCTCGCCGACGCGGTGCCACTGTCGGTCGACCTCATGCCACCGCTGATCGAGGTCGTGATCGCAGGACGGGCACGTGACGGAGGGCCGGCCTGCGCGAGCGTTGTGCCTGTGGCGCCGTGGCGGCTGTACGCGGAACTGATGTCAACGCGTTGCACCAGGCGGTGGTCCTGTAATTGTATCCACCCCGCCTCGTTCCTATGATGATTCCGTGACCCTGATTCCCCGCCACCTCGTCCGCAAGATCGCCATGCTGCTGCTGGCGGCGATGCTGATTGCGCCGGTGATGGACGCGTTCGCGTGCGCGGCTGAAATCCCGGCCGTGCATACAGGCGAGGCAAGCCTCGATGCGCCGTCGGCGGAGGAGCTGCGCTCCGATGAGCACGGCCATGGCGTGTGCGGGCACAACCACTGCCATCACACGACCGCGCACGTCACTGCCCAGGTGGCGATTGCCGATGCAGCGGGTGAGGGGCGAGCTCCGCAGGTCGGCCGCGATGCCGATCGCGTGTCGAATGTGTCCGATGTACTTTTGAGGCCACCACGGATCTGACGTGAGGCGCCCGAGCTGCGGGCTGTTCCGTCTTTAATCGATCCCTGGAGTGTCCCATGTCTTTTTCGCGTTTCCTGCCGCGTCGTGCGGCGGGTCTGGCGGTGGCTGTCTGCGCGCTCGCGTGGTTGCCTTCGCCTGTTCTGTCAGCCGATCCCGCCGATCCCACGTACGCCACTCCCACCTACGGCGCCCTGCTTGCGCGCTTGGATGCCATGCCGCTTGCCATGGAGGCGGCCGCATTGTCCGACGCTGCGCAAGCGCAGGCCGCGCAGGCGCATGCCCTTCCGAATCCCTCGCTGGGCTGGGAGGCCGAGAACGTGCTCGGCGATGGGCCCTACAGCGGCTTCGGTGGCGGGGAGACCACCTTCTCCGTGACCCAACCGCTGGAACTGTTCGGCCAACGCGGCGCCCGCATCGCCGCGGCGCGTGCCGAGGCGGACGCCACCGAGCTGCGTAGTGAGCAGATGCGCTGGCGGGCGGCCAGCCGCCTCGCCCTCGCCTATGCCGGCGCCGAGGCGGCGGCGCGTCGGCTGCAGCTGGCCGAGGAGGTGCTGGCGCTGACCGAGCAGGACGCCGATGCCGTCGCGCGCCTGGTGCAGGAAGGCCGTGAGGCCAGCTTGCGCGGCGTGCAGGCAGCGAGCGAGGCGCAGGCCGCGCTCGCCTCGGTCGATGCCGCCCGCGCCATGCGGGACGGTGCCTTCGCCCGCCTGGCCGCGTTCGCGCTGCTCGACCGCGTCAGCGCATTGGGCGACAGCCTGCTCGATCGCGAGCCGCGCTCGATGGCGCACCCGAGCGACGCGCCGTTGGCCGTGCGGTTGGCCGAAGCCGAGGTCAATGCAGCGAACGCGCGTGTGACGGTGGAGCAGCGCCGCGCTCGCCCCGAACTGAGCGTGTCGGCCGGCGCCCGCCGCTTTCGCGGCGCGGATGACGATGCGTTCACGATCGGCGTGAATCTCTCGGTGCCGCTGTTCGACCGCAACCGCGGTGGGATTCGCGCGGCCTACGCGCAGGAGCGTGCCGCCCAGGCCCGGCTTGCCGCCCAGCAACAGGAGGCGCATGCCGAGCGGATTGGGGCCGAGGCCACGCTGACCGCGTCTGCGAGCCGCACACGCGCAGCAGACGCCGGCCTCGCTGCCGCCGAGGAAGCCTACCGCTTGGCACGGGTGGGCGTGGATGCCGGACGCGTGTCGCAGCTGGAATTGCGCGCCTCGCGCACGACGCTGATCGCCGCCCGAAATGCCGTCGTGGATGCGCGCCTTGCGCGTGTTCTCGCCGAAATCGATCTTGCGCGCCTCGATGGCCGCGCCCCGTTTGAGGATGCCCGATGAATACGACGACACGACGGCTGCTGCTGACTGCAGCGTTTGGACTGGTCTTGGCGCTGGGCTTTGGCCTCGCCCGCTGGACCGCGACACCGGGATCCTCCGAGACTCCGGCAATGCACGACACCGACACACATGCAGACGCTGACCACGACGCGGAGGAAGGCGAAGGGCACGATGACCACGACAACGAAGAGGACCACGACGAAGAAGGTGGCGAAGGCGGCGAAGCGCACGCAGACGGTCACGCTGAAGAAGGTGTGATCGCACTCACCGCCGAGCAGCTGGCCGCCTCAGGGATCGAGTTGGTTGCGGTGGGCCGGGGCGGCGGCAGCGAGATCCGTCTGAGCGGGCGGGTGGAAGCGGCCATCGGTGGTCGCGCTGCGGTGGCGACGTCCGTCGCCGGGCGCGTGGAACGGGTGTTGGTGGCGCCGGGCGATCGTGTGGCGGCGAATGCGCCGCTGGCGATCCTCGCGAGCGGTGAGGCGGCGACGCTGCGGGCCTCCGTGGACGCGGCCCGCGCCGGTGCGGACGCGGCCCGGCGTGTCCATGCGCGAGATCAGGCGCTGCTGGAGCAGGGCATCGTCTCGCGGCAGGACATGGAAGCATCGCGGGCGCGCTCTCTCGCCGCCGATGCCACGGCCCGCGCCGCCGCCGCGCAGATGCAGACCGCAGGTTCACCGGACGCCTCCGGACGCGTCACGATCGCAAGTCCCATCGCCGGCATCGTCGGCAGTGTCGGCGTGGCGCCGGGCGGCGTGGTAGCGGCCGGGGCATTAATTGCCCAAGTGACCGACCCTGCGCAGACGGAGCTGGTGTTCCACGCGTCGCCCGCCGCCGCCGCGCAGATCACCGCCGGCATGCCGATGCAGGTGCAAGGCCCGCGCGGCAGCTTCGATGCCACGGTGGTCGGTGTCGCGGCGGATATCAGCGAGACCGGAGGGGCGACGCTCGTTCGCGCCACCGGCGCCGCCGCCGACCTGCCGCCGGCCGGGTCGCCCGTTGCCGGGGTGGTCGTCGTGTCCGCACAGTCGGGTACCGCGACCGTGCCCGCCGACGCGGTGCAGACCGTGGAGGGACGGTCGGTGGTGTTCGTGGCGAGCGATACCGGGTTTCGTGCCACGCCCGTACTTGCCGGTCGGCGTGCAGGTGGTCGCATCGAAGTGCTCAGTGGCCTGTCGGGCAACGAACGTATCGCGGGCGTCAACGCCTTCCTGCTCAAAGCCGAGCTCGCCAAGGGCGAAGCCGGGCACGACCACTGAGGCGATCACCATGTTCAATCTCCTGATCCAGACAGCGGTTCGATTCCGCTGGGCGGTGGTGTTTCTCGCCGCGCTCATCGCCTGCGTGGGCGTCTACGAGCTCAACCGGTTGCCGATCGACGCGGTGCCGGACATTACCAACCGCCAGGTGCAGATCAACACCATCGCGCCGTCGCTCGCGCCCGGGCAGATCGAGCGCCAGGTCACGTTTCCGCTTGAGACGGCGCTTGCCGGCATCCCCGGCCTCACCAGCACCCGGTCGCTGTCGCGCAACGGCTTCTCGCAGGTCACCGCAATCTTCACCGACGACACCGACATCTACTTCGCCCGGCAACAGGTCGCCGAGCGCATGCGCGAGGTCGAAGACGACTTGCCCGACGGTGCCAGTCCGATGATGTCGCCGGTGACGACGGGGCTCGGCGAGGTGCTGATGTGGACGGTCGACTACGTTCCCTTCGATGCCGCCACCGCCGTGTCGGACAGCACCCCAGGCTGGCAGACCGACCAGAGTTACGTGACGGCCGAGGGCGAGCGCTTGGTCAGTGCAGAAGAGCGTGCCACCTACCTGCGTACCGTGCAGGACTGGATCGTGGCGCCGCAGATGCGCTCGACCCCTGGACTTGCCGGCGTGGACACCATCGGCGGGTACGTCAAGGAATACGCCGTGCGCCCGGACCCCGCGCGCTTGGCGGCGTATGGCCTTGGACTCAAAGATCTGGTGACCGCGCTCGAGCGCGCAAACGTGCAGTCCGGCGCCGGATTCGTCGAACGTGCCGGGGAAGGGCTCATCGTTCGCACCGACGCGCTGGCACAGACCGCCGAGGATCTTGCGCAAGCACCCGTCGCCAAGCGCGACGGTCTCGTGATCCGCGTCGCCGATGTCAGTAGCGTTGGCATCGGCCGCGCCCCCCGTTTGGGGGGTGCAACCCGCGACGGGCACGAGGCGGTGCTAGGCACGGCGCTGATGATCGCCGGCGGCAACAGCCGCACGGTCGCGCAGGCGGCCGCGGAACGACTGGCGGTGGTCAACCGCTCGCTGCCCAAGCACATCGCGGCGCAAACCGTGCTCGATCGCAGCGATCTCGTGAATGCGACGATCAAGACGGTGGCGAAGAACCTCACCGAAGGCGCGTTGCTGGTGGTGGTCGTGCTGTTCCTGCTGCTCGGCAACTTCCGCGCGGCCGCGATCACCGCGCTCGTGATCCCACTGTCGTTCCTGTTCGCCGTCATCGGCATGAACCGGTTCGGCATCAGCGGCAACCTCATGAGCCTGGGTGCGCTGGATTTCGGGATCCTCGTCGACGGCGCGGTCATCGTGATCGAAGCCACCCTGCTGATGCTCAGCCGGCAACGCGCCACGCTGGGACGGCCGCTGACCACCGGGGAGCGCCTGGAGGTAGCCATGGCGTCGGCGCGCAAGATGGTGCGTCCCGCAGCGTTCGGCCAGCTCATCATCCTGCTGGTGTTTGCGCCGATCCTCACGCTGGAAGGCGTCGAAGGCAAAACCTTCCAGCCCATGGCGGCCACCTTCATGCTCGCGCTCATCGGTGCGTTTCTTTTTTCGTTCACCGTCGTCCCCGCGCTGGCCGCGCTACTGGTGCGCGATCCGGCGCCTTCAAAAGACGATCACGACGGCGAGCACGAGACGCGCGCATTGCGTGCCGTGCGCCGACGCCTGGAGCCGATCATCCGCGGCGCTGTGGCGCGGCCGCTGGCCGTGGCGCTGTCCGCTATCGCACTGTTGATCGCCGGCGCGTTGGCGTACGCGTCGCTCGGGCGCGAGTTCATGCCCACGCTCGACGAGGGCAATCTCGCGATGCAGGCCCTGCGCGTGCCGTCGGCCTCGCTGGAGCAGTCGCTCTCGATGCAAATGGGGCTCGAACGTGCGATCGCCGCCGAACCCGAAGTCGCCACCGTCTTCTCCCGCACGGGCACCGCGGAGGCGGCCATCGATCCGATGCCGCAGAACATCTCCGACACCGTGATCGTGCTCAAGCCGCGCGATGACTGGCCCACACCGTCGCTTGGCAAGGACGAACTCATCGAACGGCTGGAATCAATCGTGTCGCTACAGATTGGCAACGCGTTTGAATTCAGCCAGCCGATCGAGCTGCGTTTCAACGAACTGATCTCCGGTGTCCGCACCGATCTTGCCGTCATGGTGTACGGCGATGACTTCGACCAACTGCAGGCGGTGGCCGAACGGATTGCCCAGGCCTTGCGTGGCGTGACCGGCGCCGCCGACGTGCGCGTGGAGCAGGTGACCGGCCTGCCAACGCTGACCGTGCGTGTCGACCATGCGGCCGCCGCGCAATACGGGCTGACCGCCGCCGATGTGAGCGAAGCGTTGTCCACCGGCATCGGCGGCACCGCCGCCGGCGTCATCTTCGAGGGCGACCGGCGCTTCGATGTCGTGGTCCGCATGGAGGACGATGCCCGCAACGATCCCGCGCAGCTCGCGGCCTTGCCCATCGCCGCGCCCGATGGCGCGATCGTGCCGTTGTCGTCGGTCGCACGCATCGAGGTGAGCGAGGGGCCCAACCAGATCAGCCGCAGCAACGGCAGCCGCCGCGTGGTGGTGCAAGCCAATGTGCGCGGGCGCGATCTGGGCGGGTTCGTGACGCAGGCGCAGGCCGATGTCGAACAGGTTGCGCTGCCCGCCGGGGTCTACCTCACTTGGGGTGGCCAGTTCGAGAACCTGCAGCGTGCCGAACAACGCCTGCTGCTCGTGATCCCGGTGGTGTTTCTGCTGATCGGCAGCCTGCTGTACATGGCCTTGGGCAGCGTGCGGGAAGCCGCACTCGTCTTCCTGTGTGTGCCGCTGGCACTCGTGGGTGGCGCTTTTGCGCTCTGGCTGCGGGACATGCCGTTCTCGGTGTCGGCCGCGGTCGGTTTCATTGCGGTCTCGGGGGTGGCGACGTTGAACGGCCTGGTCCTCATGCAGGCCATCCGCGAACGCGCAGACGCCGGCGACGCCCCACTGGAAGCGGCCGCCGCCGGCGCCGCGAGCCGGCTGCGCGCCGTGTTGACCACTGCGCTTGTGGCCATCGTCGGATTCATTCCGATGGCGATCGCGCACGGCGCCGGTGCCGAAGTGCAGAAACCGCTGGCGACGGTGGTGATCGGCGGCCTGATCACGGCGACGGTGCTGACGCTGCTGGTGCTGCCGACGTTTGCTGGACGGCTTGCCGCGAGGAACCGTGAGGCTGCGGCCCAATGATCGCCGCAGCAAGGCTTCGCGGCTCAATCCACGTACCCCACTTCGAAGGACATGCCGATGACTACGACACTGCGCCTGGATCTCGACGTCCTGCTCCCAGGGCTTCCTGGTGAGCAGGATGCATGCGTTTCCCGTCTTCTCGACCGACTGCAAGGTCAACCGGGGATCGAGTCGGCGCACGTGCGCACCGACGCGACCGGCCCGACGCAGGTCTGCATTCACTACGACCCGGACCGCATGCCGTTGGGCCGGATTCGGGAGCTCGCGCAAGCCGCTGGCGCGAGCGTGAGCGAACGCTATGGCCATGTCACCTGGAGCGTGACGGGGATCGCGCACGAGCGCCGCGCTAGAACGATCGAAACACGGCTGCGTGAACTTGCAGGCGTGACCGAAGCCCAGGCCAGCGCCGCCGGCACGGTCCATCTGGAGTTCGACCGAACACTGACCAATGAAGACGCCATTCGCGCGACGCTCGCCGAGCTGCAGGTGTCGGTGGGCGATAACGCATCCGCACCCACCGTGAGCGAGACCGAGCACAAGCACGACCACCCCAAGGAACGTGCCGAAGGTGCCGCAACTGCAAAAGCGGACAAAGCCCATGCTTACAAACCGGGCGAAGAACACGCGCATGCGGGTGTGTTTGGCGCGAACAGCGAGCTGATCTTCGCGCTGCTGTGCGGCGCGTTGTTGGCTGCGGGATTCGCGGTCGAAAAGCTCGTTGACGCAGCACCGGCATGGCTGCCGCTTGCGGCCTATGTCGGTGCGTACATTTTCGGCGGCTTCTACACCGTGCGCGAAGCCTTCGACAACCTTCGCCTCAAACGCTTCGAGATCGACTCGCTGATGCTGGTGGCCGCGGCCGGTGCGGCGGCGTTGGGCTCCTGGGCGGAAGGCGCCTTGCTGCTGTTTCTTTTCAGCATCGGGCATGCGCTCGAACACTTCGCGATGGGCCGCGCGAAACGCGCCATCGAGGCGCTGGCCGCACTCGCACCGGACACAGCCACCGTCCGGCGGCACGGTGTCGTCCAGGACGTCGCCGTCGAGCAGCTGGTGGTGGGCGATACCGTGCTGGTGCGCCCCAACGAGCGATTGCCGGCCGATGGTTTCATTCTGCTCGGCAACTCGGCCGTCAATCAGGCCCCGGTGACGGGCGAAAGCATGCCGGTCGACAAGCGCCCGGCCGACGATGCGGAACGCGCCCGCCGCAGCCCGGATGCGATAGACGCGGCCGCCCGCGTCTTTGCCGGCACCATCAACGGTGCCGGCGCACTGGAGGTCGAGGTGACGCGCCCAGCGAACCAGAGCGCGCTCGCGCGAGTGGTGTCTCTGGTAAGCGAGGCGGAGACGCGCAAATCCCCCACCCAAAGATTCACCGACCGCTTCGAACGGATCTTCGTGCCGGCGGTGCTCGGCCTCGCGGTGCTCCTGCTGTTTGCCTGGGTCGTGGTGGACGAACCCTTCCGCGACAGCTTCTACCGCGCCATGGCCGTGCTCGTGGCCGCCAGTCCGTGCGCGTTGGCGATCGCAACACCCAGCGCAGTCTTGGCCGGCATTGCCCGGGCGGCGCGGGGTGGCGTCCTCATCAAGGGTGGCGCACCGCTCGAAGAACTGGGTTCGCTGCGTGCCATGGCCTTCGACAAGACCGGCACCCTGACCGAAGGGCGGCCGCGGATCACCGACGTGGTTCCCGTCGACGGCGCCACGGAGGCGGACTTGCTCGGTGTCGCAGTCGCGGTGGAGTCGCTGAGTGACCATCCGCTCGCGGCCGCCATCGCTCGCGACGGCACGCAGCGGCTGGCCGGCAGCGCGATTCCGACCGCAACCGATCTGAGCAACCTCATCGGCCGCGGCGTGACTGCGACGCTGGACGCGCAGACCGTCTGGATCGGCAAGCGTGAAATGTTTGGCGTCGACGACGTGCCGGCGCTTGGCGCGGCCGCTGCGGAGGCTATCGACCACCTGCGCGAACGCGGCCGCACCACCATGGCGGTGCGCCGCGGCGACCGGGACCTGGGTGTCATCGGTTTGCTCGACACGCCACGCGACGGCGCACGCCAAGCCCTGCAGGAACTGCGCGCACTGGGCATCACCCGGATGATCATGCTCTCGGGCGATCATCAGCGCGTCGCCGATGCGGTCGCGGCAGAGGTCGGGCTCGATGAGGCCTGGGGCGACCTGATGCCCGAAGACAAAGTCAACGCGATTGCCAAGCTCCGCGCTGACGACAAGGTCGCGATGGTGGGCGACGGCGTCAACGATGCGCCGGCCATGGCCCACGCCAGCGTCGGCATCGCCATGGGCGCGGCGGGGGCCGATGTCGCGCTCGAAACCGCAGACGTCGCACTCATGGCGGACGACTTGCGGCACCTGCCGTTCGCCGTGGGGTTAAGCCGCCGCACGCGAGCGATCATCCGGCAGAACGTCTACGTGAGCCTGGGCATCGTGGCAGTGCTCGTGCCCGCAACCATCTTCGGGCTCGGCATCGGCCCTGCAGTGGCGATCCACGAGGGCTCCACCCTGCTGGTGGTGTTCAACGCGCTGCGCTTGCTCGCGCTGCGCGATACGTTCAATCAACCACCAAGCAAGTCGACCGCGCCCTAGACGGCCCACCCTACCGTGGTCTGCAATGAAGCAGAGCAACGGCGGCTTCGAGCACAGCTACAACGCACAGACCGCCGTCGATGCGGAGCGCCAGATCATCATCGCGGCGGAGCTGACCGCGTGCGCTGCCGACAGTGGTGAACTGCCGTCGATGGTGGGGGCGGTGGAACGCACGGTGGGCGCGTTGCCGCAGACGGTTCT
This sequence comes from uncultured Aquimonas sp., assembly GCA_964586455.1. GTDB lineage: Bacteria > Pseudomonadota > Gammaproteobacteria > Xanthomonadales > Xanthomonadaceae > Aquimonas. Next base: position 13,594 of record CAZPHV010000019.1, read on the forward strand.
GGCGGATGCGGGATATCGCAGCGAAGCAGCGCTCGCGGCGCTGGCGGAGACACCGTTGGAGGTCATCGTGGCACTGGGCCGCGAAGGCCGGGAGCAGGCGCACGTGGATGCCGGGAAGTACCCGCACACCGCGCAGATGGCAGAACGGCTGAAGAGTCAGGAAAGCCAAGCGGCCTACCGGCGCCGCAAGGCCATCGTCGAAGCGCCCAACGGCTGGATCAAATCGGTGCTCGGATTCCGCCAGTTCAGCCTGCGTGGTTTGGAGAAGGTGCGAGCTGAATGGAGGCTGGTGTGCTTGGCGATGAATCTGCGACGGATGGCGGCTTGGGCATGAGCGAAGGGCAGGCCCAGGGCCTGCAGTCAGCGCCACACCCTCCAACGCGATTCATCGCGCCCTGCACTCAAGACCCGCCCCTGCAACGCGCTGCATTCCAGTCGATCAGCAACGGGGCCTCCAACACGTGTCGCCGCTGCGCCGATTCCTCTGCCGCGCAGGCTCCTAGGTGTCGGTTGTGGCCCGCGCGCTTCGCCTGGCCGGGTCGGCTCCGGTTTCGGCGACACCGAAAGCGGCCTACCGGTCCAGTCACCCGATCTGCCCGGGGGATTGATCTGGATCAGTTGCATCTGACCGAGCAAAAGGTAACCTCAAGCCATGATCCGCCGTCGTCACCGTAGCTGGTTGCAGCGCGCCGCCCTCCTCGCGATGGCGGCGCTGCTCTGGTCCCAGTTCGCGCTGGCCGGTCATGGCGGTTGCCTGGATCTCCCGGGAGCGACCACCGCAGACGCGGCTGACGCTTACGCCCAACACGACCCCAACCACGGCTGTGACGCCGATCTTCCCTCAGCGGACACGGCGCTGTGTGCCGCACATTGCAGCGAAGGGGGCATTTCGGCTGACAGCAGTCGCATCCCCCCGGTGCCACCGCTTATTGTCGGTGCGTGGCTCTCCTGGTTCGCGGTCGCTCAGACCGCAGACGCCGGTCCCGGGGTTTCGTCTGCATGGGTGGATGCACCACCCAGGCCCGCCTGGCACCGCCCCACCGCCCATCCAGCGGCTCTCCTGCTGATCTGATGCCCGAACGCTGACTGCTCCGCACGCCTCTGTGCGGCGCAGTGCTGTGCGTTCGTGCCGTGCGCGTCACGGCATGTGTTCTGCCTCGTCCGAGCGACCTGCGTCGCGTCGGCCCAAGGACACTGATATGGCATCCCTGTTCGACCCGATGCAGGCCAGGCGCCTGCACCCTTACCCGCTGTTCCGCCGTCGGCCACTGCTCCGGCACCTGCTTGCCTGCGTGTTCGCCGGCGGCTTGTGGACGCTGGCGCTGCCCGCGACCGCCGCCGAACCCATCCCGGGGCACAGCCTCGAGTCGATCCGCACCTGGGTTCTGGAACACAACCCCGAGCTGCGGGCCATGGACTTCGAAACCCAGGCCGCCGAAGCGAGGATCCTTCCCGCAGGTGCCCTGCCCGATCCGATGGCCTCGGTTGGATTCCGCGGCCTCGATCCGGACAAGCCCTGGCGCACCGCCGGTGCCGAGCGCGAGGTGAACTACGCGCTGCGCCAGCGCTTCCCGCTCTGGGGCAAGCGTGGTCTGGCGCGGACCGCGGCCAGCCAGGACGCGGTCGCGGTCGGGCTTGACCGCATCACCGCGGCGCGCGACCTGCTGGCAGAGGCTGAAGCGGCGTACGTGCGCTACTGGCATGCCGATCAGGCCGTGGCCGTGCTCGACCGCCGCATCGCCCTGCTCCGGCAGGTCGAGGAAATAGCCGGCGTGCGCTACGCCCTGGGTCGCGCGGCGCAGCAGGATGCCATCCGCGCCCAGGTCGAGCAGACCAGCCTACAGCGCGAGCGGATCGAACGCCTCGCGACCAAGCAGGAGGCGGCCGCCACCTTGAACGCGGTGCTGGGGCGCCGGTCCGATGCACCGCTGGCGACTCCCGGCGAGGCGCCGCGCCTCGCCGTCCACAGCGCCTCGCTTGCCGAGGCACTGGATGACGCCGATGCGCATCCCGCGGTGCGCTCGCAGCAGGCCCGCGCCGAGGCGGCGCGCACGAACGTGGTGCTGCAGCGTCGCAACCGCTTTCCGGACATCACCCTGGGCGTGGGTGCGATGCAGCTCGGCAACGGCCTCGAAAGCACCGAGCTGATGCTCGAGGTCGAGATCCCGTTCCAGCAGCGCGCCCGCCGCGAACGCGAGCGCGAGTCGCGCCTGCTCGAAGACGCGGCGCTGGCCCGCCGAGACGCCACGCTGCGGGCCGTCGAGGAACGCGGCGCTTCCGCCTGGTCGCAGTGGACCAGCGCACGCGAGCGCCGCGCGCTGGTCGAGAACACGCTGATGCCGCAGGCCGACGCCACCTGGCAGTCCGCACTGGCCAGCTACCAGGTCGGCGAAGTCGACTTCGGGACGCTGCTGGAAGCACTCAATGAATGGCAGGGCGCCGACCTCGCACGGGTCGATGCACTGCGTGACGAACTGTTGGGCGCCGCCGCCGTGCGCGCCATCGAAGGAGATATCCGATGACCCGTGTCCAGACCCTGTCGCTCGCCATCGGCGTCGCACTCGCCGCACTCGCCGTCGGCTGGATGGCGGGCCGCGCCACGAACGATTCGCCCACCGCAGCCACGTCCGCCGAGGCAGCGGCCGCGGAACGCAAGGTGCTCTATTACCGCAATCCGATGGGCCTGGCGGACACGTCGCCGGTGCCGAAGAAGGATTCGATGGGCATGGACTACGTCCCGGTCTATGCCGACGACGCCCCGCCGGCGGCGCCGGGTACGGTGGTGCTGCCCCCGGACAAGGTGCAGGCGCTGGGCGTGCGCACCGAGGCGGTCAAGCGAGGAGCCATGTCCGCCACCGTGCGCACCAGCGGCACGGTCGAGGTCGACGAGACCCGGCAGTACGCGATCGCGCCCCGCTTTGAAGGCTGGGTGGAGCGGCTGTACGCGAACCAGACCGGCATGCGCGTCCGCGCCGGGCAGCCGCTGCTCTCCGTCTACAGCCCACAGTTGGCGGCGGCGCAGCAGGAATACCGGCTGGCCGACGAGACCGCCCGCAGGTTGGCCGGGTCCGATCCCGCGAGCGCGGCATCGATGACCCGCCTGCGCGATGCCGCACGCACCCGCCTGCGCAACTGGGAAATCAGCGACGCGCAACTCGGCAAGACGGGGCTGGTGCTCACCGCGCCCGCGGACGGGGTCGTGATCGAGAAGCCGGTGGTCCAGGGCGCACGCTTCGAGCCCGGCGAAACCATCCTGCGCCTGGCGGACCTGTCGACGGTGTGGGTGATCGCGAAGGTCCCGGCGGCGCAGGCCGCGGGCATCCAGCCCGGCCAGCCCGCACGCTTTGAAACCGTGGCCCTGCCGGGCCAGGTGGCCGAGGGCGCGGTCACCTTCGTGCAGCCCGTCATCGATGCGATGACGCGCACCGTGGATGTGCGCATCGCCCTGCCCAACCCCGACGGCGACCTCCGGCCGGGGCTCTACGGGACGGTGGTGCTGGAGGAGCCGGGTGCTGGACCGGTCCTGACCGTTCCGCGCTCGGCCGTGCTCGACAGCGGCACGCGCCAGGTGGTGCTGGTCGAGACCGGCCCCGGCCGGTTCGCACCGCGCGACGTCACCCTGGGTCGCCGTGGCGGCGATCGCATCGAAGTGCTCGACGGGATCGCCGAAGGCGATCAGGTCGTGGTCTCCGCCAACTTCCTGATCGACGCCGAAAGCAACCTGCAGTCGGCACTCCAGGGGCTTGAGGGTCATGCAGGACACGGCGCGCCTTCGGGCACCACTGAGGATCCACACGCCGGGCACGGTGAGGACGTCGTCGATCCGCACGCAGGTCATGTTGACGAGGTCGCTGATCCCCACGCAGGCCATGCCATACCGGCGACATCGGGAGATCCACCGGCTGCCGCCAGCGATCCTGGCGCGTCCGACGGCCATGACAGCCATGGCGACCATGGAACGATGAACGACCACGGCACACCTGCTCCCGCCACCAGCCACGAGGGGCACTGACATGCTTGGCCGTCTCGTTGAATGGTCGGTGCGCAACGTCTTCCTGGTGCTGCTGATGGCGCTGGCGATTGTCGCCGGTGGCATCTACGCACTGATGAACACGCCGCTGGACGCACAACCGGATCTGTCGGACGTGCAGGTGATCGTGTTCACGGAGTACCCGGGGCAGGCGCCCCAGGTGGTCGAGGACCAGGTCACCTATCCGCTGACCAGCGCCCTGCTCGCGACGCCGAAGTCGAAGGACGTCCGCGGCTTCTCGTTCTTCGGCGCCTCCTTCATCTACGTCATCTTCGAAGAAGGCACGGACCTGTACTGGGCGCGCTCGCGCGTGCTCGAGAACCTCAACGTCGCGTCGAAAAACCTGCCGGCTGGCGTGGCACCGGCACTGGGACCCGACGCGTCCGGCGTGGGCTGGGTCTACCAGTACGTGCTGCAGAGCGACCGCCACTCGCTGGACGAGCTGCGCGCGATGCAGGACTGGTACCTGCGTTACCAGCTCACCACCGCGCCCGGCGTGGCCGAGGTCGCCAGCGTCGGCGGCTTCGTGCGCCAGTACTCGATCACCGTCGATCCGGTCCGGCTGCGCGAGTTCGACATCCCGATTTCACGCGTGTCCGAGGTGATCGCCGAGAGCAACCGCGACGTCGGCGGCCGCGTGATCGAGATGGCCGAGACCGAGTACATGGTGCGGGGCCGCGGCTACCTGCGCGGTATCGAGGATATCGAGAGCCTGGTTCTGCGCGCCGAAGGGGGCGCACCGGTGCTGATCGGCGACGTCGCCCGGGTCGAACTGGTACCCGATGAGCGCCGTGGCATCGCCGACCTGGACGGCGAAGGCGACGTTGTGGGCGGGATCGCCATTGCGCGCTTCGGCGAAAACGCCCTGGCCGTGATCGGGGGGGTGAAGGAAAAGATCGCCCAGCTTGCGAGTGGACTCCCCGAGGGCGTCAGCGTCCAGGCGGTCTACGACCGCTCCGATCTCATCGTGCGCGCGATCAAGACGCTACGCACGACGCTGCTCGAGGAGAGCCTGATCGTCGCACTGGTGTGCCTGGTATTCCTGTTCCATGCGCGCAGCGCGCTGGTCGCGATCGTCATGCTGCCCGTCGGCGTGCTGATCGCGGTGATCGCGATGCGCATGCTGGGCATGAACTCCAACATCATGAGCCTGGGCGGCATCGCGATCTCGATTGGCGTGATGGTCGACGCGGCGATCGTGATGATCGAGAACGCGCACAAGCACATCGAGCGCTCCGACGGCTCCCGCAGCCGGACCCAGCTGATCATCGATGCCTGTCGCGAGGTCGGGCCGGCGCTGTTCTTCAGCCTGATGATCATCACCGTCTCGTTCCTGCCCGTGTTCGCCCTGGAGGCTCAGGAAGGTCGCCTGTTCAAGCCGCTGGCCTTCACCAAGACCTTCGCGATGGCCGGTGGCGCGCTGTTGTCGATCACGCTGGTACCGGTACTCATGCTGCTGTTCGTGCGCGGCAAGATCGTGCCCGAGCACAAGAATCCGGTGAACCGGTTCCTGGTTGCGGCCTATCGGCCGGTGATCAACGTCGTTCTGCGGCATCGCATGGCCACAATCATGTTTGCGTTGGTCGCCCTGTTTGCAAGCCTGTGGCCTGCATCGCGGCTGGGCAGCGAGTTCATGCCAACCCTCAACGAAGGCACGCTGCTGTACATGCCCGCGTCGCTTCCGGGCATGTCGGTGACCAAGGCCTCGGAGCTGCTGCAGCAGCAGGACCGGATCATCAAGGGCTTCCCGGAAGTGGAGTCGGTGTTCGGCAAGGCGGGCCGTGCCCTGACGGCCACCGATCCCGCACCGCTGGAGATGTTCGAGACCGTCATCAACCTCAAGCCCGAGGACGAATGGCGGGACGGCATGACCACCGACAAGCTCATCGCCGAGATGGACGCGGCGCTGAAGTTCCCGGGCGTCGCCAACTCCTGGACGATGCCGATCAAGGCGCGCACCGACATGCTGGCCACCGGCATCCGCACGCCCGTGGGCATCAAACTCTTCGGCACGGACCTTGAGCAACTCGACGCGCTGGCCACCGAGATCGAAGCCGTGGTGCGCGAAGTGCCGGGCACGACCAGCGCGTTCGCCGAACGCCTGACCGGCGCCTACTACCTCGACATCACCCCCGACCTTGGCAGCCTGGCCCAGTACGGCGTCACCCTGGGCGAGGTGCAGAACGTGGTGGCCGCCGCGCTGGGCGGCGAGATCGTCACCACCATCCTCCAGGGCCGCGAACGCTTCAGCGCGATCGTGCGCTATCCCCGCGAACTCCGCGACGATCCGCACCGGATAGGCAGCCAAGTCCTTGTGCCGGTGCCCGGCGGCGCCCAGGTGCCGCTGGGCGAACTGGCGCGGATTGAGGTCAGGAAGGGTGCGCCGAGCATCCGCACCGAGAACGCGATGCTGGCGGCGTACATCTACGTCGACACCCGAGAGAGCGATCTCGGCCGCTACGTGAAGGCTGCGCAGGAAGCGGTCACCGAGCAGGTGCAGTTCCCGCCTGGCTACTACGTGACCTGGAGTGGACAGTACGAATACATGCAACGTGCCGCGGAGAAGATGCGTGTCGTCGTTCCGGTGACGCTGGCGCTGATTTTCCTGCTGCTGTACCTCAACTTCCGCCGTGTCACCGAGTCGCTGATCGTGATGCTGTCGGTGCCCTTCGCACTGGTCGGTGGCATCTGGCTGATGTGGATGCTCGACTACAACACCAGCGTCGCGGTAATCGTCGGCTTCATCGCGCTGGCCGGCGTCGCCGCGGAAACCGGCGTGGTGATGCTGATCTACCTCGACCACGCGCTGGAGGCGCGCGCCGCGCAGAGGCAGGCCGAAGGCCGCTCGCTGGATGCTGGCGACCTGCGCGAAGCGATCATCGAAGGCGCGGTCGACCGTGTACGTCCGAAGATGATGACCGTGGTGGCGATCATGGCGGGCCTGCTGCCGATCATGTGGAGCAGCGGCACCGGCTCCGAGGTCATGCGTCGTATCGCCGCGCCGATGGTGGGCGGCATGGTGTCGTCCACGGTGCTGACCCTGGTCGTGATCCCGGCGCTGTACTCGCTGATCAAGCAGCGGCAACTGGCCAGGAAGCCGCCGGCACCCACTGCGCTGCCCGTGGAGATGCGGTGATGCGGCCGTTCAACGCATGCACGGACGGATCGTCCGCGCACGCGCGGACGTGGACTTGCGCCCGTTGGCGACAGTCTCGGGCGTTTGTGACTGCGACCACGCTCATGCAGGTTGACCTGTGTGCGAGACACAGGTCTAGCCTGACCTACACCCTGCCGGGAGTGCGCCAATGACGGTCACCGACAAAGCAGTACCGCCGCTGATGACGGTCCGCCAGCTGGCCCGACAGGGCGACGTCACGGTGCATGTGGTGCGCAACTATCTGCGGCGCGGCCTGCTGCAGGCGGCGAGGCACACCGAGAGTGGCTACCAACTGTTCTCGGCTTCGGAGCTCCAGCGCCTGCGCTTCATTCGCACCGCCCAACAGCTCGGCTTCACGCTGGCGGAGATCGAGGAGATCATCCGCCACAGCCTGCTGCGACATAGTCCCTGCCCGTTTGTGCGGGACATCATCCGACGCCGACTCGACGACACCCGCCAGCAACTGGACAACCTGCTCGCCATGCACGCGCGGATGGAACATGCCGTCCACGCCTGGTCTTCGCTGCCGGATTCCATCCCGACTGGCGACGATGTCTGCGCATTGATCGAATCCGTTGCCGCCGCTGAGGGCGGCGGATTCGTCAGGTCCACCCCGGGGCGACTCCTTGGACGCCGCCCCACTCAGGAGAACTTGCCATGACTGTTCCTGGTCCTGCCACCTCAGGGTCCCGACGTTGGGTCTTCTGGATCTTCCTGGCGCTGGCCCTGTTCTATCTCGGCGTCGAGCACCGCGCCCACCTTGCGGGGACGCTCCGCTGGCTGCCGCTGGCCATCTTGCTGCTGTGTCCCTTGATGCATGTGTTCATGCACAAAGGGCATGGCGGTCATGGAGGCGACGGAAGTCATGGGCGCGACGGCAATGCCGACGACCCACCCCATGGCCAGCATGAGAGCCGTAGCAAGCGGGCACTGAACGACGAAACGTCCGACACCTCGAACGGAGGGCACTGACATGCAGGCACCCGACTCCGGCTACGGCCTTTGGCTGCTGGCCGCCATCAACGCCGCGTTCTTCATCTTCTTCGCCTGGAGCTTCTACAAACCGCTGACCCGTTGGGACTGGCGTGGGTTCGGTATGTTCTCCGCCTTCGTCGTGGCCCTGTTCGCGGAAATGTATGGCTTCCCGCTGACGCTGTACGTCTTGGGCGGGTGGCTCAGCGCCAACTATCCGCAGGTCAACTGGCTCAGCCACGACGCCGGCCATCTGCTGGAGATGTGGTTCGGCTGGCGCGCCAATCCGCATTTCGGTCCATTCCACCTGGCGAGTTTCATCCTGATCGGCGGCGGGTTCTGGCTCCTGTCGGCAGCCTGGCCCGTGCTGTATCGGGCACAGCGTGAGGGTCGGCTTGCCCGGGAGGGCGTGTATGCACGCATGCGTCACCCGCAGTACGTCGCCTTCGTACTCGTACTGACTGGTTTCCTCCTGCAGTGGCCCACGCTGCTCACGTTCGCCAGCTATCCGGTGCTGGTGTGGGCCTATGCCCGCCTCGCGCGTCGTGAGGAGAGAGATTGCCTGAGCCGCTTCGGCGAGGACTACGTGAGCTACATGCAGGAGGTGCCGGCCTTCATACCGCGACGCCGGCGCGGTCCTGTCCGATCGGCGGGGGAAGTCCGATGAAGGCCGACCGTCGTGTTCCATCCCTTTGTGCTCTCGCAGCCTCGCTGTTTCGCCTCACATCCATTCAAGGAGTCCACACAATGAACAACGTCACACATGCCGCCTGTTTTGCTGGCCCACGCACCAATCCCAATCGCTGGTTCGCCGCGCTGGCGCTGGCGGGCGCCTTTGCCTTCTCCTTCGCACTGCCGGGGGCTGCTTCCGCGAGCGAAGGCGGGTTCCGCCACAACGTGTTGATGCGCGGCCAGGTTCTGGAGACGCAGGACGACACACTGGTGGTCTGCGTCGGCAAGGCCGACGGAGCCCAGGTCGACCAGGTGCTGGATGTGATCCGGCACAAGCGCCGTAACCGCGGTCCCCGGGATATCGGGCCGCGCTTTCGCCGGGAAGCCGTCGGTCAGGTGCGCATCACCGGGCTGTTCGACGACCACTACGCAGAGGCTGAAGTGATCTCCGGAAAGCCCAAGGTCAATGACATCGTCGAGCTGATTCGACCGTGAGCAAGCCACGCGTCCGGCGCGATCTGCGTCGGACGTGTGCCCGCTGTCCGCCATCACTTCCTGCCAGAACCGGAGCTCATCATGACCTCGACTTCCCGCCCGACGCTGCAGTTCCTCGGTGCCGCCGGCACCATCACCGGATCGCGCTACCTGGTCGAGGCCAACGGTCAGCGCGTGCTCGTGGACTGCGGCCTGTTCCAGGGCTACAAGCAATTGCGCGACCGCAACTGGGCTCCGTTTCCCGTCGAGCCGTCATCAATCGACGCGGTGGTCCTGACCCACGCCCACCTGGACCATTCTGGCTACTTGCCCGCACTGGTCAAACAAGGGTTCCGCGGCCGGATCCACTGCACCCATGGCAGCGTGGCCCTGTGCGGCCTGCTGCTTCCCGACAGCGGACACCTGCTCGAAGAGGAGGCCAAGTACGCGGCCCGCAAGGGGTACTCCAAGCACAAGGAACCACGACCGCTTTATACCGAGGATGACGCCCGCCGCAGCCTGAAGCAGCTCAAGGGGCATGACTATGGTCGCGACATCGAGGTCACATCAGGCGTCACGATCCGCTTCCATCCTGCCGGCCACATCCTGGGCGCTGCCCATGTCAGCCTGGACGTCCAGGGCCAGCGCCTGCACTTCAGTGGCGACCTGGGACGGCAGCAAGAGTCGCTGATGAATCCGCCGACGCCCCTGCCCGCCTGTGACGTACTGGTCTGCGAATCCACATATGGCAATCGGGAACACATTCCGATCGACCAGGAGGCGGAGCTGGCTCCCATCATCCGCCGCGTCGCTACCCGTGGGGGCGTGATCGTCATCCCCGCCTTTGCCATCGGCCGCGCCCAGGCGCTCATGCTGCATATCGCCCGGCTGCGTGAGCGCAAGGACATCCCTCGCGTGCCGGTCTACCTCAACAGCCCGATGGCGATCAACGCGACCCGGCACTACCACGACCACCACTCCGAGCACCACGTGTCCGACGAGGACTGCCAGCGGATGTTCGACGTGGCCACCTTCGTCAACACTGTAGAAGAGTCGAAGGCACTCAACCGCCAGCGCGGGCCGATGATCATCATCTCGGCCAGCGGCATGATCACCGGCGGGCGCGTGTTGCACCACATCGAGGCGTTCGGCCCCGATGACCGCAACGCGATCCTGCTCGCGGGCTACCAGGCCGGAGGAACACGCGGTGCCGCGCTGGCGGCAGGCAAGCGCACGTTGCGCATGTTCGGCCGCGAGGTCCCCATCCGCGCTGAAGTGGTGCAGCTGGAAGGCTTTTCCGGCCACGCCGACGCCGGGGAACTCCTGGACTGGATGCGCACCGCGCCGTCTGCGCCGCGCATCGTCTACCTCACCCATGGCGAGCCCGACGCAGCCGACACGCTGCGCGGGCGCGTGCAGCGCGAGCTGGGCTGGCGCGCGCGCGTGCCTGAACACCTGGAGCAGGTTGGCCTCGAGGATGCGCGGTGACCACGCCGGGCCACACCCGCCTGCGCGTCACCCGTGCCGGCATCGACACCTACCAGCAGCCAGTGGTCTACATGCACCGCGACTGTGAAGTCTGTCGCTCGGAAGGCTTTGCTGCGATGACGCGGGTAAGGCTGGACGTGGGCACGCGCACGCTGGTGGCGACGCTGAACGTGGTGGTCGACGATCGACTCGGTCTGGACGAGGTGGCGCTGTCGGAGGTCGCGTGGACGCTCCTCGATCCCATGCGCGATGCCCTCGCCCGGGTGCGGCATGCGGAACCCGCGTCGTCGGCAGGTGCGCTCCGCGCCAAGGTGTTCGGTGCGCGGCTGGACGACGCGCAGTACCTCGCCCTGGTGCAGGACGTGATGGGAAGCAGGTTGTCCGACCTGGAGCTTGCCGCTTTCGTAACAGCCAGCGCGGGTGACCGCCTCGACAACGCCGAGACGACCGCGCTGACGCGAGCCATGATCTCCGTGGGCCAGCGCCTGGACTGGGGCGAAGGGCCGGTGCTGGACAAACACTGCGTAGGTGGCCTGCCGGGCAATCGCACCACCCCGATCGTGGTGGCCATCGTGGCTGCGCTGGGCTACCGCATCCCGAAGACCTCGTCGCGCGCGATCACGTCGCCCGCGGGCACCGCCGACACCATGGAGGTCATGGCGCCCGTGGCGCTCGATCTGGCGGCGATGCGCCGGGTGGTGGAGCGCGAGGGCGGCTGCATCGTCTGGGGTGGCAACGTGCGCCTGAGTCCGGCCGACGACATCCTGATCCGGGTGCAGCGCCCGCTGGATTTCGACAGCGACGGTCAACTGGTGGCCAGCGTGCTGTCGAAGAAGATAGCCGCGGGCTCCACCCACGTCCTGATCGACATGCCGGTGGGTCCGACGGCCAAGGTGCGAGGTGAGGCCGCGGCCCACAGCCTCGGCACGCGGCTTGCCCACACCGCGGGCGCGCTGGGATTGCAGTTGGGCATCCATCGCTCCGACGGCAGCCAGCCGGTGGGGCGGGGAATCGGTCCGGCGCTCGAGGCGCACGATGTGCTCAAGGTGCTGCGCAACGCAGCCGATGCACCCGCCGACCTTCGCGAACGCGCACTTGCGCTGTCCGCGGCGCTGCTGGACATGGCACCGGGCAGCAACGCCGGCACCGGACTGGAGCGCGCGCGCGGCGTGCTGGATTCCGGGGCGGCGCTGGCCAAGTTCCTGGCGATCTGCGAGGCCCAGGGAGGCTTCCGCGAACCGCCACGGGCGGCGTTCACCGCCGACGTCCCGGCGCCTGCATCGGGCCGCATCGCGGCGATCGACAACCGCAGGCTGGCCAAACTGGCCAAGCTGGCCGGCGCCCCGACATCCCCCACCGCCGGCCTCGAAACCGGTCTGCGGATCGGCGATACGGTCGAGCGCGGACAGCCCATGATGACCCTGCATGCGGAGTCGCCGGGAGAACTGGCCTACGCCCTGGAGCACGCCGCGACGCTGCAACCCTTTGTGCTTGGAGAGGTTCCATGACCCGTGTGCTGATGCCCTTCCCGGCCGATGCAGTGTTGGCCGGCACCATCAACCAGCCCCTGCAGGCGCGCATTGCACCCGTGGCCTGGCGGCACTTCCCCGATGGCGAGTCGCTGGTCACCCTGGACGACGCACTGGACGGCGCCGATGTGGCGATCCTGGCCAGCCTGCGCAACGCCGATGCCATGGCCCTCCCGCTGCGCTTCGCCGCCCGGGCGGCGCGCGAATTCGGGGCGCGGTCGGTCGGCTTGATCGCGCCCTACCTCGGCTATATGCGCCAGGACACCCGCTTCCATCCCGGTGAGGCGGTCAGTACGCCGCTGTTCGCGCAATTCCTCGAGGAGTCGTTCGACTGGCTGGTGACCGTGGACCCGCACCTGCACCGCGTCGAGCGCCTGCAGTCGCTCTACCGGATTTCGACGGCCCACGTGTCGGCGACGCCGGCCGTGGCGCGCTGGATCGCGGAGACAGTCCCCGACGCGATACTGATCGGACCCGACAGCGAGAGCGAGCAATGGGTGGCGGGCATCTCCGTCCGGTCCGGCATGCCCTACCAGGTGCTCGCCAAGGAGCGCTACGGCGACTACGACGTGCGCGTGAGCCTGCCCGACCCGGCGGCCGTGTCGGGCCGCACCACGGTCCTGGTCGACGACATCGTGTCGTCCGGCCACACGATCCTGGAGACCCTCGCGCACCTGCGCCGGCTGTCGCTGCCGCCGCCGTTGCTGGTCGCCATCCATCCGGTCTTCGCGGGCGATGCCTATGCCCGCCTGCAGGAGGCGGGCCTGGCCCGCATCGTCAGCACCGACACCATTCCCCACCCGTCGAACGCGATCGCGCTCGGCGCGGACCTCGCCGCCGCGGCCTCGGCCCTGATGACCGCTTCCACCGATTCCACGGAGGACCCATGAACCTGCATCTCAACTGCTGCACCGCCGACCAGCTGTCGGCCGCCGAGCGCCAGCGGATCCTTGAACTCGCAGACGCCCACCGGCAGGCCGATCCCGCGTTCGCCCACTGGGCTGCCGGCTACGGGGTGATCCGACATGACCCCCTCACCCAGCTGCGCGTCCGCCAGATGGTGCAAGAGCTGGTCGCCATGGGCCGCACGCCAGATGCCGGCACCGCATGGCAGCGGCTTGCCGCGGCCGACCGCGTCACCAGCGCCGGCATGTGGCTGGTGGCGCACATGACCTACAGCCAGCGCGTTCGTACGGACGGCGCGACTCTCGGGGTCGATGATTTCAAGGCCACGCCCGAGGGCCACACCGGCGGGTCCCTCAACATGGTGCCCGCCTACGCCGGCTATCTGCTGATGGATTCCCTGGATGGCGTCACCCGCGCGTGGATGATGGGCCAGGGGCACTGCGTGGCCGCCATCGACGCGCTGAACGTGCTGGTTGGCAACATGACCGACCGGCACGCCGAACGTTACGACCGCACCGGCGAAGGGCTGAGCCGGTTCGTCGGCGACTTCTACGCCTACACCCTCAATCCGGACGGGACGCCGGCGTCGCCCCTGGGCTCCCACGTCAATGCGCACACCGCCGGCGGCGTGATGGAGGGCGGTTATCTCGGTTTTGCCGAGCTGCAGTACGTGCATGCGCCGCTCAAGGATGAACGCCTGGTCGCCTTCCTCAGCGACGGTGCGTTCGAGGAGCAGCGCGGCAGCGACTGGGCGCCGCGCTGGTGGCGTGCCGAGGACAGCGGGCTGGTCAGCCCGATCATCATCCTCAACGGGCGGCGCATCGAACAGCGCAGTCAGATCACCCAGCAGGGCGGCGAGCGGTGGTTGGACCGGCACCTGCGATTGAACGGCTTTGATCCGATCGCGCTGGACGGGCGCGATCCTGCAAGCATCGCGTGGGGTATCCACGTGATGGAGTCGCGCCTGCAAGCCGGTGCCGCCGTTTCCGATGCCGACGTGCGGCTGCCCTATGGCATCGCCGAAACCGTCAAGGGGTTTGGTTTCCCCGGTGCCGGCACCAACGCCTCGCACAACCTGCCCCTTCCCGGGAATCCGGCGACGGATGCCGCGGCGCGCACGCTCTTCAATGAAGGCGCCGCGGCGCTGTTCGTGGCCGCGTCCGAGCTCGATGAGGCCATTGCCGCACTCAACAGCCACGATCTCCAGCAGCGTGTGCGCGAGCGCGACCATGCGCTGGCCGACCGCCAGGTGGACCCGCCCCGCGTCCCGGCGATCGCCGACCGCGACGCCGGCGGCGAGAGCTCGCCGATGACCGCGCTCGACGAGCAGTTCGTCGCGATCGCCGAAGCGAACCCGGGGCTGCGCGTGCGCGTGGGCAATCCTGACGAGCTGCGCAGCAACAAGCTCGATCGCACCCTGGACGCAATGAAGCACCGGGTGCACGAGCCCGAGCCCGGTGTCGCGGAATCGACCACTGGCGCGGTCATCACCGCGCTTAATGAGGAAGCCGTGGTATGCGCGGCGCTCGGCAACAAGGGCGGGCTGAACCTGGTGGTCACCTACGAGGCGTTCGCACCGAAGATGCTTGGCGCCGTGCGCCAGGAATTGATCTTCGCGCGCCACTTGGCGCAGGCTGGGCGCCCGCCCGGCTGGCTGGGGGTGCCGCTGGTGCTGACCTCCCACACGTGGGAGAACGCCAAAAACGAGCAGTCCCACCAAGACCCGGCCATGGCCGAGGCGCTCCTGGGCGAAATGGCCGACATCTCGCGCGTGGTATTTCCCCCGGACGCCAACGGTGCCGCCGCGGCACTCGCCCACGCCTACGCCCAACGCGGCACGGTCACCACCCTGGTGGTCCCGAAGCGGCCGGTGCCCCACGAGCTGACGCCACAGCAGGCCGAGGCGCTGGCCGAGGCCGGCGCAACGTGCCTGGCCGGCGATCCGGCGACGGCGGCGATCCTGCTGGTGGCCACCGGCGCGTACCAACTGCAGGAAGTGCGCCGCGCGCAGGCGCGTCTCGTCGAACGCGGGGCGTCGGCAGCGATCGTCTATCTCGGCGAGCCCGGCCGGTTCCGCGCGCCGCGCGATCCGGAGGAGGCACGGTACGTGCACCCTGACAGCGCGGTCCAGGCGCTGTTCCCGGTGGGCCGGCCGCGCGTGTTCGTCACCCACACCCGTCCGGAACCCTTCCTCGGCGCGCTGCGCCGGCTCGACACCGGCCCCGCCACCACCGCGGCGCTGGGCTTCGTCAACCGCGGCGGCACGCTGGACGTGCCGGGCCTGCTGTTCGCCAACCGCAGCACCTGGGCACACGTGGTCGACGCGGCTGCGCACGTCCTCGGCCAGTCCCGTGGCAGCCTGCTGTCCGAAGCGGAGCTGGCGGCAGTGGATGGCCGCGGCGATCCGGCCACGATCCTGCGCCCTGCCACGGGGCCAGCGTCGTGAGTCGCCCGGCCAGGACCTCGCGCTGATGGCGGGTACAGTGCGGCGCGGAGGTCAGATTGCCTGGGCCGGACTGAAGCTCGGAGTCGCCGTGCTGCGCCTGCGCCGGCGCGCACCCGACCTGCTCCCCGCATACGTCAGCACCACCCTGGTGGGGTTGGGCACCACCTTCGTCAAGCTGGGCCAAGGCTTGAGTCTACGCTGGGACCTGCTGCCGGCACCCTACCGCGAGGCGTTGTCGCGATTGCACAGCGATGTGCCCCCCTTCCCGGCGGAGGAGGCCATGCGTATCGTCGAACAGGCGTTTGGCGCGCCGGTCGGCGAACTTTTCGCCAGCTTCGATGACAAGCCCCTGGCCGCGGCTTCAGTGGCCCAGATCCATCCAGCGCGCATGCATGATGGTCGCGATGTGGTCGTCAAGATCACCCGCCCCGGGATCCATGCCCAGGTGCAGGCGGATCTGCTGCTCCTGCGGCGCACGATGCGCGTCGCCCAGTGGATCTGGCCGCCACTGAAACGCCACCGGCCGCTCGAACTGGTGGACGAACTAGGCGCATTCCTGCGTGACGAGATCGACATGCGTCACGAGGCGCAGAACATGCGGCGCATGGCCAAGGTGCTTGACTCACTGCCCGGCATTACCCAACCACACGTCGTCGAGCCCTACGCTACCCGCGACGTGCTGGTCCAGGACCGAAGTCACGGCACCCGCCTGGAGACCGCTTACGGAACCGCGGCCGCTCCCGCGCTGGCGAACGCGCTGCTCGATGCCTACGTGCATCAGCTCTTCGGCGCCGGCGTCTTCCATGCCGACCCGCACCCGGGGAATCTGTTCTTCTTTGACGACGGTCGCCTGTGCCTGCATGACTTCGGCTCGATCGGTGTGCTCGACCCGGCATCGCGGCTCGCGCTTGGCGGCATGGTCGAGGCCATTGCAGCCGACGACGCCGAGGGTGTCCTGGATGCGGCAATCGCCCTGGGCTTCTTCCCTCCGCAGGTCGAGCGACGCTCGCATGTGCGCGAGATCCACCTGATCCTGGCCGAGATGGCCAGCCGCCCATTGGCGGCGTGGTCCATTGCCGAGGCGATCTGGCGCGTGGCACGCATTGGCCAAGGCGCGGGCTTCCGGCTTCCTGCCCACCTGCTGTCCCTGATCCGGACGCTTTTCCTGGTCGAGAACACGTTGCGGGCACTGGATCCGGATCTGGATCTGCTGGGGACGCTGTCGGCACAGGCCGCCGAGATCGCCGAGATCGCCGATGCCAGCCGCCCCGGCGGCAACAGGCCGCTCGCCATGCGGCTGGCCCGCACCGCCCGCCAGCTGCCACAGATCGCCACCGACCTGTTGCGGCAGGCGCAATTGAGCGACGGACGGCCCGCCCTCTCCGTACATCACCATGGCCTGAGTTCGACGCAGGAGGCAATCGCCCGCACGGGCAATCGGCTGGCGTTGGCCCTGGTCACCTTGGGCCTGTATGTAAGTGGTGCGCTGTTGAGCCTGCACTCCGACGGCCCGCAAGTGTTCGGTCACATGCCTTTCCTGGCTATCGTGGCCTTCGCTGCTGCGGCATTGCTCTCGCTGCGGCTGGTGACGGCCATCGCCAGATCGGGGCACTTGTAAGCAGCTGGAGCCCCGACCATCGGGGATCGCGATTTCAGGCAGTCCCTTGCAGAATCACCGATCTATCTCCCCGCTGACGCCCAGTGCATCAGTGCATCCAGGAAGGCAGACCCATGACGCAACACAACCACCATCATCAAGATCACCAGGCACATAGCGAACAATCGCCTGTTTCCCGCAAGCGTGGCGATGGCGACGCCCATGCCGGGCACGACAAGCATGCCGGCCACAGCGCGGCGGGCTTCCGCGACAAGTTCTGGCTCACGCTGCTGCTGACCATCCCCACGTTGATCTGGAGCGGGATGATCCAGCATTGGTTCGACTACACCGCACCGCAGTTCCCGGGCGCGGCGTACATCCCCGCGATGTTCGGCACGGTCGTGTACTTCTACGGCGGCTCGCCGTTCCTCCGCGGCGGATACCACGAGCTGAGAAATCGCCTGCCGGGCATGATGACGCTGATCTCGCTTGCGATCACCGTCGCCTTTGTTTACAGCGCCGTGGTCACGCTCGGCCTTGTCGAGGGACTGGATCTGTGGTGGGAGCTGGCGACGCTGGTGGCGATCATGTTGCTCGGCCACTGGATCGAGATGCGTTCGATCAACCAGGCACAGGGCGCTCTCAAGGAACTCGCGAAGCTGCTGCCTGATATGGCGGTGCGGTTGGATGAGGCCGGTACCGCGAAGGAAGTCCCTGTCGCGGAACTGAAGCGCGGCGACCTGCTGCTCATCAGGCCCGGCGCGAGCATTCCCGCCGACGGCGTCGTGAAGGAAGGGACCAGCGCCGTCAACGAAGCGATGATCACCGGCGAGTCCAAGCCGATGGACAAGTCGACGGGCGACCGGGTGATCGCCGGCACCGTCAACGGACAGGGCTCGTTGCGTGTCGAGGTGACGGGAACCGGCGACGAGACCGCGCTCGCGGGTATCATGCGGCTCGTCGAGCAGGCCCAGACGTCGCGCTCGCGCGCCCAGGCCCTGGCGGACCGGGCGGCGTTCTACCTCACGATCATCGCCATCGTCTCCGCCGCGGTTACCGCCATTGTCTGGCCACTCCTCGGTCGACCGTGGAGCTTCACGATCGAGCGCGTAGTGACCGTGCTCGTGATCGCCTGTCCCCATGCGCTGGGCCTGGCCATTCCGCTGGTGACCGCCATCTCGACCACGATTGGCGCACGGAACGGCCTGCTCGTGCGCGATCGACGCGGCCTGGAAGAGGCCCGTTTGCTGAACACGGTCGTGTTCGACAAGACAGGCACGCTCACCCTCGGTTCGCACCGCGTCGTGAAGACCACTGCCGCCGATGGACTCACCGACGACGAGGTGCTTCGCGTGGCCGCGTCGGTCCAGCGCGACGCTGAACATCCGATCGCGCAGGCGCTGATGACCAGCGCAAAGGAACATGGCATCGACGTTCCGATGTCGCAGGACTTCGAGTCCATGCCGGGACGCGGCGTGCGCGCAGTCGTCGAGGAGCGCTCGCTTCACGTTGGCGGGCCGGGTCTCTTGAGAATGCTCGCCGTCGAGCCGCCGGAGACACTTCGGCGGGCTGCCGAATCAGCGGCAGCCGATGGGCAGTCTGCAACCTACCTGGTGGAAGGCGACCGGGTGCTCGCCGTATTTGCGATCGCGGATGCCATCCGTCCCGAATCGTTCGACGCGGTCAAGCGGCTGCACGACGAAGGACTGGAGGTTGTCCTGCTGACGGGTGATTCCACGGCGGTCGCAAACGCGGTCGCGAAGGAACTCAACATCGACACCGTCTTCGCCGAGGTATTGCCCGAGGACAAGGTGGCAAAGATCGAGGAGCTGCAGGCCCAGGGCAAGCGCGTCGCGATGGTGGGTGACGGTGTCAATGACGCTCCGGCGCTGCTCACGTCCGACGTCGGCATCGCCATCGGCACAGGGACGGACGTCGCGGTCGAGGCCGGCGACGTCGTACTCGTGCGCAGCGACCCGCGCGACGTGCCAGCGATCATCGAATTGAGCAAGGCCACCTATCGCAAGATGATCCAGAACCTGTGGTGGGCCGCCGGCTACAACATCGTCGCCATCCCTCTCGCCGCTGGCGTTCTCGCCGCATGGGGGATCCTGCTGCAACCTGCGCTTGGGGCAGTGCTCATGTCGCTGAGCACCGTCGTTGTGGCAATCAATGCGCAGTTGTTGCGCCGGGCGGTGCGGTCCCCATGAACATGATTCGGGGACACCTGTGACCACGCGCCGGCTTCTTGCACTCAACGTTGGCTCGTCCACCCTCAAGGGCGCGTCCTATCTGTTCAACACTGAGGGACACGGCGCGCAGTCTCGTCTGCTCGAGCGCTCCCGGGCCGAAATTCCAGTCGGCGTGGATGCGCAGGAGCGCCTTGCCACCCTGCTCGAGGCATTGTCGGAGCCGTGGCCCAGCCCCGACGTGGTGGTGCACCGAATCGTACATGGCGGTGACCTGCACGACGCCCGCGAGCTCGACGAAACCGTGCTCGCGAAACTGGATGCATTGGTGCCGTTCGCACCCTTGCACCAGCCGGTAGCCCTCGCTTTCGCGCGTGCCGCGCGCATGCGTTGGCCGCACGCGCGCCAAGGCGTGGCCTTCGACACCGACTTCCACGCGTCGCTCGCGCCCTGGAGCCGGCGCTTGCCTGTCCCTGAAGCATGGGATGCGCTGGGCATCCGCCGCTACGGTTTCCATGGACTCGCCTTTGCCTCCGCGCTCCGCATAGTGGCCAGCCACGACGCTGGAATCCTGAAGGGCCGCGCTGTCTTCGCGCATCTGGGGGGTGGCTGCAGCGTCTGCGCCGTCGAGGGCGGCCGCAGCCGCGACACCACCATGGCGCTCACTCCGCTGGGTGGAATCCCGAGCCCTACCCGCTCCGGAGATCTCGATCCCGGCGCGTTGCTGTATCTGCTGAGGCATGAACGCCTGGATGCGCAGGCGCTTGAAAACGGCCTGTACCGCAGTGCAGGCCTTGCCGGAATCGCCGGCCATGGCGACATGCGCGTGTTGCTGACGGATCCCGGCCCGCAGGCCCAGCTTGCCGTGGAGCTCTTTGCAGTCCGGATTGCGCAGTCCATCGCGGCCATGGCCACGGCAATTGGCGGTCTCGACCATGTCGTCTTTTCCGGCGGCATCGGCCATCGCGCGCCGGTTTTGCGGGCTCGCATCGTCGCGCGACTGGCCTGGCTCGGCCTGGCGCTGGCACCTGACGTCAACGATGCTGGAGCCACGCGGATCGACCGCGGGGGCGGGCCGAGCATATGGAACGTCGCGATCGATGAGGAGCGCGAACTGGCTGAATCGGCACTCGCCTGGCTGTAGCCACGACACGCCCCAAGGGTCGGCTCCGGTGGGGAATCACTCCTCGATCCGTGACGACGTGAGCACCGCTGCGAATCCACCACCGGGGGTGCGCATGTTCGTGGTCTGGCCCTGGTACAGCCTGGCCGCGAACAACAGGACACCCGCCTCGGACGCGAAGCAGCGCACATCCGCCTTGAGGGACTGGCCCCCATGCACGATCCGCATGCTCGGTGGCGCGAAGGCCTGTGCGATGTAGGTCGCCGACGCCATAGACGCCCAAGTCCGCCGGGTCAACTTGTCGCCCCGATAACTCCCACGGCTGCCAAACCCTGCTGCAGGCTTGAAGAAATATCCGTTGCGCACTGCCCACAACGCATCCCGGTTCGCGGGCACGAGTTCGACCGTGGGCGGGATCACCTGGCCCAGCAGTGCCGTCGAACCCGCATCGACCCCGAACCCGCCGAGCAGAGCCGGGTCCCCGAGCACCGCAAGGTTGCGCTTGTCGGCAAACAGCGCGTGTGCTCGGGGATGCGGCATCAGCGCGACGTCCCCTGCCAGGTAAGCCTCACGAATGTCTGCATGCGAGGCATCCTCGAGCGCGAAATCGGTCAACCGATTGTAGACAGTGTCGATTCGACCGTGGGCATCCTCAAGCCCGTCCGAACCAAACGACAAATCCTCGGGAGCGCTGATCACGCAGTCCACGCCATGGTCCCGAAACGCGTTCGCGTACAGCTCAAACTCGGGGTAAAGGAACTGCGCTCGCGGAGTGCTGTCCACGATGGCCAGGCGCGACGGCGTGCGCCCGGATTGCTGCCGAGCATCCTCCATCCAGGCCGTGACGGCCGCATCACGCGCTTGGGCCGCGTTGGTCCAGGTGGCCCATGCTGGCGGCGCGCAAGACCGCACGGCATCGAGCAACAAGGCATTGAGGAGCAGACCGCCTGGATTGGTGTTGACCTCGATCAGCCGCGGCCCATCGACCGTCAGGTGAAAGTCCAGACCCAGGACGCCCCCCGCCGAACCCGGATCATGGGTTGCAATGTCAGGGGCCCATTGCAGGACCCGTTGGCTATATCCCGGGTTTCCTGCGACGTCGAAGACCGCCGCCGCGACTCGTCCCATGGCCTCCAACGCGGGCCGATCAACGAACAAGGCATAGGGTGAAAATAAGTGCGCGTGTACGGCGGGATCAGTCGTGAACTCCGGAAAGGCACCCCGGATCGACTCGTGCAGACGGAGGATGTCGACCACTTCGCATGCACACCGCTGGTTGAGCGGCGCGCTTTCCAGGGTGGCACAGTCGATCTCGCAGCCTGTCTGTCCAACTATTATCGGAGTCCGCGGTTCAACCACAACAGGGATTGTTCTGTTGGATCGGTGGACATGGCACTGTTCCGAACGAGCAGAACACACAGCAGTCGCCTTGATGCGGACGCAAAACCGCTCCACAGCCCGTGCACTCATAGAAGAATTGACACGCTGTGATGGGCATTGTCTCGGTCGCCCGATGGCCGCACTCCGGGCAGGTCAAGATGCTTTCCAGCTTGACGTCACTCACCGCCAGTCCGCACCTTGGCCGGGAAGCCTGCTTCCGTGACTGCACGCGCGATTCCGGCTGCATCCGTCTGGCTCGATTCGAACGTCACCGTGACTGTTTCAGCCCGGGTGTCCACCTTCACATCGGCCACGCCCGGCACCTTCTCCAGCGCCTTCCTGATGGTGATGCCGCAGGCGGGACAGGTCATGTTCTCAGCATCGAGCATCACTACGGTTGCGGGCGTCGCAAGAGCGGCACCGACCGACAGAGCAGCCACCAGGGCCAGTATCCACTTGTGCATCGCGCCTCCTACAGAATCCAGACGATGTAATAGGGAAACAGCAGCAACAGGACGATGAGGGCTGTCGCCAACCAGAGCCAACGTCGCCTGCGTCGCAGAGCGTCCGGGGCGATGCAACTGCCATCCACACCGCACCGTGCCGCCGGTCGATACAGCATCCAAAACGCCACGGCCAAGGACAGTACGGCGGCGGCGCTGAACCAGGGCCTCAAGGGATCGAGAGCTGTCAGGGTGCCGATCCAGGCGCCACTGATGCCCAGCAGGACCAGCACCAGCGGCACGACGCAGCAGACCGATGCGCCAATGGCGGCGATGCTCGCGCCAACGATGGCTGGAACAGACGATTTGGCCGGGGTTGTTTGCATCAGAGCATACTAGCCTCTGTACCTAGGTACGGAGTCAAGCCGTGCGTCCGAACACGTTTACGATCAGCCGGCTGGCGGCGGCGGCCGATGTGCACGTCGAAACCGTGCGCTACTACCAGCGACGTAGGCTGCTGCGTCAACCCGAGCGACCCATAGGAGGCGTGCGTCGTTACGACGAAAACGATGTCAATCGGCTTCAGTTCATCCGGCGCGCTCAGATGATGGGATTCAGCCTCGACGAGATCGCTGGCCTGCTAGAGATCACAGGCGAACGTTCTTGCGAGCAGACCCGTCAGCTGACCGAGCGAAAGCTCGTCGATGTCCGTCTACGAATCCGCGAGCTGCGACAGCTGGAGAGGGATCTCGAACAGAAAATAGCGCGGTGCGCCCAAGTGCCGGCGGGAGAGTGCTGCCCAACCCTCGATTTTCTGGAGCGGCCAAGAAAGCCAGCTGCGACAGGCAGTTAGCTCACTTTCGGCCCGTTTTTACACGAATCCCTGCCGACCCTCAATATGGGCGATGCCGGCCGTCTTGATTCGTTCGAAGATGCTGGCTCAGCCACGGGATTGATGTATTTCGGGGTCTGTTCGGTGCCGCACCCTGAGCAATGAGCTCGGCGAGCCGTGCCGGGGTCGTTGCCGACGGAATTGTGCTCAAGCATGCGTCGCCGGTTTCAGAGCAAGGCGCGTGTTGCCCCGCCCGCTCGCAGCCGCTCTGGCTTGTGCGAACAAAGGCATGCCTATCAGCCGTCCGGCTACCCTCCTCCGAGAGCCAGCTGAGGGCGGCTGCGCCTGCGACTTCAAAATCGCCGAGCTGCGAGGACGCGCAGTATCCTCGCCGTCATCACCGCGCCCGGAGAATGGCCGCATGCTCAACACAGCCCCTCGAACGCAAGCCTCTTTGGTGCCCAGCTCAGCGGTCCCGGTGCCTCAGTCTGCTGCGCCCTGGATCTGGTTCGCCGCGCTGCTTTCAATTGCGCTGTTCGCCATCGACACCTGGTGGCCGCAGTTCGGTTGGATTGCGCGGCCGCTGATCTGGTTGGGTACGCTGTTTCATGAGCTCGGCCACGGCATCGCTGCGATCATGCTGGGGGGTGAGCTGGTGCAGCTGGCGATCTACCCGGACGGTTCAGGCGTGGCCATGCACCGCGGTGCGTATTCGGCGTTCGAGCGCGCCTTGATCGCGGCAGCTGGGCCGTTGGGGGCACCGCTGGCGGGGCTGGCCTTCTTTATGGCGCTTGGGCATCGGTATGCAGCGCGACTGCTGCTGGCTGCGCTGGCGGCGTTTCTCGCGCTGGCTTTGCTGCTGTGGGTGCGCAACCTGTTTGCGCTCGGCTTCATCGCGGCGCTGGTGTTGGGCCTGGTGCTGGTGGCTTGGCGCGGAGACGATCGCGTAGTGCTGGCGATGACGGCGTTCGTGGCGGTGGAGATGAGCCTGTCCGCGTTCACCCGCGTGGACTATCTGTTCAGCGCTGGAGCAAACACCGGCGCAGGCACCCTGCCCTCGGACACGGCCCAGATCGCTCAGGCGCTGGGGCTACCGTATTGGTTCTGGGGCGCGCTGTTGACGCTGATCTCACTGGGCATCGTCGGCCTGGGGCTGTGGCGTGCGGTTCGCCTGGGGCGAGCTTCGCCGGTGCGGATGTCCGACAGCCGACTCGGTTCCTGACTGGGGCGACCGGCTGGTGGATGCGCTGCGCTTATCCACCCTACAACTACGAACGACGCCTTGCCTAGGCCGAAGCCACGAGCAGATGTACGCGCCCTTGGCTTCGGACAATCCACGCATCCAATGACGCCTTGCCTGGGCCGAAGCCAAGCGCAGATGTACGCGCCCTGGCTTCAGACAATCCACGCATCTGTTGACGTCGTGCCATCAGCAAAACCGAGTACCGATGTGCGCGCCAGCTGGTGGAGCCAAATCGCAGATGCGCGACCCGCGGCTTGACGCTCCGGTCGGGCGTACGCGCCTTTCGCCTTGGTAGGGTAGATAAGCGCAGCGCATCTACCAGCGAGTCCGAACGACGCCGACCGCACAACCAAAGACCGAGCCTTCGCCTACCGCTCTGCTTATGGCGCGAGGCCCAAGGCGAGCTTGGGTTCGACGCGCTCCGCTTCGTGCAGCTTCCCGACTAGAACGCGCCTACTGCTGCGCCGCGCGCTTGCGTCGGGCGTCCTTGGGGTCGATCAGCAGCGGGCGGTAGACCTCGACGCGGTCGCCGTCTCGCAGCAGGCGGTCGGGCGGCACGGGATGCGCGAACACGCCGAGGTCGGGTTCGTACTCGGCGAGCTCGGCGATTTTCGCGCGCAGGCCTGAGGCTTCGTAAGCCTGCAGCGCGGTGGCGCCAGGCGCCAGATCCAAGGGCACGCGCCAGGCGCGATCGGGTCGGGCGTAGACGACTTCAACACGGATCGTGGCGGGCTTCTGCGCTTCTGTGCGTGCGGTTGCGGCTGCGGTTGCGGTTGCGGGCGTCGAGGATGCCTTGTCGGCATCGGGCCCCGTATCGGACTGCCCTGCCCCGTTCGACTGATCGCCCTCAGCCACTGCGCTGCGCCTCGCGCACGAAGTCGTCGACCATGCGATCGGCGACGCTTTGAAAACCGATCGCCAGCGCGCTGCCCATGAAGCGGCCTGCGGTTTCGAAGCTGAGGTTCAGCGTGACCTTGCTGGCGTCTTCGGCCAGCTCGGTGAAGACCCATACGCCACTTAGCTTGGTGAAGGGGCCTTCGACCAGCTGCAGCTCGATGCGCTGCGGGCGCGTCAGCCTGTTTCGGGTGGTGAATGCGGTGCGCAGGCCGCCCATTTTCAGCTCCAACCGCGCCAGCATGTCGGTGTCCGAGCGCTCGAGAATGCGCGCGCCATCGCACCAGCCGAAGCGCTGCGGGTAGGCCTCGACCTCGTTGACCAGGTCGAACATGTGCGAGGCGGGCCGGCGCACGAGCGCGCTGCGGGCGATCTGGGTCATGGGCTGGGACTGAATGCGGGGCTGCGTGGGGCTCGCCGTGGCCGCCCACCTGCGCCACAATCGCGGGTTCGAGCGTTGGACCAGGCCATGAGCAAGAAGAAGAGCAAGGATAGCGGAACCGGCACGATCGCCCTCAACAAGAAGGCGCGCTTCGAGTATTCGCTGGAAGACCGCTACGAGGCCGGCCTCGCCCTGCAGGGCTGGGAAGTGAAGGCCCTGCGCGCAGGTCGCATCAGCTTCAACGAGTGCTATGCCATCGTCCGCGGCGGCGAGCTCTTTCTGTTCGGCGCGCAGATCACGCCGCTGAACTCGGCCTCCACCCACGTGGTCACCGACGACCGCCGCACGCGCAAGCTGCTGCTGCACAAGCGCGAGATCAACAAGCTGGTCGGCGCGGTGGAGCGCGAAGGCTACACGCTGATCCCCACCGCGCTGTACTGGAAGAACAACCGCGTGAAGTGTGAGATCGCGCTGGCCGAGGGCAAGAAGGAGCACGACAAGCGCGCCGCCAGCAAGGAGCGTGACTGGCAGCGTGACAAGCAGCGGGTGATGCGCAGGCACAACCCGGCCGCGTGATGGCGGGGCGGGCTGCGCCCGCGGGATCGAGGATTGGCGATTCGCGGCGATTCGCTGGCGCACCGTTCGGTGTGTCCGTTGTCATTCGGCTGCGGCTGAAAGCGCGCCATCGTGGCCGTGCTGCACGCACGCCAACCTTCGGCGATCCCCAGTCCCGAATCCCGAATCCCAGCCCCAAAGGCCCCCAACCTGAACCCAAGGCCGAGATTCGCCTTGTGGCCTGCCCCACCGCCTCCATATACTCACCCGACGCGCGGCACGGGCTGATCGAAGGCCCGTCGCGTAGCGGCAAACCCCGGGGGCGACCAGGCTTCGACGGGGGTGTGAAACCGGAGGTGCGTGTCGAGGGGGCAGCTTTCCTCGTTAATCCAGCGGCAAAAAAGCTAGTTGCGAACGACGACAACTACGCACTCGCCGCCTAAGTAGGCGAGTCCGACTCCCATCGGTGCCTGTAACGGTGGATCAGTCGGTCATATTTACGGGATCGTCCGAAGGCTGCTGTCTGACAGCCAAGGCCTAAAACTTCCAGACTGGTTCCAGGGTGTTCTTCGTGCGCTGTGTTGCCCTGAAACGAGACTTGACAACGTACTACACACGTAGATCCAAAGATGTAATGCCTTCGGACGGGGGTTCGATTCCCCCCGCCTCCACCATTTCAGGCAGCAAAATCAAGTGCTTACGGAAGGCGGGAAACCAAAATCACTTCCCACCCCACATAAGCCCCCGATTGTGACGACGCGCAGGCCCTGCCCTGCGCGTTTTCGTTTGTGGGTTCAGCAGAGCGCGACCTCTCCCACGATCTGCGCGGCCCGATCCAACGCGGCGCCGAGCGCGGGGTCTTCGGCCGCCAGGGTCCGCGCAGCCTGCCGAACCTGCGCCAGCTCTCAGCGGCGAGCTCTGCGCAGTGCATCGCCGAGACCACGCGCACCACTTCGGGCGCCCGGTCCAGTCGGGTCAGGTCGACGTGCCGCCGGTCCAGGGCCTGCAGCAGCGCGCGCACTGCATCGGCGAGCACGTCGATTTCAGCGGTAGGCGGTCGGTGTCGGACGGTGGGCAGGCTCATGACAGCAGCCTCGCCAGCCGAGCGTCAGCGCGCAGCAGTGCAGCGCGTGCGGCCTCGGGGTCCCGCTCTGCCCATCGGCGGGCTTCGGCTTCGATCTCGGATTCCGCCATGCCCAGCGACGCTGCGCACATGCGGCGAATCTCGGCGGGCGTGTGCGGCTTCAAGGCGATCGACACGGCCGCCACCTCAATGATTCTGCCGAGGCGTTCAGGGCCCAGCATTTCGCGAAGTGCGGCGGCGATCACTGCCAGTTCGCGGGCGCGGTCTGCGACGTCTTCGGCGGTCTGCAGGTCGGCGGTCATGGCGTGCTCCCCTGCTCTGCCAGCGCGGCCAGGATGCGAGCGCGCACGGTGCCGGTGCTGTGCTTCTCGGCCAGTCCATCGGCGCACCACGGATCGACACCCAACAGGCGCAGCGCATAGGCCACGACATGCCGCGAAGCTCGCGCTCGGGCTGCGGCGAAGTCCTCCAGGTTCCCGGACCACCACGCGCGGTGCTCTGTGCTCCAGGTGTTGCACTGCCACTGCCGGCCCCACTGCACCATCTGGACTTCGGCGCGCGCCAGTTTGATCGCGGCGGCGATGCTCGGGCGGGTCATGCGTGCATCTCCCACCGGGTGGTGGTCCGCACCCACTGGCGGCGGGCAGCGAGTACAGCTTGCAGCTCCGGCGAGGCATCGGGGCCGACATGATCGAAGTCGCGGCGCTCGATCGCGCGGACCAGTTCCATGCTGGCGCGCATCAGAGCATCGCCTGCAGCAGCAAGCTCGACAGCGGTGACGGGCTGGCCTGCAGTCGCAGGCATCGGCGGCGGCGGCGCGGTGTGGCCGGCTGCGATCGAATCGAAAAAGCCGAGGGGCTTCGGGGTGCGCGCGTCGGTGTCGACTACGCGGAACGGACGGCGGTGCTGGGGGTTGCGCATGGCGTACTCCTCATGTGTTGGGGAGTCCGCCAGCGCGAGACCAATCACGGGTGGCGGACTGTGCGCAGGTTGGTCTACCGGCATGAGGACCGGCGAGCCCGAAGGCTCCCCACGCACAGCCCGCCAAAGATCAGCGAGCGCGCGCTACGCCACTTCGCGGGCATGAAAAAAGCGCCGGATGCGGTGGCATGGCGCTTGTTGCGCCTCATGTTCGGGAGACCAATCCCGGTCGCTGGATTGACAGCGACGCCCACAGACTGCCGGAGCGTTGCGGGGACTGTCAACAGGTTTCCCCCTGCGCGCGCGGGCCGGACGTACTTCGAAATCGCCTGCCGCCGGATCGAAGAGGTTTCCCCCTGCGCGCGCGGGCCGGACACAAGAAACCCGCCGTTCGGCGGGCTCCAGGGCCGGGCTCAAGGACTGCCCCGACGACAGGCAGGCGCGGCGACCAAACCGCGCCCGCAAACTTCAGCAGAACGCCAGCTTCAGCCGCTGATCACTGCCGCTCGCTTCGATTCCGAGCCGGTCGGCGAAATTTCCAGGCCAGCGAACGATGCCAGCCGAACGATCGCCCAGCGACTTCGCGAGCGCGGCCACACGCCGCGGCAGCTCTTCGGCTTCGGGTGGCGCATCCGGGCACGAATCAGCGGCGGCGACTCGGCACTGCACAACCTGCGTCGCTGCGGCGTCGATCGCATCAAGCGCGGCGATTGCAGCGGCGAGCGCGGTCTCGGCCGCATTCACCGCCTGTGCGGTTGCCAGATACGCGCCGGGCAGATTCGCGAGACCCTCGCGACGGCGAGCGAGGCGGCGTCGCTGCGATATCGTTTCGATCTGCGCGGCGAGCTGCTCGCGCTGCTGGCGAACCTGCTCGGCCTGCGCCTCAGCTGCTGCGCCGCGACCGGCTGCAGATTCGCGCGTGCGGATGGGGCCGCCGACCCTCAAGTCCTGCCACCGGCGTTCCAGCAGCGTTGAAGCTGGCCCCAGGGTTCGCTGAAGTTCCCGCAACTGCGATTCCAGCAGCGGCGCAGAAGCATCCTGTTCCAGGGCCTTCGCGACCTCGGCAAGGCTGGCATCGATCTGTTCGGGACTCATGCGGCACCCCGCGAGCGGAAATCGAGCTCGGCACACATGCGGTCATAGGCCGCCTGTTGGGTCGGCGCCGGCGTCTGCGGCGTCTCGCCACCGTTCTGCAGGCGTGTGCACATCGCCGAATACGCCGCGTCGCGGAGTGCCTGCGGGTTCGGCTCGGGCGGCGCGGAATCCATCGCCAGCACGCCCACGCGGAGCGATTCGCCATCGGCCAGAACGTCGCCGGGTCCGAGAACCCGGCGGCGGCCGGTGCGGTCTGTTGCGAAAACGGTTGAAGAGTTCATCGGTGTAACCTCGCTCAGTTGATAGGTGTGCGCGGCCGGCCTTCGGCGGCGGCGATCAGGTCAAGTACGTGGTCCCACGCGCGCGGGCCTGCTCGATCCAGCAGAGTGAAAATCGGCTGCGAGTTTTCTTGCTCGGCCTCGTACCGCTGCCGTAACAACCCGCCGGGGTCATGCTCCGCGAACAGGCTTTCCAGGTACGCACCGACCGCGCGGGCCTCGGGCGTGTCCTCGCTGCGGGCTCGGCTGGCGTGCTGCTCCAGGGCCTGCAGGCGACGTTGCAACGTGGTCATGCTCGGGCCTCGCAGGTCCGCTGATAAAGCTCGCTCGCCCGCTCCGGCGAGTCGCTGCGCTGGATCAGCGGCACGTTGCCGCCGTATCCCTCGACCTCCGCGAACGGGCCGGCCTCGCGAATCCGGGCGAACAGCGCGGCCACCTCGACGGCTGCGGCCTCGGGGTCGGTACCAGCGTGGCGGCGATGCTCGGCGTGCGCCTCTAGGGCGCTCAGACGGGCTTGCAGCGGTCGGTTCATCGGGCAGACTCCAAGGCAGCAATTCGGGATTCGAGTTCGGCGATTTCGGCGATGCGAGCGACGGCAGCGAGACTGTCCAGGACCATGCGGCCGGCGTCGGGTGCAAGCTCGCCAGCAGCGACGGCATCCACGACAGCACGCGCCTTGTCGGCGAGCCCTTCGGCTTCCGAGACAGCAGGCAGATGCACCGCCTGCGACTGCGGGCGTCGCGCAGGAAGCAATCGCTCGAAGATCAGGCGTTGCGCCCCAACGTCGCCGGCCAGGGCCGCAGCGATGCAAGCCTGCCCCACCCGACCGGCGTCGGCCTCGATCAACCGTTCCAGCAGCCGCGTGGCCTTGTTCTTCGCACCGCGAGGTTTGCCACGGTTGCCGGGCCGAAAGCGGCCACGGTCGTCGCGTCCCGTAATTGCGGGATCGGTTCGGGGGGCTTCGGGTGCGTTTTCGGTCGCGTCGGTCATGTGGTGATAGTTGGGCGAGAAGTGGGGAACCGCAAACCGCCCTCCCCGAGCGCTACGCATCACTACGCATCGCGACGCACCTTGTCAGACACGGTGTCAATCGAACGGGCCGAAATGCGCGGATTAGGTCAGACGCAGAACGATAACCGCGGCCCAGACCGTCATCGCGATGGCGGCGATCGTGCCGGCGATTACCACGACGGCAGAGAGCCCGCGAACGGTGACGATGACGGTGATGCGCCGGGTGCTCACGGCGTGGTCTCGAACATGCCCACATACGGCGGCTGCTGCATCGGGTCGCCGAAGTCCTGCGGAACCAGCCGCCGACCGTCGGGGCCTGCGTCCACGGAGGGCACGCCGGCAGCGCCGCAATAGCCGACGGCATGGCGTTCGAGTCGGACGCCCGCGCAGGGTGCCCAACGCCACATGGCGCAGCGCGGGCCGAGGCACGGCGTCTTCAGGGCGCGTTGTGGGCAGGCGACGGCGGCGGCTTGTGTTGTGGTCATCAGCACGTTCTGATCCTCGGGGGTGGTGAAGCGGTGAAGCGGAAGGCTCGCCAGGAAGCCGGTGCGGTTCAGGGCGAGGCGATGTCCGGCGCCAAGCCGTTGCGGTACTCATCAAGCGGCCACAAGACGCGGTGCAGCTCAGCCGGCGGTATGCCGTCGCGCACGGCGATAGACCACAGCTCGATAAACAGGGCTCTCTTGCGCGCCTCGGGGTCGGCTTTCTGCAGGAAGCAATTGCAGGCGCCCCAGCTCATAACGTGACCGGTCGCGTCCTGCATGCGCTCGCGGTCGGGCCACGCCACAAGCGCCGCACGGCCTCGGAGTGCCTCGGGGGCTTTGGTCCAGGTCGGGGTCCATACGATGAAGTGAGCTTTCAGGTTCATGGCGCTCTGTCGGTCGGGGTTGGTGGGCTTCGGCTTCATGGCGGGCTCTGCTGCTGATTTCTGGCTCTTGCGTGAGTTGCGTGAGTTCCTGTCGTGAGTTCCTGCATTTCGACTCACGCAACTCACGAAGCCGCGCGTGAGTGAGTGCGGGGGGTATTAGGGGGACTCACGCACTCACGCAACTCACGCAGGAACTCACGCAGAGCCCCCTGCAGGCGGGGCTGCCACCAGCTTTTTGCGTGAGTTCCTGCTGCTGTCGCGGTAGGTTTCGACCGTCAGTCGGCCGGATCGCTGCAGTCTCTGCAGGGCAGCCCGAAGGCGTTGATTTGAGGCGCGGTTGTCCTGTTTGAGCGCGGCGGGCACCTCTGGCGCGGCACGCAGGAAGTGAAGCGCGGTGTCCTGTCCGGACAGTGCCCCAGGCACCGTGACACCCACCTCGCATGCGTTCCTGATAGCCGCGAAAACCCCGTCATCGTCCGCGCCGTCCGTAAGCGCCCGCACGGCCTCAGCTTCGGCCTGAGCGTCCGCCGGGTCCATCGGGATCAGTACGCCGTCATCTGTCCAGCCGAGGGTGATCGGATCGGCCTTGCGCGCGCCTTCCTGCAGCTTCTCTTGATGCAGCTGCAGCACGCCGCTTTCGTCGGTGATCAGGGCCAAGCGCGAGCGCGCGGAGTTGTGCCAAGCAACGCTGCCGCTGAACGCCTGCCCCTTGCCCCCGAAGCGCACAGCGTGTTTGTCGACGTGCGCCAGCAGCAGCACGCCAGCGCCACCCTTGCGGGCCATGCGGATCAGGCTCCGGACAAACCGGCGCACCTCGCGTTTTGCGTTTTCGTCACCATCGAAAGCGTCCGAGGCATTGTCGACGCAGACCAGCGCGTAACCCTCGGACACGAACGCGGCCAGTTCCTTCATGGATGCCGTTTCGACCAGCTTCCCGCGCTGCCCCATCGGGTCAGGGACCATCAGCACGGCGTCGCCCTCGCTGCCGTCCAGGATGCTCAGGTTCTGGCGGATCAGGTCGGGCGGGAGCCTGTAGTGCCTGCAGATTCGCTTCAGGCGGGCCAGCACCATGCTTGCCGTGTCCTCCAGGCTCACAAAAAGCACGCGGCGAGGCTCGCTGCACTGGTACGTGGCCCAGCTCCGGCCCACTGCGATATGGGCAAGCAGGATCAGCGCCAGCAGCGTTTTTCCTGTGCCGCCGTGACCGCTCAGCAGCGTGGCCTCCCTCGCCAGCAAGGCGGGCTCCAGGACGAACTCGACGCCAGCCGAGACGCGATGCTCGAAGCAAGTCAGGTCCACACGCTTCAGCGCGGGCGTGAGTTCGGCGCCGTCCAGAACCTCACCGGTCAGCCGGGTCTGCGGGGGTCGCTCCTTGGCGGGCTCGGGCTCTCCGCTGTCCATCCCGCGCGCTGCAGGGTGGTCATCAGGTATCTCTGGCAGCCAAGCATCGGCCGGGCTAAAATCTTCCTGCGCAGTGCCCCCAAGCAAGCGCCTTTCATCAGCCCCGACCGTTCCAGCGGCCGGGGCGTTTTCGTTGGGGGCCATCGGTCAGACCCCCAGCCGCGCGCGGCGTGGCGGCGTGATCTTCAGCCCCATTTGCCGGAGTGCGTCCGTGCTTACGCATCGGCCGCCCGGCAGCCTCACGTAAGGCCTGCCGCCGTCGCCAACCGCTGGCAGCAGCAGCCAGGCATCGGCGCCGCCCTCGACGATCACGAGTTCAGAGTCTGCCCAGGGGCGGGTGGTCTCGCGCTCGCGGCTCATTTCGCCGGCCTCGCGGCGCCCGCTTGGCTCTCGTACTTCTCGACCTCGCTCGCACGCCAGCGGGTGACGTTCGGGCCAAGTTTTACCGGGGCCGGATATTTGCCCTTGCGCACCCAGGTCCACAAGGTTTGCCGGCTGATCTTGTAGCGGCCGGCAATTTCAAGATCGGTGCAATAGATTTCAGTGTTCACGGCGTTGTCTGCCCTTGCTGTCGGCTACGTTTCCCGTAGCGGTGGCAACAGCAGACCTATTTGCAAAACAACCGGCAACTCTACGGAGAATTACGGAGCTAGATCGGGACAGGGGGAGAAAACCGAAAAGCCCGACAACCGCGCGCCGGAAAAACTAGCCAATCCAACCGCTTAGGGCTCCCGCACCCCGTAAGCCTCCGTTAATGCTCCGCAATTAACATTCCCTGAACGACTACCCTGCGACCGACTCGGACGCGATGAAACTCGCCCATTCCTGCATCATTTCCCGCCGCTGGCTCAGCAGGCTATCGCGAGCGTAGGCGGCCCGCGTCTGATCTGAATTAACGTGAGCGAGAGCCAATTCGGAAACTTCATCAGCAAATCGCGGCGCACCGTCTGGCGTGCGCAATGACCGCGCCCACTCTTTGAAACTGCTGCGGAATCCGTGGGGCACAATTTCGGCTTTCATTCGGCGCAGGACGGCCGTTATCGACATATCGCTATAAGCCCCACCGCGCGGGCTAGCGAATACAAACGGGTTTCCCGAAAGCCTTGGCAGGGCCTCCAGCAGCGCGACAGCTTCGCCGGACAGCGGCACCGCGTGTTTCTTCCGGGCTTTCATTCTTTCTTTCGGCACGGTCCAAACGCGCGCCTGCAAATCGAACTCGCCCCACTTCGCCATGCGCGCTTCGCCACTACGCGCAGCGGTCAAGGCGATGAACTCCAAAGCTCTGGCTGCGGTGCCGGGCATCTGTCGCAGCTTGGCGATGAAGTCGGGCATTTCTTCAAATGGCAGGGACGGGTAATGCTTCCGCTGGCGCTTGGGCGGTGGCAGTAGTTCTTTGAGATTCTCTTGCCAACGCGCCGGATTCGGGGCATCGCAGGCGCCGAAGACGATGCCCCAGCTGAAAACGGACTCGATGCGCTGCCGTAGCCGGCTGGCCGTCTCGGGTTTCTCGCGCCACAGCGGTTCCAACACCCGCAGAATGTCGCGATTGTTGATCTCGCACATCCGGGCGCGGCCGATCAAGGGGAAGGCGTAGCGCTCCAGTGATGAAAGCCAGTCCGCGCGGTGTTTGACATTCGAGAATCCTTCGGCTCGCACCTTGTGGCATCGGCGTGCGGCTTCCTGAAAGGTCATCTGCCGGTGCTGGTCGGCCACCAGCGCCGCACGGCGGGCCTTGCGTGCCTCCACCGGGTCAACGCCTTTGGCGATCTGTTCGCGGGCCTCTCGCGCCCTGCCGCGGGCATCCTCGACCAATACGCCGGGGAAACTCCCGAGGCCCAGGTCGCGGCGGCGCTCGCCCCACGTGTGCCGGAGCACCCAGCTCCTAGCCTCGCCCCTGACTACCAGCAGCAGGCCGGGAACACCGCCTGCCGCATAGGTGCCATCGGTCGCGGCCTTCGCTGCGATTTCCGCGTCGTCCAACGCCTTCGCGACTTTGGGCATGACCACTTCCCTCCCCACAAAAACAGAAAGGACGGCAGGCTACGACACGCGACAGCGATAGACAAGAAAAACCGCAGAATCCAGCCGGGGCGCGGCTTTCAGGGAATTACGGGTGACGGCACGCGACACGGTTAGCCGGTACTTATGTGGGCCTCCGCTCCACCAGTACCAAAAAACAAAAGGCCACCGCATGCGGTGGCCTTTTGTTTTTCCGCCGTGTGACAGCCGTAGGGCGATGCCAATGCCTGATGGCGCGCTGGCGCCCCCGGCGCGATTCGAACGCACGACCTTCCCCTTAGGAGGGGGACGCTCTATCCAGCTGAGCTACGGGGGCTTGGGCGGCGAATTCTGCCACGCGGCGGGGCCTGCGGTCAGCCCGCGGGCTGAGCCACCTCAAGAGCGTGTAGTAAACTGGCGCGACAGCCGCGGCTGCTTTGTCGCCGGCGCCCCCATCGCATCAATCGCAGGTATTCCCTATGAGCTCACAGCTGCTGCAGGCCCTTGGCCTGTCCGCCGTCAATTCCGGCACCTATCTCGGCCAAGGCGAGTGGTCGACGACCACCGATGCCGGTGTGCTGCAGTCGATCAACCCCACCACGAATGCGCTGATCGCCGAAGTGCACGCCAGCAGCGAGGCCGACTACGAAACCGTGGTGGCGCGCGCACAGGCTGCCTTCAAGGTCTGGCGCACCACCCCCGCGCCGCGCCGCGGCGAAGCGGTTCGTCTGTGCGGCAATGCGCTGCGCCAGCACAAGGATGCATTGGGCTCGCTGGTCGCACTCGAGATGGGCAAGAGCAAGCCTGAAGGCGATGGTGAAGTGCAGGAGATGATCGACATCGCCGAGTTCGCGGTGGGCCAGAGCCGCATGCTTTACGGCTACACGATGCACTCCGAGCGTCCCGGCCACCGCATGTACGAGCAGTATCACCCGCTCGGCCTGGTGGGCATCATCAGCGCCTTCAATTTTCCCGTGGCAGTGTGGGCGTGGAACTCGTTCCTGGCGGCGATCTGCGGTGACATTTGCATCTGGAAGCCGTCGAACAAGACCCCGCTGACAGCGATCGCCTCGATGAAGATCTGCAATGAGGCGCTGCGCGAGGCCGGGTTCCCGGACATCTTCTTCCTGATCAACGATGCCGGCACCGAGCTGGCCCAGCGTTTCGTCGACGACAAGCGCATCCCGCTGATCAGCTTCACCGGCTCAACCGCCGTTGGCCGCACCGTGGGCGAGCGTGTCGCCCGCCGCATGGGCCGCAGCCTGCTCGAACTGGGCGGCAACAACGCGATCATCCTCGACGAGTCGGCCGACCTGAAGCTGGCGATCCCGGGCATTGTGTTCGGTGCGGTTGGCACCGCCGGCCAGCGCTGCACCACGACCCGCCGCCTGCTCGTGCACGAGTCGATCTACGACAGTGTGCTGTCAACCCTGGTCAAGGCGTTCAAGCAGGTCGAGGGCAAGATCGGTGACCCGACTGACGCGGCCAACCTGATGGGTCCGCTCAACAGCCCCGGCGCCGTGCAGCAGTTCCTGGCTGCGATCGAGAAGGCCAAGGCCAGCGGCGGCACCGTCGAGACTGGCGGCACTGCGATCGACCGCCCCGGCAACTTCGTGTTGCCGGCCATCGTCACCGGGCTGGAGAACAGCGATGAAGTAGTCCAGCACGAAACCTTCGCGCCGATCCTCTACGTCATGAAGTTCAAGACCCTCGACGAAGCGATCGAGATGCAGAACGCGGTGCCGCAGGGCCTGTCGTCCTCGATCTTTACCCAGAACCTGAAGTCAGCCGAGCTGTTCCTGTCGGCGGCCGGTTCCGACTGCGGCATCGCCAACGTCAACATCGGCACTTCGGGTGCCGAGATCGGTGGCGCCTTCGGCGGTGAGAAGGAAACCGGCGGCGGGCGTGAGTCGGGTTCGGATGCCTGGAAGGTCTACATGCGTCGTCAGACCAATACCATCAACTATTCCGATGCCCTACCTCTGGCACAGGGCATCCGCTTCGATATCTAGCAGCTTGTCGAAAAACTCCCATCCTGGGAGTTTTTCGAGTCGGCGGTCCGGCACAGGTCCGTACCGCCTCCCGACAAATCAATCGCTTACGCGCTTGCTTTGTCGACTCGGCCCTCCTTGGCCGAGCTAGCAGGCTGTTTTTCAACAGCCTGCTAGTCTGCTGCGCGGCGGTGTGGCCTGTCGTGCCACACCGCCGGGGCGGTTGCGTGCATTGGGGAGTGCGCGGAGCCGAGGGTTATCGACCCGATTTTCCGATTCATGAGGGACGGCTGCGTGCGAGACAGGGGGTGCTGTGGAACCTCCCGGATCCGGTGGTCGCCTTGACAACCTGATCCAGGACAGCTTTCCCCATGTACAGCTTCGCCCGCCCCTTCCTGATGATGATGGACGCCGAGCGCGCCCATGACCTGGCGCTCTCGAGTCTGTCTGCGATGTATCGCCTGGGTTTGAACCCGCTGGTGGCGCAGCGTTCGAAGCCGATGCCGGTGAAGCTCTGGGACCTCGAGTTCCCAAACCCGGTCGGCCTTGCCGCAGGGCTCGACAAGAACGGCAGCCACATCGACGCCTTGGGCGCGCTGGGCTTCGGATTCATCGAGATCGGCACCACTACGCCGCGCCCGCAGGGGGGTAACCCCAAGCCGCGCATGTTCCGGCTGCGCTCGCATGCGGCGGTGATCAACCGCATGGGCTTCAACAACGAGGGCGTGAACGCGCTGCTGGCCAACGTCGAGCGCACCCGCTTTCGCGGCGTTCTGGGCATCAACATCGGCAAGAACAAGGACACGCCCAACGAGCGTGCCTTCGAGGACTACCTGTACTGCCTCGAACGCGTGTACCCGGTGGCCAGCTACGTCACGGTCAACATCTCCTCGCCGAACACCGCTGGCCTGCGCGATTTGCAGGGGGCAGATGAGTTGCATCGGCTACTTAGCCAATTGCGTGAGGCGCAGGAGCGACTGGCGGCAAAACATCGCCGGCACACGCCGATCCTCATCAAGATCGCCCCCGATCTGAGCGACGAGCAGATCGAGCGCATGGGCCTGATTCTTGCCGCTGCCCGCGTCGACGGGGTGATCGCCACCAACACCACGGTGGACCGCCTACCGGTGGAGGGGCATGCGCAGGCCAAGGAAGCCGGCGGTTTGTCGGGACGCCCGCTGTACGGTCGGTCGACCTGGGTGCTGCGCCATCTGCGCTCGCACCTGCCCAGCTCGATCCCGCTGATCGGCGTGGGCGGTATCCACACCGGTGCGGATGCGGTCGGCAAGATCACCGCAGGGGCGAACCTGGTGCAGGTCTACACCGGCTTCATCTACCGCGGCCCGATTCTGATCCGCCAATGCGTGGAGGCCATCCGCCGTCGCCGTGAGCAGCCGGTGCGCGGCCTGTCGCGATGACTCATGCCCCACCTTGGCAGTCGGATGTCCAACTGCAGCCCCTGAATACGTTCGGCGTGGAAGCGCTGGCGAAGCGTTTCTGCCGCGCCGACAACCTTGCGACCCTGCAGCAGGCGGCGGCGGACTGCCGAGATCGCGGTGAAACGCCGCTGATACTCGGCGGAGGTAGCAATCTGCTGATCGCCGCCGACATCGAAGTGCCCGTAATCCAACCCGATCTGCGTGGCATTGCACTGACCGAGCGGGCCGATGACGTCTGCGTACTCGAGGTGGCCGCCGCCGAGCCCTGGGACGAAGTGGTCCGCTATGCCTGCGAACGCGGCCTGTGGGGTATCGAGAATCTGGCGCTGATTCCGGGCAGCGCCGGCGCGGCGCCGGTGCAGAACATCGGCGCTTACGGAGTCGAGTTGAAGGATGCGCTGGCCTGGGTGGAGGCGCTGAATCTGCTGGACGGGCGCGTGGGTCGACTCGGCGCCGACGAACTGGCGCTGGGCTACCGCGACAGCCGCTTCAAGCGCGAACCCGGACGCTGGCTGATTACTCGCATCGGCCTGCATGTGCGGCGCCACGCCACGCCACGGCTCGACTATGCGGGCCTGAGTGAAGTCTTCGGCGATCCAGCCTCGGTCACTCCTGCTGAAGTCGCTGAAGCCGTGCGAGCGATTCGACGCAGCAAGCTGCCAGACCCGAGCAGGCTCGGCAACGCCGGCAGCTTCTTCAAGAACCCCGAGCTCGACGAGACCCGCGCCGAAGCGCTTCGCCAGCGCTTTCCCGGCCTGCCGGTATATCCGGGAAGGGGCGGCGGGCTCCGCAAACTCTCGGCGGCGTGGTTGATCGAGAGCGCCGGGTTGAAGGGGGATCGTCGCGGCGATGCGGGCATCTCGGCCCAGCACGCGCTGGTGCTGGTCAACCACGGCCGCGCCACCGGCGCGGAACTGCTGGCACTGGCACGCGAGGTCGCAGCAAGCGTTGAAGAACGATTTGGCCTCCGCCTGGAACCCGAACCGCTGATCCTTGGCGCCGACTTCAGGCCGGCCGCGTGAGCGCGGGTTCAGACGCGGCCGCCCAGGTCTGGCGCGCCGTACTCCTGATGCTGGCGAGCGCCTGCATGTTCGGCTGCATGGCGGTGGTGATACGGCTCGCCTCCGAGCAGTTGCATCCGTTCGAGATCGCGTTCTTCCGCAACCTGTTCGGGCTGCTGTTCGCCCTGCCCTTGCTGCTGCGCCACGGGCCCGGATTGCTCAAGACGTCGAAGCTCCCGCTGTATTTCTTCCGCTCGGCGATCGGCATCGTGTCGATGCTGTGTGGCTTCTGGGCAATCGTGAACCTGCCGCTGGCGCAGGCGGTATCGCTGTCCTACTCGACGCCGCTGTTCGTCACCATCGGCGCCGTGCTGGTGCTGGGCGAAGTGGTGCGCGCGCGGCGCTGGACCGCGGTGGCGCTCGGGTTCGTGGGCGTCGTTTGCATCCTGCGTCCGGGTTCGGAGTTCAGCCCCGGCGTGCTCGTGGCGCTATTGGCGGCGGCGCTCAGTGCCGCGGTGGCGATCAGCATCAAGTTTCTTTCGCGCACTGAAAAGCCTGACGCGATCGTGCTCTATACAACCCTGCTGTGGGTGCCGCTGTCGTTGGGGCCTGCGCTCTGGGTGTGGGAAAACCCGCAGGGCATCACCTGGCTGTGGATCGTGCTGGCTGGATTCTTCGGCACCGCCGGCCACATGTGCTGGGCGCGCGCGCTGAAGCTTGGAGATGCCTCGATGTTGACGCCGATCAGCTTCCTGCAGGTGCCGCTCGTGGCGACCGCGGGCTACCTGTTGTTTGGCGAGTACCTGGACGCTTGGGTCGTCGTCGGCGCGGCGATCATCTTCTTCGCCAACGCCTACATCGCGCACCGCGA
>CAZPHV010000019.1:53873-75491 GCA_964586455.1 uncultured Aquimonas sp.
GCACAGCTGGCGCGGCGCGCGGTGACCGACCCGGAGATTGCACAGGAGCCGCCGTCGCCGCGCTGAGTTCAGGCATTTCGGGTCGCTCGGGAGACGCCTTGGCGCGCGCCCACGGTTTCAGTGCGGCGCGTACAGGAAGAGCGCAATGAGGGCCGCAGCGATGCCGGCTGCGGCCAGGATAAGCCAGCCGAAGTTGAATCCACGCTGCGGTTCCACCAAGGCTGCGGCCGCTGCAGCAGATGCAGCGGCCTGGGTGATTTCCATCGCGCGCATGGGCTTCACCGGCGTATGCGGGTCATCGCGTCGTCCCGGGCGCAGGCCTGGGGCTTCCAGCACGAAACGTGCACTGCCCACGCGCAGTTGGTCGCCCGGCAGCATCCATCCCGATGACAGCGGATACCCGTTGAGTTCAAACGCGCCGTCGTCCGACGAGGCCGATTCGGCGAGCACGAGGCAGCGGTCGCCGTACCAGTGCAGGCGAAGCTGGATCGGCGCTACGCCCTCTTCGTCAACGGTGATGTCGGCTCCCTCGCTGCGGCCGATGCTCAGGCTCGGCGCGAACCCGAAACTGCGCCCGAACTGCGCACCGGAAATGGCGCGGAGCACGACCCGGGGGCCGCCCGGTCGTGCCGCACTGCCGGCATCGTGCAAGGGGGGCAGCGGTGCAGTGGACAGCGCGCCCTGCACCTGCACACGCACGCGATTCAAGGTCAGCACATCGCCCGGCCTCAGCAGCGCCAAACTGCGAACCGG
Organism: uncultured Aquimonas sp.; assembly: GCA_964586455.1. GTDB lineage: Bacteria > Pseudomonadota > Gammaproteobacteria > Xanthomonadales > Xanthomonadaceae > Aquimonas. The sequence goes on from CAZPHV010000019.1 coordinate 54,627, forward strand.
ACGCGCATTGACATAGGCCAGCGCCGACGGCGCCAGTCGCAGCGCGCAGATCCGGCGCTCAGGCTGCAGGTCGATGCGGGCATGCGCAGGCTTCAGCCCGGCTGCTGGCAGACATACGCTGTCCTCTGGCTCGGACCCGATACTCACGCTGCCGCGAGTCAGCTCCAGTCCGGGGTGCTCGCCGTTGGGAAATGTGAAGCGCATGCGGCATCCTAACGCTTGCTTCGGCCTTCATCTAGGCCGCGATGCATCGGGCCGGCGCAGGTGCGCTGGTCCCCGTCCTTAAACACAGCGCGAGTGCCCCCGTCCATGCCGAGTATCGAGATTACCCGCCGCCACACCCGCTCCATGAAGGACGCCCGGGTGGCGATCGAGCACGTCGCCGAAAAGTTGGCTGAGAAGTTCGCCGTCGAGTACGCATGGGATGGAAACATCCTGCATTTCGAGCGCATGGGGGTGAATGGCAACATCGCGCTCGGTCGCGGCAAGGTGGACATCGTCGTCAAGCTGGGCTTTCTGCTGTCGGCCCTTCGCGGCCCCATCGAAGCCGAGATCCACCGCTATATCGACCGCGAACTCGGCCCCGAAGAATGATCCGGCGGCGTTCGCCTGCCGCCGGCGTCAGGTCCGCATTTCTCCCTATTTGGCCGATCAGCGCGGCGCACGAATGTCGATCGCCGCGTCGAAGTCATAAACAATGCGCACGGTATCCGGTCGGCGCTTGCCGCTGGTCGAAGTGAGCAGTCTCGGCAGGCCGCTGGCCTTGCAAACCGACATTTCGGTGCTGCTGTCGCTTTTGACACCCATGAACTTGCCGCTGCTGGTGTATCGATAGGTCACCGCATCGCAGCCCTCGACCACGCCCTCGCCCACCCGCTCGACCTGCTGCAGGCTCTGCTTGCCCTGCTCGATCGCGTCAGCACTGTAGGCCTCGGCCATCTGCGACATGTTCACCGGCATGCGCATCCAGCTGCCATTGACGCGCACCCAGGTGCCCTGCGGCAGCATCACCATCTCGGTTTCAGGCGAGCGCATGTGGAAGCTCGACGGCAGCTGCACGTCGATCTCCTGCGTATTCGTGCGGCCTCGGCTTTCGCTGCTCATCTGCATGCGGTAGCTGCCGTGGGTCATGGCTTTCTCCCAGGCGGCCACGACTTCTGCACGCGGATCGGCATGAGCGGTGCCGGCAGCAAAGCCAGCGAGAGCGAAGCAGCACAACAGCGAACGGGAAGAAATCATGGCGAGCTCCTGATGGGAATGGATGGGCGCGGGCTGCGTTCCGACTGCACGGTCGATGGCTGACATGTGCATGCACGGGTACGCAAGAGTACGGACACCGGCAGCCAAACCGGACATGCGTCCGCACAACACTACGCTGCAGCGCAGGGTGTGGCCGGCGATTCTCCGGGCTAGAATGCGCGGCTTCCCGGGTTCGATTGCGCATCCGGGCGTTTCCACGCAACGGGCTGCCCCCGCCCTACCCGGAGTCTGCAATGCTCTTCGAAACCCTCTCGCGTACCCGCCATGAGCAGGTCGTGTTCTGCCACAACGCCGATGCCGGCCTGAAGGCCATCATCGCCATCCACAACACCGTGCTCGGCCCGGCGCTGGGCGGCACCCGCATGTGGAACTACGCGAGTGACGAAGAAGCGCTGAACGACGTGCTGCGCCTGTCACGCGGCATGACCTACAAGGCCGCGGTGTCGGGCCTGAACCTCGGCGGCGGCAAGGCCGTGATCTGGGGTGACCCGAACAAGGACAAATCGGAAGCGCTGTTCCGCGCCTTCGGCCGCTTTGTAAACTCGCTGAACGGTCGTTACATCACTGCCGAAGACGTCGGCATCGACGTCAACGACATGGAGTACGTGCTCAAGGAGACGGAATTCGTCACCGGTGTGCACCAGGTCCACGGCGGTTCCGGCGACCCTTCGCCGTTCACCGCCTACGGCACCCTGCAGGGCCTGATGGCAGCGCTGAACGTCAAGCACGGTCATGAAGACGTCGAGAAGTTCAGCTATGCCGTGCAGGGCGTGGGACACGTCGGCATGGAGTTCGTCAAGCTGCTGCGCGAGCGCGGCGCCAAGGTCTTCGTGACTGACATCAACCAGAAAGCGGTGGCGCGTGCGGTTGACGAGTTCGGCTGCGAAGCGGTCGGCCTGGATGAGATCTACGACGTGCCGGCCGACGTGTTCTCGCCGACCGCGCTCGGCGGCACCATCAACGAGAAGACCCTCGACCGCATCAAGGCCGGGATCATCTGCGGTGCGGCCAACAACCAGCTTGCGACGGATTCGATCGGCGACGAGTTGCATCGCCGCGGCGTGCTGTATGCGCCCGACTATGCGGTCAACGCCGGCGGTCTGATGAACGTGTCGCTGGAAATCGATGGCTACAACCGCGAGCGCGCCATGCGCATGATGCGCACGATCTACTACAACCTCGGCCGCATCTTCGAGATCAGCGCGCGCGACAACATCCCGACCTACAAGGCCGCCGACCGCATGGCCGAAGAGCGCATCGAAGCCATCGGCAAGGTCAAGCTGCCGCACATGGGCAATTCAGCGCCGCGCTTCCTGGGCCGCATGCGCAACGGCTGAGCTGCCGTCACGCGATGACGCGATGCGCATGCCCCCTGCGGCATGCTCATCGCGGCAGTACCCTGCCCGCCATTCGTCCATCCCTTGCCGCGCGCCCCTGGGCGCCGCACGCAGAACCACCGGAGCCAGCCCATGCGAGCCTTTGAACTCGGCGAAGACATCGACAGCCTGCGCGAGGCCGTGGCGCGGTTCGCCGCCGCCGAAATCGCCCCGCGTGCGGAAGCGATCGATCGCGACAATGCGTTTCCCATGGACCTCTGGCGCAAGCTGGGCGAAATGGGCCTGCTGGGCATCACCCTGCCCGGCGAGTTCGGCGGCTCCGAGATGGGCTACCTCGCACATCTGGTGGCGATGGAAGAGATTTCGCGCGCATCGGGCTCGGTGGGATTGTCCTATGGCGCGCACAGCAACCTGTGTGTGCAGAACCTGTACAACCACGGCACGCCCGAGCAACGCGAGCGCTTCCTGCCCAAGCTGTGCAGCGGCGAGTTCGTCGGCGCGCTGGCGATGAGTGAGCCCGGCGCGGGCTCGGATGTGGTCGGCTCGATGGCCTGCCGCGCCGAGCTGCGCGGTGACACCTGGGTCGCGAACGGCAACAAGATGTGGATCACCAACGGTCCCGACGCTGACGTTCTCATCGTCTACATGCGTACCGCCGACAGGACGGAAGGCTCGCGCAGCATGACCGCGTTTCTGGTCGAGAAAGGCATGCGCGGCTTCAGCACTGCGCAGAAGCTCGACAAGCTCGGCATGCGCGGCAGCAACACCTGCGAGCTGGTGTTCGAAAACTGCGAGATTCCGGCGGCCAACGTGCTCGGCGAGGTCAACCTTGGCGTGCGCGTGTTGATGTCGGGTCTGAACAGCGAGCGTCTGGTGCTCTCAGGCGGACCGATCGGCCTGATGCAGGCGGCGATGGACATCGTGCTGCCCTATGTGCGCGAACGCCGCCAGTTCGATTCGCCGATCGGTCGCTTCGGCATCATGCAGGCCAAGATCGCCGACATGTACACCGCCCTGCAGTCCTCACGCGCCTTCGCGTACTCGGTGGCCCGCGAGTACGACCGCGGGGTGCGCTCGCGCGTGGATGCTGCCAGCTGTCTGCTCCATTCCTCGGAGTCCGCAGTCAAGCTTGCGCTGGAAGCCATCCAGACCCTCGGTGGCAACGGCTACATCAACGACTACCCCACGGGCCGCCTGCTGCGCGATGCCAAGCTTTATGAAATCGGCGCCGGCACCAACGAGATACGCCGCATGCTGATCGGGCGCGAGCTGTTCGAAGGAAGGTTCTGAGAGAGCCGGGAATCGGGGTGAGATGGCTCGCTTGCGCGGCACTGCCGCGCGAGCCATCGAACGCCCGAGTGCTGTGCGCGAGGGCCGGGCGGGAATTCGGGATGGAAGCCGGCATAGGGTGGGTCTTGACCCACCGGACGGTCACGACGACCTTGGCCTTCCAGCTTTCGAATCTCGGTCACAGCAGCCACCGAAACATCGGAAGAGCGTTCGCCGTTTTTGAGACTTCAACCGAGCGACCTGTGCTGCCGCAAGACCCGACGTTGGGCATCGCTTCGCTCCACCCAACCTACCAAGGCATGGCGTCGCTCGAAATCGCAGCGACGTCCGTCGCTCGCCGACCTCACTCGCCCAGCGGCAACACCTCGGCTGAAGGCGTGTAGTCGCCGACCACATCCACGCCTACAGGCACCTGGAAGCGAAACGTATCGGCCGCGAAAGCAGGGTTGCGCTGCCACCCGCTGAAGCTGATGCGGGTGCGCTGGCCCAGTGAGTCGATGAACTCCATCCGCGCCAAGGTCTGGCCATCGATGCCCAACAGGGCGCGGTGGATCTGCGCTTCTTCCAGCTTCGATTCGAGCTCCACCCATTCCAAGCCGTCGCGCATGCCTGCGCTCTTGACCTTGAACTGGCGCTCGCGCTCCTCGGGGTCGATCAGGGCCAGCAGCGGGCTCTGCTGTTCGTCCTCGAGTTGGCGACGCACGTTGACCTGCTCGAGATCCGGGTCGTAGACGAACAGGTGCTCGCCGTCGGCGACGATCAGCTGTGGAAACGGGGTCTCGTACTCCCAGCGCAGTTTGCGCGGCACTGCCAGCGCGATGCTGCCGCTGGTCTGCTCCTTGAGCGTGCCGTCGGCATCCAGCACCTGCTGTTCGAAGCGGCCCTGCAGCCCCGTCAGACCGTCAGTGAAACCTTCGATAACCGATTCCGCGTCGGCAGCGAACGCCGGAAGGGTGGCAAGCGTCAGACAGAACGCAGCGAGCAAGCGCATGGGGGTCACCAGTTGTGGAGTGCGCGCGCAGTCTGGGGCGCACGCGCTTAATCAATGCACCACAGCGCGCACGGGAGTGTGGAACTTCAATCGCCGCCGCGCGGCGGCACCAGTACCGTGCGGTCGCCGTTGTGCTCGGGCGAACTGACGATGCCCGCGGCTTCCATCGCCTCGATCAGACGCGCGGCCCGGTTGTAGCCGATCTTGAGCCGGCGCTGCACACCCGAGATCGAGGCGCGGCGAGTTTCCATCACCACCTGCACGGCCTGGTCGTAGAGCGCATCGGCTTCAGGATCGCCAGACTTGAACTCCTCAGGCAGGCCAGTGGCGCCGACCACGATGCCGTCGCCCATGGTCTGTGTCTCATCAAGCACGCCTTCGAGATAGTCCGGGCCGCCGCTGATCTGACGCAGGTGTTCGACCACGCGGTGGACTTCTTCATCGCTGACGAAGGCGCCGTGCACGCGATCCGGCATCGCGGTGCCTGGCGGCAAGTACAGCATGTCGCCGTGGCCCAGCAGGGTCTCGGCACCAGACTGATCCAGAATCGTGCGCGAGTCGATCTTCGAACTCACCTGGAACGCGATGCGGGTCGGGATATTGGCCTTGATCAGGCCCGTAATCACGTCGACCGAAGGCCGCTGGGTGGCGAGGATCAGATGGATGCCTGCCGCGCGCGCCTTCTGCGCCAGACGGGCAATGAGCTCTTCGACCTTCTTGCCGACGATCATCATCATGTCGGCGAATTCGTCGATGATCACGACGAGGTAGGGCAAGGTCTCCAGCGCGCGCGGCGCTTCACCCAACTCCGGGTTGGGCTTGAACAGCGGGTCCATCAGCGGCTGGCCGGCGTCGATCGCGTCGCGCACTTTCTTGTTGAAGCCGGCCAGGTTGCGCACGCCGACGGCCGACATCAGCTTGTAGCGGCGCTCCATCTCGGCCACACACCAGCGCAGACCGTTGGCGGCCTCCTTCATGTCGGTGACCACCGGCGCCAGCAGGTGCGGTATGCCCTCGTAGACCGAGAGCTCCAGCATCTTCGGGTCGATCATCAGCATGCGCACATCGTTGGCCGTGGCCTTGTAGAGCAGACTCAGCACCATCGCGTTCAGCGCCACCGATTTGCCCGAACCGGTGGTGCCGGCGACCAGCAGATGCGGCATGCGGGCAAGGTCGACCACGGTCGGTCGGCCGCCAATGTCCTTGCCCAGCGCCAAGGCCAGCGGCGAGGTGATTTTGTCGTACTCCTTCGAGCGCAGGATCTCCGACAGGAAGATGATCTCGCGGTTCGCGTTCGGAATTTCGAGGCCGATCACCGACTTGCCCGGGATCACATCGACCACGCGCACCGCCTTCACCGACAGGCCGCGGGCGATATCCTTGTCCAGCGAGGAGATCTGGCTGCCCTTGATGCCGGGTGCCGGCTCCATCTCGAAGCGGGTGATGACCGGGCCGGGGTACACCCCAACCACCTGCACTTCGATCCGGAAATCCTTGAGCTTGAATTCGATCTGCCGTGACAGTGTCGACAGTGCTTCGTCCGAATAGCCCTTGGGCTGCGGCTTCGGGTCATCCAGCAGGGAGAGCGGCGGCAGCGCACCGTTCTCGCCCAGCGACACGGTGAACAGCGGAATCTGCTGCTCGCGCTGGGCGCGCTCGCTGCGCTCCGGCGCGGGCGGCTGCGGCTCGATGCGTACGGGCTCGCGTTTGGCGCGCTTGACCTTGTCCTCGCGGCGCACTTCTTCGCGCTCGGCAATCGCGGCGCGAGCAACCCGGTACTCGCCGGCGGCATGCACCTGCTTGCGGCCGCGCTCGGCCAGCCACAGCACCCCGCGCCCCAGTCGATCCATCAGGCCCAGCCATGACAGCCCGGTGGCCAAGGTCACCGAAAGCAGGAGCAGGGCCAGCAGAAACATGCTGGCGCCCGCAAAACCAATCCCGCGCGTCAGCGCAGTGCCAACCAGGCTGCCCAACAGGCCGCCGGCCTGCATCGGCAGTTCGCTGCCCCAATCCGTGTAGTGCAGCGCCGCCAGGGCCGCGCTCGACACCAGAAAGCCCACCACACCGATCAGGCGCAGGGCGGGTGTCAACGGGGTTTCCTCATCGGCCGCGCGAGGCCGCAGCGCGACCGCGGCGATGATGCCGGCCAGCACCGGCACGAAGTAGGCGGTCAGCCCGAAGAACGAGAACAGCAGGTCGGAGAATGTCGCCCCGGCCAGACCGCCAAAGTTGCGGATCTCCGACGTGATTTCGCCTGCGCGTGACCAGCCAGGGTCCTGCGGGCTCCAGGTCCACAGGCAGGCCAGTACGTACAGCAGCACCGGTGCCAACAGCAGGATCAAGGCCTCGCGCCAAAGGCCGCGTCGGCTCTCGGTGATCATGGGTTTGCGCTTGTCGTCCTTCGCTCGTGCCACGTGGGGTTGCATCCTGTGCGGGTTCTGCGCTGGGGCCCCGATTCTACACGCGGCCTTCCCGCATCCGGCCCCGGTTCGGCTTGATCGCCCTCGAAGCTGCCCCCATCCTTGCGGGCTGCGACGCCTGCGTGCCTACCCTTTCCCCTGCCAAGCCGCGTTTGCGGCGGAGACTCCATGAGTGCATCGAATCTGCCCACCCGACACTGCCCGCTGTTGATCCTCGGCTCCGGCCCGGCCGGCTGGACCGCGGCGGTCTACGCGGCGCGCGCCAACCTGAAGCCGGTGGTGATTACGGGCCTGCAGCAGGGCGGTCAGCTGATGACCACCACCGAAGTCGACAACTGGCCTGGTGATGCGCACGGCCTGATGGGCCCGGACCTGATGGCGCGCATGCAGGCGCACGCCGAGCGCTTCGAGACTGAAGTCGTGTTTGACCACATCCACACGGCCGACCTGAGCAAGCGCCCCTTCACCCTCAGCGGCGATTCCGGCATCTACACCTGTGACGCCCTGATCATCGCCACCGGCGCGACCGCGAAGTATCTGGGCCTGCCCTCGGAGGACGCCTTCAAGGGCCGCGGCGTCTCGGCGTGTGCGACCTGCGACGGCTTCTTCTTCCGCGATCAGGATGTCGCAGTCATCGGCGGCGGCAATACCGCGGTTGAAGAGGCCCTGTACCTGTCGAACATCTGCCGCAAGGTCACCGTGGTGCATCGCCGCGACAAATTCCGCGCCGAGAAGATCCTGCAGGACAAGTTGTTCGCCAAGGAGAAGGCCGGCAAGGTTGAGATCGTCTGGAACCACGAGGTCGACGAATTCCTGGGCGACAACAGCGGCATCACCGGCCTGCGAATCAAGAGCCGCGAGACCGGCGCTGCGCGCGAGCTGGAATTGACCGGCGTATTCGTCGCAATCGGTCACGCGCCGAACACTTCGCTGTTCGAGGGCCAGCTGGAGATGAAGAACGGCTACCTGAAGATCCGCAGCGGCATCGAAGGCGGTGCCACCGCGACCTCGGTCCCGGGCGTGTACGCCGCCGGTGATGTCGCCGACCAGATCTACCGCCAGGCCATCACGTCGGCCGGTTTCGGCTGCATGGCGGCATTGGACGCCGAGAAGTTCCTCGACGGCGAACATTGATTGAGCTCGGCGGCCGACACTGGATCGGCTGCCGGAATCACCACCCGTGCACGGCGGGATCGACAGCGTGCGAATCCTCTCCCTGACGACCCGCCCCGCATGCCGCTGCGCCACCGCTTTGTTCAGCGCCTCAAGGATGTCGATGCTGCGCGCTGGGACGCCCTCCGCGGCGACGATGACCCCTTCACCTCGCATGCCTTCCTTTCAGGGCTGGAGGAGAGCGGCAGTCTGCAGTCGAGCTGGGGCTGGAACCCGCATCACCTGTTGATCGAGAACGCGGCCGGCGACCTGCTGGCCGCGGCGCCCTGCTACCTGAAGACCAACTCGCATGGCGAGTTTGTGTTCGACCATGCCTGGGCACAGGCCTACCATCGCGCCGGCCTCGAATACTTCCCGAAGCTGCTGGTGGCAGTGCCCTACTCTCCGGTAAGCGGGCCACGGTTGCTGTGTGGCGCTGACACATCGCTGCGAGCCGAGTTGATCGGCGCCATCGAAGCCTTCACCCGCGAGCACGGGCTGTCCGGCGCGCACATCAACTTTCACCGCGAGCATGACGCGCCGGGCGGCGACTGGTTGGCGCGCTCGGATATCCAGTTTCACTGGCACAACGCAGGCTTCGCCGACTTCGAGGCCTTCCTGGCCGCGCTGTCGGCGAAGAAACGCAAGAACCTTCGTCAGGAGCGCGCGCAGGTGGCGCGCGCCGGGATCCGCCTGCGCCGCGTGCACGGCGACGAGGTCTCGCCGCTCGAACTCGACACCGCACACGCCCTGTACTGCCGCACCTTCGATGACAAGGGCAATCACCCAGCGCTGAGCCGCGACTTCTTCAGCCGACTGGCAGAGGCGCTCGGGCGCGGTCTGCTGCTGGTACTGGCCGAACGCGAAGGACAGACGCTCGCCATGGCGCTCTGCCTGCGCTCGGCCGACGCCCTGTACGGACGCTACTGGGGCTGCTTCGAAGAAGTGCCGGGCCTGCACTTCGAGTGCTGCTACTACCAGGGCATCGAGTACTGCATCGAGCAGGGGCTGCAACGTTTCGAGCCCGGTGCCCAGGGCGAACACAAGCTCGCGCGCGGCTTTCTACCGCAGCTCACGCACTCCAGTCACTACCTGCCGATGCCGGCGTTTCGCGAGGCAGTGTCTGAATCCCTTCGCCAGGAACGGCGCTGGCTGGAGCAGTACCGCAGGGAACTGCTGGCGCACAGCCCGTATCGGCAAGGGGCCGAGCCCGCATGAGCGATCGCCTGCCCGAACTCGGCCCGGACCCGCACTCGCCCTTTCCGCCCTCCGATCAGGCCCTGCGCGAACCCAACGGTCTGCTGGCCTGGGGCGGCGGGCTGGAACCCGAACGCCTGCTGCGTGCCTACGCGCGAGGCATCTTCCCGTGGTTCTCGCCCGGCGAGCCGCCGTTGTGGTGGAGCCCCGACCCGCGCATGGTGATCGAAAGCGACCGTCTGCACTTGTCCCGGCGCTTTCGCCGCGAGCTTCGCCAGCGCGACTGGCAGGTCACTGCCGACCGCGACTTCGAAGCGGTGATCGGGCTCTGTGCACGTTTGCCGCGTCGAGGCCAGCGCGGCACCTGGATCGTGCCGGCAATGCGGCGCGCCTATGCCGAGCTGCATCGCCTGGGGCACGCGCATTCGATCGAGGCGTGGGCAGGCGAGCGTCTGATCGGAGGCCTGTACGGGGTCAGCATCGGCCGCGCGTTCTTCGGCGAATCGATGTTCAGCCTGGAACCCGGCGCGTCCAAGTGCGTTATCGCCGCGCTGTGTCGCCGTTTGAGCGAATGGGGCTTCCCCCTGCTGGATGGGCAGGTCGAATCCGCCCACCTGGCCAGCCTCGGCTTCCACCCGATTGCGCGCGCGGACTTTCTGGAGCGTCTGCAGCAGATCACGGTCGAGCCCGGACGAGTGGGTTCATGGTCGGTGGACTTCGGCGCCGTGAAGGCGATCGAGCTCGCCAAATGAGCCCTGCTTGCACATGAATCAAGCACTACGCTTCTCCGCTGCCCGCTGACATGGCAGAATGCGCGACTTGACCGCGGCCCGAAGGCCGCTTCCTTTCCGAAGACCGAATGTCCAAAGACGATTCCATCGAGATGGAGGGCACCGTGTTGGAGACCCTTCCCAACACCGTGTTCCGCGTGAAGCTGGAGAACGGCCACGTCGTGACTGCCCATATCTCGGGTCGCATGCGCAAGAACTACATCCGCATCCTGACCGGCGACAAGGTGAAGGTCGAAATGACCCCCTACGACCTGACCAAGGGTCGTATCACCTACCGCATGAAGTGATTGAGCAGCGAAAGGCCCGGCCTGCAGACGCAGGCCGGGCCTTTCGCATGTCTGCGTTTTGAGCATCTGCAGCGGCAGTCCCCTCTGCGGCGAGCCTCGCCGCAGAGGGGGTGTGCGACTTACTGCACCTCGAAGCCGTCAGCGAACACTTCATCAGGGCTCACGACCGCCGCCCCCGGGACAAGCGTGTCAACGCGCACGTTGGTCAGCGAACCCGTCTCGGCGATGCCCAGGTAGCCGCTGCCGTTCTGCGGTGCCTCGGTGGTGGTCACCGAGAACCGGAACATCACGCCCCAGTTCAAGGAATTCACCGGCGCCGTCGAGGTGCCGGCCGCCTGCCAGACCAGGGTGGAGCCCTGACGCGTGAAGCTCCAGTCGTTGCCCGCGTCTGTATCGCCGTCGGCAAACTCGGTCGAGATCAACTGTGCCGCCGCAGGCAGGGGCAGTTCGAAGCGGTTGAAGCCGTTGTTGCGCAGTACCCGCAGGTTCGGCTCGGCGCCCTCGGTGACCGCGCGCGCGAAATCGAAGTTCATGACCGCGTAGTCGTAGCGGAACTGGCCATTGCCCAGATCGTTCACCCGCATTGCGACCCGCAGATTGCCCTCACCCGTTTTGATGTCGGCGCTGCGCTCGTTCGGCAGTGCGGTATCCGGCGCGACCCAGCGCCCCAGCGCCGGCCCCAGACGCAGCGGAGACGCGTTGTCGATGGCCCAGGCGTTTCCCGTCCAGCTGAAGCTGACCGGTCGCGACTGCATCGTATTGAGGATGTTGATGTCGTCGCGGACGATGTACCAGGACTCGGCAAAGTAGGTGGCACCCGCGTTCTGGCTGGTATCGATGAACTGCTCGATCACCGGCATTCGGAAGGCGTAGCTCTGGCAGTCCGCACCTCCCACATTGGAGCAGGGTGAATTGGTGTCGCGCGCACCGTTGCAGTCGGCATCGTAGACAGATCCGCAGCGCCCCCACTGGCCGGTAAACGGAATGATCTCGTTGCGTGGGCCCAGATCGCCAATCGCATCGTTGTTGCCGGTGCCGTAGGTGTCAACGCAGCCGCGCCCCAAGATGTGGTTGTTGCCGGGGTTCACATCACACGGAGAGTTGGTGGTGAGCCAGGCGTGTTTCACGCCCGAACGTCCGACCTGTTCGATGCGCCCGGACGAGTCGATGCGATACAGATTCCAGATCAGGTAGGGATGCTGGTCATTGTTGTGCGGCGCGAAGTTGCCGGTGAACTTCTGCCACCACGGTACGTCGGCGGCATAGCGCGCCGAGCTGGTTCCCAGCGGATCGCCAGGCACCGTCGCCAGCAGCGGATTGCTGAGATTGGACTCGTCCAGGTTACCGGTGCCACGGTTGTTCCTGAGCGTGGAGCTTGGGGTGAACACCACGATGCCATTGTTCTGCCCACCAGGACCGTCTACTGATGCCTGCCTTCGCGTGTACTGCAGGTTGAAGGTGCTCATGAACACGTCGACTTCATACACGCCGCCATTCGGGGCAGGGCTGCCGTGCCAGCGCGAGCTGCCCTTGGGCGCCGCGACCACGGCGCCGGGGGTTGCCACCCGCGCATACATCTCCAGACCCGCCACCACCCAGCCCGTGTAGACGTCGTTGCCGAGCGCTGCGGCCAGCTTGGGCGTGATGCGCAGATCCATCGCGCGCACGCTCATCAGCGGATCAGTGCCGCCCTCGAGTTTGTACATCAGACGGTCAATGTAGAACCACACGTTGCCGTCGGCGCTCACTACGTCGATCTGGAACGCGTTGCTGGCGTTCGGCCGAAGAACAAGATTGCGCAGGTCGATGCTCAGGCCCTCGCCCTCGACCACGAAGCCGCCGCGCGACTGCAGGCGTCCGCCGGCGAAGCCAACGAAATCGATTGATTTCTCAACCTTGATCTCAAGCCCGGCCGCCTCGCGCAGCGCGATGCGCTCGATATGCGGGGCATCGCCGATGTCCAGCCGATCACGGGCGGCGCCGACTTTGAAGCCGAGGTCCTGCATCAAATCGCGGTTCCAGTTGAAGCGCAGCTCACCGCCCCAGACCGTCCACTGCTGCGGAGCCGCATCGACCGCAGTGTCTGCCGCGGCGAACGCCGGTAGCGCAACCGGTGTCATGAAGAGTGCACCCAACAGCGCCACATGAAGGTGTTTCAGCATCGTTTCCCCCGACCGTCTGGTTGATGGCGCAGCCTGTCCCTGGCCTGCGCTCGTGTTTGTGAATCTCCTCACGCCTCGCGATGACAGCGCGACCTTGTTCCTTCTCTGCTTCAGGGCACGACAGCAGAAGCGCTACGCACCAACACCGGCGGTGACTTGCCATAGGCGGGGTTCGCCCACAGCCCGTACAGATACGCGCCTCGACTCTGGTTCTGCGGGCCGACCGCGAACGGACGCCCGGGGCCGCCTTCACACATCTGGTTTTCGCCCGCAAAGCCGCGCTCGACCGCCTGATTGCGCAGGAACTCGATGTACTCCTTGCTCGACACCTGGAAATGCAGGCGTGCCGTGATGCTCAAGCTGCCGTTGGCAGCTGCGGCCGGCACGCTGTAGCTCGCGACATCGACATTGCGCAGGCGGTTCGAGCCGGGCTGCTCGGGCGGATAGACCGCACCCACGGGCGCGACTTCAACGTCATCGCCGCCGGTGAAGCCCAATGGCGGAATCCGGTTGTCCTTGGCGACGCAGTTGTTCAGGGCGAAGTGGAAGCTCGCCCTGCCCTCGCTGTCGGTGATGCGGCAGGTGCTGGTGTCGGCATCCCAGATGCCCTGCTTGATTTCATAGACGCGAGTCTGCGCATCCCTCTGCAGGTCGCCGGTCGCCGGATCCCAGCCGCCATTGCTATAGACCAGCGCGCCGCCAGCGTCGCGGACTTCAAGTTCGATCCACATGCGGCGGCCTTCCGAGTAACCGGTCGGCAGCTTGTGCCCGGACAGATTGGTGACCTCGACTTCGACGTTGAGTGTCTGTCCGTCAACGCTGCGCACGCCGCGGGTCACCACGGTGGCGGTGCGCTCGGTCAGCAGCTCGGTCGACCACTGCACCGCCTGATCAAAGGCCTCGTCGTAACCCAGCGCCGGAAACTCGCCCTTGAGGATCTTCGGCACCCAGGTATTGGCACCCGAGAAGTTGTGGATCGAGAGCACGCCATTGCGGTTGGGCCCAAAGAAGCAGCCGAGGAACTGATCTTCCGGATCTTCGCTTTGCGCGATCTCCATATGGCAGTCCTGACAGGTCTGCAGGCGTTTGACCGACACGCCAGGCTGATTCTGGACGGGCGTCGCCTCAATGCCATCAGCGAACAGCGCGGTGCCGAAGTCGCTCTTGCGCCACTCGGTGTACGTGCGCTCGATCGGAAACGCGATGCCGGTATCGACACCCGCCGCGGTGATCAGGGTGCGCAGGGGCACGCCGTTGTTCAGCGGCGAGGTCACGTTGTGGCAGCTGCCGCACATCTCGCTGCTGGACAGATGCGGGGAGTGCTTCCAGGGGTGCGGCGGCGGGCTGGTGCCGTCACTGTAGTCGTACGGCCCACCGCGGCAAGGGCCACTGCCGCCATTGGCGCAGGCCACATCGTCCAGCCAGATATCGCCGCTTTCCAGATAGTTGGGCTCACCGTTCGGGCCATTCGGTTCAGCCCGATGGCAGAAGTGGCAGCCGATGCCCGCGTAATCGTTGCCGAAGCCCGGCACGTCATCGTACTTGCCCTGCAGCTGGCAGCCGTCGGTGCCATCCACGCGTCCGCCGGTCGTGGTCTTGCTGACGCGCCCGCCGAACCAGCCCTCGGGCACATGGCAGCGCAGGCACCAATCGCCGATCCCCGGGACCCCGATGCTCTCGCCATCCGCGTTGGCTACGTCCAGCGCCGCCCAGAAAATGGGGTCGCGCCCGGCGTTGGCCATCATCGAGCCCTTCCAGCTGGTCGCCGGGTAATGGAACTCGATGGTGCCGCCCGCATGGCAGCCCATGCAGTTTCCGGAGTTCTCGATCGGATGGGTCAGACCGGGCTGGGAGCCGCGCGCGGTCAGGTCAGGCAACTGAGTACCCGCATACACCACCAAGCCTGTCAGAAGGCCCACCAGCAGCGCCAACGCGCCGCTCCATCGCTTGCTTGCCGCCACACCTTCCCCCACAGAAGTCCGACGCCGGATTGCGTCGGCTGTCAATAACCCGTCGAGGGTAGGCCCAGCCTGTCGCAAGAGCAAGCGGTGGACCACGGGGGCTCGCCCCGGGTTCACGTCTTGCCTTGCGGCTGATCGCGAACACGCACGAGCGATTCCAGCGTCTTGCGTGCCTGCCGTTGGCTCAGCGAGCCCTATTCGCCATTGTTGGTGCGCCACAGGCGCACCCTATAGGGCCGATCATCTTGGGCATGGCGTCATGCGCCTTCGTAGGGTGCGCGTGCCGCGCACCGGCGAACTCAGCACCCGCGGCAACCGCGAGCAGGCCTGCCGCAAGCTGCTTCCCCGCCAGCGAGCCGACTGTACAGCCGAAGGACGCAAATTGCACCCACACCAAACCGCGAAACCCCTCTCCTCGGAAACAAGCACAGCGCCCCAGGCCGAGGAGCTCAGGGGCGCACGCGAGCCTGCCAGCACTACTCGACCGTGCTGAGCTCGCCCTGGTGCTCTTCCGCGGTATCGACCGCCAATTTGCCGTCGCGAACGATCACGTTGACGCGGCCACCGTTGACCAGCTTGCCAAACAACAGCTCGTCGGCAAGCGGGCGCTTGACCTGATCCTGGATGACCCGCGCCATCGGGCGCGCGCCCATCTGCGGATCAAACCCGTTCTGCGCCAGCCAGCGGCGCGCTTCGGGCTCGACGCTCAGGGCGACGTGCTTTTCCTGCAGCTGGGTTTCAAGTTCGATGATGAACTTGTCGACCACGCGCAGGATGTGGTCGAAGTCGAGCCCACCGAACTGCACCACCGCGTCCAGCCGATTGCGGAATTCCGGCGAGAAGGCCTTGCGGATCACTTCCATCGCATCAGTAGAGTGGTTCTGCTCGACGAATCCGATGCTGCGGCGCGCGGCCTGGGCGGCACCGGCATTGGTGGTCATCACCACGATCACATTGCGGAAGTTGGCCTCGCGGCCATTGGTGTCGGTCAGGGTGCCGCGGTCCATCACCTGCAGCAGGATGTTGAACACATCCGGGTGCGCCTTCTCGATCTCGTCCAGCAGCAGCACGCAGTGCGGAGTCTTGACGACCTTTTCGGTCAGCAGGCCGCCCTGGTCGAAGCCCACATAGCCCGGAGGCGCACCGATCAGGCGGCTGACGGAGTGCGCTTCCATGTACTCGGACATGTCGAAGCGCACCAGCTCGATACCCAGCTGCATCGCAAGCTGACGGGTAACCTCGGTCTTGCCGACGCCGGTCGGGCCGGCGAACAGGAAGCTGCCGATCGGCTTGTCGGGGTTCGCCAAGCCTGAGCGCGCCATTTTGATGGCAGAGGCGAGCGTGTCGATCGCCTCGTCCTGACCGAACACGACCATCTTCAGGTTGCGGTCGAGGTTGCGCAGCACATCGCGGTCCGAGGCCGAGACCTGCTTGGCCGGGATCCGCGCCATGCGCGCCACGATGTACTCGATTTCGGCAACGTCGATGACCGCCTTGCGCTGGTCTTCAGGCAGCAGCCGCTGACGTGCGCCGGCTTCGTCGATGACGTCGATCGCCTTGTCGGGCAACAGGCGATCGCCAATGTGCTTGACCGACAGATCCACCGCCGCCTGCAGGGCGTCACCGAGGTACTCGACGCGGTGGTGCTCCTCGAACTTGGACTTGAGACCGTTGAGGATGGCGACGGCGTCCGCGACCGAGGGCTCGACGATGTCGATCTTCTGGAATCGCCGGGCCAGTGCGCGGTCCTTCTCGAACACGCCACGGTACTCCTGGAACGTGGTCGAACCGATGCAGCGCAGGTCACCCGAGGCCAGCACCGGCTTGATCAGGTTCGACGCGTCCATGGTGCCGCCCGATGCAGAGCCGGCACCGATGATCGTGTGGATCTCATCGATGAAGAGCACCGCTCCAGGCTCTTTCTTGAGCTGCGCCAGCACCGACTTCAGGCGCTTCTCGAAGTCGCCGCGGTATTTGGTGCCGGCGACCAGGGCGCCGAGATCCAGCGCATAGATCGTCGCATCGGCAAGCACTTCGGGCACCTCGCCATCGACGATGCGCTTGGCGAGACCTTCCGCCAGGGCGGTCTTGCCGACGCCTGCCTCGCCCACCAGCAGCGGGTTGTTCTTGCGGCGGCGGCACAGCACCTGGATCACGCGCTCGATTTCCTCGGCGCGTCCGATCAGAGGGTCAATCTTTCCCAGTTTGGCCTGTTCGTTCAGGTTCGAAGCGAATTCCGCCAGAGGATTGGTCTTGCCTTCCTCGCCCTCGCCTTCCTTCTGCGACTCGGGCTCAGCCGGCTTGACCTGTTCGCTGCTGAGTTTGGCGACGCCATGGCTGATGTAGTTGACGACATCCAGCCGGCTGATTTCCTGCTGACCGAGGAAATACACGGCATGGCTGTCCTTCTCGCCAAAGATCGCGACCAGCACATTGGCGCCGGTGACTTCCTTTCGCCCTGAGGACTGCACGTGGTAGACAGCGCGCTGCAGCACGCGCTGGAACCCCAGCGTCGGCTGGGTGTCGCGGGTGTCTTCCGCGGCCAGAACCGGCACCGTTTCGCCGATGATGTTGCGCAGCTCCTGACCAAGGCGGGTGAGGTCGGCCCCGCAGGCGCGAAGTACGGCGACTGCGGAGGGGTTTTCCAGCAGCGACAGCAACAGGTGCTCGACCGTCATGAACTCATGGCGCGCCTCGCGGGCCTGCTTGTAGCACTGGCCGATGCTGAACTCGAGATCTTTGCTGAACATGCCGGGGCTCCTTGCGCCTGACGGGTACCGCTGCTGCCTGCTGACGATGCCCTAGCCGGCATCCCTACTGTGTGTGTTGATCGACTGAAGCGGGGCTGATCAGGCCTTTTCCATGCTGCAAAGCAAAGGGTGCTGGTGCGCGCGTGCGAATTCGTTGACCTGCTGCACCTTGGTTTCTGCCACTTCGCGTGTGTACACGCCGCACACGCCCTTGCCGCGGGTATGAACATGAAGCATCACCTGGGTGGCGCGCTCGATGTTGAGTCCAAAGAACACCTGCAAGACTTCGACCACGAAATCCATCGGCGTGTAGTCGTCGTTCAGCAGCACTACCTGGTACAGCGGCGGGCGTACGACCTCGGGTCGCGCCTCTTCGACTGCCAGGCCGCGCTGTTGGGACTCATCGGGGGCGCCATCCGGATCACCCGCCAAGCGCGGGGACTGCGCGCGAAGCGGAAGCAAAAGGCTGAGGCGGAGGTCAGGTGTTTCGGTCATGGCGTGGTATGTGGATGCGCAATGGCGACTTGCAAGGGCTGTGTCACGCACCGCTGTGCGCGAATCGGCCGCCGAGTCTGCTCCCCGCCTCGTCAAATACGACTGAACAGCCCGCAAGGCGGCCAAGGCGGCGTGTTGTAAAGTTCCGCCTCTTTGCCAGCCGGCGTGGTCTCGTGCCCAAGAGCGACATCCAGTTCAACCCGGACATCACCGTGGCCTGCGTCATCGTACGCGAGGGGCGCTTCCTGCTGGTGGAAGAGTCGGTTCGCGGCCGACTGGTGCTGAACCAGCCCGCAGGACATCTCGAACCCGGGGAGGGTCTGATCGAGGCCGCGGCCCGCGAAACACTGGAAGAAACCGGCTGGAACGTGCGCCCGCAGTGCTTCATTGGCAGCTATCTGTGGCGGGCCGAGACCGGCAAGACCTACATCCGGTTCGCATTTGGCGCCGAAGCGCTTGACCACGACCCCGTACGGCCGCTGGATCAGGGCATCACCCGCTGCCTGTGGCTGACCCCGACCGAAGTGGACGCAGAAGCCGCCCGCCTGCGCAGCCCGCTGGTGCAGGAAGTCATCAAGGACTTCCTGGCCGGGCAACGTGCGCCGCTGCACCACGTTCGCCACTTCGCGGGCTGAGGCGCAGATGCAGCCGGGCACGGTCATCGTCGGCATGTCCGGGGGCGTGGACTCTTCGGTCGCGGCTCTGCTGCTGCAGCGCGCAGGCCAACCGATCGAAGGCCTGTTCATGCAGAACTGGGAAGAGGACGCACGCGAAAGCGGCTGCCGCGCCGAAGAAGACCGTAAGGACGCGATTGCCGTGTGTGGGCGCCTCGGCATCCGCTGCCACACCCGCAACTTCGCCGCCGAGTACTGGGACGGCGTGTTCGAGCATTTCGTCGCCGAATACCGCGCTGGACGCACGCCCAACCCGGACATCCTCTGCAACCGCGAGATCAAGTTCCGCACTTTTCTGGACCACGCCCGCGCGCTCGGCGCCGAGCGCATCGCCACCGGCCACTACGCCCGCGTCCGCTGTCAACACGGCCGCTGGCAGCTGCTGCGCGGGCGCGATGCCGGCAAGGACCAGAGCTACTTCCTCTACACCCTCGGCCAGGAAGCGCTGGCCGCAACCCTGTTCCCCGTCGGCGAGCTGCCCAAGCCGGAAGTTCGACGGCTCGCCGCCGAAGCGGCGCTGCCGACCCATGCCAAGAAAGACTCCACCGGCATCTGCTTCATCGGCGAACGCGACTTCCGCGAGTTCCTCGGCCGCTACCTGCCGACCCGCGAGGGCGAGATTGTCGACCCCCAAGGCGTGGTGCTGGGCCGTCACGGCGGCGCCTTCTTCTACACGCTTGGCCAGCGTGAGGGCCTGAACCTCGGCGGCGTGCGTGGCCGTCCGCAGGCGCCCTGGTTCGTGGTCGGCAAGGACATCGCCCACAATCGACTGATCGTCGACCAGGGACACGACAGCGCCTACCTGATGAGCCAGCGCCTGCGCACCGCCCTACCCGACTTCGTCGACGGCGCGCCGCCGGCCCACCGATTCGACTGCACCGCCAAAACCCGCTACCGCCAGGCCGATGAGGCCTGCAGCGTCGAGGTCCGCGAGGACGGCAGCCTGCGCGTTCAATTTGAACGCCCGCAGCGTGCCGTCACTCCCGGCCAATCCATCGTTTTCTATGCTGATGAAGTCTGCCTGGGCGGAGCGGTGATCGAAGCCACCGATGCTCCGCTCGAAGCCCATGCTCTGGAGGTTCAATGAAAGACCGCGTGCTCGCACTCGCCGGCCTGCTGCAGGCGATCACGGCCGTGCGCCAGATCGCCCACGAAGGCCGCGCCGACGCCGACCTGGTGCAGCCCTGCATCGACAGCGTGTTCCGGCTGGATGCCGAAAACGTCGAGGCCGTGTACGGCGGCGCGCAACTGTTGAAGCCCGGGCTCGAATGCCTGCTGCGCCAGATCAACGGCCAAGGCCGCGACCTCGCGATCTCGCGCATGGCCGCGACCGTGCTGCAGCTGGAGCGTCAGATGATGCGCCAGCCGCGCATGCTCGAAGCCCTGCGCCAGGGCATCGAATCCACCGAACGCCAGCGCGAGCATTTCGGTGGCGACCACACCAGCGTCAGCCAACGCTTGGCCGACATCTATGCCGACACCCTCAGCCAGCTGAAGCCACGCGTGATGGTGCAAGGCAACCCCCTGCAGCTCGCGCAGTCCGCCGTCGTCGCACAAATCCGCGCCGCCCTGCTCGCAGCCGTGCGCTCGGCCGTGCTGTGGCGCCAACTGGGCGGCAGCTACTGGGACTTCGCGCTGCGGCGTGGGGCGATGACGCGGATCGCAAAGGATTTGATGCAAGAGCGATAAGCGGCAAGCGGCAAGCGGCAAGCGACTGAGAGCCTCCGAGCCCAACTGCGGGCACGCCCTGCCGGCCCTTGTTCGCCGTGTTCACCGCTGAATACGACCCGCCTCCAAACCCGACAAACGCGATCGACGCCGTCTACCGACCCAAGCCAGCCACTCAAGCGCGCGTAGGGTAGATAAGAGCAGCGCATCTACCAGCTCTCAGCGACCAGCTGGATCGACGCGCCACGCTTGGGCCATCCAAAGATCCGGGTGCAAAGAGTCCGGCCCGAGCGTCGGACAGTACAGAGCCGAAGTGCCACCGCCCGTACTGACGTCCCCGCACTCAGTGCAGTCCGATCTCTCTACCGGAGAGCGATCTAGTGTAGCGTTGCATTCTGTTTGGAACTTAAGCGGCAGTTTGCTCGGATCA
>CAZPHV010000020.1:0-74060 GCA_964586455.1 uncultured Aquimonas sp.
TCAAACTTCTACCGCCACCCCGGCAGAGCCGGGGGGACTCCCTTGTTGGTCTAGGGCTTGAGCGCTCGTGCTGCAGAAAGCGGCGCGCGCCCAGCCTCATCCGCGGAGCCCGCGCACTCAACGCAGCGGGTATGGACAAGATTTCGGTCAGCAGCGCAGCGGCACGGCTCGCCGCCCCCCGCTCTTGCGAATCCCCAATCCCGAATCGCGAATCCCGGCTCTTGAGAATCCCGAATCCCGTTCCCGGCCTTCGCGCAAAGCGCTCAGGCGTTCAGCGGCTCGCGCGGCAGTGCCGCGCAAGCGAGCCGCCTCACCCCCAATCCCAGCTCCAAATCAGCCCACCCGCTGCGCGGGCTCGGTCTCAAGCTCGGCCAAGCGGTAGCCTGCGCTGTGGATCGTATGCAGCAGCTGCTTCTCGAACGGCTTGTCGATCACCTTGCGCAGGTTGTAGAGGTGGCTGCGCAGGGTGTCGGAGTCGGGCAGCGCATCGCCCCAGATCTCACGCTCGATGTCGCGACGGCTGACCACCCGCGGCGATTCACGCATCAGGATCGTCAGCAGTTTGAGCCCGATCGGCGACAGCTGGAGATCACGGCCGGCGCGGGTCAGACGCAGGGTGGCAGTGTCGAGCACCAGGTCGCCCACCTTCAGTACTTCAGCGCTGACTTGACGGCGATCGCGACGGATCAATGCGCGCACTCGGGCTTCAAGCTCCTGGATGGCGAAAGGCTTGACCAGATAATCGTCGCCACCGGCCTCCAGGCCGCGGACCTTGTCGTCCAAGGTATCGCGCGCGGTCAACATCAGCACTGGGGTCGATTTCTTGGCTTCCTGACGCAGGCGACGGCAGACTTCAAGGCCATCGATGCGCGGCAGCATCAGATCCAGCACGATCACGTCGTAGCTGTTTTCGACGGCCAGTCGCAGGCCGTCAGCACCGTCGCTGGCGTAATCCACGCCGAAGCCCTTACGCTCCAGGTACTCGCCTACCATCTCCGAAATGTTGCGGTTGTCCTCGATCAGGAGGATCAAGCCGGCGGATTCTTCACGTGACTTCATGACAGCGCTCCGGGGGGTCTGTTTTCACAGACGTGAATTGATCACGGAGCAGGTGAGATGGGCGTGAATCGATCTTGACAATCCGCAGATGCACAGAACACGAGCGCCGCAGCACGAAGGCCCGGCCGACGACGCGATCAGAACGGGATGCGTCCGACCAAGATGTCGCGGTACATCACCCAGTCGCCCAGAAACGAATACAGCGGGTGCCGGAACGTCGCGGGGCGATTCTTCTCGAATGCGAAGTGTCCGATCCAGGCGAAGCCGTAGCCGCACAACAGGGCCGCCAGCAACCACAGCGGTTCGAACGTCAACAGCGCCAGCAGCGCGCAGACCAGCGCCCCGCTGCTGCCGACAAAGTGCAGCCGGCGGCAGGTTCGATTGGAATGCTCTGAGAGATAGTACGGGTAGAACTCGCTGAAGCGGTCGAAGCCGCCATCAGTGGTGGCCATCGGGGTCTCCATGAGGTTCCGGCAGGCCACCCTGCGTTTGCAGGCAGCACGAATCAAGCTGCACTGCGAGACGAGGCCCCCAGATGCAAGACGCCCCGGCCTGGGCCGGGGGTCTGACGAAGGTGCCGATCCCTCAGCAAGCGGTCGCCACGTCGGTTCTTCAGTCGATGCTCAGCGCGCCGCGCGTGCGATCGCGGCGACGGTCATCGGCCGCGTCGAACTCGCGCATGCAGCGGTCCTGCTTGACCATCACGCATTCGAGATAGTCCGTGATCATCACCAGCGACGCGCGGATCGCCTTGCCGGCGGGGGTATTGTTCTCGTTGGCCAGCGCTCCGCCGAACCCACCGCGGTACAGCCCTACGCTCATGCCACCGCTCTTGGCCTCGCCTTCGATGGTGCGAACGAATTCGATCTCACCGGTTTCGCTGTTGACGACGCGCAGGTCGACCGCGACGTAGGCCCGGCTGCTCTTGCCGCCCAGGGAAACCCCGCGGAAGCTGATGCCACCGCCGGTGCTGGCGGTGTTTTCCTCGTAGCTGGTGACCGTGCCCATGATCAGGTACTTCGCACCCGTCAGCTGGCCAATGCGCGCGCCTTGGCCGGGGGCCATGCGTCCGGAAGCCGCCAGGTTCTGCTCCTGCAGCACCGATTCCAGCCGCGAGCGCTCGACTACGCTGAAGGCGCGCGTCGCCACCAGTTCATTGGCGAGCATGCCTGACAGCTCCCAACCCACTCCGCCGCGAAACCAGCCCGCGCCGGATTCGTTCTTGAACTCCGCCACAGCCACGGTCACGCGCTCACCGCGTTGAGCGTGGGCGGGCTGGATGCCGGTAAGCGCCGCTACGGCCAGAACGCAGGCCATCATCGACTTGATCATTGCGTGTTCTCCCTGTTGGAACCCCAAAGGAACGACTCCGGCGAGGAGCGTCCCAGCTGCAAAACCCGCGTGAAAGCCTACGCCTTCGCCGTGGACTCAGACAGGACTAACGGGGCTGGGCGGAAAAACAGGCCATCGGGCCTGCAGCCTTCGCGCCCTTCATTCATCTTCATGCGAACCGCCAGTCGTGACCGCTCACAGCAGTTGGAAGCGATCCGCATCCAAGTGGGCCGGGAAGCGCTGGCGGTGGGCCGTCAGCGCGGCGGCATCAAGGCGGGTCGTCACCACCTGCGGCAGCGCGCCCAGTTCGACCAGAGGCTGGCCCAGCGCATCGAGCGCGACGCTGTCGCCTGCATATGCAATCTCGTTGCCATCCACGCCCACGCGATTCACGCCCACCACGCAGGCAAGGTTTTCGATGGCCCGCGCGCGCAGCAGAGTCTGCCAGGCATAGCGGCGCGCGGCCGGCCAGTTGGCCACCCACAGGATCAGGTCGTAGTCGAGGCGGCCCGCCGCGTCATCGAACTCATTGCGGGCGAACACCGGAAAGCGCAGGTCGTAGCAGACCTGCGGGCAGATCCGCCAGCCACGCCAGTCGACCACGAGCTTTCGCCCACCGGCGGCGTAGCGCTCATGCTCGCGCGCCATCCGGAACAGATGTCGCTTGTCGTAATGCGCCAGTGCGCCGTCGGGGGTAGCGAACAGCAGGCGATTGAACACCTGCCCGCCTTCGCGAATCACCATTGAGCCGGTGACCGCGGCGTCCACATCGCGAGCGAGCTGACGCAGCCAGGCGACGCTCGGGCCGTGCATGGTCTCGGCCTCGCCGATCGCCTCATTCGAAAAGCCCGAGGTGAAGGTCTCCGGCAGCACCACCAGGTCGGTCTCGCCTGTTAAAGGGCGCACCAGGTCACCGTAGAGCTCGCGATTGGCGTCGGCATCACGCCAGACCGTGGCCGCCTGCACCAGGGAAACGCGAAGGTCCTGCGAGGGCTGCGTGGGCTCGGACATCGGCATCAGACCTTGACCAGACGTTCAATCGCCGCGGCCATGGTGGCCTCGGTCTTGGCAAAGCACAGGCGAATCACCCGCTGCTCCTTTGGCGGGTCGGCGTAGAAGGGCGAAAGCGGGATCGCGGTGACGCCCTTCTCGATGGTCAGCCAGCGGCAGAATTCCAGGTCACTGAGGTCCGATACCGCCGAGTAGTCGACCAGCTGAAAGTAGCCGCCGGGCACCGGCAAGCATTGGAAGCGCGTCGCGCCCAACTGCTCGCGGAAGGCATCGCGCTTGCGCTGATAGAACCCGGGCAGCTCCAGATGATGCTCGGGGTGGTGTTCAAGCATCTCGGCCAAAGCCCACTGCGCGGGCGCGAAGCTACAGAAAGTCAGGTACTGATGAACCTTGCGAAACTCGGCGCTGAGCGCGGCTGGCGCCACCGCGTAGCCCAGTTTCCAGCCAGTGCAGTGATACGTCTTGCCGAAGCTGGACACCACGAAGCTGCGCGCGGCCAGTTCGGCATGCCCGAGCACGCTGAGGTGCGGCACGCCATCGAAGACGATGTGCTCGTAGACCTCATCCGAGAGCACCAGGATGTCGGTGTCGCGCACGATGTCGGCGAGTGCATCCAGATCGGCCTGGGCGAACACGGCGCCGGACGGGTTGTGCGGAGAGTTCACCAGGATCATCCGCGTCTTCGCCGTCACCGCAGCCCGCACGCGCTGCCAGTCGACACTGAAGTCGCCGGAGTTCAGCGGCACATGCACCGCGACCGCTCCGGCAAGATCGACCGCGGGCTCATAGCAGTCGTAGCACGGGTCCAGCAGGATCACCTCATCGCCCGGCCGAACCACCGCATGAATGGCAGCGAAGATGGCTTCGGTGGCGCCACTGGTGACGGTGATCTCGCGCTCGACGTCAATCACCGCGCCGTAGAGCGCCAGCGATTTGGCGGCGATCTGCTCGCGCAGGGGTGCTACGCCGTGCATCGGCGCGTACTGGTTGCGGCCGGCGCGCATCGCGCGTACCAGAGCCTCTTGCAGGAAGGCCGGCGTTTCGAAGTCCGGAAACCCTTGGCCGAGGTTGACCGCGCCGTGCTGGGCAGCGAGCTGCGACATCACGGTGAAGATGGTGGTGCCGACCTTGGGCAGCTTGGTTTCGATCTGCATTGCGCCTTCGCTTTGGCAGTTGAACGGCGCGCAAGCGTAGCCCAATCAGACTGCAGCGGTTGCGGCGGTTTCGCCTGATCCCGGCGTCACTGGCGTGTCAGGGCGGGCAGCCCAGCGCGCTCGACAGACGGTTCATCGGATGGCTGCGAGCCCAACTGCCGGACAACGGAGCCGCGAAGTCGAGCACGGTATCCAGGCGGCTCGGCTCGGCGCCCTGGTACACCACCTGCAGGCTGCCGACGGGCGTCGATCGCACCGGTGCATAGACGCAGAGCGGGCAGCTGCCCCGAAACTGCAGGAGGTCCATGAATCCCGCACCAAAGGGTTGGCCCGACGAGCCCAGCACCCAGCGCGGCCAGCCGCGAGCGTCGTACAGAAAGCTGGCAACGACACCTTGATCGGGCGACACGTCCAGGCTGTAACCGAAGCCGGAGTTGTCGACGTCGTACCAAAGGCCGTTCAGGTCAACTGAGGAGCTCTGCGAGCTTGCACAACGATCGCCACCAATCCAGCGAACGGGCTCACTGCCAAAGCGACCATCCAGCTCGAACCCAAACTGCATGCGCTGCTCGGAATCCGGTGCGATCACGACCTGACCGACCTCGACCGGACGCGCAACGCTACCGTTCCAGACCAGGCGCTGCAGCGGTGCCGACCAGCGCGGCCCCCGAGACGCGGGCGCCGACCCGATGTACCAGGTCGGCGTACCGTCTTCGAGATAGGTGTACCAGACGAAACCCCAACTGCTTCCAAATTCGTACAGGAACAGGCCTGAACCACTGCGATCGGGGTTGTACCATGCGCCAAAACGGGGCTGCACCAGACTTTGATCGCCGTCCATTTCAAGCCAGAGTGAGGTTTCGACCGGCTCGTCGCTCGCGTTACGCAGACTGACCCACCAGCGTCCGGGGTGAATGCTGCCGGCACTCAGCCGGGCCAATGCAGGGTTGCCCGCCGCGCCCGCTATCGTGTTGGTCACACTTGCGGCACGAACCACGGAAGGCATGCTCGGTGCCATGTCACGGGCCAGATCAATGCGAACCGCTCCGCTTCCCTGGGCAATCAGCTTGAGCTCACGCGCCGATTCCGGCACATCGATGTAGTAGCCGCTTCGAACCTCACCGGGCGCCAACCTGAAGGGCATCGACTGCCCCTCAACCAGTGGCCGCGCCGCCGGCATGGAACTGTCGCGGATCAGGCTGACCGGAATGCGAGCGAACGGCTCGGCACCCGCGCGTGCGCGCAGGCTGAGCATGAACGCGCGGCGCTCCCCGGCCAGCCAAGTTGGATCGTTCCAAGCCAGACGAATTGGAAAGCTTTCTCCCTCACTCAGGACCGAGGGCGCGCTGGCAACCACTTCAGGACGTGCGGAAGGCTGCGGGTCAAGCAACACCGCTCGCAGCTCGACCGCCGCCGGAAGTTGGCCCTGCGCAGACTGGTTGCGGGCCATGACCCAGATCCGACTGACGCTGCCGCTCTGTTGGAGGTCCAGCTCACAGCGCGGAGCGTTGCCCTGAGTGGCGCACAGCTGTTCGCCGGCTTCGGGGTTGCCATTGCCGTTGTAGTCCACGCCCACATACAGGCCGATCGGGAGGGCGCCCGTGCTTGACGCTTCGGCTATCAGCTGGAAGCGCCTGGGCGCATCCGACAACGCAGCCGGCAGTTCGAGCAGGTAGTGGAATGCGCCCTCACCCGGCGCGGAATAGGCCGTGCCGGACGCGGGTGCAGGCGCGAGATTCCTGGTCTCAGAGTTGACCCTCGACAGGGCACCCGCCTCCACCACCAGATCGTCCAGCGCCGCGAGCCCGGACAGAGTCAGGTCACGCATGCCGGCGTCCGGCTGTGCGCCCAGCTCGATGCGCGGGGGCAGCACGCCCGGGTCGGCGTACACGGTCAAGGGCAGGCGCAATTCGCCGGGAGCATCCAAGCGTTCCAGCGTGACCTCGCCGTCGAGCCAGCGCCCCACATCGGCGCCGCGGCTCAGGTCGACACTGATGTCCAAGCGCCGGACGTCTCCGGGGCCCAAATCGAAGCTGACCGGGTTCACGCTAGCCTGGCCACCCGGTAGCCGCACACTGGCCGTCCAGCGACCGCCCCCGGCCACATCCCGCAGGGTGCGCGAAAACCTGCAAACGCCTCGGCAGCGCTCATGCAGCATGCCCGGCAGATTCAACTGCCACGGCTGCCCACCAGTGCTGGGGCGGGCCTCCCGGAACTGTGCACCGCTGGCCTCCAGAACCAGGCCAGCGCTGGCGGCAGCAGCGACATCGAGCCCGCCGGCACCCACTTCGATGCGCCGGGCCGGCGTCACTTCGTCTTCAGACAGCAGACCCGACCGGGCGGTCAACATCAGCGCGGACTGGATTTGATCCACCCGCCATTCGGGCCGCAGGGAGCGCAGCAGCGCGGCGGCACCGGCCACGTGCGGCGCGGCCATCGAAGTACCGCTCAGCGTACGTACGCCCATGCCAGTCCCGCTGGCCGACAGCACACCGGTGCCGGGTGCGGCGATCGAAGGCAGCATCACGCCGCCGTACTGGATCGGGCCGCGGCCGCTAGTTGCAGACAGTCGATCGCCCAAGGCTGCATCCTGAATAAGGCGCGCGCCTTCGATGCGTACCAGCTCGCCTCCGGCCAAGAGCCAGGCCTTGAGCTGCTCGCCCGCCTGATAGCCGATGTGGATCGAAGGAATGCTGTGCGTGTCGTTGGCGAGGCTCTCGCCATCGCCGATCGTGTTGACGAGGATCATGCCGCCGCCACCTGCGCGCCGGACGTTGTCGCTCTTGGCGAGTCGCGCCTGGGTACCGCGCAGACACACCACGATTTCGCCGTTGAACCGATTGGGTGTATCGGCCCAGGGATTGCTGCTGCCGTCGGGTGTGCCAGAGGTATGGATGCCCAAGCCGCTGCCGGTCGCGCAGCCCGGAAAATCGGTGGGGAACACCACTCGCGCCGGGCCGTAGCCCGCCGTGTTGCCCGCGCCGAACACGCTGCCGCCGCCCGGCGGCTGCATCGAGCCACCACTGAAATCGACGAGTCGATTGCCGATTCGGCGGTCGTGGCTGATGTTGGCCACACTGATTACCCAGGGCGCATTGCCAGGCGAGGTGACGCTGCCGAGACTGGGCCCCTCGTTACCCGCCGCCACGACCGGCACGATACCGGCCTCGCGTGCGGCCAGCAGGGCCAGCGCATCGCTGCTGGCCCAAGGATCGCTCGGAGTGCCACCGATCGAGTAGTTGATGATGTCGACGCCATCAGCGACCGCCGCATTGATTGCCGCAACCAGCCAGCTGCCCAAACACTTGGCTTCGACTTCGCAAGCCTTGTAGACCATCAGATGCGCGTGCGGCGCGACGCCTGACACCTCACGCTCGATGCTCTCGCCGGCCATATTGACGTTTACGCGCAGCAGGTTGCCTACCGCCGTGCCCGCGACATGTGAACCGTGGCCTTCGAAGTCGAGCCCGTTGTCGGGCTCTAGGCTGCTGCTGCCCAGCGTGAAATCGCGTAGCACCACCAGTTTGCCGTTGCAGGGCGGGCTGGTCGGGTGAGCGCAGATCGAGGGCGACAGGCTGCGCGGAAAGCTGTGAATGTGGCCGTCGACCGGCCCCTGACCCGCGAACGAGGGATGCTCAACGTTCAAGCCGGTGTCGATCACCCCGACCACGACCCCGGCGCCACGAGTCGGAACACCAGCAGCGCCCGACCACAGTGCAGGCGCCCCCACCCAGGCTGGGCCCGCATCGCTCTGCGGACTGCGCACGAAGTCAGGCTCGACTCGGCTTACGCCCGGAAGATCAGCGATCAGGCCTGCCTCTGAAGGAGAGAGGTCCAACACCAGGGCATTCAGCACAAGGTCCAGCGCGACCTGGGGTTTCAGGGATCGCCCCAGCAGGCGTGCCGCCCCCTGCCGGAACTCGGCCTGCTCTTCGCCAAGATAGGCGCGATACGCCTTGACCGCCGGGCGCGAGACGTCCAGTCGAGGCACACCCGCGGTTTTGGGGTGGGTGGGCGCAAGCCCGCGCTTGCGGGCGTCAGCGTCGGCTGCGAAGCCTTCGAACAAGGCCGCGGGAGGCGACTGCAGGTGCACGATATAGCGACCCGAAGACTCCGCCTGCACCTCGGCCGCTCCCAGATTGAAGGGTGCCAGCAGGGCGCACAGCAACAGCAGCAGTGGATTAGGCCGGGAGCAGGGCATGTGGACGCAGCGGCGCTGAGCGCTTCTTGATGTAGTTCGTGCAGTGTAACTAGCGGATCGAAAAGCGAAAGTGTGGGTCTGTAGCGAGTGTGTAGCGCTGCCGCAGCCGTCCCAAGGAGCTCTGCAGCTGGCAGGCGCCGCGCGCCGGGGCGGAAGAAGGCGAGAAAAACTTACGCCTCAAACACTTAGCGAAGCTTATCGGTCCGTGCAGCCCTTGGCTGCAGGGGCAGGCGCGGCGACGCATATCCGAGCGCATCAACCCTCGAACCAAAGGCTTGCACGCCTGATCCACGAACTCGCGAGCCCCCAGCGCACCGTGTTTTGCTTGACCATTCGCGCTTACCCGAGATGCTCAGTCCCGAAGTGACGCAAGCCAGCGGACGCGAGTTCCGCGCAGCGGCGCTCCGGCATCAACACAAGCAGCCTTGGCCGGATACACAGACTTGATCCAGCGCATCGACGCCCCCTGCCCCCACCGGTAGCATGCGGGCCACGATGAACAGCCCCCACCACTGCGACCCCGTGCTGTTGCCGACGCCGCCCCTGCTAGCCGTCCGCGGCCTCGGCTTTGCCCGCAACGACGATCCGATCTTCGGCCCGCTCGATTTCCATGTCGATGCGGGCGAAGCGGTACTGGTTCACGGTGCCAACGGCCGCGGCAAGACCACCCTGCTGCGCGTACTCGCCGGCCTGCTGCCCGCGCAGACGGGGGAAGTGTCGATTGACGGCGCGCCGGCTGATCGCGAAGCGGTGGCTCGCACCTGCGCCCTGCTCGGCCACCTGCTCGGTCACAAGGGTGAACTCACCGCCGAGGAAAACCTGCGCTTCGCCCGCGGTCTGTTCGGGCAGCGCCCTGGCATCTCGCCGGTAACCGCGCTCGCCGCTGTGGGCTTGGCCGGGTTCGAGGACAGCCCGGCGCGTCAGCTCTCCGCGGGACAGCGCAAGCGACTGGCGCTGGCGCGACTTCTTCTGGTGCCTGCGCGCCTGTGGCTGCTGGACGAGCCCTACGCAAATCTTGATCTGGAGGGCATCGATCTGGTCAACCGTCTGGTTGCCCATCACCTCGGGCGCGACGGCGCGGCCCTGATCACCAGCCACGGTGCCTATGCCACCGGCGCCGTGCGCACGCGCACCTTGAGTCTGGATCCAGCGACTGCCACCTCACCGGAAGCGGAGGCCGCGCGTGGCTGACTCCTCCGCCACCACCGCCTTCGCCGCCCTGCTGCGCCGAGACCTGCTGCTGGTTTGGCGTCGTCGCGGCGATGCGCTCAACCCGGTCCTGTTCGCCCTGCTGGTGGCGACGCTGTTCCCGCTGGCGATTGGCCCTGAGCCGTCCACGCTGGCACTAATTGCGCCGGGCGTGGTCTGGGTTGCACTGCTGCTGTCCGGCCTGCTCTCCCTGGACACCCTGTTCCGCGGCGATCTTGAGGACGGCAGCCTTGAAATGCTGCTGCTCGCACCGCAGCCACTGGCACTGATGCTGTTCGGCAAGGTGCTGGTGCACTGGCTGACTACGGCGGTGCCGCTGCTGATTGCGACGCCGTTGTTGGCCGAGTTGCTGTATCTGCCGGAGGGCCTGCTGCCGGTGCTGATGGTTTCGCTGCTGCTGGGCACGCCACTGCTCAGCCTGGTCGGCGGCGTAATTGTCGCCTTGACCGTGGGCATGCGGCGCTCGGGTATGCTTTTGGCCCTGCTGGCGCTGCCTCTGTACGTGCCGATCCTGATTCTCGGCGCCGGCTGCGTGGCCGCCGCCGCGCAGGGCCTGCCCTACAGCGGCGCTTTGCTGCTGCTCGGTGCCGGTCTTGCCCTTCTCACTATTCTCGCGCCGCTGGCCACCGCCACTGCGCTCCGGATCGCGATGACATGAACCCCGTCCTGCTCTGGTTCCACACGATGGGCTCGCCGCCCAACTTCTTCGCCTTTGCCGGGCGCTGCCTCCCGTGGCTGTACGGCATTGCGATCCCGATGATCCTGTGGGGCTGCTGGGCGGGCCTTTACGAGGTACCCGCCGACTATCAGCAGGGCGACACCTTCCGGATCATCTTCGTGCACGTCCCAGCGGCCTGGATGAGTCTGTTCATCTACGCGGTGATGGCGGTCAACGCGTTCATCGCGCTGGTCTGGCGAATCAAACTCTCCGAGCAGTTGGCCATGAACTGTGCGCCAATTGGGGCAGCGTTCACCGCGATCACGCTGCTGACCGGCGCGATTTGGGGCAAGCCGATGTGGGGCACCTGGTGGACCTGGGACGCCCGCCTGACTTCCGAACTGGTGCTGCTGTTCCTGTATCTGGGCGTGATGGGTCTGTATGCCGCCATCGAAGACCGCCGCGCCGCGGCGCGCGCGGCCAGCTTTCTGGCCCTGATCGGCTTTGTCAACGTGCCGATCGTGCACTTCTCGGTGGACTGGTGGAACACGCTGCATCAAGGGGCCACCATCCGCCTGTTTGGCAAATCGGCGATGGACCCAAGCATGGTCGCGCCGCTGATCGCGCTGGCGTTTGGCACCAAGCTCTGGTTCATGGCCTCGCTGCTGGCCCGCACCCGCGTAGCCATCGCTGACGCCGAGCGCGGCAAGGACTGGGTGCGGCGCGCGCTGGGAGGTGCCTCATGAGCAGCTACTTCGACATGGGCGAATACAGCGCTTATGTATGGACCTGTTTCGCGCTGTTTCTGGGTTTCCTTGTGTGGGACCTGCTGCTACCGGCCTGGCGCCTGCGCCGCCTCAAGCGCGAAATCGCGCTGCGTGCGCGCCGCGACGCCGCGCGCACCGCCACCACTTCCGAACAACCGATTCCCTAGAGGATCACGCCATGAACCCCGTGCGCAAACGCCGTCTGATCGTCGCCAGCCTGATTCTGGGCGCCGGACTCGTCGCCGGCAGCCTGATCGCGCTTGCCCTGCAGTCGAACCTGAACTACCTGCACTCGCCCTCTGAGGTCATCGCCGGCGAGGCGCCCGAAACGGGAGTGTTCCGGATCGGCGGCGTGGTGCTGGAAGGCAGCGTGCAGAGCGGCCGCGTGGAGGCCACCCGCGAAGTGGAGTATCGCTTCGAGGTGACTGATCGTGAGGCGAATTATCCGGTGCTGTATCGGGGCGTGCTGCCCGACTTGTTTCGCGAGGGCCAAAGCGTGATTGCGAAGGGGCGGATTGCCGAAGGCGTCTTCGTCGCCGATCAGGTTCTGGCCAAGCATGACGAGACCTACATGCCGGCCGAGGTCGCCGACAAGATGACCCAGGCCCGCATCGCTCGCGCGCAGCAGCTCAAGCGCGACGCCGAGGCCATGCCGGCCGCCGATGTCGAACTCCGCGAAGAAGCCCCTGCCACACCGCCCGCGCAGAGCAGCGGTGCGTACTGAGGCGCCGCCCGCGGCCACCATGAGACTTACGCAATGACTCCCGAACTTGGCAATTTCGCCCTGGCGCTGGCTTTGGTGCTGGCGCTGGTGCAATCGACGCTGCCGCTGTACGGCGCCTGGCGCGGCCATGCCGGAATGATGGCCTTGGCGCGCTCCACCGCCTACGGCCAATTCGCCTTCCTGCTGCTGAGTTATCTGATCCTGACTGCGGCCTTCGTGCAGAAAGATTTTTCGGTGGCCTACGTCGCCAACAACAGCAACACCCTGCTGCCTCTGATGTATCGCATTTCCGCTGTGTGGGGTGCGCACGAGGGCTCACTGCTTCTGTGGGTGTTGATCCTGTCGGCATGGACCGTAGCCGTCGCCGCGTTCTCGCGCAGCCTGCCGCTGCTGGTGGTGGCGCGCGTGCTGGGTGTGATGGGCTGGGTCAGCGTTGGCTTCCTGCTGTTCACCCTGCTGACCTCGAACCCCTTCGACCGCCTGCTGCCGGCGCCGCTGGAGGGCCGCGACCTGAATCCGCTGCTGCAGGATCCGGGGTTGATCATCCACCCGCCGATGCTCTACGCCGGCTACGTGGGGTTCGCGGTGGCGTTTGCGTTCGCGATCGCCGCCCTGCTCGGCGGCAAGATGGATGCGCAGTGGGTGCGCTGGAGCCGCCCCTGGACCAACGTGGCATGGGCCTTCCTCACGCTCGGCATCGGTCTGGGCAGCTGGTGGGCCTACTACGAGCTCGGCTGGGGTGGCTGGTGGTTCTGGGATCCGGTCGAGAATGCGAGCTTCATGCCGTGGCTGGTCGGCACCGCTTTGATCCACTCGCAGGCGGTCACCGAGAAGCGCGGCAGCTTTGCCGGCTGGACCCTGCTGCTTGCGATCGCGGCCTTTTCGCTGTCCCTGCTGGGCGCTTTCCTGGTGCGCTCGGGCGTGCTGACCTCGGTGCACGCTTTCGCCTCCGACCCCGAACGCGGCGTGTTCATCCTGCTGTTCCTGCTGGTCGTCGTGGGTGGTTCGCTGCTGTTGTACGCACTGCGCGCGGGCAATATCGAGCGGGGCAAGCCGGCCGCGCCGCTGTCGCGCGACACATTCCTACTGCTGAACAACCTTCTGTTCAGTGCTTCGGCGGCGATGGTGCTGATCGGCACCCTGTACCCGCTGCTGGCCGATGCGCTGAACCTCGGCAAGATGTCAGTGGGGCCGCCCTACTTCAGCATTCTGTTCACCGCACTGATGGTGCCGGTCATCGTGCTGATGCCGTTCGCGCCGTTCGCGCGCTGGCAGCAGGAACACTGGGGCCGCTTCGTACCCTTGCTCAAGTTCGCGCTGACGCTGACGGTAGTGGCCACAGTCGCTGCGGTCCTGTTGATCGAGGACGGCTCACTCAAGACTTGGGCCGGCGTCGCGGGCGCCACCTGGGTGATGGCCGGCACCGCCTTGTATGCCTGGAAACGTTGGCGTTCGGCCCCGGCTGGCCGCCGCTTCACCGCCGAAATGAGCGGCATGCTGCTGGCCCATTTCGGTGTCGGCGTGTTCGTGGCCGGCGTGCTGCTGGTGGAGAGCACCAGCGTCGAGCGCGATCTGGCGCTCAAGCCCGGTGAGACCGCTGAACTGCGCGGCTACCGGTTCGAGTTCCAGGGTGTGGCCCACCGCGACGGCCCGAACTTCGACGCCGATCGCGGCACAGTGCAGGTGTTCCTCGGCGACCGCCTCGTCACCACCCTGTATCCCGAAAAGCGCGCCTACAAGAGCGGCGGCCAGATCATGACCGAGGCCGGCATCAACCCCGGCCTGACCCGAGATCTGTACGTGGCCCTCGGCGAGCCGCTGGGCGACGGCGAGGCCTGGGCTGTGCGCGTGTACGTGAAGCCCTTCATCCGCTGGATCTGGGGCGGCGCCCTGCTGATGACGATCGCCGGCTTCGTGGTCGCATTCGACCGTCGCTTCCGCCGCGTTCTGGCAGTTGAGGCAAAACGGGCAGAACCCGAAGCTCAGCCCGCGGTCGCCGGAGCTCAACCGTGATCCAGCGCCTGCTTCCGCTGATCATTTTTCTCCTGCTGGCAGCCTTGCTGGGCGCGGGCATATGGCTGGCCACAGTGCGCGACCCGAACGCAATCCCCTCGCCGCTGGTCGGCAAGCAGGCCCCCGCGTTCGAACTGCCCAGCCTGCATGAACCTGCACGCAGCGTGCGCAGTGAAGAGCTGCTGGGCCAGCCCTATCTGCTGAACGTGTTCGGCAGCTGGTGCCCGGGCTGCCGCGACGAACACCCGGTGATCGAGCGGCTGGCGCGCTCGGGCAAATTGTCGGTGGTGGGCTTCAACTGGAAGGACGAGCGCGCCGATGCACTGCGCTGGCTGGCCCAGTTCGGCGACCCCTACGCGCTGATCGTGGTCGATTTCGAGGGCCGCACGGCCATCGACTACGGCGTCTACGGTGCCCCGGAGAGCTTCCTGATCGGGGCAGATGGCCGCGTTCTCTACAAGCACATCGGCCCGATCACCTGGGCCGATATCGAGCGTGAAATCCTGCCGCGCGTATCCCTCGCCGAAGGGGCGGGCTCATGAGCCGCGTGCTTGCGCTGGCCCTTGCACTCCTGACCAGTCTGTCCGCACTGGCCATCGACCCATTGCCCTTCCGCGACCAGGCCGAGGAAAACCGCTTCCGCAAGCTCGCTGCCGAGCTGCGCTGCGTGATGTGTCAGAACCAGTCGCTGGCTGACTCCGATGCGATGATCGCGCAGGACCTGCGACGCGAAGTCTTCAACCTGATGCGCGAGGGCAAGACCGACCGCGAGATCAAGACGTTTCTGGCCGAGCGCTACACCGACTTCGTGCTGTACCGGCCGCCGATGAAGGGCGCCAACCTGGTCCTGTGGTTCGCCCCTTTGGGCGTGCTGCTGGCCGGCGCCATCGCGCTTGCGGTGATCGTTCGCCGCCGCAGTGCCAGTCTGAAAAACGCCCCAACCCAGCGCGACTCCACCACTGACGAGGAGTGGTAACCCCCATGTTCTGGATCCTGGCCGCGGTGCTTGGCATCGCTGCGCTGGCCTTTGTGCTGCGCCCTCTGCTGAAACCGCCACTTCTGGACGAACATGCCGACAAGCGGCGTGCGCTGCGTGCGGCGGCGGCAGCCGGCGCGCTGAGCTCCGATGAACTGCATGAGCGCCTGGCCGCCCTGCCCGCCGAACCACCGGTAGCCAAAGCCCCGATGCCGCTTCTGCTGAGTCTGGCGGCGCTGGTTCCTCTACTGGGTTTCGGCCTGTATCTGCTGGTGGGCAGCCCGCAGGCGCTGGACCCCGCCAACCATGCGGCATCGCTTGCACCTGCGCCAGCGAACATGGAGGAAGCGATCGCGGCGCTGGAGGCCCGGCTTGAGGCGCAGCCGAATGACGTCGAGGGCTGGATTCTTCTCGGCCGCTCGCGCCGCTCGCAGGAGAACTTCGCGGCGGCCGAGGCGGCGCTGGCGCGTGCCTTCCGGCTGCAGCCCGAGGACATCGAGATCCAGCTCGACTACGCCGAAGCCAAGGCCCTGGCGACACCCGCACGCCGTTTCGCCGGCGAGGCCTTGGCCCTGCTGCAGCAAGCCCACCAGCGCGAACCGGGGCACGCACGCGCGGCCTGGCTGCTCGGCATCGCCGCCATGCAGGATGGACGCCCTGCCGACGCCGCCCAGCTGTGGGAGCCGATCCTCGCGCAGATGCCGGAAGACGCGCCGGCGCGGCCGGCCTTGAGCCGCCAGATCAACGATGCCCGCCAGCAGGCGGGGCTCGATCCGCTGCCCGTGAGCCCGGCGATTGCAGCTGTGCAAGCCCCAGCGCCTGCCCCGGAGCGATCCGACAGCACTGATGGCGCGCGAATCGAAGTCGAAGTCAGCCTGGCCCCTGAACTGCTGGGCCGGGTTCCGGCCGATGCCGTGGTGTTCGTGTTCGCCCGTGCCTCGCAGGGCCCGCGCGCGCCACTGGCGATCCAGCGGCTGTCCCTCGCATCGCTGCCCGCCACCGTGGTGCTGGATCAGGGCATGGGCATGATCGAAGGCATGAACCTCGGCACGTTCAGCGAAGTCGTGGTGGGCGCGCGCGCCTCTGTCAGCGGCAATGCGACGCCGCAGAGCGGCGATCTTGAGGGCCTTACCGAACCGATGGCCGTCAGTGCCGCTCGCGCCCGCGTGGTGATCAACCGGGTAGTGCCGTGACCGAGTTCATCCCGCCAGCCACCCGCTGGTTCGAACTCCCCTCGCCGTTCCTGATGAAGCGCGGCGGCTGCTTGAACGGCGGTCGATTGGCGTTCGAGACCTGGGGCGAGTTGAACGCCGAGCGCAGCAATGCGGTGCTGATCCTGACCGGGCTGTCGCCCAGCGCGCACGCCGCCAGCAATGCCGACGACCCCGACTCTGGCTGGTGGGAGGCGGTGATCGGCCCCGGCAAACCGATCGACACCCGGCGCTGGTTCGTGATCTGCGCGAACTCGCTGGGCAGTTGCCGCGGCAGCAGTGGACCGGCCTCGATCAACCCGGCCACGGGCACGCCCTGGCGGCTGGACTTTCCCGAGCTGTCGGTCGAAGACGGCGCGCGCGCAGCTTATGCGCTGGTGCGGGGCTTGGGCATCGAGCAGCTGGACACCGTGGTCGGCTGCTCTATGGGCGGCATGAGCGCACTGGCCTTCCTGCTGCAGCACCCTCTGGCGGCACGGCGCATGCTCAACGTCTGTGGCGCCGCGCACGCGCTGCCCTTTTCGATCGCGGTCAGGTCCCTGCAGCGGGAGGCGATCCGGCTTGACCCCCTGTGGAACGGCGGCGACTACAGCGACGGTGCGTATCCGGAGAACGGCATGCGCATCGCGCGCAAGCTGGGCGTGCTGACCTACCGCTCGGCGATCGAATGGCATGGCCGATTTGGCCGCGTACGGCTGGACTCGGAGCTGCGCGAGGACGATCCCTTCGGCCACGAATTCCAGGTGGAAAGCTATCTCGAAGGCCATGCCCGACGCTTCATCCGCCAGTTCGACCCCAACTGCTACCTGTACCTGTCGCGCTCGATGGACTGGTTCGACTGTGCCGAGTACGGCCGCCCCGAGGGCAGCGTCGAGGGCGATGTGTTGCGCGGGCTGGCGCGTATCCGGCTACAAGAGGCGCTGGTGATCGGAGTCGAGACCGACATTCTGTTCCCGATCGAACAGCAGTCCCAGATCGCCGAGGGCCTGCGTCGCGGCGGTGGCGATGTGCACTTCGCCAGCCTGCCCTCCCCGCAGGGACATGATGCTTTTCTGGTCGACTTCGAGCGCTTCTCGCCGCTGATCGAAGACTTCATGTGCGCGGTGGCAGCCGGTTGACGCGGGCGACGCCGCCCCAGTCGAGCGTTCCCCGCCCAGAAACGAAAACGCCCCGCGCGAGGCGGGGCGTCATCGAAGCTCTGCCGCGATAGCGGCAGGCTTGAAGAATCAGGCCTTCTTGCGAGCCGGAGCCTTCTTGGCAGGTGCCACCGCCGCCTTCGGGGTGATCGCATGCGCGATCGCCTTGACGCCGTGCGGCCGAGCATTGCCGTAGCTGCCCTTGTAGATCTTGCCCTTGCGGGTG
Source organism: uncultured Aquimonas sp. (assembly GCA_964586455.1). Taxonomy (GTDB): domain Bacteria; phylum Pseudomonadota; class Gammaproteobacteria; order Xanthomonadales; family Xanthomonadaceae; genus Aquimonas. The sequence continues at coordinate 17,678 of CAZPHV010000020.1, forward strand.
CGGGAATCGCCCTTGCCCATGGTGTGCTCCTTGGAAATGTCTGGAAGCGGGTCGCTTCGGAAGGCCGCGTAGCCTATCACCTCAGGCCGGCGGCGCAAGCTGGAGCCCACTCAGATTGTGAGAAACAGAGGCGCTCCGGCGTGCCATAGCGCAGCGCGCGTCAACGGTTTGCGCGGTCGCATCGCGGCCCAGCATGCATCGACGGTCCGCGCTCGTGAATACTGCGCGTGATTTCCTGCCCACCACGAATCTCCGGAGACGTCCATGTCCACATCCCGACTCGCGCGCCGCCTCGCGCAGCTCGATCGAGCGCCCGCCTGGCTGCGGCCCTGGCTGCGTGACCGCGCGCTGGGGCGTGCCGTGCCCTTGGTCGGAACTGCGCGGCTGCACTTCGAGAAGATCGGTGCAGACGGCGTAGTCCTGTCCATCGCCAATCGCCGTCGCGTGCAGAACCATATCGGCGGCGTCCACGCGGCTGCGATGGCACTGCTGGCAGAGACCGCGACCGGCTTCTGTTTGGGCTGGCATCTGCCTGACGACCGTTTGCCCTTGATCAAGAGCCTACAGGTCGACTTTCAGCGACGCACGGTCGGAGCCTTGCGCGCCCGTGCGGCACTGTCATCGGAGCAGGTCGCACTGATCCACAGCCAGGTCAAAGGCGAATTACTGGTCCCGGTCACCGTCACTGACGAGTCGGGCGAAGCACCGATCGAGTGCAGGATGCTGTGGGCCTGGATTCCACGGAAAGCCTGACCAGAAGCCTCCGCCGCCACGGCGGGCCTGGGTTCAGTGACGACAATCCGGCCCGTGCCTGTGAGCTTGGCCCGCCAGCTTGAGGTTGCGCAGGTGCGCCGCTGCCACGAACAGGCCACCGGCTGTCATCAGCACCGCATGCGGAATCAGGTCATGGTGATACGGGCCGAAGCTGCCGAACCAGAGCAGACCAAGGCCCGGCGCCAGCAGGGCCAAGGCACCGCGACGGTGATGACGACGGAATCCGGAAACCAAGCTGGTCAGCGCGAGCACGGTCGCAAACACCACGAAGCCGCGTTCCAGCCATTCGGACGCGAGAAAACTGACCCCCACTGCCGGCAGCAGGGCAAGCAGGAAAGGCCAACTCGCACAGTGAACAGCGCAAACGAACGAGGCGAACGCGCCCACCCGGTCGGCGCGCTCTCGAAGGCCGCCGGATACGGGTACTGATAGCGGCTGCAAGCTGCTTGGGCTGTCAGCGAACGGGGTGGAGCTGGCCATGGGCGATCCAGAGAAGGGCATACACCTGTGCCATGACATCCAGCCCAGGCCCTGCGGAAACAGGATGGTATAACATCGGCCCCGTCTAATCAGCAGGGCGCATCACGTGCGCCCTTTCTTTGGCCCCCAACAAGTAACGTTATAACGCCGGAGCTCGTATGAAGATTCACCCTCTCAGCCTCAGCATCGCACTGCTGCTGCCCAGTTTTGCCTTCGCCCAAGGCACCGCGCCCCACGATGCGGACCGCGCCAAGACCCTGGACGAACTGGTGGTGACCGCCACGCCGCTGCGCTCGAACATCGAGAACGTGGTTCAGCCCGTTGAGATTCTGGCTGGCGAAGCCCTTGATGACCGCCGCGCAGGCACCTTGGGTGAGACCCTGTCGAGCCTGCTGGGCGTACAGAGTTCGTTCTTCGGCAGCGGGGTCGGCCGCCCGATCATTCGCGGTCAAGACGGTGCGCGCGTCCAGGTGTTGAGCGAAGGCATCAGCAGTCTCGATGCATCGACCACCAGCGTCGACCACGCCCTCAGCATTGAGCCGTTTCTGGCCGATCAAATCGAGGTACTGAAAGGACCTGCCACCCTGCTGTACGGCCCAGGCGCCATCGGCGGCGCAGTCAATGTAGTGGACGGCCGCGTGCCCAGCTCGCTGCCTGAGGCGCCGATCAGCGGGCGTGCCGAACTTCGCGGCGGCACGGTGGCCGACGAGCGCAGCGGAATGGTTCGACTCGACGGTGCCGCCGGCCGCATTGCCTGGCATCTGGACGGATTCCGTCGGGAAACGGGCGACTACGAAATTCCCGGCTTTGCCCGTCATGTCCACGAGGACGAGCACGATGACGAGCATGAAGAAGAGCACGGGCATGGGCACGAGGAGGAGGAGGAAAACCCCTTCGGTCTGCTGCCGAACAGTGCGGTCGACACCCGCGGCGGTGCGGTCGGCGCGAGCTACATCGGTGAGCGCGGCTATCTCGGCCTCGCAGTCAGCCGGTATGAAACCCTCTACGGCTTGCCCGGACACGGCCACCATCATCACGATGAGGAACACGGAGACGATCACGACGAAGAGGAACACCACGACGAGGAAGAGGAACAGGTCCGGATCGACCTGGGCCAGACCCGCTACGACCTCAAGGGTGGGCTGATCGAGCCCTTCGCAGGTGTCGAGGCCATCAACCTGCGCGTTGGCGCCAACAACTACAAGCACCTGGAGCTCGAGGGCGACGAAATCGGAACCCGCTTCGACAACGACGCGGTCGAAGCACGCGCCGATCTGGTGCATGCGCCGATTGCCGGCTGGCGCGGTGCGTTCGGCGTGCAGGCCTCGCGTCGGGACTTCAGCGCCGTCGGCGAGGAAGCCTTCGTGCCGCCGTCGCTGACCCGCGATGTTGGTCTGTTCCTGATCGAAGAGCAGAACCTCGACCGCTGGAAGCTGGAATGGGGCCTGCGTGCGGATCGGGTGCGGGTTGAGGGGGAAGGCCACGAGCGTCGTAGCTTCTCGGGCTTCAGCGCTTCCGCTGGCGCACTGTTCCGACTGAATGAGGCCCTGCATTTCAGCGCCAGCTTCGACCGTGCCGAGCGCGCGCCGAATGTCGAAGAACTGTTCTCAAACGGACCGCACTTGGCCACCAGCGCCTTTGAAATCGGCGATGACACGCTGCGCAGCGAAACCGCGCGCCAGCTGGAGCTGGGCGCGCATCTGCACGCGGGTCCCTTGAGCGGCAAGCTGTCGGTCTATCGCAATCGCCTGTCCGATTTCATCTATCTCGCCGATACGGGCGAAGAGGAAGACGACCTGCCTGTGCGAGTCTGGACCCAGGCCGACGCCACCTTCCGGGGCCTCGAAGCCGAGTTGAACTGGGCCGTGGTGGACAATGCGAGCGGCGCCTGGAACCTCCGGCTGAGCGGCGATGGCGTCAACGCAAAACTCGACGACGGTGCACGGCTGCCGCGCATCGTGCCCTCACGTACCAGCCTCGGCCTGGACTGGAAGCGAGAAGGCTGGCGCGCCAGCGTCGAGACACAGCGCTATGAGACTCAGAACGACGTCGCCGACTTTGAAGAGCCCACCGAGGGATTCAGCCTGCTCAACGCCAGCGTCGCCTACCACTGGGACGTCGGTAACGTCGGCTGGGAGGTCTACCTGCGCGGCACCAATCTGGGCAACCGCGAGGGGCGCATGCATACCTCGGTACTGAAGGAAGTCGCCCCGCTGCCAGGGCGCAATCTGCTGTTCGGGCTGCGCGCCTTCTTCTGACCGAACACGTCTTCTGTCGGGGACACGGCGGCAAAGGCCGCGGTCGTCGACCAAGGCCAAGGACGACGACGGGAACCACCCCTGGACCCGTCGTCGTCTGTCGCGAGCTGCCCGACATCCCACCCGGACGCGCCCTGCACTGGGGGCGCGACCCGGTTGAGAAGTCTCCGCGGGTACACGGCAGGAAGGCTGCCGTGAGGGCCCGTGCCGGCATCCTTGCCGATCGGTGCCACCGACACATGCGCGACGGAAAAACCCGCCGCGGGATAAGAAGGCCAAGAACGTAGTGACCCAGAACACAAGGTGACGCGGAAGATGACTCGGATAGACCCGGCTGCAGAGCGGATGTGACTCCCTTATGCGACTAAAGATGCGCATCAGCCCCGGATGCCAACGAACAGACTCAGCGACGCGAATCGATTCGCAGCGGCAGCGATTCGCTAGCGGCTGCCCGCTCCCGTAGGGCCGGCACTGTCAAGAAGCTGAGCGGACTTGCGCATTTCGAAGGGGGGATCCAACGCGAACTGCATCCCGAGGCTCAGCACGCCGAGCACCAGGAAAAAGGAAACCACGGTGCGGCGCAGCCGCAGCACATTGCGGGCAGGGTGCACGCTGGTCAGCCAGAACGCTCCCAGAGCCAGCAACAGAAATGCAAACGACAGGATCAGCATCGGCCACCTCCAGTCAGCTCCAGCGCATGAGTGCACGCCATGTGCACGGCCCCTACTGAACGACCGGCGCAGGCGCGGACGTCCTCAAAACATTGGGCAACTGCGCGCCCGCCACGCTTCCAAAGCAGCACGCCTGCAGGTGAACGTGCAGCGCGGCTGCGGACGAGTATCGTGCGCGACACGATCCAGTGCCCGAGCGCCTCAGTCATTCAACGCCACATCCCAGAGCAGCACACCGTCGCGCAGGCTGAGCAAATGCTCGCCCGCCGCGGAACCCGGCCCAGAACGAAGGCTGCGCGCACGCAGGCCACCCGCACCGTCGGCCAGCAGATCGGTGACCTCGCCCTCCAAACCAAGCTTCCAACGCACTTGACCGCTGTCCATCGCGACGGCGAGCAAGGTGGTACGCATGTCCTCATCGCCTGCGACCGCAGGCTGGGCCACAGCCAGATACAAGACTTCACGATCTTCGACGAGCGAGGTGACCACTCCATCGCCCAGGGTCAACAGCCAGGCGGTGCGTCCCATCGCATCAAAGAAGCGCAGCTCTACCGCCGGCGGTAGCTCGCTATCGTCGAAGGCCAGGCGCTCGCTGACCAGGACTGTATTGCCGCGGGCGTCTGCCCACAGGCCGCGTGCGCTCAATTCGCCGGTGGAAGGAGCAGGCGCTCGTGCTTCAACCGGGCTTGGCTGGAGTCCGCTCGCGACCGCGGCGGCGGTCATCAGCAGCACGACCAGGGGCACCAGGGTTTGCACGGGAAAGCGCATGGGCGTTCGACTTCCGGACCGCGCCGCACTGCAGCGCCATTGCCGTGAAGGAGAGCACGCAAGCGGCATCTTTTCAGTCCCCTGAATGTGGGGCTTGCGTAGCCGCCGCCACTCGCGCAACGCACTCTGTCCAGGCTTTGTATGCGCTTTGTAGGCTGCAGCTCCGATAGTTTCGGCCCGTGATAGCGTGCACGTGAATGCGACTCGCCTACTAGGATCCCCTACCCTCCTCGTGTCCAGCCTGTTCGTCCGCCTCTATCTCGGATTGATTCTGGCGATGCTGGTCATCGCCGGCGGCGTGCTCGCGGGGCTCAGCCTGATCGAATCGGTGCGTGCGGCAAACTACCGTGAAGCGGTGCTGTCGGCCCCGATGCAGCTGATGGCCGAGGGTGTGGCTCGTCATGCTGGCGAAGAGCGCCAGCGCTGGCTCGATATCGCCGCGCGCTTGCTGACGGCCGAATTGAAGGTCGAGACGACGCCCCAGCCTCCGCGCACCCTGATTGTGGAGCGCATGGGCGAGCAACAGTTTCGTGCGCGCCTGGCCCTGCCCGGCAGCACCAACGAGCAACTGGTGCTGCTGTTCCAGAACTGGACCGAGCAACAATGGCGGGCGACGACGTTTCTCCTTCTCAACGAGCTCGGACGGCTGCCCCCGGAGTCGCAGCGCGACGCCTTGCAGCGAATCGCCGACAATCTGCCCTATCCGGTGCGGCATCTCGGCCTCGACGAAGTTGAGATGGATGCGCGGCAACGCGAGCGCATAAGCGCTGGCGAAGTAGTAATGCAGATTGATTGGCGCGATGGAGGGCGACCCAGCACTCGCTTCTTCGCACCCTACGGCCAGCGCGGCGACGTGCTCGAGGTTGGCCCGGTGCCCAGCCTGGGGCCGCTGCCCCTGCCGGCGGTGCTTTCGGTCATTGCGACAGCCGCCTTTGCCTTCTCGGGTGTGGCCCTGTGGGCCATCCGCACTCTGGAACGGCGTCTGCAGCGCATCGATCGGGCGCTTTCGCGCTTCGGCGCCGCGGATTTCGAGCTCGGCGAGCTCGGCCCGGCCTCACCGGATGCGATCGGGCGGCTAGCGCACTCCACCCGGCGCATGGCCGCCCGCATCCGCAGCCTTCTGCACGCCCAGCAGGAATTGGTGCAAGGCATCTCGCATGATCTGCGCACCCCCGTGGCGCGGATGCGCCTGCGTCTTGAGCTGCTTCGCATTGATGACGCGCAGCAGGAACGGGTGGCGGGTATCCGCCGCGATCTCGACGAGCTGGAGAGCCTGATCGACGCGTCCATTACCTACTCGCGCCTCGACGAAGGGGGTATCGCGCTGGCGACCCAGGCCTTTGACATCGCGCAGGAGCTGCGTGATGTCCTGCAGGACCAGCGCGTGTTGGCCAGGGACATCGTTCTCGGCCTGGACCTGCAGCCCTCGGGACGACCGCTGTCCGCGGACCGCGCGCTGCTCCGAAGGGCGGTGCAGAACCTTTTGGGCAACGCTCTGAGGCACGCGCACTCTCGGGTCGAAGTTCAGCTGCGTGAGGCCGCGGGCGGCGTGCGGATCGCCGTCGAGGACGATGGCCCCGGGGTTCCCGAGGCCCAGCGCGAACGCATCTTCGAGCCGTTTTCGCGGCTCGACGAGACGCGCAGCAAGGCGTCCGGAGGTTATGGGCTCGGCCTCGCGATCGTGCGCCGTATTGTTGAGCGCCACGGCGGCCGCATTGCCTGCGGCGCAGCGGCGCTGGGCGGCGCCCGTTTCGAGCTGGAGCTCCCGTGGGCGGCCAACAGCCCTGCCCTCTCGCCTACACGTTCATGAACCGCTACACTCGCGCGCTATGAAGACCCGTTCGCTCGCGATGCTGGCTGTTCTTATCTGCTCCGCCCAGGCTCAGGCCCAGGCTGCAGAGCCCTCACGCAGCTCACGCGACCGCAGTGCCGACAAGGCCGACGTGGTAATCGTGGCGGCTGCGAAGCCCGCTGCCGAGGACTGGGGAATCTGGAACCGCGCGCCTCGTCGCGCCGGGCGTGATCCGCTGCTGGCCCTGGGCCAACGCGATCGCGCTCCCAACCCCGAACCGATCGACGCTGCCGCACGCGGCGACTCCACGTCCGGCACTGCCGGTCGCGGTGACATCGATCTGAACGCCTGGGACAGCGGCCGCGTCAGCTTGCCGCCACCGCCCAAGCCCGATGACGGCACCTGATCGGGCAACGCGTCGCCCTTACGCAATCGCGCGCCTGCTGCTTGCCGGCGCCCTTGTGCTGCCCGCCGCGAGACTGCTGGCTTCAGCGCCGGAGTGTCCGCAGCCTGACCCGTGCTTGGAGGCCGCGCTGCTCGCTCGCGACGAAGAGGGCGAGAGCGCAGCCTTGCGGTGGCTGGACGCCTTGGTTACTGCCCATCCGGAGCGACTGCGCGCGCGCGCCGAGCGCGCACTCAGCCTGTACCGATTGCACCGCATGCAGGAGTCCATCGACGAGATCGACGGCCTGCTCGCGCAGGATCTGCCGCGCAATGTGCGCGCGAACCTTCACGCCCTGCGCGACGAAGCTCGCTTTCGGCTGACCTCACGGGCCACCACTCGCTTTGGCCTGCGCATGGCCCTGGGCTACGACGACAACGTCGCCAGCTTTGCCGACTTCGATGCACGCCGCGAAGGCACCAGCACGGCGATCGGCACCATCGGCGGCAGCCCTGACGAATACGCGGAAGCCGGCGGCCGCCTGCGCCTGCGCAGCGTCGGCGTTGGCCCCTTCAACAACCGCCTTGATGCAGACCTCAACCTGCGTCGCTATGGGACGCGCGGCGAATTCGATCTGGCCGACCTGCGCCTGCGCGGAGGCGTGGAATGGCGTCCGAGCGGCCTGTTTGGAGTCTCCGTGGCACCGGGCCTGCGCCATCTGAACCGAAACGGCAGTCCGCTGCTGAGCGATGGCAGCCTGGAGCTCGCGGCCGGCTTCAGCCACGATCCGCTGTCGCTGCGCGTCGGTCTGGAGCGCGCCTTGCGCCGCTACGACAGCAATCGATTTGCCGGTCTGGATGCCGAACACTGGGCAGGCAGCCTGCGCGGACAGTTGCTCTTCGGTCGCGAAGTGCAGTGGTGGATGGCCGCCGATCTGGAATACCGCGAGGAAAAGGCCCGCAACCCGGTGCAGTCGCGCGACCTGGAGCGCGTCAGCCTGCACGCCGGACGCAGCAGTGACAGCCATGAGTGGTCGCTGTCGCTGGACGACAGTCGCTATCGCTACCGCGGCGGTGGCGGCCAGCCACCGATCGTTCTGCCGCCGGACGGATTGGACGCCGACGGTGATCCGATCAAGCCGATCACTGTCGGCGTTGACCGGCTCATCTATCGAAGCCTCGAAGCCCGCTATCGCTATCACCTCGATGCCCGCTGGAGCCTGCAGCTGCGGCTGCGCCGACAGCTGTCCGCCATTGGCGGCATCGACACCTCCCTTGACCGCACCAGTATCGACGTCGGAATCGAATGGAACCGCTGAACTCAGACCCCGCTGACACCTCTCCACCACGCGTGCTGGTGGTGGAGGACGACCCGGAACTTGGCAGCCTGCTGCAGGAATACCTGGGCGCGCAGGGCTACCAGGTCGATCTGGAGCCGAACGGCCGGGCCGCCGTGCCACGCATACTTGCCGAGAACTATGCGCTGGTGATCCTCGATCTGATGCTGCCCGGCGAGGACGGTTTCGGTGTGTGCCGACAGGTTCGCCCGCTGTTTCATGGCCGGATCCTGATGCTGACCGCGCGCGAAGACAGCATCGACCAGGTGCTGGGCCTGGAGCTTGGGGCTGACGACTATGTGCGCAAGCCCGTCGAGCCGCGGGTGCTGCTGGCACGAGTGCGTGCTCTGCTCCGCCGGGATCCCACGCCAGCGCCGCTGCAAGCCGTACAGACGCCCGCGCCCGCACGCGTGCAGCCGCCTGCAGTGCTGAGCCTCGCCGGCATCACCCTCGACGAAGGCGCTCACGAAATACGGGTCCACGGCGAGGTGGTGGATCTGACCGAGGCCCAGTTCGGGCTGCTGCGCCTGTTTCTGCAGAACGCCGGCGTGGTGATGTCGCGGCAGGAACTGTTCAGTGGGCTGCGCGGCATCGACTACGACGGCCAGAACCGCGGCATCGACTTGCTGGTCTCGCAGCTGCGCGCGCGAATCGGCGACGACCCCGCGCAACCGAGGTTGATCAAGACGATTCGCGCCCGCGGCTACCTGTTCGTGCGGCCGGGCGAGGAGCCCCGCGGAGACGCCTGATCGAGCGCGACGAGACAGCGTTCCCGAGCCGCGCGGATCGCTTCCTGATCAGCGCTATTCAAAATCCTCGAGCGGCTCGACTTCCGCTGGGTCTTCCAGGGGGTCACCCGCGGGCTCTCCGTTCAGCGGTGGACGCCCGGCATCTTCCTCGTAGGGCAGCACGGCCTGACCGGTCGCGGCCTGGGTGACGGCGCCGGTCTCACTGGTTTCCTCTCCGAGGTGGAAGATCGCGTAGCCGGGCAGGACCACCTGATTCAATGCCATGCCGATCACCCGCCCTGACACACTGGCAACGATGTCGGTCTCGGCGTTCTCCAGCGGGTCCACGATCACGCCGATGCGCTGGCCGCGCTGCACCCGCTCGCCCAAGGCCACATCGCTGATCAGCATGCCGCCCTGGTTGGCGCGGACCCAGCGCGACTCGTAGAAGATCGCCTGAGGCTCCAGCCATTCGGGGCTATCGCGCACCATGCCGAGCTTGTGGACCAGGGTCAGCAACGCCTGCACACCGGCTTCGATTTCGCGCGGCTCCAGCTCGCCAGGGCCACCCACCTCGAAAGTCACTGCAGGAATTCCGGCCTGGGTGGCGGCCACTCGCAGCATTCCGCGCGAGCCGCCGCTGTGCAGGACCGGAGTAGCGCCGAAGCCGCGGGTGAACTCCAGCACGTGGGGGATGCGCAGATCGGCTCGCACCTGCGGCAGGTTGATTCGGTCGAAGCTGCCGGTGTGCATATCGACCAGCGCATCGCAGTGGCGCGCGACCTGGTCGAAGAAGCTGTGCGCGATCCGCGACGCGATGCTGCCGCTTGGGCTGCCGGGAAAAAACCGGTTGAGGTCGCGGCGATCCGGCAAATAGCGCGAATTGCGGCTGAAGCCGAACAGATTGACCACGGGCACACCGACCACGGTGCCGGCCAGGGGGCTCGCTGAGAGCTGGTTCATCATCCGCCGCACCACCTCGACGCCGTTGAGCTCGTCGCCATGTACGGCTGCGGTCAGGCACAGTACCGGGCCTTTCCGGTCCCCGTGCACGACGTCGACAGGGGTGCGCATGTCGCCGCCCGCATAGGTCTGGCTGGCGTTCCAGTAGAGGCGCGTGCGGGTACCTGGCTCGACCTCGGTGCCGAGCAGTCTGAACGTGCTGATCAGGCGGGGGCCCACGAAATCTCGACTGTCCGCGTCGCCTGCGGGCTCGATTTCCGGGGGGCCGGCGTCGGCCTGACCCGGCCAGTCGTAGGCCAGTCGCTGCAGGGTCTCGGCCAGGTCCTCGTCCGCCGTGTCCCGGGTGGCGGCCGACACCTCGCTGCTCATGCCGGCGTTCGCAGCGCCAGGGTCGCTGGCTTTTCCCGAGGCTGCAGACTCCTCAAAAACCTGTTCAACGGGATCGACAAGCGCGTCGGCGAGAACGGGCTCATCGGCCTCGCGCCCGCTCTCGCCGGTGCCGTCTGAGTCGATCGTCGGGGACACGTCCTGGCCGACGCCCGCTTCAGCGGTATCGGCGACTACACCCGTTTCCGCGCCGGCAGTCGGGTCTACAGGTTCCAGCTCAGGCAAAGCCTCGTGGCGAGCACGTGCATCGCGCTCAATCGCCGGCAGCGGAAGCGTTTCGCCGCCTTCATGCGAATCGATCGCGATCGGATCCGGCCAGGGGCCCAACTCGGGAGATGTCTTTAGGTTTTCGCTCGCTGCCGCCCAACCGCTGCTGCAGGCGAACAGTGCCCACAGCGCCAGTTGCGTCCCACGAGAGGCAAGACGATCGCCGCAAGGACGAACCTTCTCTGCAACGCCCTGCCGCGCTTCAGCGCTGTGCATCCGCCGCCACGCAGTCGGCGCAGAGGCCATGCACTTCGAGGGTCTGGGCATGCGGCTCGAACCCCAGCGCGCGTGCCTGCTCCAGCAGCAGCCGGGTCACCGCCTCGTCTTCCAACTCGACGGTGGCGAGGCAGCCCTTGCAGATCAGGAAAGGCACCGAGTGCTGCTGGCGCGGGTGGTGGCAGCCGACAAAGGCGTTGATCGATTCCAGCTTGTGGATGAAGCCGTGCTCAAGCAGGAAGTCGAGCGCACGATAAACCGTGGGTGGAGCCACCGGTCCGCGCTCGTCGCGCATCTGGTCGAGCAACGCATAGGCCTTGACGGGTCGATCTGCGGCAGCGATCAGACGCAATACCTGTTCGCGCAGAACCGTCAGGCGCAGGCCGCGCTCACGACACACGGAAGCGACCTCAGCCATGTAGGCGGCGGCGTCGTGGACATGGCTCTCGGGGTGACTGCAGGCCTGACGGCCGCTCTCGTGCTCGTGCGACATGGGCCGAATCATAGCATCGGCCCTCGGACTTCCCTGCGGCCGCCGGGGCAAATCCGCAAGCCCATCACGGAGCTCTTCAGGCCGTGTGAGAGTAGCGACGGAACCCGCTCACTTTCGCCCGATCCATTTCGTCGCTGGGTCAATCGAGCTCGCACGTTCCGCAGGCGATGAAAAACCGGAACGGCATGGGCCGACCTCAAACGAGCTTGGCGAGGGCTTCATCGATGCGCTTCAGGGCGCCGGCGCGGCCGGCCAGGTAGACGGTGTGTTCGATCGAGGGCGACACCGTGCTGCCCGTGATGGCGACGCGCATCGGTTGCGCCACCTTGCCCATGCCCAGCTCAAGCGCCCCAGCAACGGCTTCAAGTGCGCCGTGCACAGCGCCGGGGCTCCACTCGGCCAGCGCCGCGAAGCGCGTATGCGCCTCGCGCAGCACAGCAACCGCTGGCTTGAGGTGTTTCTCGACGGCCGCTTCGTCCCAAGCCTGAATCGGGCGATACCACAGGGCCGCGCGATCGGCCATTTCCTTCAGCGTCTTCACGCGGTCGCGCAGCGCCACCACCACATCGGCGGGGTTCGGGCCGGACGCGAGCTCATAGCCCGCCTGCTCCAGATGCCAGTGCAGGTGCTTGGCCACCTCGGCCGGGTCGTCGGTTTTCAGATAGTGCTGATTGAGCCACGCCAGCTTGTCGAAATCGAAGCGTGAGGCTGCGCGGTTGACGTCGTCGATGCGGAACAGGCGGATCATCTCCTCGATCGAGAAGATTTCCTGATCGCCATGGCTCCAGCCGAGCCGAACGATGTAGTTCAGCAGCGCATGCGGCAGGTAGCCGTCATCGCGGTACTGCATCACGCTGATCGCGCCGTGGCGCTTGCTGAGCTTCGCGCCATCCGCGCCGAGGATCATCGGCAGATGCGCGAAGCGCGGCACCGCGGCGCCCAGCGCCTCGTACAGGTTGATCTGGCGTGGCGTGTTGTTGACGTGGTCATCGCCGCGAATCACGTCGGTGATGCGCATGTCGAGATCATCGATCACCACCGCGAAGTTGTAGGTCGGGTAGTCGTCCGAGCGGATCAGCACCAGGTCATCGAGCTCGCTGTTCGACCACTCGATTCGGCCCTTCACGCTGTCCTCGAACACCACCGAGCCCGCCAGCGGATTCTTCAGGCGAATCACCCGATTGGGGTCATCTCGACGCTCAAGCCCAAGCTCGCGCGAGCGGCCGTCATAGCGCGGCTTCTCACCTTTCTCCATCGCGATGGCGCGCATCGCGTCGATCTCTTCGCGGGTTTCGTAGGCGTAATAGGCCTTGCCGCTCTGTACCAGCTCGGAGGCCACCTGCCGATAGCGCTCCAGCCGCTGGGTCTGATAGATCGGGCCTTCGTCCGCCGCGAGCCCCAGCCAACGCATGCCGTCGAGGATGGCCTCCACCGCAGCCTGGGTGCTGCGCTCGCGGTCGGTGTCCTCGATGCGGAGCACGAACTCGCCGCCGTCGCCGCGGGCCGCCAGCCAGCAGTACAGGGCGGTACGGGCGCCACCGATATGCAGATAGCCGGTCGGGCTGGGGGCGAAACGAGTGCGACAGCGCATAGCGGGCGGGCCGTTGGAAAGCGGGCGCGGATTGTAGCAGCGGCTGCGGGAACCCCACGCAGCTCGCGTGATCGCAGTCTCCTGCGCGCGAGCGACGGCGATGCCTACAATGCCGGCTCCACGCGTCGCGCCGGCCCCGCAGCCGCGCGCTCCCTCCACCCTCGTCCGCCCATCCACCAGGAGCCGCCATGCTTCGCAGCCTCGCCCTGACTCTCGCCTTCCTGCCCATTGTCGTTACGGCGCAGGAAACCACCCCGGCCGCCGCCCCCGCCGAAGCCGCTGCGGCACCTGCGCCCAAGGTGGCGCTGACCACCAACCTCGGCCGCATCGTGATCGAACTCGACTCCGCCAAGGCGCCGAAGTCGGCCGAGAACTTCCTTCAGTACGTGCGCGACGGCTTTTACTCCGGCACCGTCTTCCACCGCGTGATCCCGGGCTTCATGGCCCAGGGTGGTGGTTTCACTGCCGACCTGCAGCTGAAGCCAACTCGTGCGGCGATTCCCAATGAGGCAAACAACGGCCTGTCCAACTTGCGCGGCACGGTGGCCATGGCCCGCACCAACGATCCGCACTCGGCCACCGCCCAGTTCTTCGTCAACGTGGTCGACAATCAGCGCCTCGACTTTGTGTCCGAACAAGACGGCCTGTGGGGCTATGCAGTGTTCGGCAAGGTGGTGGAGGGTATGGAGGTGATCGACAAGATCATCGCGATCCCGACCGGTGGCCAGGGGCCGCTGCCGCGCGATGTGCCGATGGAGCCAGTCGTGATCGAAAGCGCGGAGCTGCTGGCAGAGACCCCCGCTGGCTGATGCCGTCCGCCGGGCCGGACCTGGCGTTCGGCCCGGCAATATTCGTCCCTGGAAGCGACAGACCACGTGAGCCAACTGTTCATCTCCGACCTGCACCTCGACAGTGCGCGGCCGCAAATCACCGAGCTTTTCCTTCGCTTTTTGCGCGATGAAGCGCAGCAGGCGCGGTCGCTGTATATCCTCGGCGACCTGTTCGAGGCCTGGATCGGTGACGACGCTCCCGGCGACCTCGGAATCGCGGTCGCGCGGGCGCTGGCTGCCTGTGCTCGGGCGGGAACACAGCTGGGCTTCATCCGCGGCAACCGTGATTTCCTGTTGGACGCCGCCTTCGCGCGCAGCTGCAGCCTGCAGCTGCTGCCGGACCCGTGCGTCCTCGCGATCGAGGGCCAGCCCACCCTGCTGCTGCACGGTGATCTGCTGTGCACGGCTGACCTCGCCTACCAGCGCTTCCGCGCGCAGAGCCGCAGCCCTGAGTGGAAGGCGGCCTTTCTGGCGCGACCGCGCAGCGAGCGTGAAGCCTTCGCCGCTCAGGCGCGCGGCGAAAGCCAGCGCTACCAGCAATCGCTGCAGTCGGACATCACGGATGCCCAGCCCGAAGCCGTCGAAGCAATGCTGCGGCTGTACGGCGTTGACCGCATGATCCACGGCCACACCCATCGCCCCGGCGTGCACATGCTGTCTTCAGGGGCCCGCCGCTACGTGCTGGGCGACTGGTACGAACAGGGCAGCGTGCTGCGCATCGACGGCGACGACTGGCAGCTGTCGCGCCTGTAGTTCCCGGTGGCCGCCGCCCGACCGGCTTGACCCGGCCGCGACGCGCGAGGCTGCTATCCTCCTCACCGTACGCCGGAGCATGGTCATGAGCCCCACCCCACAAAAAACACTGCGCGAGCAAGGCGTGCCGAAGGCCTTGCAGCTGCTTTTGCTGGTCGTGCTCATCGGCGTTCTCGGCGCCTGCGCAAGCGGCCCCAAGAAGCGGATCTTTCCGCCCAATGCCAGTGTGCAGGAGCTGCGCGTGCTTGCGGATGGACGCTGGGAGCTGGACCTGCGAGTGCAGAACTTCAGCACCGTGGCGATGCGCTTCGAGCGCGTCCGCGCCGAGTTCAGCGTGACGGGCCACGCCGCTGCGACCCTTGACCACCTCATCGCCGACAGCGTGCCGCCGAACAGCGCGGAAGTCGTGCGTATCGAGCTGCAGCCCAGCGCGGCGGCCGCGGATGCCGTGCGTAACGCACTCGAATCGCGCCGCGGCGTGGGCTACCGGTTGGTCGGCACGCTGAGCACCAGCGAGCCGGGCAATCGCCAGGACTCCTTCGAATTCGACAGCGCGCTGACCCCGATGCCGGGGCTCGACGGCGTGCTGCGCTGAGCTTCCATCGCCCCCACGAGATCCGATCATGAACAGCTACCGCGCCCCCCTTCGCGACCTGCGATTCGCCCTGCACGACCTGGTGAGTTTCGAAGCCCATGCCGCCAAACTGCCGGGCGGCGAGGCGTTCAACCGCGAACTGGTCGACGCCGTGCTGGATGAAGCTGCGCGCTTCACCGAACAGGTCCTGGCACCGCTCAATATCAGCGGCGATGCCGAAGGCTGTACACACGACAAGGACAGCGGCGCGGTGCGCACGCCCAAAGGCTTTCGCGAGGCGTACGCGCAGTTCGTCGAGGGCGGCTGGAGCGGGCTGACGGCGCCGGAAGCCTTCGGTGGCCAGGGCCTGCCCGAGGTGGTCGGTGCGGCCTTCAAGGAAATGCTGGACGCCGCCAACCTGAGCTGGGGCAATTACCCGCTGCTCTCGCACGGCGCCACCGATGCGCTCAAGCACCACGGCGAGGCCTGGCAGCAGGAGATCTTCCTGAAGCCCATCGTCGAGGGCCGCTGGACCGGCACCATGTGCCTGACCGAACCGCACTGCGGCTCCGACCTCGCCCTGCTGAAGACCCGCGCCGAACCGCAGGCCGATGGCAGCTTTGCGGTGACCGGCACCAAGATCTTCATCACCGGCGGCGAGCACGATTTCACCGACAACATCGTGCATCTGGTGCTGGCGCGCCTGCCGGATGCGCCGGCGGGCACCAAGGGCATTTCCCTGTTCATCGTGCCCAAGTTCAAGGTGGCGAAAGACGGCGCGGTCGGCGAGCGCAATGCGCTGCGCTGCGGCTCGATCGAGCACAAGATGGGCATCCACGGCTCGGCCACCTGCGTGATGAACTTCGACGGCGCCCAAGGCTGGCTGATCGGCCAGCCCAACAAGGGCTTGAACGCGATGTTCACGATGATGAACTCGGCGCGGCTGGCGGTCGGCATCCAGGGCCTGGGCCTGATCGACCGCGCTTACCAGAACGCGCTGGCCTACTCGCTTGATCGCCTGCAGATGCGCTCCTTGTCCGGCCCGAAGCGCCCCGACAAGCCGGCCGATCCGCTGATCGTGCACCCGGACATCCGCCGCATGCTGCTGACCTGCAAGGCCTTCGCCGAGAGCGGCCGTGCGCTGGCCCTGCATGCCGCCAGCCTGGTTGATCTGGTCGACAAAGCTCAGACCCCGGAAGCCCGTGTCGAAGCTGATGCCCTGCTCAGCTTTCTGACGCCGATCGTCAAGGGCGTGCTGACCGAGGCCTCGGTCGAGTGCACCTACCACGCCCTGCAGTGCTTCGGCGGCCACGGTTACGTGCGCGAGTGGGGCATGGAGCAGCTGGCCCGCGATGCGCGCATCACCACGATCTACGAAGGCACCACCCAGATCCAGGCCTTGGATCTGCTCGGCCGCAAGGTGATCCAGCAGCAGGGCGCGGGCTTCAAATTGTTCCTAGGCATGATCGTAGAGTTCTGCAGTGCCAACGCCGCAAAGCCGGAGCTGGCCGAGTTCATCGCGCCGCTGGCGCAGGCCGCGCAAGACTGGCAGCAGCTGACCTTGGAGATCGTGCAGCGCGTGCAGAAGAACCCCGAAGAGCTGGGCGCGGCCGCCGTCGACTATCTGTTCTACTCCGGCTACGTCACCCTCGCGTACTGGTCGGCGCGTGCGGTGGCCGCCGCCGATGCAGGCGATCATGCCCAAGACTTCCGCACCGCCAAGCGTGAAACCGCGCGCTTCTATTTCAAGCGGCTGCTGCCGCGAACGCTCAGCCATGCCGCGACGATCCGCGCCGGTAGCGACAGCCTGATGGCGCTGGACGAGAGCCTGTTCGCGCTAGCCTGAACCTGTCCGGGCGGGCCGCATTTGGGCCCGCCCTTCCCCCGCCCGCGCGGACGGGGTAAAACATGCGCTCCCCCACTTCCCATTTGCTCGCGAACCAATGCACATCCAGGCCGGTGACACCGAGCTGCTGATCCGTTCCGCCGAAGCCGACGACGACGACTTCATTCTCGGGCTGGTCGAACGCCTGGTGGATTTCGAGCTTCCGAAGTGGCGCAGGAAGAACGTGGTTTCGGAGGGCATTCGCCGTGACCTGCTGAAACACCTGGAGCACCAGCCGCCCGGGTCTTTCCTGTTCATCGCAGAGAACGCCGAAGACGGCAAGCGACTGGGCTTCCTGCACCTGCAGACGGTGACCGATTTCTTTACCGGGCACCTCAACTGCCACATCTCTGATGTTGCGGTGAGCAAGGGTGCTGACGGCCAGGGCATTGGTCGCGCGCTGATCGGCTACGCGGAAACGTTCGCCCGCGAACACCGCTGCGAACGACTCACGCTTGCAGTGTTTCCCGGCAACTCGCGCGCACGAGAACTGTATGAAGGCGTGGGTTTCGGCGTCGAGCTGCTGAGAATGGCCAAGCCGCTCTAGGGAAGCTCTGATTTATCGGAGCTTCCTGCACGCCATGGACGACGCACTCGCGAGTCAAGCACGCATGGGCTCGATTCTGCGCGAGTGAGTCCGGACCTGCGCCGGACTCACGACGTCTGAAGAGCGCCAGGATGGGGTTCTTCAGACCTTCCCCAGTGGCCTGGGGGCCGCAGCTGCTTCAGCTCTACTCATGCCCTTCGCAAGGGACATCGTTTCGCAAGCGGTCACTGGGCCCGCGCGCCGAGGCGCGCGAACAGTTTTGGTAGCACTGGACGCTTACGCGCCACGGTCACCCATCCTTCCCGCAAACCGGCTATGCTCGGGCAGCTCGCGCGTGCAGCCCTAACGCGCATGGCCGGCTGAGTGCTCGATTCCCTCGCGCGCCACACGCGTTGCAGGCTTCGATCTCCCGACTATGACGCCTCGCATCCGCGAGGCGCCATCGTCCCCGGAGGATCGGAAAGGAGCAACGAGCATGCAGTCTGCGGTAGCACTGGCCCCCGAACTCGAACGCACTCGCGTGCTCTCTCTGGACGCGCAGGGGCGCATCCTCGACTGGATGAGCTGGCAGGATGCGGTATGCCTCTACGTGCGCGAAGCGGTGGTCTGGACCTTGGGACAGCCCTGCGCCGTCGTGCGCGGCGGCCACAACCGGGCGCTGGGCCGACAGAGCAGCGTCACCCTGCATCCGATCGTCGCCGCGCGCGGACACGCGCGCCCTGCCGCGATCGATCCCGCGCCGACCCTGAACAATGCCGCGCTGTTTGCGCGCGATCGCCACCTGTGTCTGTATTGCGGCGACCAGTTCGGCCGCCACGAACTGACCCGGGATCACGTCGTGCCCACCTCGCGCGGCGGTCGCGATGTCTGGACCAATGTCGTCAGCGCCTGCCTGTGCTGCAATCTGCGCAAGGGCAGCCGCACTCCGCAGGAAGCGCGCATGCCCCTGCTGGCCGTGCCCTATCGCCCCAGCTGGGTTGAGCACCTGATCCTTTCCAATCGCAACATCTTGGCCGACCAGATGGAATTCCTGCGCGGGCACCTGCCAAAGCGGGGTCCGGGCATGCGACCGAATTGACGCTTGCGTCCGATTCGTCAACACTGCCGCGCTTCACGCGAGGCCGCATCCGACGGCCAAACGCTGCACCGATCCCG
The DNA here is from genome assembly GCA_964586455.1 of uncultured Aquimonas sp. GTDB lineage: Bacteria > Pseudomonadota > Gammaproteobacteria > Xanthomonadales > Xanthomonadaceae > Aquimonas. The sequence goes on from CAZPHV010000020.1 coordinate 36,528, forward strand.
TGCGGACGCGCCGGTCCGCACGCCAGGGGGGAGTCATGGCCCAGTTTCGCAAGATCGCCTTGTCCGGCTTCAGTCGGGCAGATGAGGCAAGTTTCACCCAGCTGTTCAAGGCCGCCGCCGCGCGTTCCGGCGGGGGCTTCGAGCTCTGCGCGGAAGCCGATGCACAGGCTCTGATCATCGACGCCGATTCAATCTACGGCCAGATGGGGCTGATGCAGGCGCAGGCCTCGGGCAAGCTGTTGATCGCGCTCACCGCGGGCAGCCGCGCCGATGCCGACCACAAGCTTGACAGCCCGGTCAGCGAGGACGCCCTGATTGCGCTGATGTCGCAGCTCGCGGGCGCATCCGCGCGCCCGGACCGCGCGGCACCTGCCCGCCGCGAGCCCGTGCCGCCCAGAAGTTCCCCAAACCCGCCGCCGCCCGCTGTGCAGGCACGGCCGGTCGCGCCCGCACCGGCAGCTGCAGTTGCCGCGCCTGCGAAGCCACCCGTCGCCAATGTCGCGATGGTTCAGCCGGCGGCGCCGGCCCCGACCGCGATGCCAACGCCGGAGCCCGCGCGCGCGCGCAGCCTGTTCGAACACCTTCAGCCGGGCGTTCTGCAACAGCCCGTGCAGATTCAGCGCGGCACAGCCCCCGTGCTGGTGATCGATCCTGCGTCCCGCACCTACCTGGGCGGCGCTGCGCTGAAGCCCTACACCGAATACCTCGGCTCTGCACTGCGCGACAGCGAGCTCAAGGCGGTGCCAGCCGCGCGAATGGGCGAGCTTGAAACCGAGCTCGGCGGCCGCCAGCCGATCCAGCGACTGCTATGGCTGGCCGCTCTGTACGCCGGTGAGGGCCAGTTGATCGGCTTCGACCCCGGCACCCGCTTCAAGCTCGGCAAATGGCCGCAGATCGAGCGTGAGTTCCCCAAGCACTTCCGAATCGCCACAGTGATGATGAAGGCTCCAGCTACCGTGGACGAAATCGCGGCTGCCTCGGGCGCGACCCGCGAGGAGGTCTGCGACCTGCTCAACGCCTACCTGGCGACCGGCTTCGCCGAACCCGACCAGGCCCAGCCGACCGCGGCGGTGGAAACCGTGCGCACGGGGCTGTTGGATCGGTTGCGCGGCTTGAGGGGCTGAGCGGCCGGGTTAGGGGTTCGGCGTTCGCATGTGCTGGATCTCGCGCCGCAACCTCCCGGTGAGGCTTCGATCAGCGGGCCCTCCGGCAACGCGTGGCCTGAGGCTGAATCGCGGCGAACCGATCGGTCGCTTTTGCGAATCCCGAATCCCGAATCCCCAATCCCGCGCGCCTCAAGGCGCGCTGCACTGTTGCCCTCCCCCCCGCGAGGCCGGACAATTCGCGGATGATCGACCCCAATCGTTATCCCCTGCTGGCGCATATCGATGCGCCGGCCCAGTTGCGTGAGCTTTCCGAAGACCAGCTGCCGCAGGCCGCCGCCGAACTTCGCGCCTACCTGATCGAATCCGTCGGCAGAAGCGGTGGCCATTTCGGCGCCGGCCTGGGCGTGGTCGAGCTGACCGTGGCCCTGCACTGGGCGTTCAACACCCCTGACGACCGGTTGGTATGGGACGTCGGCCATCAGTGCTATCCGCACAAGATCCTGACCGGCCGCCGCGACGTGATCCACACGGTCAAACAGAAGGAAGGCGTGGCGCCGTTTCCGAAGCGCGAGGAAAGCGCCTACGACACCTTCGGTGTCGGCCACAGCTCGACCTCGATTTCGGCTGCGCTGGGCATGGCGATCGCATGTCAGGCCAAGGGCGACCCACGCAAGGTGGTGGCGGTGATCGGCGACGGCGCGATGACCGCCGGCATGGCCTACGAGGCGCTGAACCACGCCGGCGGCATGGAACCTCCGCCGAATCTGCTGGTGATCCTCAACGACAACCGGATGTCGATTTCCGAGAATGTCGGCGGCATGACCAAGATGTTTGGCCGCATGACCGCCAGCCGCACGCTCAACGCGATGCGCGAAGGCGGCAAGAAACTGCTGGGCTCCAAGCGCAGCAATGCCGCGGCCCGCTTCGTGCGGCGCTGGGAAGAACACTGGAAAGGCATGTTCGTGCCCTCCACCCTGTTCGAGGAAATGGGGTTTCACTACACCGGCCCGATCGACGGCCACGATCTTCCCCAGCTGGTCGCTGCCCTCAACACCCTGAAGAGTCTTGACGGCCCACAGCTGCTGCACGTCATCACCACCAAGGGCAAAGGCTACGAGCTCGCCGAAGGCGATCAGATCGGCTACCACGCGGTCGGCCCCTTCGATCCCGACAAGGGTCTGGTCGCCAAGGGCGGCGCCAAGAAGCCGACCTATACCGATGTGTTCTCGGACTGGCTATGCGACATGGCGGCCGCCGATGCGACACTGATGGGCATTACCCCGGCCATGCGCGAGGGCTCGGGGCTGGTGCGCTTCAGCAAGGAATACCCGCAGCGCTACTTCGACGTGGCGATCGCCGAGCAGCACGCGGTGACGCTCGCCGCGGGCATGGCCTGCGAAGGTGCCAAGCCGGTGGTGGCGATCTACTCGACCTTCCTGCAGCGCGCCTACGACCAGCTGATCCACGACGTTGCCCTGCAGGATCTCGATGTGCTGTTCGCGATCGATCGTGCCGGCGTGGTCGGCCCTGACGGCGCCACTCACGCGGGCACGTTTGACCTGTCCTACCTGCGCTGCATTCCGAACATGGTGGTGATGGCGCCGGCCGACGAGAACGAGTGCCGGCAGATGCTCAGCACCGGCTTCAAGCACAGCGGCCCCGCCGCCGTGCGCTACCCGCGAGGCACAGGCCCGGGCGTGGCCGTGCAATCGAGCCTCGACGTGCTGCCGATCGGCCGCGCCGAGCTGCGCCGTAGAGGTCGCCGCCTCGCCATCCTCAGCTTCGGCGCCCTGCTGCCGACGGCAGAAGCGGTGGCTGCCGAACTCGATGCCACCGTGGTCAACATGCGCTTCGTGCGCCCGCTGGACCGCGAACTGGTGTTGGAGCTGGCGCGTAGCCACGACGCATTCATAACCCTGGAGGACAATGCAGTGCTGGGCGGCGCCGGCAGTGGCGTGTCTGAACTGCTGGCCGAACACGGCCTCCAGATCCCGGTCCTGCACCTGGGCCTGCCCGACGAATACCTCGAGCATGCAGGTCGCGAAGAGCTTCTGGCCATGGTGGGTCTGGATACGGCCGGCGTGCTGACCAGCATCCGCGCGCGCTTTCCGGAAGTGACGCCGTCCAGGGTGGTTGGCGCGTAGCGCCTCAGGGGAGGTGAGTGATGACCGTTCTCGATATCGTTGCAGGTCAGAAGTGGAGCCTGAAGATACCTTCGGCCTTCAGGTACCTCAACGCACACTACGTGAACGATTTCTTCGCCACCGGCAGCCTGCTTCTCACCACTTTGGGCCGATGCAAGGCGCATGAGGAGGCCAGCAGGCGAGACGGCACCGAGGGCAAGTGCAATTTTCACTTTGACAGCTCGAATCACACGCTGTCTGGAGTTCATCGCTTCGGATCCAAGAGCTATATGTTTTGCCTCAGCCTGCTGGAGTCGCAGTCCTTGGCAGAAAAGTTCGGAACCGACTCCTACTTTCGAATCGACGACGTGATCCAGTTCGCCTCGGTCATCGGCAGATGGATTCCAGGGTGTACAGGTGGGAGCGTTGGCATCTGCACCTACCACGACGAAAAGTCTGTCCGAAGGTCAGTTCCCGCCCCGCTCCTCCCCAGCGCATCCTCGCTTCTGTCAGCAGCGGAGCACGAGCTGGAAGTCGCAGCGAAGCAGTTTGAAGACTCCTTCGCTCAGTCAATCGAAGCTCGGCTAGATCGCAGCCAACTCTTCGCCAAGCCTGCAGCATTCTCCCAAGAGGCAGAGTTGCGAATCGTTTGGGACGTTCCGTATGAGGTCGAGGGTCCGCTGATTGTTCACTGCACCGAAGCAATAAAGCTCTGTACTCCGGCTCATGAACCGCCAGTAGTTTTCAAGGAGCCGCCTGTCAGAGGCGACTCCTTTCTGGTGCTTTCTGGAAGAAAGGGCGGAGGTAGCCCTCCAGCGTCAAACAGCTGATCCCGATCAGGCCGCTTTCGACTGCTCGACGGGCGCGCTCGCGCGCATCAGATGATCGAAAGCACCCAGCGCGGCGGTCGCGCCCGCGCCCATCGCGATGATGATCTGCTTGTAAGGCACGGTGGTGCAGTCGCCGGCCGCGTACACACCCGGCAGCGAGGTCTTGCCGTGCGCGTCGATCTCGACTTCGCCCCGCGCTGATAGCGCGAGCGTGCCCTTCAGCCAATCGGTGTTCGGCAGCAGGCCGATCTGCACGAAGATGCCTTCCAGTTCGATGCTCTGGATCTCCAGGCTGCCGCGGTCGCGGTAGTTGAGGCCGGTCACCTTCTGACCGTCACCCTGGACCTCGGTGGTCTGCGCGTTCACCCGAATGTCGACGTTGGGCAGGCTGCGCAGCTTGCGCTGTAGAACCTCGTCGGCGCGGAGCTTGGTATCGAACTCGACCAGGGTCACGTGGGCGACGATGCCGGCAAGATCAATAGCCGCCTCCACGCCTGAGTTGCCGCCGCCGATCACCGCCACCCGCTTGCCGCGGAACAGTGGGCCATCGCAGTGCGGGCAATAGGCTACGCCGCGGTTGCGGTACTGGTCCTCTCCTGGCACGCCCATCTGCCGCCAGCGCGCGCCCGTCGACAGCACCACGCTGCGGGCCATCAGCGAGGCGCCGCTTTCGAGCTTGATTTCGACCAGGCCGTCGGCGCCAGCCGGCACCAGCTCCGCCGCACGCTGCAGCGGCATCACGTCGACCTCGTAGTCCTTGACGTGCTGCTCCATCTGCGCGACCAGCTTGGGCCCCTCGGTGTGGTTGATCGAAATGAAGTTCTCGATGCCCAGCGTGTCCATGACCTGGCCGCCAAAGCGCTCAGCCACGAGTCCCGTGCGGATGCCCTTGCGGGCGGCATAGATCGCCGCAGATGCTCCGGCCGGCCCGCCGCCGACAACCAGCAGGTCGAAGGGCCTCTTCGCGGCAATCTTCTCCGCAGCGCGCGCTTCGGCGCCGGTGTCGAGCTTGGCCAGCACTTCGGCCAAGCTCATCCGCCCGCTGGCCCAGGGCTGGCCGTTGAGGTACACGCTGGGCACCGCCATCACCTGGCGCCGCTCCACCTCGGCCTCGAAAAGCGCGCCGTCGATCGCCACGTGCTTCACGCCGGGGTTCAGAACCGCCAGCAGATTCAGGGCCTGAACGACATCCGGGCAGTTCTGGCACGACAGCGAAAAGTAGGTCTCGAACACGTAGTCGCCCTTCAGCGCACTCGCCTGTTCAATAACCTCAGAATCCTCGCGCGAGGGATGCCCGCCAACCTGCAGCAGCGCCAGCACCAGCGAAGTGAACTCGTGTCCCATGGGCAAACCGGCAAAGCCGACCGCGACATCGGTGCCGACGCGACGGATCTCGAAGGACGGGATGCGCTCGGCTTCAAGCGTGCCGACGATGATCTTGTCGGACAAGGACGCGATGTCTTCGACAAGGGCACGCAATTCCTGCGAGGACTCGCCGTCATCCAACGCGGCGTTCAATTCGATCGGCAGCTGCAGCTTCTCCAGGTAGGCGGAGAGCTGGGTCTTCAGGGCGGCGTCGAGCATGACTGAACTCCTGGGGAAGGGAGACTCGGGAACAGGCGGACTTGCGATTGCGGCCTCGCTGAACGAGGGCGGCAGGCGCAAGCGCGCGAGTGGGAAGGTAGCGGCGATACCGCCGAAGACACCTGCCCCGGCAGAGTGCCGGGGCAGGCGATGCGGCACCGATGGATGCCTCGGGCCTGAAGCCCAAGCCTGCAGCGTGTGCAGGCGCGGGGTTTCGACCTCTTGAGCTGCGTGCTGCTTAGATCTTGCCGACCAGGTCCAGCGACGGGGCCAGAGTCTTGGCGCCTTCCTTCCACTTGGCCGGGCAGACCTGGCCGGGGTTGTTCGCGGTGTACTGCGCGGCCTTCAGCTTGCGCAGGGTTTCCGACACGTCACGCGCGATCTCGTTGCTGTGCACTTCGGCGGTCTTGATGACGCCTTCCGGGTTGATGATGAAGGTGCCGCGCAGGGCCAGACCTTCCTCTTCGATGTGCACGCCGAAGCCGCGAGTCAGCTGATGGGTCGGATCACCGACCAGCGGGAACTTGGCCTTGCCGACCGCAGGCGAGGTCTCATGCCACACCTTGTGCGAGAAATGGGTGTCGGTGGTGACGATGTAGACCTCCGCGCCAGCCTTCTGGAACTCGGCGTAATTGTCGGCGGCGTCTTCGACTTCGGTCGGGCAATTGAAGGTGAAGGCGGCCGGCATGAAGATCAGCACCGACCACTTGCCCTGCAGGCTGGCGTCGGTAACTTCAATGAACTTGCCGTTGTGAAACGCCTGCGCCTTGAAGGGCTGGACCTGAGTATTGATGAGGGACATGGCGGATTCTCCTGGGGTGAAAGAAACTTCGAGGGCGATGGATCGAACTGGTCGAGATGTTAGGCAGCGCCTATCATCAGGTAAAGTCGATTCGGTGAATTGCTGCGATAGCGAAAATCTATCGCAGCGCACTTGGAGGGCTCGTGAAGCGCTCAAGGACAGGCCTTCGCCGCGAGGACTGCTTCTTTCAACGATACCGCGCGCGCTGCCAATCTCGGAGCGATAGCCTGAACCGATGCTTCAGCGCAGCATCGCTGCTCGCGTGCTGGGCCGCAACAAGATCGCTGAGCAGGCGGCCGGCGCACTTCATCTGGGCACACGAGGGCTGGACGCGCGCTGGACGTCGCGACGAAGTTCGGAGGTGCGGAAGCGCCCCAGTCAAGACCTGAGGGCAAGCCTGCCGGCGGTTTCAGACGACGTGAGCCTGGCAGCGGTGCGCATGCGCCTCCGCTCGGTCACGCGGAGTCCATCATTTTTCGACGGCGCACACTGTGGGAGGCGCGGGAAGCTCCGAGCCTTCAGAGCTTCCCGGGGGCGGCTGTCAGCCGGATTCCAGACGGTAGCCGTGCTGGTAGACCGCGTTCAGGCGCCAGCCGTGCTCGCCGGACAGCTCGAGCTTCTTGCGCAGGCGGCTGATGTGGGTGTCGACGGTACGGGTGGCGACGTCGCTGCGGATGTTCCACACACCTTCCAGCAGCGCCTCGCGGCTGACCACCCGACCACGGCGACGGAACAGGAACGCGGCCAGATCGAACTCACGCTCGGTCAAGCTGATGTCCTGAGCGTTCATGCTGACCCGGCGGCGGGTGTAGTCGATCACGTAGGGCGGCAGCTCTTCCACACTGGCCGCGTCCTGACCCAGGCCTACCCGACGCAGCATGGCGTCCACGCGCGCCAGCAATTCACCCTGCCGCGGCGGCTTCGAGAGGTAGTCGTCAGCGCCGGCGCGAAGGCCAGCGACCACATCCGACTCGTCGTTGCGCGCGGTCAGGAAGATCACCGGCAGTCGGGTGTGCCCATCCCGGCGCAGCCAGGTGAGGATATCCAGACCGCTCTCGTCGGGTAGATTCCAGTCCAGCAACAGCAGATCTACCGACTCCACCCCGAGTCGACGGCGGAAATCTCCCGCGTCCTCGTAGTGGCGCACAGTAAACCCGGCCTGCTCCAGCCAGAACCCATAAAGTGCCGCCTGATCGGGATCATCCTCGACCAGCCCGACCAAGCCTGCCGCTTCAGCCATGTAGCCTGCTCCTGCATGTGCGCGCCTGCCGGAATGGGTCGCGACCGGCGTCTGCAATCTGCAGACCAGCGGTCGCCATCTTCGGGGCGGCATCCGGGCTAAAAAAATGTGACGGCACTATAGCCGCTCACTCCGTCTCCTGCAGCAGTGACGAATAGCCCAGTCGGAAATCGGGGTATTGCGGGACGAATCCGGCCTCAAGCAGACGCTTCGGGAAGATGCGCCGGCCGCTCTCGCGGCCTGGCTGCAGGGTCGGCGGCGTCCGCCCGAATTTCGCAGCCAGCCAAGCCAGGACCACGTCTTCGCGCTCCGGCGCGCCGTCGCTGGCAATCACTGCGCCCGTAAGCGCCGGCCGATCCAGCGCAAATGCCAGCGCCGCAGCCGCGTCATCGGCGTGGATGCGATTGCTCCAGTGCGGTCGGGCGCTACTCGCCGTTTGCGCGCGCTGCAGCAGCATCCGCCGACCAGGGCCATAGATTCCGGTGAAGCGCATCGCGAGAAAGCCGGGAATGCGCGCTGCCAGCGCCTGTTCGGCTTCCAGCAGGACACGGCCATTGAAGGCTTCGGGCTCGGGCAGCGTGTCGTCATCGATACGCCGACCGTCATCACCGCCGTAGACCGCGGTGCTTGAGGCGAACAGCCAATGCGGCTGCCGCGCAGCCAGCGCTGCGACCAGATTGAGCGGCGCTTCGATATAGGTTCGGCGATAGGCCGCCTCGTCGCGGCTGTCCGGCGTCAGCGTGCACACCACCGCATCCAGCGCGGCCGGCAAGTCGAGCAGACTGGCCGGCAGCAGCAGGTCCGCCGAGATAGGGCGCACGCCCGCGGGCAAGAGCGAGGCGCTGCGGCGCAGCCCAAAGACCTCAACACCCTGCGCCAGAAGCAGGCGAGCAAGGCGACTGCCCAGATCTCCGCAGCCGGCGATCAGCACCCGCCGCTGCTGCAGCTCAGCGCTGCCCAAGCACGCCCCTCACGCACACGCTGCAGCCCGAGTTGCGAGTCACGCCGCCGCCGGCTCGCCGGAGCCACTCGCAGGCGGCGTACGCCGTGGCGTCTTCGGCAGATAGCGCAGCCAGATCAGCCACACCGCGAGCGCATCCAGCACGATCAGGGCCTGCCACAGGTAGAGATGAAACCAGTCGAACGCGACCTGACTCCACTGCCCCATGTAGAACAGGCTGATGATGCGCACCAGGTTCAGCGCCTGGATGCAGAAGAAGCCGATCACCGCGCCTACCAGCTTGTGCTTCCACGGCGAAGGGAATGCCACCAGCGCAGCAATCAGAATGATCACCGCCTCGATGCCGTCGCAGCCCGGGGCGATGGCTACCGCGAAGCCATTGGTCGTGCTCTGGATGATCACGCCTTCGGCGTGCACGTTCGAGTCGAACATCATGATCAGGAACGCACTGATGTCGGCGAGTACGCCTGTGAAGGGCTCGGTGACGTACTTGGTGCCGTAGGTGCTGATGCGCGCCGCGAACAGCGTCACCAGCAGGCCCATGAAAACAAGGAAAAAACGAAGCATCGTGACAGACCGGGAGGAACCAGCCGGCGATGCTAGCATCCGCCCATGAACCCCGCGTCGAACCTCATCCTGGTCGGACCGATGGGCGCCGGCAAGAGCACCATCGGTCGGCGCCTGTCCAAACGTTTCGGCCTGCGCTTCCTCGACCTCGACCGCGAGATCGAGCAGCGCTGCGGCGCGCGCATCCCGCTGATTTTCGAACACGAAGGCGAGCCGGGCTTCCGCGAGCGCGAACACGCCACCCTGGCCGCCGTGCTCACCCAGACCGAGGGCAGGATGCTGCTGGCGACCGGGGGCGGCGCCGTACTGCGTGAAGACAATCGCGCCCTGCTGCGCGCCGGCGGCTTCGTGGTCTGGCTGCGCACCTCGGTCGAGGAACAGCTCAAGCGCTTGCGCAATGACGGCAGCCGGCCGCTGCTGTCCGTACCCGACCGCGACCAGCGTCTTGCGGCGATGGCGCAGCTGCGTGATCCCCTGTATCGCGAGGTCTGCGACCTGATCTTCGAATCCAACCAGCCGCACGTCGGCGCGGCGGCCGACCGCCTCGCGCGCGTGCTCGAACGCCGCTGGCAGCTGCCCCTACCCATTGCATCCAGTTCCGGACAAGAATCCCGTGCGCAGTCTTGATGTACAGCTCGCCGAACGCAGCTACCCGATCCACATCGGCCCCGGCCTTCTAGCGAACGCCACGCAATGGCGCCCCCTGCTGCCGGGCCGGCAGGTGCTGGTGGTCAGCGACGATAACGTCGCCCGTCACTATTTGCAGCGGGTGCGGGCCGGGCTCGGCGGCCTCGATCACGCCAGTCTGGTGCTGCCACCGGGCGAGGAAGAAAAGACGCTGACCCGCTTCACCGAGGCCATCGACGCGCTGGCCTGCCTGCGCGCGAACCGCGACGCCTGCGTGATCGCGCTCGGCGGCGGCGTGGTCGGTGATCTGGCGGGCTTCGCCGCGGCCTGCTGGATGCGCGGCATCGCCTTCGTGCAGATGCCCACAACCTTGCTGGCCATGGTCGACTCCTCGGTCGGCGGCAAGACTGCGGTCGACCTGCCGCAGGGCAAGAACCTGGTCGGCGCCTTCCACCAGCCGCGCGCGGTGATCGCCGACACCGAGACTCTGGCCACCCTGCCCGAACGCGAACTGCGCGCGGGTCTGGCGGAAGTGGTGAAGTACGGCGCGATCTTCGACGCTGGCTTTCTCGACTGGCTGGACGAACACGCCGACGCGCTGCTGGCGCGCGATGCCGATGCACTGGCCGAGGCGATCCTTCGCAGTTGTCGCTATAAAGCCGACGTGGTGGCGCGCGACGAGACCGAGCAGGGCGAGCGCGCCCTGCTCAACTTCGGTCACACCTTTGGCCACGCGCTGGAGACTGCCGGCGGCTACGAGCGCTTCCGCCACGGCGAGGCGGTGGCGCTGGGCATGGTCGTCGCGGCACGACTGTCGGCCCGGCTGGGCCGCGCGCCCGCGGCGGATACACAGCGACTGGCGGACCTGCTGACCCGCTTCGGCCTGCCCGTCGAGATTCCGCCCGGCTTTGATCCCGCCCATTTGCTGCAGCTGATGAGGCTCGACAAGAAGACCCTGTCGGGTCGGCTGCGTCTGATCCTGTGGAAGCACGCAGGCGCCGCTGAGATCGTGGGCGGCGTCGACGAGGAGGAAATCCTGGCAGCCCTGGCGGGTGCGGCGACTTGAATCTGCCAGCGCGCGAGGCGAATCAGCTGTCTGGATGGCCCGCAGCGCCATGCATCTGATGCAACATCAGAACAATTGAGCGATCCAGCCCCAGCCGTCATTTGCCTGTGCTTCAATCCCGGCTCCCCAGTGTGAGGTGCCTCAATGAAGCCTGCCACAGCGAATTCCAGGCCCGGCCGGCCAGTCGATCCGCGAATCTGGCACGCACTGTCGGCAGACGAAACCCTGAGCGCGGTCGCCAGCGATGCGAAGGGCCTGAGCGCTCAGGAGGCCGAGCGGCGTCTGCGCGAGCACGGCCCCAACCGACTGCCTGAACCGCCGCGTCCTGGTCTGCTGGTCCGCTTTCTCTCCCAGTTCAACAACGTGCTGATTTACGTGCTGATCGGCGCCGGCGTGCTGACGCTGCTGCTGGGTCACCTGCTGGATTCAGCCGTCATCTTCGGCGTAGTCCTGCTCAACGCTGTGGTCGGTTTCATCCAGGAGGGCCGCGCCGAGAACGCGCTGGCTGCGATCCGCAGCCTGATCGATCCGCGCTGTCAGGTGCTGCGCGGCGGCCAGCGGGTGTCACTGCCTGCGGAATCGCTGGTCGTCGGCGATGTGGTGCTGCTTGAGGCCGGCGACCGCGTCTCGGCCGATCTGCGCCTGCTTCAGGCCAACAGCCTGCGTATCGACGAAGCCCTGCTGACCGGCGAATCGGTGGCGGCCGAAAAGCAGACCGCCGCCGTTGCTCCGGACAGCGCGCTTGGCGACCGCCGCTGCCTCGCCTACAGCGGCACGCTGGTCGCCACCGGCAGCGCTCGCGGGCTGGTGGTGGGTACCGGCGCTGACACCGAACTTGGCCACATCAGCACCCTGCTCGGCGAAGTACAGACCCTGCGCACGCCCTTGATCGAGCGCATGGACCGCTTCGCGCGCCAGCTCACGGCGGTTATTCTTGTCGTCTCCGCGGCAGTGCTTGTGCTCACCGTGTCCCTGCACGGCATGCCCTGGAGCGAGGCCTTTCTGGCCGTTGTCGGCCTGGCGGTCGCCGCAATCCCTGAAGGCCTGCCCGCGGTCATGACCATCACCCTGGCGATCGGCGTGCAGCGCATGGCCGCGCGCCGCGCGATCGTGCGCCAGCTGCCCGCAGTCGAAACCCTGGGCTCGGTGACCGTGATCTGCTCGGACAAGACCGGCACGCTGACTCGCAATCAGATGAGCGTCGAACGTCTGCAGGCGCTCGACGGCGAAGCTCGCATCGAAGGCAGCGGCTATGCACCGCTCGGGCGCGTGCACTGGCAGGGCGCCGATCCGCCAGCCGATATCGCGCTGCGCGCCGCACGCGTGGCCCTGCTGTGCAACGACGCCGAACTCGTCGCCGGCGAAGCTGATGGCGAGTGGAGCGTGCTCGGCGACCCCATGGAAGGCGCACTGCGCGCGCTCGCAAAGCGGCTCGGCCTTGACGACGAGGCCGAAAACGCCGCGCACCCGCGCCTGGCCGAACTGCCCTTCGACAGCTCACGTCTGTACATGGCCACCGAGCACCGCATCGACAGCGTCCGCACAGCGCTCATCAAGGGTGCGCCGGAGCGCGTGCTGGCACTGTGCGACCGGGTCGCCGGCGTGGCCGGCGACGCCAAGCTCGACGAAAAACTGTGGCGAGAGCGCATCGAAGCCCTGGCCGCTGGCGGCCTGCGCGTGTTGGCGCTGGCCGAAGCGACCCTCGAATCGGACGAGCCCCTGCAGCACGCGAATCTGAGCGGTCGCAGTCGCCTACTCGGGCTGGTCGGCCTGATCGATCCGCCGCGCGGGGAAGCGATCACCGCCGTCGCGGAATGTCGCAGCGCGGGCATCCACGTCAAGATGATCACCGGCGACCATGCCGCCACCGCGCTTGCGATCGCCCGCGAGCTGGGCCTGCACGACGCGCCGAAGGTGATTACCGGCCCTGAGCTTGACGCACTCGACGACGCGGCGTTTGCGGACGCCGCGCGCGACCGACAGGTATTCGCGCGGGTCACGCCCGAGCACAAGCTGCGCCTGGTCGAGGCCCTGCAGGCGCGGGGCGAGGTGGTGGCGATGACCGGCGACGGGGTCAACGACGCGCCGGCACTCAAGCGCGCCGAAGTCGGCGTGGCGATGGGCCTGAAGGGCACGGAGACCGCCAAGCAGGCCGCCGAAATGGTGCTGGCCGACGACAACTTCGCCAGCATCGTCGCCGCGGTGCGCGAGGGGCGGGTGATCTTCGACAACATTCGCAAGGTGATCGCCTGGACCTTGCCCACCAACGGCGGTGAAGCCTTGGCGATCCTGGCCGCTCTGCTGCTTGGCCTCGCGCTGCCAATGACCGCCGTGCAGATCCTATGGATCAACATGGTCACCGCCGTCGCGCTGGGCCTGACCCTTGCCTTCGAGCCGGCCGAGCCCGGGGTGATGCAGCGCGCGCCGCGCGGGCGCGGCGCACCACTGCTTACCGGCTTTCTGATCTGGCGCGTGGTGTTCGTGTCCCTGCTATTCGTGCTGGCCGCGTTCGGCGTGTTCTACGCAAGCCAGGGCGCCGGCCACAGCCTGGAGCTCTCGCGCACCCTGGTGGTGAACACCATCGTCGTGCTGGAGATCTTCTACCTGTTCGCGGTGCGCTACATCGACGGCAGTTCACTCAGCTGGCAGGGCGTACTGGGCACGCCGGCGGTGCTGATCGGCGTGGGCGTGGTGGTGCTGGCTCAACTGGCCTTCACCTACCTGCCGCTGCTGCAGACGTTGTTCCGCACCGAGGCGGTGTCGCTGCGCGACGGCTTGCTGGTGATCAGCCTCGGTGTGGTGCTGTTGCTGGTGCTGGAGATCGAGAAGTGGCTGTTCCGACGCCTGCGCCCACGCGCCAGCGGCTAAACTCCGCGCCATGCGAATTTTCCTGCAGCAGCCGCCGGCGGCCGGCGAGCCCACCCGATACCACAAGCTCACCCTCGAACAGGACCTGCTCGGCAGCTGGTGGCTGCACCGCGAGAGCGGTCAGGTCGGTGGCCGCGCCAGCACCAAGCGCGAGGTCTACGCCAGCCAGGCCGAAGCGCTTGCAGCGTTCGAGGCCGGTCGCGACGCGCAGCTGAAACGCGGCTTCCGCATCACATTTTCCGAAGGCGCGGAGGCGCCGCGCCGATGACTTTCGAACCCCTGAAGAACGACCGCTTCCTGCGCGCCCTGCGGCGCGAGCCCGTGGATCACACGCCGATCTGGATCATGCGTCAGGCCGGTCGCTACCTGCCCGAGTACCGCGCCAGCCGCGCGCGCGCCGGCAGCTTTCTGGCCATGGCCAAGAACCCGGACTTCGCCTGCGAAGTCACCCTGCAGCCGTTGGAGCGCTTTCCGCTGGATGCGGCGATTCTGTTCTCCGACATTCTCACCGTGCCCGACGCGATGGGCCTGGGTCTGTATTTCGCCGAGGGCGAAGGCCCGAAGTTCGAGCGGCCGGTGCGCAGCGAAGCTGACATCGCAAAGCTCGTCGTGCCCGACATGGCCAGCGAACTCGGCTACGTAATGGACGCGGTCAGCCTGATCCGCCGCGAGCTGCACGGCCGCGTACCCCTGATCGGATTCTCGGGCAGCCCGTGGACGCTGGCCTGTTACATGATCGAAGGCGGCGGCTCGGACAACTTCTCGAAGATCAAATCGATGGCCTTGAACGCGCCGGCGGCACTGCATCGCCTGCTGGAGGTCACCACGCAGGCCGTGATCGCGTATCTGGCCGCGCAGCGTGCGGCCGGTGCGCAGGCCCTGCAGGTGTTCGACACCTGGGGCGGCGTGCTCAACCCGCGCATGTATCGCGAATTCTCGCTGCGCTATCTCAAGCGCATCGCCGAATCGCTGGAGCGCGGCGAAGGCAGCGAGCGCACGCCGTTGATCCTGTTCGGCCGCGGCAACGGCGCCTATCTCGGCGAGCTGGCCGACACCGGCGCCGAAGCGCTGGGCGTGGACTGGCTGACCGACCTGTCAGAAGCCCGCGTCCGCACCGGCGGCCGCGTCGCCCTGCAGGGCAACCTCGACCCCTGCGTGCTGTATGCCGAACCCGAGGTCATCCGCGCGGAAGTGGCGGCGACGCTGGCGTCTTACGGCGAAGGCCCCGGACATGTGTTCAACCTCGGCCATGGCGTCTCACCGGACATGAACCCGGAGCATGTGGCGGCGCTGGTCGAGGCAGTACATGAGCTGAGCTTGAGAAGCGAGTATCGAGGGGGTTAAGCGAGAAGTGAGGAGTGAGGAGTGAGAGGCGGCCACCTTCCTTGCGACGCCCTGCGGGCTCCTAGGGCTTGGCACTCTCACTCCTCACTTCCCGCTTCATCTGCTCACTTCTCTCCTGCACGCTGTCACGGCCCCGGCACCACCCGATTGCGCCCGCCCTGTTTGGCTTCGAACAGGTAGCGGTCGGCCTTCAGCAGCAGGCCGGTCACGCTCAACCTGCGCTCAGGCGTCCACGTCGCCACGCCGAGACTGACCGTCAAATGCGGAGCGGTAGGGCTGGCGGGGTGCGGCAGGCGCAGCGACTCCACGGCCTGACGCAGACGCTCGGCGACCTCCAGCGCGGCGTTGCCGCCCTGTTCCGCCAGCACCACGCAGAACTCTTCCCCACCGTAGCGGGCCAACAGGTCACCCGGACTGCGCAGCAGCGACTTCAGGCAATCGACCACGCTCACCAGACAGGCGTCACCGGCGATATGGCCGAGGCTGTCGTTGTAAGCCTTGAAGTGGTCGATATCGAGCAGGATCACGCTCAGCGCCGCCTCTGCCCGCTGCGCGCGGCGCAGGCTGTCTTCCAGGTAGAGGTTCAGTCGCCTGCGGTTGGCGACGCCCGTCAGTTCGTCGGTCAGCGAGAGCGAACTCAGCTTCTCGGCCTGCTCGCGCAACAGGCCCTCGCGCCGCAGCATTGCGCTGACGTCCGCCACCGTCACCAGCACGTGCGCTTCGCCACCGATCTGGAGCGCCTGCACCTGGACCGACTGCGCCATGGGGTCGCTCAGGCTGCCGTCCGCGCGGCGCCGACGCAGTGGCAATGGATGCGGGTTCAGGCCCGTCGACAGCAGACCCGGCAGGCCACGCTGAGCCGACTGGATGGCGGTAAGCAGACGCCGGGCCGAGCTGCCGTCGAGCAGCGTTTCGATGGCTTGGCCCGGCCAGGCTTCAGCGCGTGCATCGCCAAGCGCCGCGCGCAGCCAAGGGTTGAGGTAGCGGACGCGCAGCTGTGCATCCAGCACCAGCACGCCCGACTGCAGATGGTCAAGCACGGCGCCGCACAGGCCTTCCAACGAGGTCACCTCGCTGCCTCGGCAGGTCCCAGCAGGCGCGCCAGCGCGGCGCGCAGATTGTGCAGGCTGGAGGCCCCCAGGATGAAGGCCACGAAGCCTTCGATGTCGCGCTGCTCCAGAGCAAGCTGGATCTGAACAAACAGGATGTGCCCATCCTCACCCACCGGGCCCAGGAGATCCTCGGTGCTGGCCAGCTCAAACGCCGGCAAGGCGCAATCGAAGCGCTCATCCAGCATGTCGGCGATGGTCGAAAAACAGGTGTTCAGGATGATGTTGCCGATCTCGCACATCGCGTCCTGCTCCATTTCGGTGAGCTGGTCGAGAGGCGTTTGCGAGCCCAACATCAGTCGCACCACCTCCAGGCTGGTCTCACTCGGAAACATCAGCAGGGCGCGTCCCGAGAAGCTGCCCTCGAAGCGCTGGCTGACGCTGGTCAAACGGCGTGCGCGTTCGGGATCGAGCAGATCGACCAGCTTCGGCGGGGTCAACAGGTGCACCAGCGGAACGCTCATGCTGACCGTCTCGCCGGTGAGCTCGCTGAGCGAAGCGGCGGCGCGGCCAACGCTGATGTTGAACAGCTCGCCAAGTGCGTCCAGCTCCAGCGCATTGAAGGTCTCAGCCATGGCTGGATTCCCACAGCGCCAGCGCCTGTCGCACCACCACCTCGGTGATCGGCTTGGCCAGAAAATGCACGCCTAGCGCTTCCGCGCGGGCCTTGCTGGCGGCCTGCACATTGGCAGTCAAGAGCACCAGGGTGGCGTCGGGAAGCAGCGCGCGAATGCGCTCCGCCGCTTCGAAACCGTCCATCACCGGCATATTGACATCGAGGGTGACAAAATCAGGCCGCAGCAGCTCCGCCCGGGCCACCGCCTCGGCACCGTCGGCGGCTTCGTGAATCACCAGTCCCGGTCGCTGCTCACGCAGCAGCGCGGCTAACATCATTCTCGATACACGGCTGTCATCCACCACCAGGGCCTGGCCTGGGTTTCCTGCGCTCATCTGCTGCACTCCCTTCGAAGCTTTCAGTCAAGACCATGTGGCGCGGGCACGCGAAGTCACAGGACGCGACCCGCTATGCAAGAGCCTGACGCGATGCGCCTGCGCTGTGAAGTGCGCAGCTACGCAGATGCGGTTGCGGCCAGCATGCTTTCCCGGCCCAAGCCCAGCGACAGCGGCCCAGGCAGGCGTCGATCCGCGGCCGGCCGCTACGGGCGTCCTGAGGCGGCCGCAGTAGGCAGAGGGTTTTTTCACATGCTCTCAGTCCTCACGCAAGGCGCGGCGCAAGGCGCCGGGGTCGGCCGGCTTGCGCAGGAAGACATCAAAGCCGGCCTCGGCCGCGCGCGCTTCGCTGTCGGCGTCCGCGCGCGCAGTCAGGGCCAGCAGCCGCGGCACCCGGCCGCGCAGCAGGCTGGCCAGCTCGAAGCCATCGATTCCCGGCAGATCGATGTCGAGCACGGCGACGTCGAAACACTGCGACTCCAGCTGCGCGAGCGCATCCAGCGCATGCGCGGCGCGCGCGACCCGGCAGCCCCAGGCGGCCAGCAGCCCTGCCAGTGCCTCGGCAACGTCCGGGTGATCTTCGACCAGCAGCACGGCCAAACCCAGCGGCGATCGTCCAGGCTCGACGGCGTCCTCGGGCGCCTGCACTTCAGTCGCCGGCCCCAGCACCGGCAAATCAAGCACGAGGCGGAAGCGGCTGCCCTGACCGGGCGCGCTGCTGGCTGACAGGCTGCCGCCCATGGCTTCAGCCAGCTGACGGCTGATGAACAGGCCCAGCCCACTGCCGCCGTGCTGACGCGCGGTGCGCTCGCCCTCGGCCTGGGCGAAGGGCTGGAACAGCGCAGCGAGTTGTTCGGAGCTGAGCCCGGGCCCGGTATCGACCACATCGAACGCGAACCGCTGCGATTGCGCCTGTGGCTGCGGGCAATCGCTCGCCGTGACCTCCAGCCTCACCGCGCCCGCGGCCGTGAACTTCACCGCATTGCTAAGCAGATTGAGCAGGATCTGCTGCAGTCGCAGCGCATCGACCTCGACCCGCAGCGCGGCCGCGGACGCCGTCTCCAGCGTCAGGGACAGCCGCTTGGCCTGGGCCAGCGGCAACTGCAGCTCGATGACCTCGGCCAGCAGCTGCGGCAGATTCACCGCCTGCGGCAGCAGCTCCAGGCGTCCGGCTTCGATCCGCGCGACGTCAAGCGCCTCGTTCACCAGCCGCAGCATCATCTGCCCGGAACGCCGCACCGCCTCGGCCTGGCGGCGTTGCTCAGGGTTTAGGTTCGAGGCCAGCAGCAGAGCGTTCATGCCCAGCAGGCCGGTCATCGGCGTGCGCACTTCGTGGCCGAGGGTCGCAAGAAAACGTCCCTTGGCCTCCGAAGCCTCCTGCGCCAGCCGCTGTGCCTGTTCAGCCATGCGCAGGCGGTAGCGGGCTGTCAGCCGACGTCGGTACAGCACCACCAGGCTGGCCAGCAGCAGCAGCGCGGCGAGTCCGTAGGCCGCCCAGGCGGCGGGTGTCCACCACCACGGTGACGCTACCCGGATCGTGCGGCTGAGCGCCGGCACCCAGCGTCCGTCGGAACCGGCCGCACTGACGCGCAGCTGGTACTCGCCGGGCGGCAACTGCGCATAGGCGCGCTCAGGCACATTGCCGGTCTCGATCCACCCCGGGTCGATGCCTTCCAGGCGGAAGCGATAGGCGTGCGTGGCGGGGTCGGCAAACGACAGTAGACGCAGCGACAGGCGCAGATCGCGATCGCCATGGCGCAGCTCGATCACCCCGTCCGACAGCTCAATGCGTGCGCCGCGGCGCAGCACCGTGGCGGCATGCCAGTGCAGCGGCGAAGGTTTGTCCTCGCGCCGCAGTCGCGCGGGGTCGAACACCACCACGCCGCCGAGGGTCAGCGCAGCGATGTAGCCCTCGCGCGTGCGCAGCGGCGCCTGCCGGTTGCGGAACTCGCTGCTGGGCAGGCCGTTGCGCTCGGTGAACTGCCGCAGCTCGGCCAGCTCGCCATTCAGTGGCAGCCGATAGCGGAACAGACCGCGACCGGTGCTCAGCCAGACTTCGCCCTCGGGCAGCACCACCAGCCCGCCCGACTCGACTTCCGGCAGCCCAGCCTGCACGCCGATGCCCTCGATCCGCTGCAGCGCCGTGCCGTCCCAGCGGTAGCGCTCCAGCCCTGTGATGTGATGCAGCCAAAGTTCATCGGCGGCGCCAAACGCGAATCCGAAGATTCGCGTCTGCGGTGATCCGGGCACCGCGGCAAACTCACCGCCCTGCGCCGCGCGCCGATACAGCCCCCCGGGCCCCGCCCACCAGACCGCGCCATCCGGCGCCATCGCCATGTGCTCGGTTTCGACCAGCGCGCCACCCGCCTCAGGGCCGCCGAACTGGCCCAGTACGCGGCCCGCAGCGTCGCGCAGCTGCAGGCCGCCGCCGACAACGCCCAGCCAGATGCCTTCGGGAGTTTCCAGCAGATGGTCGACCTCGCCACCGGGCACGGCGTCGGCGCCTTCGGTGCCGAAGCGCGTCTCAAGACCGTCGGCGGAGCGGATCAACAGTCCGTCCATCAACCCCAGCCACAGGCTGCCGTCGGCGCGCTCCAGCACCGAGCGTGGACGACTCGGCGCCAGATCCTCGCCCGAACGCAGCATGCGGGTTTCACCGCTACGCAGATCAAGGCGTTCTAGCTCGGATGCACGCCCCACCACCAGCAAAGCGCCGTCGCGGGCCTGGGCCAGGCTGAGCGGCAGCGAGCCCATTCGCTCAGGTTCGCGCCGGAACACGCTGAAATCGCGCCAGGCCGGCGGCAGCCGCGCCAGGCCGCCGCCCGAGGAGGCGAACCACAGGCCGTCCTCATGGTCGCGAAGGATCGACATCACCATCCGCCCCGGAAAGGCCCAGCGCAGGTCGGGCTGCACTTCAGCGGCAATCCAGTCCTCACCGCGCAGGCTGCGCAAGCCTGTCGACAGACCCACCCACAGACGGCCGTCGCCTTCGTCGAGGATGGACAGCACGTTTGCCGGCGGCAGATTTGGCCAGCGCTCGAAACGTGGCCCTTGCCCCCCTTCATCGGAACCCATGGCGAAGTGCCACAACGCATCGGCGGTGCCTACATGCAGACCGCCATCGGCCCGTTCCGCAAGCTGCCAGACCCAGTGCCCGCGGCTGGTCTCCGAGGGCGGTCGATGGCATTCAAACCCCGACTCCTGGGGCCGGCACAGCCCGCCCGTGGTGCCGATCCAGAGCGTGCCGTCAGAGGCATGCAGCAGCGACAGCACGGTATCGCCCCCCAGGCTGTCGGGTTGTTCGGGATCGTGCCGGAACACCTGCACCTCATCGTGTTCGAGGTGCATTCGGTACAAGCCGGTACGAAACCCGCCGAACCACAGGCTGCCGTCGGGCGCGCTGCTGATCGCGAATACGTCGTCGGCCTCGATGCGCGGATCGGTCTGCCGGTTGAAGTGGCGGAAGCGCGCCGGCCGCCGCGACTCCAGCCGGCTGATGCCGCCGCCCTCGGTGGCCGCCCACAGCCGGCCCTCGCGATCGACATGCAGGGTCTGGGTGTTGTTGGCGGGCAACGAGTGCGGGTCGTCCGAGGCGTGGCGGAACACTTCGAAGCCGACGCCGTCGTAGCGCGCCAGGCCCTCGACACTGCCAATCCACAAGAAGCCTTCGCGGTCCTGTGCCAGCGTGTAGACGCTGCTGGAGGGCAGGCCATCGGCGGTGCCGAAGGTCTTGAACAGCGGCGTTTCGGGCAGCGCAGGAGCGGTCGCAGTCGGAAAACCGGGCGACGCGGCCGCCAGCGCAGGCAGCCAGACGAGCAGCACGCAGAGGACTGGCAGACGCCAAAGGCACATCGGTTCAAGACCTGATCAATAGGTTCCGCGCGCATGCTGCCACAGCCTTCACGCAACGCGTTGTTCCAGCGCGGCAACGCCCGGAACACGCGATCCCGCCCCGGGCTCCGTAGAATCGGCGGTGACCCCGCTGAGAGAACACCGATCTGTGCGTCGACCCGGCGACCCCCTTCGACTTCTGCTGGCCCTGCTGAGCCTCGCTGCGCTGGCTGCCGTGCTGTATCTGGGCCTGGCCGTGCTCGATCGTGGCCTCGGCCTGTGGGCCCAGCTGGAGGGCCTGCCCGCTGCGCTGCGTTACGCCCTGTTGGCGCTGATTGCCGCGTTCACCGCGGCAGGTGTCTGGCTGGTGCTGAAGCTGCTGCGCGGTGGCCCGGGGCGCGCGCCGCGCGCCGAGCCGATCGACCGGGCGCGCATCGAGGCCCGTCTGGAAGCCCTGGACGCGCTGGGTGCAGACGCCGGCTTTGCCCGCAGCGAACTGGCCGAGCTCGACGCGCGCCGCGCCCGCGGCGTGGTGCAAGTGGCGCTGTTCGGCGACATCTCGGCCGGCAAGAGCAGCCTGCTGCGCGCCCTGGTGCCCGAGGCTGACGTGCAGATCGATGTCCGCGGCGGTTCGACCACCGACATCCATCGCCACCGCGCCAACCTTGACGGCCTGGTGCTTGAAGTCACCGACGTACCCGGCACGCACGGGGCCGACGGCGCCGCCCTGTCCGAGCTCGCGCGGGCCGAAGCTGCACGTGCGCATGCTCTGATCTACGTCTGCGAAGCCGATCTCACCCGCAGCCAGGACACCGACCTGCGCGCGCTGGCGCGATTCGGCCGCCCACTGCTGCTGGCGCTGAACAAATCCGACCGCTACGACGTGCGCGAACGCGCCGCACTGCTTGAGCACCTCAGCGGGCGCTACGCCGAGCTCGGTGTGCAGGTGCTCGCCGTGGCCGCCGGCCACACGGAAGCGCTGACGCGGATCGATGCCGATGGCCACGAGAGCCGCGTTGAACGTGAGATTCCTGCCGACCTCGGAACTCTGCCAAAGGCACTGCGAGCCCTGGCGCAGGTGAATCCGACTACGCTGGAACCGGCTCGCGAAGCGGCGACGCTGGCGGCACTGGATGCCCGCATGGCCAGCGTGGAGGTCGATGTGCGCACGCGCGAGGCCGAGGCGATCGTGCGCCGGTACACGCGCCGTGCGCTGGTCGCCGCCTTGGCCACGGTCGCGCCCGGCACCGACCTGATCATCCAGGGCGGACTGGCGGCGGCAATGATCCACGAACTCTCGCGACTGCACGGCCGCAGCCTTCGCGAACTCGATATCGATGCCTTCCTGAAGGCCGCAGGCGGACGCGTGCGCAGTCACGGTGCGGTGCTGCTGGCGATCGCAGGCAATGGCCTCAAGGCGTTTCCCGGGCTCGGCACGCTCGGCGGCGGGCTCGTGCACGCGGTCGCCTACGGCCTTCTGTTCGATGCACTGGGCCGGGCTGCAGCGCAGTCGCTGGCGGCAGGCAGCGCCCTGGATCGCGATGCCACGCTGGACGCGTTCGAAGCCCAGCTGAAGGCGCCGCGCGCGGAAGCCCTGAAGCGGCTCGCCGCACTCGGCGTCGAAGCGCTGCGTGGAGACGCGGAGAAGCCCCGATGAAACCGAGTTTGCTTAGCGCCTGCACCCAGGCATGCACTCTGGCCTGGATGCTCGGCTGCGCGCCGGCCGCGCAGGCCGAGCGCTACGTCATCGACCCGATCCACAGCCGGGTCTTGATCCGCGTCTCGCATGCCGGCTTTGCCCAGGCCATGGCCACTCTGTCGGCGCCCAGTGGCAGCATCGAGTACGACCCGGAACATCCTGAGCAGGCGCGCGTCGACGTCGCCCTGCCGCTGGATCGCCTCGACTTTGGCGATGATGACTGGAACCGCCGCATGGCGCGTCGTGACTACTTCGACAGCGCGCGCCACCCGGTTGCCCGCTTCGTCTCGAATTCGGTGCAGCCCGGCGAGAATGGGGAACTCCGCATCTTCGGCGAGCTCGAACTGCGCGGTGAACGGGTGCCGGTGGAGCTGCAGGCGCGCATCAATCGCCTCGGTCGCGCCCTGCCCTTCGTACCACGCGCCAGCCTTGGCGCCTCGGCCACGGCGCGGCTGGATCGACGCGATTTCGGCATGAGCAAGCACGCGAGCGCGGTCGGCCACGAGGTCGAAGTCTGGATCGAAATCGAGGCACGTCGGCAGCGCCGCGGTGCTGCGGATGATTCGAAACAGCGCGAACTGGACGCCGTCGAGGACGACGAGCGTTTGAACCCGCCGCAGGAGCCTCTGGGCGCCCGTCTGCGCGGGCTCGAATGTTCTGGAACATGCGTACAGACGGAACTCGCGCGCATGGCTCAAGAACCTCATCCACACAGTATCGCTGGCCTCTCCCGCCACAGCTCGAACAAGGAAACCCTCCATGCCGCTGCGCAGCACTGAATCCACCTGGGGCTGGGGCAGCCAGTTCTTCCACTGGGCCACTGCACTGACCATCCTAGCTACCGCCTTTGTCGGCCTGACCATGGAGGACTTCGACGCACTCTGGTACTACGGCCTGCACAAGTCGCTGGGTATCACCGTGCTCGCCCTGGTGGTACTGCGCATGCTGTGGCGCCTGATCGACCGTCGCCCGCCCTACCCGCCCGGCATGCCCGGCTGGCAGCGACTGGCATCCAGCAGCGCGCATGCGCTGATCTACGCCGCGATGCTGGTGATGCCGATCTCCGGCTGGCTGTACAACTCGGCGGCACGGCGCCCACTCGACTGGTTCGGCCTGTTCAAGATTCCAAGCCTCACCGCGCTGGATCGCGAAGCCGGGAGCTACAGCATCCTCGGCTTCGATGCCCCGGCCTTCATCGACACCCCGCAGAAGCTGCGCTCGCTCGCCGGTGACGTACACGAAACCCTGTTCTACGCGGGCGCACTGTTGATCGCGCTGCACCTGGCCGCCGCACTCAAACACCACTTTTTCGATCGCGACCCGACCCTGGCGCGCATGCTGCCCGGACTGCCCGCGCCCACGCCTGCTACGGCGCCCCCCGCCGCCCCTGCTCCCAAGGATTCGCCATGACCCTGCGCCGCCTCGCCACCCGCATCACCGCTGTCTGCCTGCTGTCCGCGCTGGCCCTGCCGGTGCTGGCCAGCGACTGGACCGCCGACTCCAAGAACTCGAAGCTGGGCTTTGTTGCCGAGTACAGCGAAGGCCCGATCGATGGCCACTTCGAGCGCTTCCAGCCCGCCATCCGCTTCGATCCGGCGGATCTCGACAGCGCGCGCTTCGACGTCGACATCGAGCTCGCCAGCGTGCGCACCGAGGACGAGGAGTGGGACGGCTATCTCGTCGGCGGCAGCTTCTTCAACGTCAACAGTTTCCCGAAAGCGCAGTACCGCGCGGAACGCTTCGAAGCACGTGACGCTGGCTATGTCGCCCTGGGCACGCTTGAGCTTCGCGGCGTGCAGCAGCCAGTGGAGCTGGTCTTCAGCTTCGAGATCAACGGCGACAGCGCGACCCTGCGCGGCAGCGCCCAGCTCGACCGCATCAGCTTCGGCGTAGGCACCGGCGACTGGGAAGACCCGGACACCATCGCCCATGCGGTCAAGGTCGAGACCGAACTCAAGCTCACCCGCTGATGCCCTCGCGCTTCTCGCGCTTCCTCGATCGCTTGGCGGCGCCCTTCCGCCGCAGCCCTGCGGTGGCTGAGTCCGCGAACGGAGACCCCTTGCTGCGCGCGGCCGACAGCCTGCGCGCGCTGCTGGACGATCCGGCCATCCCTGCCGAAGTACGCACCGAGCTGGCCGCCGATTACGCCGAGGTCGAGGCCATGCTCGGCCGGCTCGAACAGGGCCAGATCCATCTCGCCGCCTTCGGCCGAGTCAGCGTCGGCAAGAGCTCGCTGCTGAACGCGCTGGCCGGCAGCGAGGCGTTTGAAACCGGCGTCCTGCACGGCACCACCA
Source organism: uncultured Aquimonas sp. (assembly GCA_964586455.1). Classification (GTDB taxonomy): domain Bacteria; phylum Pseudomonadota; class Gammaproteobacteria; order Xanthomonadales; family Xanthomonadaceae; genus Aquimonas. The sequence continues at coordinate 61,530 of CAZPHV010000020.1, forward strand.
CCGCGCGCGGCCAACAGGCCTGGCGCGAAGCCGCCGCCCACGGCGTGCAGCTGATCGACACGCCCGGCATCAACGAGCTCTCGGGCGAAGCGCGCGAGAAACTCGCGTTTGAGGTCGCGCGGCGCTCGGACCTGATCCTGTTCGTCGCCGACGGCGACCTCACCCAGCTCGAGCTCGACGCCCTGCGTCTGCTCGCGGCCCAGCAGCGGCCGCTGCTGCTGGTGCTGAACAAAGCCGACCGCTACCGCGAGGACGAACTCGCAGCCCTGCGCGCGCGCCTGTTGGAGCATACACGCGGCATTGTTCAGCCCGAGAACCTGCTGCTGGCGCGCGCGCAGCCGGCGCCCGAGCGCGTGCTACGCGTCGACAGCGAAGGCCGCGAGCAGCTCGACACGCGCCCGCGCGCGGTCGACGTCACCGAACTGCGCGGCCGCGTATTCGCCATCCTCGAAGCCGAGGGCAAGGCGCTGGCCGCGCTCAACGCCGCCCTGTTCGCGGGTGACCTCGCCGATAGCGTCGGCGAGCGCGTGACCCGCCTGCGCGCCGAGCTGGCCGCGCGCATCACCCGCAGCTACTGCCTGGCCAAGGGCGTCGCAGTGGCGTTGAACCCGGTGCCGGTCGCCGATCTGCTCGCAGCAGCCGCGCTCGATGTCGCGCTCGTCGTGCACCTCTCAAAACTCTACGCACTGCCGATGAGTCGCGCCGAAGCCAGCCGCCTGCTGGCCACGGTGGTAGCGCAGCTGGCCGCGCTGATGGGCGCGATCTGGGGCGTGCATCTGGTCGCCTCCGCACTGAAGGGCATGAGCGCGGGTCTGACGACCGCCCTCACCGCCGGCGCCCAGGGCGCACTGGCCTGGTATGCCACCCTGCTGGTGGCGCGTTCGGCCGAGCGCTATCTCGCTCAGGGCAAGAGCTGGGGAGACAAGGGCCCGAAGCGCGTGGTCGCAGAAATCGTCGAAAGCCTCGACCGCGACTCGGTGCTGCGCGAAGCGCGCGAGGAGATCCTGCGCAGGTTGCGCAAGAGCCGAGATTAGGGATTGGGGAGTAGGGATTGAGACTGGGCGCGAGGGCTGCCTTCCCCACGTTCGTCGCCGCGTGGCAAACGAAACGACCACGTCCCCGCTCCACCCGGCCGCGGTTTGGGGCGCCGATCGCCCGCCCGCGGAACCGGATGCCCCCCCTCGAGAGCCCGAGCGACGCGACAGCGGGCGGGGGCTGAGGGCTTTTCGAAGCGCGCGGCCCCAAACACATTCATGTCTACGCTGCGCCCGGCCCCTCATCCGGCGCTGCGGGCCACCGTCCCACGTGTGGAGAAGAGAGCGACTGCAGGCATCGCCAGAGTGTTGAGCGTTCGCCCTCCGGAACGGAGACTCGAGAGCCCACCTGCGTAGCGCAATGCGCTCTTGCGAATCCCGCGGCCCTCGCGCGCAGCGCTCGGGCGCTCAGCGGCGCGCGGACCGATGGTCCGCAAACGCGCCGCTTCGCTCCCGAATCCCGAATCCCGGCTCCAACATGACTTGCGCCCCTCCCGGTCGGCGCTGCCCAGACGCCACACTGCGGCACGCTCTCACCCAAGGCCCCGCCCATGCGCCCCAGCCTGCTCCGCGCCGCCCTCGCCCTGCTGTTCACTGCCACCTGCGCGCAGGCGGCGATCCCACCTGCACCCGAGCGCGATGAAGGCGAAGGCCCGTTCGAGCAGTTGATCCTTCGCGGGGTCATCGTCATCAACGGCACCGGCAGCCCGGCCTTTGGCCCCGCCGATGTCGTGATCGAGAACAATCGCATCACCGATGTGCGCATCGTCGGCAGCGCGGATGCGCCGATCCGCAGCGAGCGCCGCCCCGCGCTGAAGCCCGGCGGTCGCGAACTCGACCTCACCGGCCACTACGTCATGCCCGGCATCGTCGACCTGCACGGCCACATCGGCGGCGCCGAGCAGGGCGTCACCGCCGAGTACGTCTACAAACTGTGGCTGGCCCACGGCATCACCAGCGTGCGCGACCCCGGCTGCGGCAACGGCATCGACTGGTGCGTGTCCGAACAGAAGCGCTCTGAAGCAAATACCATCACCGCGCCGCGGATCTTTCCCTACGCCTTCTTCGGCCAGGGCCGCATCGGCCCGATGCTGACGCCCGAACACGCCCGCGAATGGGTGCGCGACATGAAGCGCCGCGGTGCGCTGGGCATGAAGTGCTTCGGCTACCGCCCGGACATTCTTGAAGCCGCCTTCGATGAGCTGAAGAAGCAGGGCATGGGTTCGGCCTGCCACCACGCCCAGCTGGACGTTAAGCGGGTGAACGTGCTGACCACCGCGCGCTGGGGCCTGACCACGATGGAGCACTGGTACGGCCTGCCCGAGGCCCTGTTCGACGGCCAGACCGTGCAGGACTACCCGCCCGGCTACAACTACATGAACGAGCAGCACCGCTTCGAGCAGGCCGGTCGTCTGTGGGCGCAGGCGGCCGAAAAGGGCAGCGAGAAGTACGAAGCGGTGATGACGGAGCTGCTCGAACTCGACTTCACCATCGACCCGACCTTCACCATCTACCAGGCCACCCGCGACCTGATGCGCGCGCGCATGGCCGAGTGGCACGAGGACTACACCCTGCCCGCCCTGTGGGACTTCTTCCGCCCCAGCCGCACCAGCCACGGCAGCTTCTTCTTCGACTGGGGCAGCGAGCAGGAGATCGCCTGGCGCGACAACTACGTGCGCTGGATGGCCTTCATCAACGACTTCAAGAATCGCGGCGGCCGCGTCACCGTCGGCAGCGACTCCGGCTACATCTACAAGCTCTACGGCTTCGGCACGATCGAGGAGCTGGAACTGCTGCGCGAAGCCGGCTTCCACCCGCTGGAAGTGCTGACCTCGGCCACGCTCAACGGCGCCGAGGCGCTCAAGGCCAGTGAGCGCATCGGCAGCATCGAGCCCGGCAAGCTGGCCGACATCGTGGTGCTGCGCGAGAACCCGCTGGCGAACCTCAAAGTGCTCTACGGCACCGGCCACATCCGCATCAACGCCGAAGGCGAACCCGAGCGCGTCGGCGGCGTGCGCTACACGATCAAGGACGGCATCGTCTTCGATGCCGCCGAGCTGCTTTCGGAAGTCCGCGCGCTGGTGGCGGCGGACAAGCAGGCCAAGGGAATCGAGCGGCTGAAGCAGCCGGGGCTGTAGTTCGCCGAGCCCTCTGCGCGGCCTCTCCACCTCATAGGGTGGGCCCTGGCCCACCATTAGCCCGACGCTCGCCCCGGTCGCGCCCGTGAAGCGGCGGCGAGTGAGCAGAGTTGACGTGTGGCCGCGAAACCTACAGAGGCGAGATCAACGCTCATGGTGGGCCAGGGCCCACCTTATTCAGAGCGTTGGTCTCACTCCGGCGGGAGTCGAATCCGCACGCTGACAGGGCACATTGGCCAGCGCTCCCCAGCGCGGCCGGGGCGAGCGTGGGCTAATGGTGGGTTGGGGCCCACCCTCTCAGCTCGCGGGCGGGACGGTCTGCGCAAAGCTCTCGCGGCCGCGCACGGTTTCCAGCCAGGTCGACAAACCGGGCGCCTGCGCGCGCCAGTCAATCTGCGGCAGACGGAAGTCGAGGTACGCCAAAGCCGCTGCGGACGCGATCGCGCCGAGATCGAAGCGTCCGCCGAGTGCCTCGGCTTCCTTCTCAAGCTCGACGACCCCGCGCAGGATCGCGCTGCGCCAGCGCGCCAGCCATTCGGGCGAGCGCTGCGACTCGATGCGGCGGCCTTCCATGACGCTCGACACCGCCGCGTCGGTGATGCCATCTGCCAGGGCCTCCCGCCGCAGCACCTGCCAGCGCTCCGGGCAAGCCTCTGGAATCAGGCGCGGGGCACAGAGACTGTCGAGATAGGCGCAGAGCAGCGGGCTGTCGAACAGAGTGAAGCCCGGCCGGCCGCTGGGCTCGACATCAGGCTCGACGATGAGCGCCGGCACCTTGGCCAGCGGGTTGGCCGCCAGCAGCTCGGGCGGATCCTGCAGCGGGTTGGCCACGACCACCTCGACGCGATCGGTGAGGCCTTTCTCGATCACCAGCATGCGCACCTTGCGGGCGTAGGGCGAGGTGGCGGAATAGATCAGCTGCATGGACAGTCCTTTTCGAGTCGACGAAACCGAGAGGGCCGGCAGCACACGCGCCCAGAGCGCGCGGCGGGCTTCGGCAGCGCTGTGCACGCTAGCAAATCCGGAAGCAGGGTGGCGCCGCGATCGGTCACCTGCGTTGCTATGCCAGGGTGGGCGTTAGCGCGAAGTTCGGAAGGTGTGGGCAAGTTTCGCCCCCCTCTCCCCCACCTGCCTTCGCTTCGCGCGGGCTGCAGAGAGTGTCGGCTGCCACCGGCCGCCGACAAACACGCTCCTGCGCGTCCCACGAGGGGAGAGGGCTTGCATCCGAGATTGCAGAGGCTGTGAGGACACCAGGCACCGAGCGCAACCCGGGATTGCTGCTACAGCGCGTGATGCATACGTATGCGGCGCCACCTCGACTTCCCCGCCACCCGCGCCGCGGGCACACTCGCATGCACGTGCGCGCCAGACGCACCCACGATCAGTGAAGGGGCGGGAACATGCAGGACCAGCGAATCCGTGAAGTAGTGATCGTCGGCGGCGGAACCGCCGGCTGGATGGCGGCAGCCGCACTGGCCAAGGTGCTGGGCCGCAGCTACAGCATTCGCTTGGTCGAATCCGACGACATCGGCACCGTCGGCGTGGGTGAGGCGACCATCCCGATGATCAAGCTGTTCAACGCCGCCCTGGAGCTGGACGAAGCTGATTTCATCCGCCGCACCCAGGGCTCGTTCAAGCTCGGCATCGAGTTCGTCAACTGGGGCCAGGTCGGTGACAGCTACATCCACGGCTTCGGCAAGATCGGCCAGGACCTCGGCATCGTGCCTTTCTACCACTACTGGCTGAAGCTGCATCAGCAGGGCCGCGCCGGGCATCTTGACGAGTACTCGATCAACACCGCGGCCGCACGCGCCAACCGATTCATGCCGGCGCGCACCGATCGCCCGAACTCGCCGCTGGCCGACATCGCCTACGCCTACCACTTCGACGCCGGCCTGTACGCGCGCTACCTGCGCGAGTACGCGGAAGCCCGCGGCGTTCGCCGCACCGAGGGCAAGGTGGCCTCGGTGCAGCAGCATCCGGAAAGCGGCTTCATCGAATCGATCACCATGGAAGACGGCGAGCGCATCCCGGGCCAGCTGTTCGTGGATTGCTCGGGCTTCCGCGGCATCCTGATCCAGCAAGCGCTGAAGACCGGCTACATCGACTGGAGCCATTGGCTGCCCTGCAACCGCGCGGTGGCAGTGCCCTGCGAGACGCGGCAGGCGATCACGCCCTACACGCGTTCGACCGCGCGCAGCGCCGGCTGGCAGTGGCGCATTCCGCTGCAGCACCGCGTCGGCAATGGCCACGTGTTTTCCTCCGATTTCATCAGCGAGGACGAAGCCACTTCGATGCTGATGGCCAACCTCGAAGGCAAGCCGCTGGCCGAGCCGCGTCTACTGAAGTTCGTGACCGGCAAGCGCCGCAGGTTCTGGAACAAGAACGTGGTGGCGGTGGGCTTGGCCAGCGGCTTCATGGAGCCGCTGGAATCGACCAGCATCCATCTGATCCAGTCGGCAATCGCGCGGCTCACCGCGTTCTTCCCGCATGCGGGTTTCGATCAGACCGACATCGATGAATTCAACACCCACTCGCACTGGGAGTTCGACAAGATCCGCGACTTCCTGATCCTGCACTACCACGCCACCGAGCGCACCGACACGCCGTTCTGGAACTACGTGCGGACCATGGACATCCCCGCCGAGCTGCACAGCAAGATGGAGCTGTTCCGCAGCAATGGACGCATCTTCCGCGACGGCCACGAGCTGTTCGCCGAGCCCAGCTGGGTGCAGGTGATGCACGGCCAGCGCATGCAGCCGCGCGGCTACCACGCGCTGGTTGACGCCCAGGAAGAAGCCGCCGTGCTGAAGCATGTCGAGACCGTGCACGGCGTGATTGCGCACTGTGTTGATGCGATGCCGACGCATGCGCAATTCATCGAGCGGCACTGCGCGGCGGTGGCAAAGGCCGCCTAGGGCGAGTTACGACCCATCGCCTACCTGCATAGGGTGGGTCTTCACCCACCGTACGCGCCCTGTGGTTCTCCCGGGGCGCTTGGCTGAACGCGGGTTCCGTAGGTTGGGCGGAGCCGAAGGCGATGCCCAAGGTCGCGGGCTGCAAGGCTTGCCGAACCTTTGAGCATGCGACCTTGGGCCGCGCTGTGCTTGGCGCCAACCTACGAAACCGCGGAGCCTGCGATGCTGGGCCGCTTTGCGCTTGGCGCCAACTTACGAAGGTTGGCGCGACTGTTGCGGATGCTGCGATTCGGTGGGTCAAGACCCTCCCCATGCGCGGGATGCGGTGGGTCAATACCCACCCTAGGCGATCTCGCGCGGCGCATTGCCGAATGCGAGCTGCGTAGGTTGGGCGGAGCCGAAGGCGATGCCCAACGTCGCGAGATGCAAGGCTTGCCGAACCGTTGAGCATGCGACCTTGGGCGCGCTGCGCGTGGCACCAACCTACGGTGGTGGGCGCGATTGACGCGGATGCTGCGGGGCGGCACGCGCGGATCGTCCTCCACAAAGCCGAAGCCCACGTCGCGGGGAGTCGACGTGGGCTTCGGGTGCCGCGGGGGCTGCTTCGATGCTTCAGCGCATCAGAACTTGTAGCTCACGCCGAGCAGGGCATTGCGGCCGTACTCGACGTATTCGCGCGGTCGCAGCGGGTCGCTGTCGAAGGTCGTGCTGAAAGGCTCATCCCTCAGGTTGTTGATCTGGAAAAAGAAGGCCAGATCCTTGAGCGGACCATCCATGAACGTGTAGTTCACCTGCAGATCAACAATCGCCTCGCGGTTGATCAACACGCGCTCACGGTCCAGGAACACGTTCTGGATTTCGCCGACGAACTCCGAACGGTGGCGACGTGAAGCGCGAACGCCCCAGCCGAAGCGCTCCCAGTACAAGGTGACGTTCGAGGTGTACTTCGAAAAGCCCGGCAGCGGCTCGCTGGTGCCCGGACCATTTGGACTGATTCCGGTGCGCGTGTCCGTGTAGTGAGCCTGCATGCCGAAGCCCTCGAGCGGCTCCCACAGCAGATCGAAGGGCACCGAGACCGAGAACTCCCAGCCCGCGATCAAGCCACCATCACCGTTGGCGGGGCTGCTGATGGTGCCGATGTTGCTTGGCGGAAGCTGGGCGCCCGAGGGCACGGGCAGGCCGGTGAAGTCGAACTCCAGCACTTGGTTGTAGACGTAGGACTTCAGATCCTTGAAGAACCAGGCCGCAGAGACGTATCCCTTGCCGCCAAAGTATTTCTCATAGGACACGTCAAAGGCATTGGCGATCCACGGCTTCAGCCTCGGGTTTCCGCCTCCCGCTTCCCATCGCTGGGTTGCTTGGTTGATGCCGAAGCCAAAGCCCGCGGACATGTCGTCGATACGTGGGCGCGCCAGCTGGCGGCCCAGCGCCAATCGCAGCTTCTGGTCTTCGGCGACATCGAAGATCAGGTTGGCGCTAGGCAGCACCTCGGTGTAGCTGACGCCATCGCTGACGGGATCACCGGCCGCATTGTCGGCGAAGGTGCGCAGACCGAAGCCTTCCTGATCCGCTCTCTGCACCTGGATGCCGAGGTTGCCGCGCACCGGGACGCTACCCCACTGCGAGTCCAGATTGGCCTGTGCGTACAGGGTCGTGATGTCTTCTTCCACGCCGAAGTTCTTGCGTGCGAAGCCGTTATCGGCAAAGCGACTGATCCGGTTGTAAGGCACGCCGTTCGGATCAAAGGTCGGCAGGTTCGGCAGACCAAAGAAGCCGAATCCGAACGAAGCTCCGGTCGGGTACGGCAGGCTGGCGCGGTCGTTGCACGCCTGGATGCATAGCGCGTCTTCAGAGGCGAAACGGTCCTTGTCGCGGCTGGTATGGTTCAGACCGTATTTGATGCTGCTGATGGCGCCATCGGCAAAGCTTTGTTCGAACTCCACGCGTGCTTGGTTGATCGTATCTTCAACCGCGAAAGGCTTGTCGAAGCCGTCGCCGCCCCAGCCACCCGGGTCCCACAGGCGTAGCTGCGAGACATCGCCGAAGTCGGCGCCGAAGTCCATGTCGTACCAGCCGCCGGGGTTCAACGACACGCCCAGGGCGGTGCCGGCCAGGTCCGGCGCGAAGCCGGCATTGCTCTCGAAATTGCGGCCGTCGCGATCAGCGCGCGAGGTGCTGAGGTCGGTCACCAAGCGCCAGTCGTCGTTGATGCGGAACTGATGGTTCCAACCCACTGACAGCAGCGAGTCTTCGTTCTTGTACTGGTCGGTGCGCAGCACCGGTCGCGCATTGCGATAGGTCGAGCTGGTGCCATTGCGGCTGACCAGGTCTGCGAGGTAGCAGTCCTCGGTGCAATTGCCCAGGCCGATTTCGAGGCCACGCTGGATGGTGTCGGAATCAAACGTCGAGTAGTACACGTCCAGCGCGCCGCGATGACTGTCGTTCGGCTGGTACTCCATGGCCGCCGTGATGCCCTTGCGGACCAGGTCGGTGGTGCGGCCCTGGATGGTGACGCCCCCGAGCTGGCCGTTGGGCTCATAGCCCCAGGCGCGCCAGCTGTTCGACTGCTGCGGCGAGTTGAGATAGGCGTAGCCCAGCGCAAAGCCCAGCGTCTTGGCCTGGTTCTGATCGATGTAGGCGAAGCTGGCGCGCTCACCGTAGAGCTTGGATTCTTCCAGCTTGTACTGGTCGCGGCGGTAGTTGGCGGCGATCACGCGATCGCTGAAATCCAGCGGCCGCACGGTCTGCAAGTCGATGGTGGCGGACAGGCCCTGGCCGATCAGGCTGGCCGTGGGCGTTTTGTAAACCACCACCTGGCGCATGGTTTCAGAAGCGTACTGGTCGAACTCGACACCGCGATTGGTGCCCATGCTCGCCTGCTCGCGGCCATTCAAGGTTGCCGTCGCGAAGTCGCCGGAGAGGCCACGCACGTTGATCTCGGTCGAGCGGCCGCGATCGCGCTGCGAGGTGACGCCGGGCAGTCGCGCCAGCGCATCCGCAATTGACACGTCGGGAAGCTTGCCGATGTCTTCGGCGGAGATGGCCTCGACGATGGAGTCGGCGATCTGCTTGGTCTCAATCGCGCTCTCGATGCCCGCGCGGATGCCGACCACCTCGATGGTATCGAGCGACCGGGCCTCTTCCTCAGCAGCCTCTTCGTCCTCGGCCTGCTGGGCAGCCATGCCGACATCAGCGTAGGCGGCCTGAGCCATCATCGCGACAGCCGACGCCAGTGCCATGCTCAGCACGTTGCGCTTCAGATTCAACATTGTCCCCTCCACTCGATCCTGGTCTTCGATTGAGAGCCTGGCTACGCGGCTTTGGAAGCGACGCGCGCCGGGTCTGTTTTTGCCTGTTGGCGGTGAGCCGCACCGCCGTCGCCGATGGACGTTCCCCCGTCCTTTGCGGCGCCGGGCGATGGTAGCCCCGGCCCTTTGGCACACGACTCAAGCTGCATACGTATTCATGCAATGAAGGTCGAAAAGCGCGGTGCGCACGGCTTTCGCCACAGCACCATGAAGGCCCGAGGTGCCCTGGACGCGAGACAGCCCTGTCTCAGAATCGTGTTGCAGCGCGCCACACGCAGCTGTCAGATCTTGCAGCTGGACATCTCAGAATCCACTTGAACTGTGCTGCGAGTGCACACACGACTACGGAGCCCCACGATGCGTATCCGAATCTGTGTCGACGCCGTCCGAGAACCGCCGCAGACGCGCGTTCGCTGTATGCATCAAACGCTGATTGCCAGCCTGATCGCGGCACTCGCAGCCTCCAGCTGCACGCTTGCCCGCCCAACTGCGCAGGTCGATGCACCCACCGACTGGCGCGACCAGATCCTCTACTTCGTTTTGATCGATCGTTTCGACGATGGCGATCCAGCCAACAACGATCAGGGCGCCGACGAGTTCGACCCGGCTGACTCCCGCCGTTACAGCGGTGGCGATCTGACCGGACTGACGCGGCGTCTTGACTACATCCGCGGCCTCGGTGCCACCGCGCTCTGGATCACCCCGCCGGTGCGCCATCAGTGGTGGGACGACACGGCCGGCTATGGCGGCTACCACGGCTACTGGGCCCAGCACTTCATGGAGGTGGACCCGCACTTCGGCACGCTGGACGACTACCGCGCACTTGCCCAAGGGCTACACGCACGCGACATGCGGCTGGTGCAGGACATCGTGGTCAACCATGTCGGCAACTACTTCAGCTATGCGCCAGATCAGGTCGAGAGTGACCCGGCCGCGGACTGGCGCGCCAATGCCGGCGCGCAGCCCACGCAGCAGCCGACCCAGTGGCCCTTCGACCAGAACGATGCGCGCGACGTGGAGCAGCGCAGCCTCGACATCTACCATTGGACGCCGCCAATCCAGGACTACAGCGACCCGGTGCAACTGCTGGAATGGCAGATGGCCGACCTCGATGATCTGAACACCGAGAACCCGCTGGTACGCCGCGCCCTGCGCCAGTCCTATGGCCACTGGATCCGCGAAGTCGGCGTCGACGGCTTCCGCGTCGATACCGCCTTCTATGTTCCGCCGGATTACTTTCGCGACTTCCTGTTTGCCGACGATGTGGCAGCACCCGGGGTGATCGAAGTTGCGCGACGCGCGGGCAAACCGGACTTCCTGCTGTTCGGCGAGGGCTTCGCCATCGATCGCGCGTTCGAAGACACCCAGGCGCGACGCATAGAGACCTACGTGCGCAATGCGCAGGGCCCGCTGCTGCCGTCGATGATCAATTTCCCACTGTACGGAACCGCGCTGGATGTGTTCGCGCGCGCGCGGCCGCCTGCCGAGCTTGGTCACCGCATCGAGAACCTGCTGAAGGTGCATGCCGATCCACACCGCATGCCCAGCTTCGTGGACAACCACGATGTCGATCGCTTCCTCGCCAGCGGCAGCGAAGCGGGCCTGAAGCAGGCCCTGCTCGCGATCCTCAGCCTGCCCGGCATCCCGGTGATCTACTACGGCACCGAGCAGGGCTTCAAGCGCATGCGCGGATCGATGTTCGCGGCCGGCTGGGGCAGCGAGGGCCGCGATCATTACGACACCGAACATCCGTTGTATCGCTACCTGCAGCGCGCGACCGCAGTGCGCCACGCAGAACCTGCACTACGTCGAGGTCGGCCACGGGTGCTGGCAACCGAAGCGGCGGGTCCAGGGCTGATCGCGTGGATCATGGAATCCGAGCAGGGCGCGGCACTGGTGGCCTTGAACACCGCGGATGCACCGAGCCTGTTCGGCGCGATCGCGACCGGGCTGGAACCGGGCCTCAGGCTTGAACCCGCCTTTGCGATCGACGGCGAAGCGCCCGAACTGCAGGTGGATGCCGAGGGCCACATCGATCTGAAGCTTCCTGCGCGCGGCGGCTTCGTGTGGTGGCTGCAGGCGGCCAAGACCGCGGCAGAACGAACGATCGACGCCGATCGCGAAGCCGCGCCGCAGGCGGGGCAGCGCCCGACTCTCGACGTTCTCGGCGATGAGGCCGTGACGGATCGACTCGCGCTCGGCGGGACAGCGGCACCCGGCGCCGAACTTCGTCTCGTGCTGGATGGCGAAATCGAACGCGCTCACGCGTTCAAGGCTGACGCAGCCGGCCGCTTCGATCTGCACCTCGACGTACGCGGCCTCGCTGATCAGGAGCTGATCCATCGCGTACAGGTCGTCGACGCGAGCAGCGGCGCGAGTTCGGACAGCGCGCGTTTCAGGACGCGCCCGCAGTGGACGGTGCTGGCCGATGTCGACGATCCCATCGGCGACGACCACGGGCCGGAGGGCCGCTACCGCTATCCGACCGATCCGGGCTGGGGCGAGCGTGGTCTGCTCGACCTCACCGGCGCACGCGTCGAAGCCAGCGGCGGCAGCCTGCGACTGAGCGTGCGGCTGCGCGCGCTGAGTCGGGACTGGAACCCTGCCAATGGTTTCGACCGTATGGCGCTCAGCCTGCACATCGCCCTGCCCGGCGTGAAAGTCGGTGCGCGCACGCTTCCACTGATGAATGCCGAGATGCCGGATGGATTGCATTGGCAGCGACGCCTGCGCGTGCACGGCTGGTCGAACGCGCTGTTTTCGCACGAGGGCTCGGATGCGCGCAGCGAGGGCAGCCCCATTGGCGCTGCGGCACTCAAGGTCGACCACGCCACAGACACGCTGACTCTCACCCTGCCCGCCCGCATGCTGGGCGAGCCAGATTCACTGCGCGGGGCGGTGCTGCACCTGAGCACCTGGGATTACGACGGCGGCTATCGAGCGCTCACGCCCGAGGGCGGCACCATGCGCTTCGGCGGCGGCGATGGCGCGCGAGATCCACTGTGGATGGATTCGATGGTGCTAAGGCTGGAGTGAGCGCTGCGGCGGATCGGCGAGCACCGAGGCGAGGGTCGAGCGGCGGTGGGCCAGGGCCTGAGGTCTCCCCAGAATTTCTCTTTTCGATTCCGTTAGA
>CAZPHV010000021.1:0-73948 GCA_964586455.1 uncultured Aquimonas sp.
ATTCGCGAAGGTGGCCGTACCGTCGGCGCCGGTGTTGTTGCCAAGGTCATCCAGTGATACGATAGCGGGCTTGCACCCGGGGGGTGGGACCGGATCCCACCCCCGTCGCTCTTTAACGAAAACCAAGGACTAGGCCCATGGCGGACCAGAAGATTCGGATTCGGCTCAAGGCGTTTGATCATCGTTTGATCGACCGTTCTGCGAGCGAGATCGTGGAGACTGCGAAGAGGACCGGCGCGCAGGTGCGCGGCCCGATCCCCCTGCCCACGAAGACCGAACGCTACACCGTGCTCGTGTCGCCGCACGTCGATAAAGACGCCCGCGACCAGTACGAGACCCGCACGCACAAGCGCGTGCTCGACATCGTGGATCCGAACGACAAGACCGTGGACGCGCTGATGAAGCTCGAGCTCGCCGCCGGTGTCGACGTTCAGATCAAGCTGTACTGAGGCATTCCCCATGAGCATCGGAATCGTAGGCCGCAAGTGCGGCATGAGCCGGATCTTCACCGAAGCGGGTGAGTCGGTGCCGGTCACCCTGATCGAAGCCACCCCTAACCGCGTGGTTCAGGTGAAGACCCTGGAGTCGGACGGCTACTCGGCCGTGCAGGTCACCGCGGGTGCAAAGCGCGCTGCCCTGCTGAACAAGCCGGAAGCTGGCCACTTCGCGAAGGCGAAGGTTGAAGGCGGTCGTGGTCTTTGGGAGTTTCGTGTTGCCGCCGACCAGGTCGGTGAGTACGCGATCGGCAGCGAGATTCGCGCCGACATCTTCGCTGAAGGCCAGGTCGTTGACGTTGCGGGTGTGACCCGCGGCAAGGGCTTCGCCGGCACCATCAAGCGCCATGGTTTCACCATGGGCGACGCCACCCACGGTAACTCGCTGTCGCATCGCTCGCCCGGCTCGATCGGTCAGCGTCAGACTCCGGGTCGCGTGTTTCCGGGCAAGAAGATGTCCGGGCACATGGGTGCAGTCAAGCAGACCTCGCAGAATCTCGTGGTGATGAAGGTTGATGCCGAGCGCGGCCTGATCGCCGTGCGTGGCTCGATCCCCGGCGCCCCCGGCGGCGACGTCATCGTCCGCCCCGCGGCCAAAGCGTAAAGGAGAACAGTCATGGAACTTGCAGTCGTGGGGAGCCCCAAGACGCTGGCCGTCTCCGATGAGGTGTTTGGTCGCGATTACCGCCAGGATCTGGTCCACCAGGTCGTAGTGGCCTACCGCAACGCTGGCCGTGCCGGCACCAAAGCGCAGAAGACGCGCTCTGAAGTGAACGGTACCACCAAGAAATTCAAGAAGCAGAAGGGCGGCGGTGCTCGCCATGGCGATTACCGCGCTCCGATCTTCGTCGGCGGTGGCGTCAGCTTCGCGGCACGCCCACGCAGTTTCGAGCAGAAGGTCAACCGCAAGATGTATCGCGGCGCGCTGCGCTCGATCCTTTCCGAGTTGAATCGTCATGGCCGCTTGCTGGTGGTTGAGTCGATCGACCTGGAGCAGCCGAAGACCCAGGCACTGGTCGCGAAGCTGGCCGAGCTCAAGGTGGGCAAGCGTCCGCTGCTCGTCACCGAGAACGGATCTGAAGCGCTGTACCTGTCGGCACGCAACATCCCTTACGTCGAAGTCCGCGACGTTCAGGGTCTGGATCCGGTCTCCCTGGTGGGCGCCGATCACGTCGTGGTGACCGTGGACGCGGTCAAGAAGATCGAGGAGTGGCTGGCATGAGCACCGAACACATCCTGAATGTGCTGCGCGCGCCCCTGATTTCTGAGAAGGGCGCTCGCCTGCAGGAAGTCTCCAACCAGTACGTCTTCGAGATCGCCGCCACGGCGACCAAGGCCGACGTTAAGGCGGCTGTCGAGCATCTCTTCTCGGTCAAGGTCGAAGGGGTGAACGTCGTCAACGTCAAGGGCAAGAGCAAGTCCTTCCGTTCCCGCGCGGGTCGTCGCGGTGATTGGCGCAAAGCCTACGTCAAGCTGGCCGAAGGCCAGACGATCGACGTCATGGCACGGGCCTGAGGAAAGCAGACATGGCAGTGATTACTTACAAGCCGACGTCGCCGGGCCGCCGCTCCAAAGTGAGCGTCAGCCGCGATCATCTCTACAAGGGTGCACCGCATGCACCGCTGGTCGAGGCCCAGTCGCGCACCGGTGGCCGCAACAACGCGGGCCGCATTACCACCCGTCATATCGGTGGTGGCCACAAGCAGCATTACCGCATCGTCGACTTCAAGCGTGACAAGGAAGGCATTGCCTCCAAGGTCGAGCGCATCGAGTATGACCCCAACCGCACCGCGCACATTGCTCTGCTGTGCTATGCCGACGGTGAGCGCCGCTACATCATCGCGCCCAAGGGCATCCAGGTGGGTGACCAGCTGATGTCCGGGCGTGACGCGCCGATCAAGGTTGGCAACACACTGCCGCTGCGCAATATCCCGATCGGTACCACCGTGCACTGCATCGAGATGAAGCCCGGCAAGAAGGCGCAGATCGCCCGCAGTGCGGGTGCGTCGGCGCAGTTGATCGCTCGCGAGCAGGGTTACGCGACCCTGCGTCTGCGCTCGGGCGAGATGCGTAAGGTGCCTGCCGACTGTCGCGCCACCATCGGCGAAGTCGGCAACAGTGAGCACAACCTCACCAAGATCGGCAAGGCCGGTGCCAAGCGCTGGATGGGCGTCCGCCCGACCGTTCGTGGCGTCGTGATGAACCCGGTCGACCATCCGCACGGCGGTGGTGAAGGCCGCACCTCGGGTGGCCGCCACCCGGTCACCCCCTGGGGTGTGCCGACCAAGGGCTACAAGACCCGCAACAACAAGCGCACCGAGCAGTTCATCGTGCGGCGCCGGAAGTAATAGGAATAGGTCATGGCACGTTCACTCAAGAAAGGCCCGTTCATCGATCTGCACCTCGTCAAGAAGGTGGAGACTGCTGCGGCCACGAATAACAAGCGCCCGATCAAGACCTGGTCCCGTCGCTCGATGGTGTCGCCGGAAATGATCGGCCTGACCATCGCGATCCACAACGGTCGCCAGCACGTCCCCGTGTTGATCAACGAGAACATGGTCGGCCACAAGCTGGGCGAGTTCGCCGTCACCCGGACCTTCAAGGGTCATGGTGGCGACAAGAAATCCGGTCGCTAAGGAGAGATAGCAATGGAAACCAAAGCCATCCTCCGCGGTGCCCGAATCTCCGCCCAGAAGGTCCGCCTGGTCGCCGACCAGGTCCGTGGCCTCCCCGTCGGCCGCGCCGAAAACTTGCTGAGGTTCAGCGAGAAGAAGGCCGCCCAAATCGTCCGCAAGATCCTGCTCTCGGCCGTTGCAAACGCCGAGAACAACGATGGCGCCGACGTCGACGAGCTCACGGTCGCCCGCATCTTTGTTGATGAGGGCCCGACCATGAAGCGCTTCCACGCCCGTGCCAAGGGCCGCGGAGCTCGCATCCTGAAACGCACCAGCCACATCACTGTGGTCGTGGGCACCGGCCAGTAATCGGGGACGCACGATGGGTCACAAAGTTCATCCTATCGGAATTCGCCTTGGTATCTCCAAGGATTGGAATTCGAAGTGGTACGCCAATAAGCGCGACTTCGCCGGCTATCTGGCGGGCGACCTGAAGGTACGTGAGATGCTGCGCAAGCGGCTTGCCGCGGCTGGCGTCTCCCGCATCCAGATCGAGCGCCCCGCCAAGACCGCCCGCGTGACGATTCACACTGCCCGACCGGGTGTGGTGATCGGCAAGAAGGGCGAGGACATCGAAAAGCTGCGCCGCGACGTCAGCACGATCATGGGTGTGCCCGTGCACATCAATGTCGCTGAAGTTCGCAAGCCCGAGCTCGATGCCCAGCTTGTTGCCGAGTCGATCGCGCAGCAGCTTGAACGCCGCATCATGTTCCGCCGCGCCATGAAGCGTGCGGTTGGCAATGCGATGCGCCTCGGTGCCTTGGGAATCAAGGTGAATGTCGCCGGACGCCTCAACGGTGCGGAAATCGCGCGCTCGGAGTGGTACCGCGAGGGCCGTGTGCCCCTGCATACCCTGCGCGCCGACGTCGATTACGGCTTTGCTGAAGCGCACACCACCTACGGCGTCATCGGCATCAAGACCTGGATCTACAAGGGCGAGATTTTCGATTACTCGCAGGTGGGCCAGGACAAGGCCGAAGAGCAGCGCCCTGAGCGCGCGCCCCGCCAGGCCAAGTAAGGAACCTCTGTCATGTTGCAGCCCAAAAGAACAAAGTACCGCAAGGTGCACAAGGGCCGGAACACCGGTCTCTCATGGAACGGTGCCGCAGTAAGTTTCGGCGAGTACGGCCTCAAGGCCACGACCTACGGGCAGCTGACCGCCCGTCAGATCGAGTCTGCACGCCGCACGATCAGCCGTTACGTCAAGCGTGGCGGCAAGCTTTGGATCCGCGTGTTCCCCGATAAGCCGATCACCCAGAAGCCGATCGAGGTTCGCATGGGTAGCGGTAAGGGCAACGTCGAGTACTGGGTCGCCTTGATCCAGCCCGGCCGTGTTCTTTACGAAATCGAGGGCGTCCCGGAAGAGACCGCCCGCGAGGCTTTCCGTCTGGCAGCTGCGAAGCTGTCTGTACAGACCACTTTCGTGACCCGGACGGTGCGCTGATGGATATCAAGGATCTCCGCCAGAAGTCGGCCGTCGAACTGAAGGCCCACCTCCTCGATCTGCGCCGCGAGCAGTTCAACCTTCGCATGCAGAAGGGTAGCGGCCAGTTGACCCAGAGCCATCAGCTCAAGAACGTGCGCCGCGAAATCGCGCAAGTCAAGATGCTGCTGGGCTCCAACGCGTAAGGCGACCGACATGAGTGACAACACACAAACACCGCGCACCGTCGAAGGTCGCGTGGTCAGCAACAAGATGGACAAGACCGTCACCGTGCTGGTCGAGCGTGCCGTAAAGCACGAGCTGTACGGCAAGTACCTGCGCCGTTCGACCAAGTTGCATGCTCACGACGAAACCAACAGCTGTCAGGAAGGCGATATCGTCCGCGTGGTGGAGTGCCGCCCGCTGTCGAAGACCAAGACCTGGCGTGTTGTTGAAGTCGTAAGCCGCGACGCCTGATCGCTCAAGGAGAAGATCCATGATTCAGATGCAGTCTTACCTTGATGCGGCAGACAACTCCGGTGCCAAGGAGCTGATGTGCATCAAGGTGCTCGGCGGCTCCAAGCGCCGGTACGCACACATCGGTGACATCATCAAGGTGTCCGTCAAGGACGCTATCCCCCGCGGCAAGGTCAAGAAGGGCGAGGTCTACGATGCTGTCGTGGTTCGCACCCGTAAGGGCGTGCGGCGCGCAGACGGCTCGCTGATCCGCTTCGACGGTAACGCCGCTGTTCTGCTCAACAACAAGCACGAGCCCATCGGCACGCGCATCTTCGGGCCAGTCACGCGCGAGCTGCGCGGCGAGAAGTTCATGAAGATCGTCTCGCTGGCTCCCGAAGTGCTGTAAAGGAAGATGCCATGAGCCGTATTCGCAAGGGTGACCAGGTTCTGGTGATCACCGGCAAGAACAAGGGTCAGAAGGGTGAAGTCGTGCGTGTGGTCGGTGACCGCATCGTCGTCTCCAACATCAACCTGATCAAGCGCCACACCAAGGCAAATCCGCAGGCCAACCAGCCGGGCGGGATCGTCGAGCGTGAAGCGCCGATTCATATCTCCAACGTGATGCTGTTCAACCCGGCAACGGGCAAGGGCGAGCGCGTTGGCTTCAAGGTGCTGGAGGATGGACGCAAACTGCGTGTGTTCCGCTCCAGCGGTGAGGCGGTTGACGCCTGAGGAATGCAGTGATGACTACCCGTCTGGAACAGTTTTACAAAGACCAAGTCGTTCCCAAGCTGATGGAGCGCTTTGGCTACGAGAACGTTATGCAGGTGCCGCGCCTGACCAAGATCTCGCTCAACATGGGCGTTGGTGAGGCTGTCGGCAACAAGAAGATTCTCGAAAATGCGGTAGCGGAAATGGCCAAGATCTCCGGCCAGAAGCCGGTGACCACGAAGGCTCGCGTCTCGGTGGCCAGCTTCAAGATCCGCGACGGTTGGCCGATCGGCTGCAAGGTGACCCTCCGTCGCGCCAAGATGTTCGAGTTCCTCGACCGTCTCGTGAACATCTCGCTGCCCCGCGTGCGTGACTTCCGCGGCGTGTCGGGTCGCTCGTTCGATGGTCGCGGCAACTACAACATGGGCGTGAAGGAGCAGATCATCTTCCCAGAGATCGACTTCGACCAGGTGGACGCGATCCGCGGCATGGATATCGCGATCACCACCACGGCCAAGACGGATGCGGAAGCCAAGGCGCTGCTCGAAGCCTTCCGTTTCCCCTTCCGCAACTGATCCTGAAGGAAGATAGAAATGGCCAAGACCTCAATGGTCAACCGTGAGATCAAGCGGGTGAAGATCGCTGCGAAGTTCGCTACCAAGCGGGCAGAGCTGAAGGCGATCATCGCAAGCCCGAAGGCTTCTTACGAAGACAAGGCAGCGGCGCAGATCAAACTGCAGAAGCTTCCGCGGGATGCCAGCCCCTGCCGTCAGCGTAATCGCTGCGAGCTCACGGGCCGTCCGCGCGGTGTCTACCGCAAGTTTGGCCTCGGCCGCAACAAGCTCCGTGAAGCAACCATGCGCGGCGACGTGCCTGGTCTTCGCAAGGCAAGCTGGTAGACTATCCAGCTTGCTGTATCCCGGGCCGGCCCTGAAAGGGGCCGGCTCTTCCACGTGAACCGTTCGCGCAAGCGGATATCGGTGCGACTCAAAGGTGCCACACAATGAGCATGACTGATCCCATCGCCGACATGTTTGTCCGCATCAAGAATGCGGCGGCTGTTGGCAAGAAGACCGTTAAGATGCCGTCCTCGAAACTGAAGGTCGCCATCGCCAACCTGCTGAAGAGCGAGGGTTACCTCGCTGAGGCGCAGGTTCAGACCATCGAGAACAAGCCCGTTCTCGAGATTGTCCTGAAGTATTACCAGGGCCGTCCGGTCATTGAAAAGCTGGAGCGATTCTCCCGTTCAGGCCTGCGGCAGTATCGCGGCAAGGCGGAGCTGCCCCGAGTTCTGGGTGGCCTTGGCATCGCAATTATCTCCACCTCCAAGGGCATCATGACCGATTCGCAAGCACGGGCTGAAGGCCTGGGCGGCGAGGTCCTGGGCCTGGTGGCATAACAGGAGACCGACTATGTCCCGCGTTGCCAAAAAGCCCATCACCCTCCCGAAGGGTGTAGAACTGTCCCAAGACGCCTCGCTGCTGACCGTCAAGGGCCCCAAGGGCACCCTGACCCAAGTGAAGCCGGCGGGTCTCGATGTCGCTATCGAGAATGGCGAACTGCGAGTCCAGGCCGCGAATGACGACCTGATCGCGATGGCCGGTACCTTGCGCGCACTGATCGCCAACATGGTGGCAGGCGTTTCCGAAGGTTACGTCCGCAAGCTGGAGCTGGTTGGCGTGGGTTATCGCGCCTCCGTTGCCGGTCGCGACCTCAACCTCAGCCTCGGCTTCAGTCACCCGGTTGTGTTCACGGCCCCAGAGGGCATCACGATCGAAACCCCCACCCAGACGGAAATTCTGGTCAAGGGCTCTGACAAGCAGGTCGTTGGGCAGGTGGCTGCCAAGATCCGCGCGTTCCGTCCGCCGGAGCCCTACAAGGGCAAGGGCGTGCGCTACTCCGGCGAGAAGATCGTGATGAAGGAAGCGAAGAAGGCCTGATCCGGAGTTCCTGTTGAGCTCGTTGCTCGGGCTCCCCTCCACGCCTTCAGCTTTCTCAAGGAAAGACCATGGAAAAGAAAATCGCTCGTCTGCGTCGCGCCAAGACCACTCGCTCCCACATCCGCGAGCTCGGTGCCGTGCGCCTGTCGGTGTCCCGCACCGGCCAGCACATTTACGCTCAGCTGTTCACGTCCGACGGCTCCAAGGTTCTGGCGTCCGCATCGACCTTGGAATCGGAACTTCGCGAGGGCCTGAAAGGCACCAAGAACAAGGATGCCGCCACCAAGGTGGGTCAGGTCATTGCCCAGCGCGCGTTGGCTGCTGGGGTCGAGGCGGTCGCTTTTGATCGCTCGGGTTTCCGCTACCACGGCCGCATCAAGGCCTTGGCGGACGCTGCTCGCGAGGCCGGCCTGAAGTTCTGATCGCTCTTGCGATCCATCAGCTGCACCACAACTACAAGCGGCCCAGAGGGCCGTAAGCATCGAGAGAAACGCAATGAGCACGAACGATCGTGACAACAGCGACGGCATGCTGGAAAAGCTGGTTGCCGTCAATCGCGTGTCGAAGACGGTCAAGGGCGGCCGCCAGTTCACCTTCACCGCGCTGACGGTGGTGGGCGACGGCGCTGGCCGCGTCGGCTTCGGCTACGGCAAGGCACGTGAAGTGCCTGTCGCCATCCAGAAGTCGATGGAGTACGCACGCAAGGCCATGGTCAGCGTCGAGCTGAACGGTGGCACGGTGTGGTATCCCATCAAGGCCAACCACGGCGCGGCGCGCGTCTACATGCAGCCCGCGTCCGAAGGTACCGGCGTGATCGCTGGTGGTGCGATGCGCGCTGTGCTGGAAGCGGCTGGCGTGAAGAACATCCTTGCCAAAGCGGTAGGTTCGCGCAACCCGATCAACCTGGTGCGCGCCACCATCAAGGGCCTCCAAGCCATGCATTCGCCGTCCAAGATTGCGGCCAAGCGCGGCAAGAAGCTCGAGGAGATCAGCAATGGCTAACGTAGAAGGCAAGACCGTCAAGGTCCGTCTGGTCAAGGGTCTGCGCGGCACCCAGGCGCGTCATCGCCTGTCCGTGAAGGCGCTGGGTCTGCGCAAGTTGAACGATGTGCGCGAGCTGCCGGATAACCCCTGCGTCCGCGGTCTGATCAAAACCGTCTATTACCTGGTCCGCGTCGAGCAGTAAGCGGCATCTCCGGAGAACACCATGCGTTTGAATACACTCAAGCCCGCTGACGGCGCCCGCAAGGATCGCGTTCGCGTCGGCCGCGGCATCGGTTCCGGCCTCGGCAAGACCTGCGGCCGCGGTCACAAGGGCCAGTTCGCTCGCGCCGGCAAGGGCAAGGTCAAGGCCGGCTTTGAAGGCGGCCAGATGCCGCTCCAGCGTCGTCTGCCCAAGGTCGGCTTCCGTTCCAAGATGAAGGACGATGTGGCGCAGGTTTTCCTGTACCAGCTCGCAATGATCGAAGGCGACGTGATCGACTTCCCCGCGCTGCAGGCTGCAGCCTTGGTGTCGACGCGTGCCCGCACCGCGAAGATCGTGAAGAAGGGCGATCTGGACCGAAAGATCACTGTGCGTGGCCTCACGGCAACGGCCGGCGCGAAAGCGGCGATCGAAGCCGCCGGCGGATCGGTGGAGTAAACCGTGGCTCAGTCGAACGTGGGTGTAAGTTCCATCGCAGCTCTTGGCAAGCTTACCGAGCTGCGTCAGCGCCTGCTGTTCGTCCTCGGCGCCCTGATCGTCTACCGCTTTGGCACGTTCGTGCCGGTGCCGGGCGTGAACCCGGATGCGATGACGTCCCTCATGCAGCAGCAGGGGGGCGTCGTTCAGATGTTCAACCTGTTCTCAGGTGGGGCGCTTGAACGTTTGAGCGTTTTCGCGCTCAACGTGATGCCGTACATCTCGGCCTCGATCATCATCCAGCTGTCTTCGCAGATCTTCCCCTCGCTTCAGCAGCTGCGAAAGGAAGGGGAGAGCGGTCGGCGCAAGATCACGCAGTACACGCGGATCGGCACCGTGCTCCTGGCGGTTTTCCAGGCCTTCGGTATCGCGATGGCATTGCAGGGACAAAGCAGTCCCGTTGGTCCCGTCGTGTTCAACCCGGGCCCGGGCTTCGTGTTCACTGCCGTGGTTTCGTTGACTGCCGGTACGCTGTTCCTGATGTGGCTGGGTGAGCAGGTGACCGAGCGAGGTGTCGGCAACGGTATCTCGTTGATCATTTTTGCGGGGATCGTGGCCACGCTTCCCGGAGCGATCATCACCATACTGACGCAGGTCAGCCAAGGTGAAATGAACCCGCTGACCGTCATCGTACTGTTCGCCATCGTCCTGTCTGTCACAGCGTTTGTCGTATTTGTTGAACGCGGGCAGCGAAGGATCACGGTGAACTACGCGCGTCGCCAGGGCGGTCGTCAGGCGTACATGAATCAGAGTTCGCACTTGCCTCTCAAGCTGAACATGGCAGGCGTGATCCCGGCGATCTTTGCTTCCAGCCTTATCCTCTTTCCGGGTACCGCCGCGACGTGGTTCGGTGAGGCAGGCAGCGTGGGTTGGTTGACCGATGTCTCGGTTGCTCTGGCTCCCGGTCAGCCCCTGCATATGGTGCTGTACGGTGCCTTGATCATGGGCTTCGCGTTTTTCTACACCGCGTTGGTCTTCAACTCGCAGGAAACCGCAGAGAACCTGAAGAAGTCGGGAGCGTTGATTCCGGGCATCCGGCCGGGCAAAGCCACAGCCGACTACGTCGACGGTGTGCTGACCCGCCTGACTCTGGCCGGTTCGCTGTACCTGGTCGCGGTGTGTCTGTTGCCCGAAGCTTTGCAGCTGGGTATGAACGTGCCGCCGACCGTTGCCCACCTGTTTGGCGGCACATCGCTGCTGATCGTGGTTGTGGTTGTTATGGATTTCATGGCCCAGATCCAGGCGCATCTGATGTCTCATCAGTACGACAGCCTGCTCAAAAAGGCCAATCTGAAGGGCGGCTCGCGCGCCGGCTTCTCGCGCGGGTAGTTGGGCTCCGGGCGGGCGCGTAGCGTTCCGCTCGGGGTCAATCAACGCCGGAGCACGGGCACCATCGCCCCGTGCCCTCAGGGGTGCCGTTGCACTGGCACCCTGGGACTTTATTTGTCCTCGAAGCCAACGTATACTTTCCGATTCACCGCGCAATACCTTGTTGGAGATCGCCTCATGGCGCGCATCGCAGGTGTCAACCTTCCCGTCCAGAAGCATGTCTGGGTGGGGCTTCAGAGCATCTACGGCATTGGCCGTACCCGTTCGCAAAAGGTCTGTGTGACTGCCGGGGTTACCCCGAGCACCAAGATCAAAGATCTGACCGAGGCCGAGGTGGACCGCCTCCGCGCCGAGATCGGCAAATTCACCGTCGAAGGCGACCTTCGTCGCGAAGTCGGCATCAGCATCAAGCGCCTGATGGACCTTGGCTGCTACCGCGGTCTGCGTCATCGCCGCGGCCTCCCGCTGCGCGGCCAGCGCACGCGCACCAACGCTCGTACCCGTAAGGGTCCGCGTAAGCAGATCAAGAAGTAAGGACGGTCCATGAACAAGCAGGCAGCCGCCAAAGGCAAGAAGAAGATCCGTCGTGTCGTCACCGACGGCATCGCGCATGTTCAAGCGTCCTTCAACAACACGATCATCACGATCACCGACCGCCAGGGCAACGCTCTGAGCTGGGCCACCTCGGGTGGCGCTGGTTTCCGCGGCTCGCGTAAGTCGACCCCGTTCGCCGCCCAGGTAGCTGCTGAGAAGGCGGGTCGTGTGGCGTTGGAGTACGGCGTTAAAACCCTTGAGGTTCGGATCAAAGGGCCGGGTCCAGGTCGCGAGTCAGCCGTGCGTTCGCTGAACGCTGTCGGCTACAAGGTCACCAACATCATTGACGTCACGCCGATTCCGCATAACGGCTGCCGTCCGCCGAAAAAGCGTCGCGTTTGACGCACGGCTAGGAGCTCATACCCATGGCACGTTACATCGGCCCCACCTGCAAACTCGCCCGTCGCGAAGGTGCAGATCTCAGCCTCAAGAGCCCGGCCCGCGCGCTGGATTCCAAGTGCAAGCTCGAGCAGAAGCCCGGTCAGCACGGCGCCGCCCGCAAGGGCCGCCTGTCCGACTACGCGGTTCAGCTGCGCGAGAAGCAGAAGGTCAAGCGCATTTACGGTTTGCTGGAGCGCCAGTTCCGCAATGTTTATCGCAAGGCTTCCAACCGCCGCGGCAACACCGGCGAGAACCTGCTGCAGATCCTCGAGTCCCGTCTGGACAACGTGGTCTACCGTATGGGTTTCGCGGTGACCCGTCCGCAGGCCCGTCAGCTGGTCAGCCACTGCGGTGTGTTGGTCAATGGCAAGGCCGTCAATCTGGCCTCTTTTCAGGTCAAGCCGGGTGACGCTATCGCGCTCACCGAGCGCGCTCAGCGTCAGCTGCGCGTGCAGGAAGCCTCGGCTCTGGCTCAGCAGATGGATCTGGTTCCGAACTGGATCGACGTCGACAGCAAGAAGTTCAGCGGTGTCTTCAAGGCCCTGCCCGAGCGCTCAGATCTGCCCTCGGACATCAACGAGAACCTGATCATCGAGCTGTACTCGAAGTAATTCACGGAGAACCGCCGAATGTCCGTTTCCGCCACCCAGGTGCTGCGTCCGCGCGGCATCGGCATCGAACGTATCGCTGACAATCGCGCAAGGGTGGTTGTCGAGCCGCTTGAGCGTGGCTATGGCCATACGCTTGGCAATGCGCTGCGTCGCGTCCTCCTGTCCTCGATTCCTGGTTTCGCCATCACGGAAGTCGAGATCGACGGCGTGCTGCACGAATACACCACGGTCGAAGGCATCCAGGAAGATGTGCTCGAGATTCTTCTGAACCTCAAGGACATCGCGTTGCGCATGCACAACGTCGATCAGGCCACGGTCACCCTGACCAAACAGGGTGCCGGTGTCGTTCTCGCCGGTGACATCCGCACCGATCACAACGTCGAGATTCTGAATCCCGAGCACGTGATCTGTCATCTGACCAAAGACGTGTCGTTGAACATGCGTCTGAAGGTCGAGCGTGGTTTGGGCTACCAGCCCGCGTCAGCGCGTCGTCGCCCGGATGAAGAGTCGCGCTCGATTGGCCGGCTGATGCTGGATGCGTCATTCTCGCCCGTGCGTCGCGTTGCGTTCGCAGTGGAAAGTGCCCGCGTCGAGCAGCGCACCAACCTCGACAAGCTTGTGCTCGATATCGAGACCAACGGCACGATCGACGCCGAAGAGGCTGTGCGCACTGCGGCCGATATCCTTACCGACCAGCTGTCCGTGTTCGGCGACTTCACCCAGCGTCAGCGGGGCGAGTCGAAGCAGGCGACGGCAGGCGTCGACCCGGTGCTTTTGCGTCCGATTGACGATCTTGAACTGACCGTGCGTTCGGCCAACTGCCTCAAGGCGGAAAACATCTACTACATCGGTGACCTGATCCAGCGCACCGAAGTGGAGCTGTTGAAGACGCCAAACCTCGGCAAGAAGTCGCTGACCGAGATCAAGGAAGTGCTGGCCCAGCGTGGCCTGTCTCTCGGCATGAAGCTGGAAAATTGGCCGCCGGCCGGTTTGCAGCAGGGCATGCTGGGTTGATCCACTGATCCACTGATCCACTGATCCACTGATCCACTGATCCACTGATCCACTCCGTCGACGGGCTGCATCGCCCGCGACCGTCGGCCACGGACGGCCGACTCGGACCATCCGCAGTCCATTGTTGCAACGCCAGGATGGCGACAGCGAACTCCAACAGATCCAATCTTCTACAGGAACTCCCATGCGCCACCAGAAATCGGGCCGCAAGCTCAATCGCAACAGCTCGCATCGTGAGGCCATGTTTCGCAACATGTCCGCTTCGCTTTTCAAGCATGAGTTGATTCGCACCACCGTTCCCAAGGCGAAGGAGCTGCGCCGCTTTGCCGAGCCGCTGATCACCCTCGCCAAGGTGGACAGCGTCGCCAACCGTCGTTTGGCTTTCTCGCGACTTCGCGACAAGGTCGCAGTCGGCAAGCTTTTCGTCGAGATCGGTCCGCGCTACGTGTCGCGTCCCGGTGGCTATCTGCGTCTGCTGAAGTGCGGCTTCCGTGCTGGCGACAGCGCCCCGATGGCCTACGTCGAACTGGTCGATCGTCCGCAGATGGATGCTGAGCCGGTCGCCGAGTAAACCTCGCACATTCTTCTCAAAAGCCCCGGCCTAGCGCCGGGGTTTTTGTTTCTGGGGAACCCGCGCGGTGCGCTTGGGTCCTTGTTGAGTTGCTGCCTGCGCTTGGCCTTGAGCGTTATGCTCGCGAGCTGCTCCGGGCGCGTCGCCTGCCCCGATCCGACCACGTCCAATGAGATCCCCGATGAATCCCTTTGAATGGAGTTTCCGCGCCCAGTTCTTCGCCGGCTTCGCCTGCTGCGCAGCTCTGCTGGGCTACGCACTGTACGTCGAGCACGGCATGTTGATGATGCCCTGTCCGTTGTGCATCCTGCAGCGTGTCGCGTTTGTCGTAATGGGCCTGTTCTTCCTGCTCGGCGCGTTGATCGGCCCCCGGCCTGGGTGGCTACGCAAGTTCAATACCGCACTGGTCGGCTTCGGCGCTGCTGCCGGCGCTGGAATTGCCGCATGGCACGTTCGAATGCAGCACCTGCCTGCGGATGATGTGCCCTCGTGCAGCGGCATGGAGCTGGGCTACATGCTGGAGGCCTTTCCGTTGCGAACCGTGATCGAGCGGGTTTTCACTGGTTCGGGCGACTGCGCCAAGATCGACTGGACCTTCCTTGGGCTTTCGATGCCGATCTGGACCCTGGTCTGGTTTGTCGGCCTCGGCGCTGGAGCGCTCTGGGCCGGGTTGCGGCGGCGCGCGTAGGCGGCGACCTTGCGGTTGTATGTGCGTCGCCCCCACGCGCACACCAGGTGGTTTTTCCCCGCCCGGGGCCCCCTGTGAGCTCGCCCAGTTCGAGTTGAGCGTGTGCGACCCCAACGCGCGCCGTCGAGCACCCGCGGATTCAAGATCGCCGAGGCACTTCGGGGGGTGTGACGGATTGGACCTGGGTTCGCCGTGCACCTTGCCTCCGTTGGCACTGTGGCATGATCGCTGACGCAATGCAGCAAGCCCCCGGAGTTGTGTCATGCCGTTCGATCGAAGCCTTGAAGCCGTGAATCTGCCCGTCGACTGGAGCCCCACCTCGTGGCGCGCTCGACCTGCGCTGCAGCAGCCGCGCTATCCGGATCGCACCGCACTTGATGCAACGCTATCGGAACTTGGTCGACTGCCGCCGCTGGTGACGTCGCTTGAGATTCTTGCGCTGAAGAAGCAGCTGGCTGAAGCCCAGGATGGTCATCGCTTCCTGCTGCAGGGTGGCGATTGCGCGGAGAGCTTCGCCGACTGCGAATCAGGCCTGGTGTCGAATCGACTGAAAGTGTTGCTGCAGATGAGCGTCGTGCTGGTCTACGGCTTGCGCCTTCCGGTTATCCGCGTGGGTCGGTTTGCCGGTCAGTACGCAAAGCCACGCTCTACGGAAACCGAGATCAAGGACGGCGTCGAGCTGCCCAGCTACCGCGGGGACATCATCAACTCCCCGGCATTCACGCCTGAAGCTCGATTGCCCGACCCACGCCGCCTGATCGAGGCGCACTCGCGCTCCGCGCTCACCATGAACTTCGTTCGCGCACTGATCGATGGCGGTTTCGCCGACCTGCATCACCCGGAGTATTGGGACCTCGGCTGGGTCAGCCATTCGCCGCTGGCAGAGGAATACCACCGCATGGTGCGTGCCATCGGCGACGGCGTGCGCTTCATGGAGACGCTGTCGGGCGAAGCCTCGCAGGGCGTGCGCAGGGTCGACTTCTACACCTCGCATGAAGCGCTGTTGTTGGACTACGAAGAATCGCTGACGCGTGAAGTGCCTCGAAATTGGGGCTGGTTCAACCTTTCAACCCACTACCCGTGGATTGGCATGCGTACGGCTGCGCTGGACGGCGCCCACACCGAGTACATGCGCGGCATTCGCAACCCGGTTGCGGTGAAAGTCGGGCCGGGCGTCAAGCCGGACGCACTGTTGCGCCTCGCGGAAGCCCTCAACCCTGACAACGAAGCGGGACGCCTGACCTTCATCCATCGCATGGGCGCGGCCAAGATCGCTGCCGAACTGCCGCAGCATCTTGAAGCACTACGTCGCGAAGGCCGTCGGGTGCTGTGGGTGGCCGATCCGATGCACGGCAACACCGAGTCGACCAGCAATGGTTTCAAGACTCGCAGGTTCGACAACATCCGCAGCGAACTCGAGCAGGCCTTCGACCTACACGCCGCGGCAGGAACGCGACTCGGCGGTGTGCATCTGGAGCTCACCGGTGAGAACGTCACCGAGTGCACGGGTGGCGCGCGTGATTTGACCGATGTGGATCTTGAGCGCGCCTACCGGTCGACCGTTGACCCACGCCTCAACTATGAGCAGTCACTGGAGCTGGCGCTGCTGATCGTGCGCAAGCGCGGCGTGCAGGCGTTGCCTCTCTAGAGGATCCCTGAAGAGCTCCACTCTGGAGTTCTTCAGACCGCGTGAGCCCTGCTCGGGCCCATTCCGAGTCGCGCCGAACCGGCCGTTGCTCGCTGAAATCGCGAGCACGTCGCTCATGGCGTGCGGGAAGCTCCGTTCGATGGGCATTTCGAACGCACGCTTCGCTGGCGGCAGGGGCGCCCCGCCCACAGTGTGCGCGCGTGACTTCTGGGCGGCGCTGGAAACCGCGCCTGCCTCTACCGTCGCCCCCTGGCCCTCGGTGGGCCCATGGGGAATTGAATGTCCAGATCGACCGTCCGGCCCGTGCTCCGGATTTCCTTGCTCGCGCTGTCGCTGTCTGCAGGCGCGGTGCTGGCGCAGCAACGCACTCTGCCTAGCGAGGGCGTAGCGGATCGGCCCGTACGAACCGTCGCGTTGACCAATGCGCGCGTGGTCACTGAACCCGGGCGTGTGCTGGAGTCGGCCACGGTGCTGTTGCGCGATGGCCGCATCGAAGCCGTCGGCGCCGGGCTGCGGATCCCCGCCGGAGTGGCGTCCCGTGATCTTGGCGGAGCCACCGTCTTTGCGGGCTTCATTGAGCCCGCGAGCAGCCTGGGTTTGCCGGCCGATCACCTGCGCGGCGGCATCAAGGCCGCGAGCGCGCCGGGGCAGGCGCCTCCGCACGACCAGCAAGGGGCCGAGCCCGGCACGCCGCACTGGAACCGGCGCGCCCAGCCCGAGCGCTCTGCCGCACGCGTGCTGGACTACAAACCGGCCGATGCCAAAACGCTGCGAGAGCTGGGCTTCACCGCCGTGCACTCGGCGCCGCAGGCCGGCGTCCTCGCGGGGCAAGGCGCGCTGCTCAGTTTGATCGATGCCGCGCCGCGTCGCGATGCGGTGCTCACCGCCGAGGTCTCGCAGGTGTTCGGCTTCGACTTCCAGTTCGGCTCGGAGTATCCGGGCTCCCTGATGGGCAGCATCGCCCTGATCCGCCAGACCTTGCTGGATGCGCAGTGGTATGCCACCGCACAAGCCGGCCCATCGCAGCGAGGCCGCAGCCCGACCCGGTTGCAGCACAGTCAGAGCCTGGCAGCGCTGGGGCCGACGTTGGCCGGCCGGCAGCGCGTGTTCATGCTGATGGACGACGAGCTTGATGCGGGCCGTTTCTCGGCGATCGCGGTCGAGTTCAAGCTCGACGCCGTGCTGGTCGGCAGCGGCCACGAATACCGTCTGCTGCCCCAGCTGAAAGCCTGGAACCGGCCGCTGGTGCTGCCGCTGAACTTCCCGGAGGCGCCGGCCGTCGAGCAGCCCGGCATCGCCCTGCAGACTGCGCTGGCCGAGCTTCAGCACTGGGAGCAGGCTGCGGCCAATCCGGCGCGCGTGGCCCAGGCAGGGCTGCGCTTCGCACTGTCGACGCGCGGGCTCAAGGAGCCCGGCAAGCAGTTCTGGCCGGCCCTGCGGCGTGCGGTTACAGCCGGCCTTTCGGAAGACGCAGCCCTGCGCGCCTTGACCATCACGCCGGCCGAATTGCTGAATGCGGGCGATCGCTTGGGTCGGGTGGCGCCGGGCCAGCTCGCGAACCTGGTCATTGCCGATGCGAGCCTGTTCCGCGACGAGAAGGCCAAGCTCTACGAAGTCTGGGTGGAAGGCGAGCGCTTCGAGCTGAGCGCGCTTGCCGCTCGCGAGCCGGGCACCGAGCTCAGCCTGCGCTGGCATGCCGATAATCGTGCCGAAACCTGGGCGCTGACCGGTACCGGCGACAGTCGTGAGCTCGCGTTGGACCAGTCCCGATTGAAACTCAAGCTGCTGGATGGTCGCTGGGTGGCACTTCCGGAGATCAGCCCGGCGTCATGGCCGGCGCGCACCGCACGCGTCGAATTCTTGATCGGTGAAGGCGGGACAGTGGAGGGCTTTGCCGAAACGGTAGACGGTCGTCGCTATGGGTTCTCGGGTTCCACCTCCGCGACTGCAGCAGAGCAGGCAACGGACGATGCGCCGACAGATCCGCCGCGGGCGATTCCTGCGCATCGCGGCTATCCCGCCGGAGAGTACGCCCGCGAGACCACGCCGCCGCAGGCTGGGGACCTCCTGATCCGCGGCGCCACGGTCTGGACAAACACCGAGCAAGGCATTCTCGAAGGCGCGGACGTTCGCGCGCGCGGCGGCCGCATCGTCGAGGTGGGGAAGGGCCTGGCCGCAGGGCGGGGCAGTGAGGTCATCGAGGCTCAGGGGCAGCACCTCACTGCCGGTATCGTCGATGCCCATTCGCATACGGCGATCGCGCGCAATGTCAACGAGCCCTCGCATGCGGTCACCACTGAAGTGCGGATCGGCGACGTGCTGGACCCGACCGACATCAGCATCTACCGACAACTGGCCGGCGGCGTGACCAGTGCCAACCTGCTGCACGGATCGGCCAACCCGATGGGCGGCCAGAACGCGGTGATCAAGCTGCGCTGGGGCGCCGATGCCGAGGGCCTCGTGTTCGAGGGCGCGCCCTCGGGCGTGAAGTTCGCGCTCGGCGAGAACGTCAAGCAATCGAACTGGGGCGAGGCCATGACCGTGCGCTATCCGCAGACGCGCATGGGCGTGGAGCAGATCATGCGCGACCACTTTCTGGCGGCGCGCGCCTACGCGTCGGCCCTGAGCAGCGGTCAGCCCGTACGGCGCGACCTTCGACTGGAGGCGCTGGTCGAGATCCTGCGCGGCGAACGTCTGGTGCACATCCACTCCTACCGCCAGGACGAGATCCTGATGTTCGTGCGCCTGTCGCAGGAGTTCGGCTTCAAGGTCGCGAGCTTCCAGCACGTACTGGAGGGCTACAAGGTCGCGCGCGAGATGGCCGAGATCGGCGCCGGCGCCTCGACCTTCGCCGACTGGTGGGGCTTCAAGATGGAGGTCATCGACGGTATCCCGCACAACGGTGCGCTGATGACCCGCGCCGGCGTGATCAGCTCGTTCAACTCGGACAGCGACGAAATGGCGCGCCGGCTCAACATGGAAGCCGCCAAGGCGCTGCGCCATGGCGGCCTGAGCGATGAGGAGGCCTGGAAGCTGATCACCCTGAACCCCGCGATCCAGCTCGGTATTGCCGATCGGGTCGGCGCGATTCGGCCGGGGCTGGATGCCGATCTGGTGCTTTGGAATGCGCATCCCTTGTCCAACTACGCCCGCGCCGAGACCACCTGGGTCGACGGTCGTCGCTACTTCGACCGCCGCGAAGATGCGCAGCTGCAGGTGCAACTGCTGGCCGAGCGTGAGCGTCTGCTCGGGCTCGCTGCGGCCGACCGCCGCAAGAGCCAGTCGATGAGTGCAGAAGCCAAGGCCGACGAAGCCACGCCTGACGGTGCCAAACCTGTGCGCACCGATCCGGCCCTGCTGCGCCTGATCCAGACGGATGTCCGGTGGCTGGCCCATTTCGGCGCCCTGCGCGGGCTTTACCACGACGGCACCGACCTCAACAGCTGCGGGATCAACGACCATGTCCATTAAGTCCCGCCTGCCCCGCAGCGTCGCCGCGCTGTCGCTGGCACTTCTGGCCTCTTTCGCCGTGGCCCAGCCGGGTCCGCCGGCGCGTCCCGCCGAACGCCCGATCGTGATCGACGGCGGCACCGTGCATACCGTCAGTGGTGTGGCGATCGCGAACGGTCGTGTGCGCATCGAGGGCGACCGCATTGTTGCGGTCGGCGGCAGCGAGGTCTCGCTGGAGGGGGCGGATCGCATCGACGCGGTCGGCAAGCAGGTGTATCCCGGACTGATCGCTGCCCACAGCGTGCTGGGTCTGACCGAGATCGGCGCGGTGCGCGCCACCAATGACATGGCCGAAGTCGGTCTGAACGCCGCCAACGTACGCGCGGAGGTTGCCGTCAATCCGGAGAGCGAGCTGATTCCGGTCACCCGCGCCAACGGCGTGCTGCTGGCGCTGACTGTGCCGCAGGCCAGTGCCAGCAGCGTCATCACCGGCACCTCGGCCCTGATCCAGCTCGACGGCTGGACCTGGGAGGACCTGACCCTGAAGGCGCCTATCGGATTGCACGTGGTCTGGCCCGGCGGCGAAGTGCCGCCCTGGTTGCCCGCGGATGTCGCCGAGGCTGCGAAGAAGGCGGTGGCGGAGAAGCAGCGAGGCCTGCGCCGGGCCTTCGAGCAGGCGCGCGCCTACGGCCTGGCACTGGGCGCAGGAACCATCACCGTGCCCGATCTGCGGCTGGCCGCGATGCAGCCGGCGCTGAAGCGCGAGCAGGCGGTATTTCTGCACGCAGACGACGCCGTCTCGATTGGCGCCGCGCTGGACTTCGCCGCTGAGTTCGAACTGCGCGCGGTGCTGGTCGGGGGTGCCGAAGCCTGGCGACTGGCGGATCGACTGCGCGCACGCGACGTGCCGGTGATCCTCGGCGGTACCCACGTGCTTCCGCAGCGCCGCTACGACGCAGTCGATGCGATTTATGCGCAAGCGGCGCAACTGAAGACTGCAGGCGTGGGTTTCGCAATCGCCACGCCGGGCGACAGCTTCGACACCAGCAACCTTCGCAACTTGCCGTATCAGGCTGCCAGCGCCGTCGCCCACGGGCTCAGTTTCGAAGATGCCCTGCGTGCGATTACGCTGAGCCCGGCCGAGATCCTCGGCGTCGCCGACCAGGTCGGCTCACTGGACGC
Organism: uncultured Aquimonas sp.; assembly: GCA_964586455.1. Classification (GTDB taxonomy): domain Bacteria; phylum Pseudomonadota; class Gammaproteobacteria; order Xanthomonadales; family Xanthomonadaceae; genus Aquimonas. Next base: position 20,852 of record CAZPHV010000021.1, read on the forward strand.
CGGCAAACTCGCCACGCTCGTCATCGCCGACGGCGACCCGCTGGAAGCACGCACGAACGTCGAACGCGCCTGGATCAGCGGCCGCGAAGTGGATCTGAGCAGTCGGCATACGCGCTTGTACGAAAAGTACCGCGTGCGCTGATGCGCCCGCGGTACTTCGGGATTCGGGACTCGGGACTCGGGATTCGGGATTCGGGATTCGGGATTCGGGATTCGTTTAGGAGCCGGGATTGGGGATTCGGGATTCGCAAGAGCCGACGCGTCGAGGCTCGGCGCTGCGCTTGTTTGTCGAGGGATTCTGGGCGCGGAGCTCCTCTCGCGCTCAACGCTTGCGACAAGCTTGAGAGCTCTGGCTTCTAACGAATCCCGATTCCCGGCCTCTCAAAAATACGTCCACAACTCCCGCGCCTCAGCCAGATGCGGCACGCTGTTCCAGCTCGCCAGGCGCATCGAGCCCGTGCGGTGGTGGAACTCGCAGAGGGCGCTGTTGCGCAGGCTCAGGTTCAGTTCGATCGCGCGGGCGTTGCTGGTTTCCAGCGCGGCCTGGGCGAACTGCGAAAGCACACCGCCCGAAGAAACCGCCAGCACCGTGCCGCCATTGGCGCGCAGACGCTCCGCGCCGGCACGGGTGCGGGCCTGGAACTCTGACCAACGCTCAGGCACGCCCTCGATGCGGTCTTCAGTCCAGGCACTGAGAGCCGCCAGCAGCTGTTGCAGCACCTGCCGAGGATCGACTGGCGAGCCGGGAACTACGCGGAACAGGGCCGCCGCGTCGGCGTGCTCGCGCGCGTAGCCATCAAGCACGGCGCGGTGATCGAATTCGTTGAGGTCGGCGTCGACTTCCGGGGCCGGCAGCTCAACCCCGACCTCGACGAAGGCTTCGTGCAGGGCGTCCCAGGTCTGCCGATGACGGCGCATGGCGCCGATCACAACGCGCTCGGGTACAGGGACGTGCTTCAACAGCCAGCGCCCGAGGCGCCGTGACTGCTCGTAGCCGGCCTCCGACAGCTGGTCATAGTCGGCTGCCGCGTACGACGCCTGGCCGTGGCGGATTGCAATCAGGCTCAAGGCAGGTTCCGGGTCAGGGATGAAAGGTCTGGGCGAAGCGCAGAAGGATCGGCTCGCCGCTGCCCTCCGGCGTGATGCGCAGCTCGAAATCGAGCCGCTCACCGTCGTTGATGCGGGGCTCGCCAAGGTAGTAGATCGCCTCGCCCTCTCGAACTTCCCGCATGCGCAGGCTCTGGCGCTGGCCGTAGGGGTTGGTCGCAGCCGCCTCAATGACGGCGGTCACGGCGAACTCGCGATCATCGTCCTTCTTGATCACCGCGATGTTGAGCAGGCCGCGGCTGGCCGAGCGGGTGAGGCCGCTGTTGCGCGCCACTTCGGGCGTGATCAGCGTGGAGGGCAGAGCACTGTAGTGGATGGTGTAGGGGCCGCGGCTGGTGCTGCTCTGGGCAGCGGCGAAGCTTGGCACCAGCAGCAGGCAGCACAGCAGCAGGCGGAAGGTCGACATCGGAAGTCCTCGTTGATCGGCGCGTTGGCGTGACAAGCCTACGCCCAAGGCGCGCGCAGACAGTGTCAGCGCGCCAGAGCCAGGCCCAGATCGGTCAGCGGGGCGATGACCAGCACGCGCACCAGCGAGATCAGCAGCATCGCCAGCAAGGGCGAGAGATCCAGCCCGCCGAGGTTGGGCAGCAGACGCCGCAGCGGCGCCAGCAGGGGCTCGGTGAGCTGCATGATGATCGGCAGGGCCGGTGAATGGCCCGCGGGCTGGATGAAGCTCAAGATCACGCGCATCAGGATCAGCGCGAATGCGATCCACAGCACCAGCCCCAGGGTTTCCGCCAGGCCCACCACCAGCGCCGCGCCCAGGCCCATGCCGCGGCCCAGCAGTGCGTATACCGCCCAGACCTTGATCGTGACAATCAGCCAGCCCACCACGGCAGCCGAAGTCTCGAAGCGGCCGAACGGAGGCAGCACGCGCCGCAAAGGCGTCACCACCGGGTGGGTGGCGCGGTAGACGAACTGGCAGATCGGGTTGTAGAAGTTCACGCGCGCCAGCGGCAGCGCCACCCGCAGCACAAACAGGGTGGCGAACAGGCCGAACAGCACTTCGATCAGAATCACGCCGGCTTGGGCGAAGTAGCTCATGGACTCGAGTTCCGGGGGGCTGCCAGTGGAAGTGGGGGCGGGCTCAGCCGCCGGCAAGTTCGCGTCCGCGACGCACTGCGGCGTCGACCGCAGCCGCCACGCCGCTTTCGAAGCCATCGGCCTGGAAGCGTTCGATCGCGGCTTGGGTGGTGCCGCCCGGAGAGGTCACCCGGCGACGCAGCTCAGAAGGCGCCTCGCCCGACTCCACCAGCATGCGCGCCGCACCGAGCGCGGTCTGCCGGGCCAGACGCTGCGCCGCCTCCTCGGGCAAGCCCTGGTCGACCGCCGCGGCGACCAGCGCTTCCACCATCAGAAAGAAGTACGCCGGCCCGCTGCCTGACAAGGCCGTGACCACGTCCATCAGGGCTTCGTCTTCGATCCACACCGTGCAGCCGGCGCTGGCCATGACCGCTTCAGCGCGCCCGCGCGCGTCTTGTCCCACGGCAGCGGGGGCGAACAGCCCGCTGGCGCCGGCGCCCAACAGGGCGGGCGTGTTCGGCATCGCGCGCGCCACGTTCGAGCTGCCCAGCCATTCCGACAGCCGCGCGCAGGGTATGCCCGCGGCGATCGACAGGGCCAGCGTGTCCGGACGCAGGCGCGGCGCCAGCGTGCGACAGACCGCCTCCATCACCTGCGGCTTTACCGCCAGAACCAGCAGATCGGCTTCCGCAGCCAGCTCCGCGCCATCGGCCACGACCCGTACACCGAACTCCGAGGCCAGCGCCTCTCGAAGCGCGGTGACTGGCTCGGCAACCGCGATCTGCGCGGCCGGCACGCCGTCGCGACGCAGGCCGGCGATCAGCGAGCGCGCCATGTTGCCGCCGCCGACAAAGGCGGTAGAGCCGGAGTTCAGAAGTGGGGAGCCGGGAATGGGCATGAGCGATAAGGCCTTCGGTGAGGGCAGGTGTGGGGCGAGTCGACCGCAGAGCATTAGGTGGGGCGGGGCTCCCCCTTATCGATTCCCCGATCCCGAATCCGCGTTTCCCCCCGTACGGGGGCCGAACAGCGCGCTGCCCACCCGCACCCGGGTCGAGCCCTCCGTGATCGCCCGCTCGAAGTCTTCACTCATGCCCATCGACAAGGTATCGATGCCGGGGTGCGCCGTCTTCAATGCGTCAAACAGGCGTCGAAGCTCGGCGAAGCTGCGCTGGCGCGCGTCGAGGTCGGGCAAGGGCGCGGGGATGCCCATCAGGCCACGCAGCCGCAAATGTGTGAATCCAGCAGCGGCGTCGGCCAATGCCGCGAGGTCTTCAGGGCGACAACCGGACTTGCTGGTCTCGTCGTCCACATTCACCTGCAGCAGCACGTCCAGCGGCGGGCGCCCGGAGGCCGCGCGCGCAGCGTCTAGCAAGGGCAGCAGCTTGGCGCGGTCCACGCTCTCGATGCAGTCGAACAGGGCCGCCGCCTGCGCCGCCTTGTTCGACTGCAGGTTCCCGATCAGATGCCAGCGCAGCCCCCGCCCGGACAGCGCCTCGATCTTGGCGGCGGCCTCCTGTACATAGTTTTCGCCGAAAGACTGCTGGCCGCAGCTCGCAAGCCGGGCGATCGCCTCAGCGGGTTGGGTCTTCGAGACGGCCAGCAGTTCGACCGCGCGGCTGCGGCCGGCAGCCTGCAATCGGGCCTGCAGGGCGGTCAGGCGGCCGCAGACATCGGGCGAATCGGCGGAGGGAGTCGGCATGGTCATGTCAGCGTTCAGGGCTATACTCGGGCGCAGTCAAGCGTAAGGCCGGGGTGGGTTTGGGCAGGCGCTGGCACCACAGTCTAGCGGCCCGCGCCACACGCCCGGGTCGGGCATCAATCGACGGGGATTTCCGAACTCATGGATATCGCAGAGCTGCTGGCGTTTTCGGTCAAGAACAAGGCATCGGACCTGCACCTGTCCGCCGGCCTGCCGCCGATGATCCGCGTGGACGGAGACGTCCGCCGTATCAACATCCCCGCGCTGGATCACAAGCAGGTGCATGCGCTGATCTACGACATCATGTCGGACAAGCAGCGCCGGGATTACGAAGAGTTTTACGAGGTCGACTTCTCGTTCGAGATTCCCGGCCTCGCCCGCTTCCGCGTCAATGCGTTCAACCAGAATCGCGGCGCCGGTGCGGTGTTCCGTACCATTCCGTCCGAGGTGTTGACGCTTGAAGACCTGGCCGCGCCGAAGATCTTCCGCGAGCTGATCGAGCAGCCGCAGGGGTTGATCCTGGTCACCGGGCCGACCGGCTCGGGCAAGTCGACCACGCTGGCGGCGATGGTCGACCACGTCAACAAGAACGAGTACGGGCACATCCTCACCGTCGAGGACCCGATCGAGTTCGTGCACACCTCGAACAAATGCCTGATCAACCAGCGCGAAGTGCATCGCGACACCCACGGCTTCAACGAGGCCCTGCGTTCGGCGCTGCGCGAAGACCCCGACTACATCCTGGTCGGCGAGTTGCGCGACCTTGAAACCATTCGCCTGGCCTTGACCGCTGCGGAAACCGGACATCTCGTGTTCGGTACCCTGCACACCAGCTCCGCCGCAAAAACCATCGATCGCATCATCGACGTGTTCCCCGCCGGCGAGAAGCCGATGGTGCGCTCGATGCTGTCGGAAAGCTTGCGCGCGGTGATTTCACAGTCGCTGCTGAAGAAGGTCGGCGGCGGCCGCGTGGCTGCACACGAGATCATGGTCGGCATCCCGGCGATCCGTAACCTGATCCGCGAGGACAAGGTCGCGCAGATGTACTCGGCCATCCAGACCGGCCAGAACTACGGCATGCAGACGCTTGACCAGTGCCTGCAGGATCTTGTGAAGCGTGGCCTGGTTACGCGCCAGGCGGCGAAAGAGTATGCGAAGGACAAGCGTTTGTTTGAGTAAGAGCCGGGATTCGGGATTGGGGATTCGGGATTGGGAGAGCGCCCTTGAGGCTGTGTTCCGATTCCGTCTCCGCCCGAAGCACTGAGAGTCCCCGCCGCCGCGCCAGCGGTCGTTCCATCCCGAATCCCCAATCCCGAATCTCGCTCCGAAGGAGCCCGCCATGAGCACCATCGACTTCACCAGCTACCTCAAGCTGATGTCGCACAAGAAGGCCTCGGACCTGTTTGTCACCTCCGGCATGCCGCCGACCATCAAGGTGCACGGGCGGCTGCAGCCGATCACACAGACACCACTGACACCGCAGCAGTCGCGCGATCTGGTGCTCAACGTGATGACGCCCAGCCAGCGCGAGGAGTTCGAAAAAACCCACGAGTGCAACTTCGCGATCGGCGTGTCCGGCGTCGGCCGCTTCCGCGTCAGCTGCTTCTATCAGCGCAACCAGGTCGGCATGGTGCTGCGTCGCATCGAGACGCGCATCCCGACCTGCGATGAGCTGAACCTGCCGCCGGTCATCAAGACGCTGTCGATGACCAAGCGCGGCATCGTGATCCTGGTCGGCGCCACCGGCACCGGTAAATCGACCACGCTGGCGGCGATGCTGGGCTACCGCAACCAGAACTCCTCGGGCCACATCATCACCATCGAGGACCCGATCGAGTACGTGCACAAGCACGAGGGCTGCATCATCACTCAGCGCGAGGTCGGCATCGACACCGACAGCTGGGAGAACGCGCTGAAGAACACCCTGCGCCAGGCGCCCGACGTGATCATGATCGGCGAGGTGCGCACCCGCGAGGGCATGGATCACGCCATCGCGTTCGCCGAAACCGGCCATCTGGTGCTGTGCACCCTGCATGCGAACAACGCCAACCAGGCGATGGACCGCATCATCAACTTCTTCCCCGAAGACCGCCGCAACCAGCTGCTGATGGACTTGTCGCTGAACCTGAAGGGCGTGGTCGCGCAGCAGCTGATTCCGACACCGGACGGCAAGGGCCGCCGCGTCGCGCTGGAAGTGCTGCTGGGCACGCCGCTGGTGCAGGACTACATCCGCGAGGGCGAGATCCACAAGATCAAGGAAGTGATGAAGGAGTCGACCAACCTCGGCATGAAGACCTTCGATCAGGCCCTGTTCGAGCTGTATCAGGCCGGCGAGATTTCCTACGAGGACGCGCTGCGCCACGCCGATTCGACCAACGAGGTGCGCCTGAAGATCAAGCTGGCCCAGGGCGGCGATATCCACTCCCTGGCCCAGGGCATGGACGGCGTCGAGCTCATCGAGTCACGATGAATGCGCGGGCCCGCCCGCCGCGCGATTTGACAGCGCGCGGCGGGCGGGTCTAGCTTTGACGCGCTGCGGCGAAGCCCTCCCGCAGCACGACCCTGAAATCGAATCACAGCGAGGTGGCCTGGCGGAAACGCCGGTCGAGCGTGCGACATGTCCACTACCGTCGACTGAAAATCCTGGTCCGCGCCGGCACCCGAACCCAGGGCGCTTGCGCCCTTTTTTGTTGCTCGCCGCCCGCGCTTTGAGCGCCGGGCAGGCCCTCCGCACGAGTGAATCCCATGCTCCACATCACGCTTCCCGACGGCAGCCGCCGTGAATTCGACAACCCGCTGACGGTCGGTGATGTCGCCGCCAGCATCGGCGCCGGTCTCGCCAAAGCCGCACTCGCCGGCAAGGTTGACGGCAAACTGGTCGACACCAGCCACCGCATCGAGGCCGATGCCTCGCTGGAAATCGTCACCGACAAGCACCCCGACGCGCTGGAGATCCTGCGCCACTCGACCGCGCATCTGCTGGCCCAGGCCGTGCAGCGCCTGTTCCCCGGTGCCCAGGTCACGATCGGCCCGGTGATCGACAACGGCTTCTACTACGACTTCGCCTACGAGCGTCCGTTCACGCCGGACGACCTGCCGAAGATCGAAGAAGAAATGCAGAAGATCGTCGCCGAGAAGCTGGCCGTCAGCCGCACGGTGAAGTCGCGCGACGATGCGATCACCTTCTTCCGCGGCATGGGTGAGCACTTCAAGGCTGAGATCATCGAGTCGATCCCGGCCAACGAAGACCTCTCCCTGTACTCGCAGGGTGAGTTCACCGACCTCTGCCGTGGCCCGCACGTGCCGGGCACCGACAAGCTGCGCGCCTTCAAGCTGATGAAGGTGGCTGGTGCCTACTGGCGCGGCGATTCCAACAACCAGATGCTCTCGCGGATCTACGGCACAGCCTGGTTGAACGACAAGGACCTCAAGGCGCATCTGCATCAGCTGGAAGAGGCCGAGAAGCGCGACCACCGCCGCATCGCCAAGCAGCTGCACCTGTTCCACCAGCAGGAAGAGGCGCCCGGGATGGTGTTCTGGCATCCGCGCGGCTGGGCGCTGTGGCAGACGGTCGAGCAGTACATGCGCGGCGTCTACAAGGCTTCGGGCTACCAGGAGGTCCGCTGCCCGCAGATTCTGGATGTCTCGCTGTGGAAGAAGTCGGGCCACTGGGACAACTACAAGGAAAACATGTTCTTCACCGAGTCCGAGAAGCGGACCTATGCGGTGAAGCCCATGAACTGCCCGGGCCATGTGCAGATCTTCAACTCCGGCCTGCACAGCTACCGCGACCTGCCGATCCGCTATGGCGAGTTCGGCGGCTGCCATCGCAACGAGCCCTCGGGCGCCCTGCACGGCATCATGCGCGTCCGCGCCTTCACTCAGGACGACGGCCATGTGTTCTGCACCGAGGATCAGGTCGAGGCCGAAGTCACCGCTTTTCACCTGCAGGCGATGGCGGTCTACCGCGACTTCGGCTTTTCCGACATCTCGCTGAAGATCGCCCTGCGCCCGGACTCGCGTCTTGGCGATGACGCCACATGGGACAAGGCCGAGGGCGCGCTGCGCGCGGCGCTGTCCTCCGCGGGTGTTAGCTGGGAGGAGCTGCCCGGCGAGGGCGCCTTCTACGGCCCCAAAATCGAATACCACATGCGCGACTCGATCGGCCGCAGCTGGCAGGTCGGCACCATGCAGGTCGACTTCATGATGCCGGGCCGGCTCGGCGCCGAGTACGTCGACGAGAGCAGCACGCGCCGGCATCCGGTGATGCTGCATCGGGCCATCGTCGGTTCGATGGAGCGCTTCATCGGCATCCTGATCGAGCATCACGCGGGCCTGTTCCCGCTGTGGCTGGCGCCGGTGCAGGCGGTCGTGATGAATATCACCGACGCCCAGGGCGACTATGTCCGCGAGGTGACCCAAGCCCTTGTCCAGCAGGGCTTCCGCGTTCAGGCCGACTTGAGAAACGAAAAGATCGGTTATAAGATTCGGGAGCATACCCTGCAGAAGATTCCCTATCTCCTTGTCGTGGGCGACCGTGAAAAGGAGCAAGGGTTGATCGCAGTGCGCGCGCGTTCCGGCGAAGATCTGGGCAGCTTTCCGCTGTCCGAGCTGATCGAACGGTTGCGCGCCGAGAACGGACCGACTGCCGTTGCCCAGGCCTGATCCTTTCAAGATCAAGGGCTTGGCCGAAGGGGTCGGGCAGAGAACCCGCACGGAGACACGCGAATCAATACTGACAAGCTGAACCGCAAGAACCACGAAATCCGGGTGCCGCGCGTGCGCGTCATCGGTGCCGAAGGCGAGAACATCGGTGTTCTGAGCCGCGACGACGCTCTGCGCATGGCGCTGGAGCTGGAGCTCGATCTGGTCGAGATCCAGCCCAATGTCGACCCGCCGGTCTGTCGCATCATGGATTTCGGCAAGTTCCGCTTTGAGCAGCAGAAGAAGGCAAGCGCCGCAAAGAAGAAGCAGAAGCAGGTGGAGTTGAAGGAACTGAAGTTCCGCCCCACCACGGATGTCGGCGATTACGCCATCAAGCTGCGCAATATCCGGCGTTTCCTTGAGGAAGGCGACAAGGTCAAGATCAACATCCGCTTCAAGGGCCGCGAGATGGCCCATCAGGAGCTCGGTCTGGCGATGGCTGCCAAGATCGAGGCCGATCTGGGGGACGAAGTGGTCATCGAGCAGCGGCCGCGCCTTGAAGGTCGCCAGATGGTCATGATGATCGCGCCCAAGAAGAAGCAGTAAGCGTCACCAAGCGTGATGTCGCAGGCCCCGGCCCTTACCGGCCGGGGCTTTGCGCATTCAAGTCACCGCAGGACGCGGTGGATGCGCTCCGGGCCATGCAGCCCGGGCGCGCAGGCAGGGCGGGCTGGAGCCCGTGACTGTCCATCCCGGTTCGCCGGGTGTTTGTCGGTCGTGGCGGTTTGGCGATCGACGTCTGCGCGGTGCCTCATGCATTCGCACAGGCAGCAGGCGCCCACCCCAGGCTCGGCCTGGAGAGGGCTACAAGCGCGGAATGTGCTCCCCAAGTGGGTCTGATCCCGATCAGGCTCCGCGCATTCCGGGTATCCAAGATCCGCAGCGGCCAAAGCCGCTGCAGCAAGGAGTTTCCAATGCCCAAGATGAAGACCAACCGGGCTGCCGCGAAGCGTTTTCGCAAGACGGCATCCGGCAAGTTCAAGTGTGGCCATGCGTTCAAGAGCCACATCCTGACCAAGAAGTCGACCAAGCGTAAGCGCGGTCTGCGCGCCACCAACCACGTTCGTGCGGAGGACGCGGGTCGCGTCCAGCGCATGCTCCCGTACCTCTAAGGGAGGATCGCACCCATGGCACGAGTCAAGCGTGGCGTTACCGCCCGTCGCCGTCACAAGTCCGTCCTCGCGCGCGCGAAGGGCTACTACAACGCTCGCCGCAAGGTGTTCCGCGTTGCCAAGCAGGCCGTTACCAAGGCCGGCCAGTACGCCTACATCGGCCGCAAGCAGCGCAAGCGTCAGTTCCGCGCCCTGTGGATCGTCCGCATCAATGCGGCGGCCCGCCAGTTCGGCCTGTCGTACAGCCGTTTCATGAACGGCCTGAAGAAAGCCAGCATCAGCCTCGACCGCAAGGTCCTGTCCGATCTGGCCGTGCACGATCTGCCGGCGTTCGGTTCGCTGGCTGAGAAGGCCAAGGGCGCCCTGGCCTAAGGCCCGAGCGTTCGACATGCCGCGGTGGTGACACCGCGGCCTCTCCTGTGGGGAAGGGCATGCTCTTCCCCACAGGCGTTTTCGGGGCAGTGAATTCGCCGGGGCTTGGCTTGCGCGTACTTCCACGGCAGGCTTGCCGACCCTCTCCGGGCTTCGGCCCCGGGGCCACACGCCCGTCCCCGCACGGGCTCAGCAACGAGCGATCAGCATGAGCGAGTTGGAAGCGCAGGCGCGCAGCGCCGCGAACGAGATCGAGCAGGCCGTCAGCATTGACGTGCTGGAAACCATCCGCGTGCGCCTGTTGGGCAAGTCGGGCCTGATCACCGAGCAGTTGAAGCGCCTGGGTGCGCTGGCGCCCGAAGAACGCAAGGCTGCTGGCGCCGAGGTCAATCGCGTCAAGCAAGCTCTGACGGATGCGATTGCCGCCCGTCGCGAGTCATTGGAGCAGTCCGCGCTCGCAGAACGCCTGGCCTCTGAACGCATCGACGTCAGCCTGCCTGGGCGCGGACCGCGTGCCGGCAGCCTGCACCCGGTCGCGCGTGCTGCCGAACGCATCGCCGGCATTTTCGCGCGCATGGGCTACGAACTGGCCGACGGCCCCGAGATCGAGGACGACTGGCACAACTTCGAGGCGCTGAATTTCCCGCCGCATCACCCGGCGCGGGCCATGCACGACACCTTCTACTTCCCGGACGGCCGCCTGCTGCGCACGCATACCTCGCCGGTGCAGGTGCGCTACATGCGCGAGCGCCAGCCGCCGTTCCGGATGATCGCGATCGGCAAGGTCTACCGTTCGGATTCCGACCAAACGCACTCGCCGATGTTCCATCAGATGGAGGGCCTGCTGATCGACGAGACCAGCACCTTCGCGGACCTGAAGGGCACGCTGAAGCAGTTCGTCGATGCCTTCTTCGAGCGCGACTTTTCGATGCGCTTCCGCCCCAGCTATTTCCCCTTCACCGAGCCCTCGGCCGAAGTTGATATCCGCTGGGACCGGGAGGACGGCAGCGAGCGCTGGCTGGAGGTACTGGGCTGCGGCATGGTGCACCCGAACGTATTGCGCAGCTGCGGCATCGACCCGGAGCGCTACACCGGTTTCGCGTTCGGCATCGGCATCGAGCGCTTTGCGATGCTGCGTTACGGTGTCGGCGATCTGCGCAGCTTCTTCGAGAACGACACGCGGTTCCTCGCCCAGTTCGCCTGAGGCGAACTGCGGGATTCGGGATTGGGGATTTGTAAGCCGCAGCGAGCCTGGCTCGCGCGGCCTCTCATGGACACAGGCAATGAAGTTTTCCGAGAACTGGCTGCGCGAACACGTCACCGTCGAGGCATCGCGCGCGGAGCTTGCTGAGAAGCTGACCGCGATCGGGCTTGAAGTCGAAGAGATCAGCTCTCTCGGTGAGGGGCTGGCAGGCGTGGTGGTGGCGCAGATTCTGGAGTGCACCCGGCACCCTGAAGCCGATCGCCTGCAGGTGTGCACGGTCGATACAGGCAGCGGCACTGTGCAGATTGTGTGCGGTGCGCCGAATGCGCGGCCTGGGCTGAAGGCTCCACTGGCCGCGGTAGGCGCCGAGCTGCCGGGCGGACTCAAGATCAAGCCGGCCAAGCTGCGCGGCGTCGAGAGCTTCGGCATGCTCTGCTCGGCCAAGGAGCTCGGCGTCGACGCCGATGCCTCGGGGCTGATGGAGCTTCCGGCCGATGCACCGGTGGGCGCCGCGTTTGCCGACTACCTCGGCCTGCCGGATGCCAGCATCGAGATCAAGCTGACGCCGAACCGTGCCGACTGCTTCGGTGTGCGTGGCATCGCCTTTGATGTCGCCGCAGTGCTGGGCGCGAACGTCAAACCGCTGAACATTCCGGCCGCGGCGGTGAACAGCAACGACGCGCTGGCGGTCGAGCTGCATGCAGGTGCGGCCGCGCCGCGCTACTGCGGTCGCGTCATCGAAGGCATCAACGCGGCATCACCGACGCCGCTGTGGATGGCTGAACGCCTGCGTCGATCCGGCATCCGTCCGATCAGTTTTCTGGTCGACGTCACCCAATACGTGATGCTGGAACTCGGCCAGCCCATGCACGCCTTCGATCGCGCCACGCTGACCGGGCCGGTCGGGGTGCGCGCTGCGCGTGCAGGTGAAACCCTGAAGCTGCTGGACGAACGCGATGTCACGCTCGATGAAGGCTTTCTGGTCATCACCGATGCTGAGCGCGCGATCGCGCTGGCCGGCGTGATGGGTGGCTGGGACACCCGTGTCACCACCGACAGCCGCAGCGTGTTCCTGGAGAGCGCGCACTTCGCGCCGGATGCCATCATCGGCCGCGCCCGCAAGCTGGGCCTGCACACCGATGCCTCGCACCGATTCGAGCGCGGTGTCGATCCCGAGTTGCCGCGGCAGGCGCTGGAGCGCGCGACGCAGTTGATCCTGGCTCACGCCGGCGGCCATGCCGGCCCGGTGACGGAAGCGTCACTGCCAGAACATCTCGCCCAGCCGAAATCGGTGCGCCTGCGTCGCGCGCGGCTGGCGCGTGTGCTCGGTGTGCACATCGACGACGGCGAGGTCGAGCGCATCCTGCGCGCGCTGGGCATGCAGGTCGAAGCCTTTGACGGCGCCGCGGACGAACCCGTGGATGCCCTGCGCGGCTCGCATTTCGGCGGCGGCTGGTGGGTAACCCCACCCACTCGACGTTTCGACATCGCGATCGAGGAAGACCTGATCGAAGAAGTCGTGCGCATTCACGGCTACGAGGCCATTCCGACCAGTACGCCGACCGGTGCGATCCCGCTGGCCATGCCCAGCGAGACCCGCGTGGGTGAGGGTGAGCTGCGGCGGGCGCTGGCAGGCCGCGGCTACCGCGAGGCGATCTGCTTCGCCTTCGTCGAGCAGGCACTGCTGGCGCGTTGGGGCCTGACTGAGGGCGCGATCGCACTGGCCAATCCGCTCAGTGCTGAGCTCGCGGTGATGCGCACGGCCCTGCTTCCCGGTCTGGTGCAGGCCCTTGCTCACAACCGTGATCGTCAAGACGCGCGGCCACGCCTTTTCGAAGTCGGCCGCGTGTTCCGGCAGGGCCCAGATGCGCCGGTCGAGACTGTGCGCTTTGCCGCCGCCGCCACCGGTCGCGCCGAGGCCGAGCAGTGGGGCGTGCCGACACGCGCGCTCGACTTCTATGACCTGAAGGCGGATCTGGAGTCCGTGTTGGCGCTGTCGGGCGACTGCGCCCGCGCCGAGTTCCGTCCGACCACGGCGGCCTTCCTCCACCCCGGACGCGGTGCCGACGTGTGGCTGGGCGAGCGCTGCATCGGTTGGATCGGCCACCTGCATCCGGCCTTGGCCAGAGCGCTTGATCTGGATGAGGAGGTCGTGGCCTTCGAGGTGGAGCTTGAACCTGTACTCGCGCGGGGACTGCCGCGGGCGCAGGCCGTTTCGCGATTCCCTGCCGTCCGTCGGGATATCGCCGTGCTCGTCGCCGAGCAGCACGCCTGGGCGGCGCTCAAAACTACGCTGGAAACCACGCTGGCGGGCCGTGTTCAAGCGATCCAGCTGTTCGACCAGTACCAGGGCAAGGGGGTCGAGCCCGGCTTCAGAAGCCTCGCTATAGGCTTGATTTTGCAGGACGTTTCACGCACCCTCACGGATCAAGATGCGGATCAGGCCATCGCCGATGCGGTGGCGGCGCTGTCCGGGAAGTTCGGCGCCACGCTCAGGGGGTGACATGGCACTGACCAAGGCCGAAATGGCCGAAAAGCTGTTTGATGAGGTCGGCCTCAACAAGCGCGAGGCGAAAGAATTCGTCGACGCGTTCTTTGATGTGCTGCGCGATGCGCTGGAAACCGGCCACCAGGTGAAGTTGTCCGGCTTCGGCAATTTTGATCTACGCAAGAAGAATCAGCGGCCAGGCCGCAATCCGAAGACCGGCGAGGAGATTCCGATCTCCGCTCGCACCGTGGTCACTTTCCGTCCGGGTCAGAAGCTGAAGGAGCGCGTGGAAGCCTATGCTGGATCCGGGCAGTAACGCCGAGCTTCCGCCGATCCCGGCCAAGCGCTACTTCACCATCGGTGAGGTCAGCGAGCTGTGCCAGGTCAAGCCGCACGTATTGCGCTACTGGGAAACCGAATTCCCGAGCCTGAAGCCAGTGAAGCGACGCGGCAACCGGCGCTACTACCAGCGTCAGGACGTGCTGACGATCCGTCAGATCCGCGCGCTGCTGTACGAGGAAGGCTTCACCATCACGGGTGCTCGCCAACGCTTGGAAAGCGAGGGCCAGCGGCCGCATCCGCTTGCCAGCGAAGCATCAATGCAGGTGCTGCGCGAGGTCAGGATGGAGCTCGAGGCCGTGCTGCAGCTGCTTAGGAGCTGAATCGACCGCTCCTGTAGGGCTCCGGAAAACCTGGGGCCGAGACAATCCGGAAGCACTCGTCTATACTTTCGCGCTCTGTGCGGTCGCGGCTCAAAAGCCCACGCGCAGTCCGCAACACTGATCGGAATCGCGTCGGGGCGTAGCGCAGCCTGGTAGCGCATTTGCCTGGGGGGCAAAGGGTCGTCGGTTCAAATCCGGCCGCCCCGACCATCTGATCAACGTTGTGAAACCGTCGAGAGAACAGTCGAGTTGGGGCCTCAGCTCTCGAACTGTTTTCGGGTCGCGGCCGTCGGCGCCGCAACTTTCAGTTCTTCCCTCGATTTCCTACCGTTGCACTCGAGCGAGGGCTGCTTCGTGCTGCGCGTTGAAGGTCGGTACGCGGCGTGCGGCCATTTGCGCCATCGCTCAAGCGTTGAGGGTCAGTGCGTAGCCGCTACACTCGGCGACCTTCTTTCCGAATGTGAGCCGACGATGCGCACTCTGTTTCCCGCACTCGAGCCCTATGCCAGCGGTGAGCTGGCCGTCTCCGTACGCCATACCCTGTACTTCGAAGAGTGCGGCAACCCCAAAGGCAAGCCGGTGGTGATGTTGCACGGTGGGCCCGGCGGCGGCTGCAGCGCGAAGATGCGACAGTTCCACGATCCTGCGAAGTACCGCATCGTGCTGTTCGATCAGCGCGGCGCCGGTCGCTCGCGACCGCATGCGGACCTGGTCGACAACACCACCTGGGACCTGGTCGCCGATATCGAGCGCCTGCGCGTGCACCTGGGCATCGAGCGCTGGCAGGTATTCGGCGGCAGCTGGGGTTCGACCCTGGCGCTGGCCTATGCCGAAACCCACCCCGACCGTGTGACCGAGCTGGTGCTGCGCGGCATTTTCATGCTGCGGCGCTGGGAGCTTGAGTGGTTCTATCAGGAAGGCGCCTCGCGTCTGTTCCCGGACGCCTGGCAGCACTATCTGACGCCAATTCCCGCGGTCGAGCGCGCGGACCTGATCAGCGCCTACCACCGGCGGCTCACGTCCAGCGACGCGGCGGTTCGCGTCGAAGCTGCGCGCGCCTGGTCGGTCTGGGAAGCGGCCACCAGCTTCCTGCACCAGGATCCCGACTTCATCGCCTCGCACGAGGCCGACGACTTCGCGCTGGCGTTTGCGCGCATCGAAAGCCACTACTTCGTCAACGGCGGCTTCTTCGAGGTCGAGGACCAGCTGCTGCGCGACGTCGGCCGCATCCGCCACATCCCCACCACCATTGTTCACGGCCGCTACGATGTGGTCTGCCCGGTACAGAACGCCTGGGAGCTCAAGCAGGCCTTGCCAGACGCGGATCTGGTGATCACCGCCGATGCCGGCCACTCGGCGTTTGAGCCCGCCAACGTGGATGCGCTGGTGGCCGCGACCGAGCGGTATGGGTGAAGAGCCGGGATTCGCGATTTGGGATTCGGGATTCGTAGAGCGCGCTGCGCGAGACCGGGCGTAGCCTCTCCGCATTCGCCTCTTGGAGCCCCTCTCCCCACGGAGCGGTTCGGGGGCGCTGATCGGCTGCCGGTGGCAGCCGATGACCCCGGGAGCCCGAGCGGAGCGAGGGCAAGGGATTGCAGAGAGGCAGTTCGAAGCCGCGTGCTCTGCGACTTCGACAGGGAAGACTTCAGCGCCGCGCAAACACCGCGCCGTAGCCGGGCAGTTCGACGCGCCCCTCGCGCACCACGCCGCCTACCAGGCCGTGGTCTTCCAGCGCCTGTGCGCCCCGTGCTTCGTCGAGCGTCAGCGTTTGCGGCTCCGCACTCAAATTGAAACAACACAGCAGGCGGCTGCCTTCGAAGGCGCGCTCGAAGACCAGTACCGGCTCTTCAGTGCCAAGCATTCGCACCTCACCCCAGCGCAGCGCCGGCAGCTGGCTGCGAAAGCGCATGAAGCCGCGGAAGCGTTGCAACGCTGAATCGCTGCGCGCAGCCTGTGCTTCGACATTGAGCTGCAGATGCTCAGCCGGCACCGGCAGCCAAGGGTGCGCCTCAGTGAATCCACCCTTGTCGATACCGCGCCAGGGCATCGGCGTACGACAGCCATCGCGGCCCTTGAAGTTCGGCCAGAACGCGATGCCGTAGGGATCCTGCAGCAGCTCGAACGGAATGTCGGCTTCGGGCAGGCCGAGCTCCTCGCCCTGATAGACGCAGACTGAGCCGCGCAGGCTGCAGACCATCGCGCTCAACATCGCCGCCATGTGTGCCGGTGGATGCGCGCCGCCCCAGCGCGTCACCACGCGCTGCGAATCGTGGTTGCTGATCGACCAGCAGGGCCAGCCCGCGCTCATCTTGGCCTCAAGATCGTTCACCGTGCGACGCACATGCTCGACGCTGAAGTCCGGCGTCAGCAGCTCGAAGCTGTAGCCCATGTGCAGGCGCTCGGGGCCGGTGTATTCGGCCATGGTCGCCAGCGAGTCCTCGGACGAAATCTCGCCCAGCGCCGCGACCTCACCGAACTCGTCCATCAGCGTGCGCAGCTTGCGCAGAAACTCGAGATTTTCCGGTTGGGTGTTGTTGTACCAGTGGTACTGGTAGGCATACGGGTTGTCCGGCGAGAAGCCTCGGCCGGTGCGCAGTGCGGCGGGCTTGGCCGGGTTGTCGCGCAGCTGTGCATCGTGGAAGCAGAAGTTGATCGCGTCCAGGCGCAGGCCGTCGACTCCGCGCTCCAGCCAGAAGCGGACGTTGTCCAAGGACGCCTGCTGCACGTCCGGGTTGTGGAAGTTGAGGTCCGGCTGACTGACCAGGAAGTTGTGCAGGTAGTACTGCTCGCGGCGCGGCTCCCACTGCCAGGCGCAGCCGCCGAACAGCGACAGCCAATTATTCGGCGGCGTACCATCCGGCTTGGGCTCGGCCCAGACGTACCAGTCGGCCTTCGGGTTGTCGCGACTCTGCCGGCTCTCCTGGAACCAGGCGTGCTCGCTCGAGGTATGGCTCAAGACCTGATCGATGATCACCTTGAGGCCCAGCCCGTGGGCCTTGGCAATCAGCCGGTCGAAATCGGCCAAGGTGCCGAACATCGGGTCCACATCGCGGTAGTCGGCGATGTCATAGCCGAAGTCAGCCATCGGCGAGCGAAAGAACGGGCTGATCCAGATCGCATCGACGCCGAGGCCGGCGACATAGTCGAGCCGTTCAATGATGCCCGGCAGATCGCCAACGCCATCGCCATTGCTGTCCTGGAAGCTGCGCGGGTAGATCTGATAGATGACGGCGCCGCGCCACCAGGGGGCTGTGCTCATGTATGCGTCCAGCGAAAGTGGGCCTGCGCTGCGACCGCGAACAGGCGTGGATACGTGAAGTTGGCAGCAAGCTTAATCAGCCCACGGCATGCTGCCGCGGCACGTGCATACGTATTCATGCGCCGCGGAGGCGCCTGAGGGCTGGTCAGCCTATGTTCGTCTGCAGCACGAACTACTGTCTGAGCATGCAGATACCGCTGCCACCACCCGGTGGTCGACTTTGCTTCTGCAGCAAATCGGACGATGCACTGCGCGAAGAGCATCAGCGTGCGCGCACCCAGACCACCGCCGTGCGCCCGGGAATCACCAGCGTTCCGGCAGCCTCAGTTCCTTCTGCATGTATCACGGCCTCGCGAGCCCGCACGTCGACACCTTCGGCCAGGACGGGATGCAGCTGCCAATCGGCGCGCGCGAGTTCGGCGTGCTCTGAACCGAGCGCAAGAGTTCGCACCCCGGGGCTGACGTTGAGCGCGTACAGCACCGCCGCGTGCGGGCTGTCCGCGTATCCGCTGCCGTCGATCATCGCCACGATCAGACCTGACTCCGGTGCGGTCGGCAGAAAGCGCAGCCGTGTCTGCACATCCTCCGCCGTAGACAGCCGCAGCAGAGGCGTTTGCGCGCGCAGACGCAGCCAGTCGAGAAAGGCGCGCCGCGTGTAGTCCACCACCTCGACTGAAGGCCTCAGCGCAGGATCGGCCAGCAGCTCGCGCATCAGCGGCCAGTCGTTCTGGTTGTCCCAAGCCGGCGGCAGCCCTCGACCGAAGCCATTGTCCACGCCGCTGTAGTCGAGCCGGTTGAAGTGATCGCCACTGTCGTAGCTGTTGCGGTCCAGCGACTTGCTGCGCAGCACCTCGATGCCCGCATGGAAATAGGGCACGCCCTGGCTGAGCAGGTTGAAAGCCATGCCCAGCACCTGCACCCGTGCGCGCTCGTCTGCCGACGTGTCCTGCGGCAGGCGCAGCGCGTTGATGTCGTACAGGGTCTGGTTGTCGTGGTTCTCGACGTAGTTGACCACTTCATTCGGCGAGGACACGTAGCCCGCCGGCTGGCCGGCGTAGTCGAATGCGCGCAGCGGCCGTTCGACGCCGTCACTGCCGCGCATCCGGTAGTCGTGCAGCGTGCCGGCCAGGCCGACCTTAGCGAGGGCCGCTTGCGCGGGATTCGGGATTCGGGATTCGGGATCTGAAGCTTGCATGCCGATCGATTGAGGCGATCCCGTCCCCTCTCCCCAACCCCTCTCCCTCAAGGGGAGAGGGGCTTGAAGAGACGGCGACCGTTGTTCTGGCGTCTGGCGTTGATCTGCCGGATTCGAATCCCGAATCCCGAATCCCGAATCCCAGCTGTTCAACCACCCGTACGCCGTCCGCAACTCCGCCCCCGCGGTCGCCGCTCCACCACCACGCAAGGCATCGCGCGCGCGGTCGCTGAAGGTGGCGATGCCGCTGCCGGCCAGGCTCAGCTGGCTGGCCTGCTCGAAACGCAGGCCATCCGCCACCTCGCCGAAGTTCCAGCCCTCGCCGATGATCGGAATGCGCTTGCCGGCCGCGGCATCGACCGCGTCCATCAGCGCGAGCATCGCCGCTTTCGGCTGGTGCCCCATCAGATCGAAGCGGAAACCGTCGATGCGGTAATCGCGCGCCCACACCACGGCGGAGTCGATCATCAGGCGCGCCATCATCGCGTGCTCGGTGGCGGTGTTTTCGCAGCAGGTGCTGCGCTCGATCGCGCCCTTCGCATCCAGCCGGTGGTAGTAGCCGGGCACGATCCGATCGAGCACCGACTTCTCATGCTGACCGGCATGGCTGGTGTGGTTGTAGACCACGTCCAGGCCCACGCGCAGGCCCAATTCGTGCAGCGCCATGACCATCCGGCGGAATTCACGGATGCGCACCGCGCCGTCGCGGGCCTCCGAGGCGTAGCTGCCTTCCGGCACGGTGAAGTGCTGCGGGTCGTAGCCCCAGTTGTAGCAGTCCCGGTGTTTGACCGCGGCGATCATGGACTGCTGTTGTTCGCTGTCCGCTGCGCCGGTCACCACCGGCGTCACGCAGCCGGTTTCCGGAATCGTGCTGATGTCGTACACGGGCAGCAAGTGCACGTCACTCAGCCCCGCTTCGGCGAGCGCACGCAGATGGCGCACGCCGAGACTGTCGTTCTGCGCAAAGCCGAGATAGCGGCCGCGATGCTGGGGCGGCACGCTCGTGTCGTCGCGCGAGAAGTCGCGCACATGCAGCTCGTACAGCACCATGTCGACGTTGTGCGCCGGCGCGGGCGGCCGTGGATGCGTGTCCCAGCCCGCGGGCTTGAAGCGCGCATCGTCGAGGTCGACCACCATCGCACGGCGTCCGTCGGCGCCAAGGCCGAGCGCATACGGGTCGGTGACGCGGTTGCGCACTTGGCCCAGACCCGGCACGAACACGTCGACCAGGTAGGTGTAGTAGCTGCCGAGCTGCGCGTCGGGCAGGCGCGCCGACCACACGCCGCTGGTTGCGTCGCGTTCGAGCGCGCGTGCGGACAGGGCCTCGCTGCGATCGTCGGCATGCACACAGACCGCGACCTGCTGCGCAGTCGGCGCCCACAACGCGAACCGCACCGCGTCCGCGTCGGGCTGAGCCCCGAGAGGCACATCCAGCGCGGCGCGGTAGCGCGCATCCAGCGCGGCCGCATGCTGCAGGCGGGTGTGCGCCTGCGTTCGACCGTCGGCGTCGAGCGCGGCGATCACGAGATCGCCCTGCAGCAGCGGCGCGAGGTCGATCAAGGGCGGCAGCACGAACTCGGGGCCACCGCCAAACCACCGGAAGCGCGCGTACTGCTCGATCGGGATCGCGTTGCTGACGCCCACCAGGTCGATCGTATCCACGCCATCGGGCGGGCGTGCGTCTGCCCCCAGCGTGAGCGCGGTGTTCGAATGCAGCAGCACGATGCGCGCAGCTTCCGGCGCCTGCGGCCAGCGCAGACGCTGTGCATCCAGCCAGATCGCCTGCGCCACGGCAGGCAGGCGAGAGGGCGTCAAAACCCGAAAATGCGAGTCGGCATCACAATCCGCGCGAAGCTTCTCGTCGGCGCGTGCCGCGTCGGTCAAGCCAGCCAGCAGCAGCGCGACAGCGCAGACGCCGGGCAGTGTCGAACGCCGCCGAAGCAGAGTGCGAAGGGCGGAGCCAAGCGAGACGGTATCGCGCATCAGGGCGCTCCTCAGGGGCGGGTCAGCCGTCGATCCTAGCTGTCCGTGCGCGAGCCGGGGCCTGCATACGTATGCGTCGCAGCTGCAGCACAGAACCGGTGCCCTAGCCGGCTAGCATCCGGTGCAGCAATGGGGGGCTGGAGGATGTACGGCTTTGTAGGTTGGGTTGAGCTGAAGGCGAAACCCAACAGCGCAGTACTGAGGGCTCGCGGCTGCAATCGGGTTCACACGCCTTGGCTTGTGCCGAGCGTGAGTTCAGCACAG
This sequence comes from uncultured Aquimonas sp., assembly GCA_964586455.1. Classification (GTDB taxonomy): domain Bacteria; phylum Pseudomonadota; class Gammaproteobacteria; order Xanthomonadales; family Xanthomonadaceae; genus Aquimonas. The sequence continues at coordinate 41,924 of CAZPHV010000021.1, forward strand.
GGGCTCGCTTCGGCGACCGATGCGGCGACGGGTCCAGTCAGACGCGTCCAATCCAGAACAGGGCAGGGCACATGCATCGCAATCAACTGAAGCGTGTCATTCGATCGCAGCGACGCGCATTCGCCGGCGCACTCGCGCTGCTCTGCCTGTGTCTCTCCGGCTGCGCGAGCGCGCCCGTGACGCCGCCGCTGTTGTTGACCCGCACACCCTCCGCGCAGGCCACCGCGCATGGCGCGCAAGACTTCTTCGCCGACATGGCGATCACGATCGCGCCCGGCGAGCGCGCGCAGTTCGTCGCCGGCGACAATCGGGCCGGCTATTACGAGGGCTGGACCCACGGCTATCGCGGCGGCGTCGGCTATCGCATCGGTGAGCTCAGCCTGTTCGAAGATCGCGCGGCCTACGTGGCGGGCCGACGACTGCCGCGCGAGTCGGCGCAGAGCGAGCGCATTCTTCCCTTTGGTCACTGCGTGCAGCACGCGGCCGCGCGCGATTGCCTGCTGCTGCACAGCGGTCGTGCAGCACTCAGCCTGCGCATCGAAAGCGACGAAGCGGCCGAGCTGTCCCTGCTGCCACTCTGGGGCGAGGCGCTTGAGGGCTACCGAATCGAGCTCGCGGCAGGGGTGTTGGTTCTGGCGCCATCGATGCCGACGCCGGGGGACGGCCATCCCGACTGGATCGCGATCAGCGCCGACCAGAGCCTGCGCATCGAGCGCGCGCCGGCGCTTTCGCGCGCAGATCGACGCGCGCTGGCGCCCGCCGCGCGTGCGCCCCTGCTGCGCTTTTCGAGTGCCGAGCCGGCGACTCGCCTCACCCTGCACATCGCCTATGGCGACAGTCGCGATGAGGCGCTGGCGGCGGCGCGCGAGCTTGCAGATGTCGACAGTTGGAGCGCCCAGCTGGCCCAGCACCATGAGCGCCTGTCCAGGGCTGAGCTGCGTACCCCTGACGCTGACTACAACCGCGCCCTGCAGTGGGCGCAGGCCAGCGCCTACAGTTTCGTAGTGGAACAGTATGGTCCCGGGATCTGGGCGGGCCTGCCCTGGTTCCGCGACAACTGGGGGCGCGACACCTTCATCGCGCTGCCTGGCACCCTGCTGGTATCCGGCCGATTCGATGAAGCCCGGGCGGTGTTGGCGGCGTTTGCAGAGCGTCAGCAGCGTGACCCTGCTTCACCGGACTACGGACGCGTGCCCAACCGCGTGGCGACAAACCAACCGACGATCTACAACACGGTCGACGGCACGCCCTGGCTGCTGCGGTCGGGCCTGGAGTACGTGCGCTACAGCGGCGACCTCGGTTTTGCCGACCAGCTGATCGCGTTGGCGAGGATCTACGTGGAGGGCGCACAGCGACATCTGGATTCCGAGGGCCTGCTGAAGCACGCCGATGCCGACACCTGGATGGACGCGCGCATCTACGAGAACGGCCCGGCCTGGTCGCCGCGCGGCGATCGTGCGGTCGAGATCCAGGCGCTGTGGATCACCGCGCTCGAAAGCGCGGCCGAGCTGGCCGAAGCCCGCGGTCAAGCCGCCGACGCGCAGGTCTGGCGGGTACAGGCACAGCGCGCGCGCACTGCGGTGCAGAAGCGCTTCCGCGTCGACGGACGGGTGGCCGATCGTCTGCGTGCTGACGGCAGCGCCGATCTGGCGCGACGGCCGAATGCGCTGATGCTGATCAGCGTGCCCTGGGCGCCGATCCTCGATGCGCGCGATGAAGCCAGCCTGCTGCGCGACAGCGTTGAGCACCTGCTGTTTCCCTACGGCATCGCCTCGCTCGAGCCCGCGCATCCACTGTTTCATCCACGTCACGAGAATCCATCGCTGCACCACAAGGACTCCGGCTACCACAACGGCACGGTCTGGGGCTGGAATGCGGGCTTCGTGATCACCGCGCTCAATCGTCATGGACAGCAGGCGCTCAGCTGGCGTCTGAGCCGTGAGCTGGCCCGGCAGATTCTCGAGGTCGGCACGCGCGGCAGCATGAGCGAGCTGCTGGACGCCGCGGCTGCTGCCGATGGCCTGCCGCAGCCATCGGGCACCTACGCGCAGTCGTGGAGCGTGGCCGAATTCACCCGCAACGCCTGGCAGGACTACCTCGGTTTCAGGCCCGATCTGCTGCGCGGCGTGCTGCACTTCGTCCCGGCGCTTCCTCAGGACTGGACCGATATCGAGGCGCGTCTGCCCTTCGGCCGCGCGGGCCAGTCGCTCACGCTGCACGTGCTGCAGAACCAGGACACGCAACGCTGGCGCTTCGCGGGTGTAGCCGATGCGGTTCACGGGCTTGAGATCGACCTGCTGCGCGCAGAGGGTGGTCGCGCGCGGGTGGCCTTCGAACTGGGCGCTGAGCCGCGCGAACTGCGCTGGAACGGCGTACGCGCCACGCTGGACGGGGCCGAACTACCGCAGCGGCCGGTGCTCGAATCCACGCTCGATCAACTGCAAGGCCTGCAGTTCGCATCGCCGCCGTCCGCTGATGCCGCGCACTATCCGATGACCCGCGCTGTCGACGTGCTGCGCCGGCAGATTCTGGGAGGCGATCGCAGCGAGCCAGCAATTCCGTGAGACGCTCGACGCGGATCTCAGAGCGGGTTCGCGGCCGTGTCCTTCGCCCCGCTCGCTTGCGTGTCGCGCTGAAGCAACTTTGCCGCCGCCTCGGACAGATACAGATGCATATCGGTCTGCGGGAAGGGAATGCTGTAGCCGGCCTCGGGCAGGCCGCGATGCACGGCTTCCAGCAGGTCGGAGCGAGTCTGCGCGAAATCCGGCGTGTTGACCCAGGCGCGCAGCACCAGGTTGACGCTGCTGTCAGCGAGCCCATCGACGATCACGTCGGGTGCCGGCTCGGCCAACACGCTCGAATGCGCATTCGCGAAACCGAGCAGCACCGCACGCGCGCCACGGATGTCGTTGCCATAATCAACGCCCACCGGAATATCGACACGCCGCTGCGCTTTCGCGGTGAAGTTGATGATCGGCGAGGCCGTGATCTGACTGTTGGGCAAGGTGATTTCGTGGTTCTGGAAACTGCGCAGCTGGGTCTGGAACAGCCGCACCTGTTCGACCACACCCGTGATGCCTGCGATGTCGACCACGTCACCGGTTCGGAAGGGGCGCAGCACGATCAACATCACCCCCGCAGCGATGTTCGACAGCGAGTCCTTCATCGCCAGACCGACCGCAAGCCCGGCTGCACCCATGACAGCGAGCAGAGAGGTCGGCGGCACACCAATGGCGTCCAGTGCAGTGACCAAGACCAGCACCAGAATCACCGCATGCGCGAGGTTGCCGAAGAAGTTGGCGAGGATGGCCTCAACCCGCGCGCGCTCGAGCACACGCCGCGCCGTATTCGACAACCGCCGCGCCAGCCACAGCCCAACCAGCACGATCGCCAGCGCCGCGGCGAGGCGCAGGCCCCACAGGGTGGCCAGCCCGATCCAGTCGATGCCGCGGCTGCTTTCGATCAGTTCCTGCATGTTTGTCCTCCGAATACGTTCCATAGCGACTGCGCGATGGGCGCGCGCAGCGCTCGCGCCTCACCGTGCCTACACGCCATCACGCTCAACCCTAAACAGCGCGCCGTTAGCACAAAGTTAGCGTGCGCCTCGCACGTGCTCTGGAGAGTCCATGACCCGTCGATTGCAGATCCTTCCGCTGCTGTTCGCGCTCGCGGCACAGGCGGGGCTGGTGCTGGCGTCGGAGTCGCCAGCCAGCATCCCCGAGGCCGAGTCCGGGCGCATCGAGCGACTTGAATTCGCACCTGAAGGTTTGGTTGCACGCAGCGTCGATGTCTGGCTGCCGCCGGGCTATCCGGATCAGGCGCCCTACGCGACCCTGTACATGCACGATGGCCAGATGCTGTTCGACGCTCGAAGCACCTGGAACCAGCAGGCGTGGGAAGTCGATCGAACGGCCGGGGCGATGATCCAATCCGGCGCGCTGCGGCCCTTCATCGTCATAGGCGTCTGGAATGCAGCTGAACATCGCTACCGCGACTACCTGCCGCAGCGCGTGTTCGAGTCGATGCCGGAGGAAGACCGCACACGCTGGCTCGCCGTCGAGCGCGAGCCCGGCCGACCCCTGTTCGCAGGCCCGGCCGCCGCGGACGCCTACGTGAGTTTCCTCGCCGGCGAGCTGCGCAAGGCCATCGAGGCGCGCTACGCGGTCTCGAAGGCGTCCGATGATCGCTTCCTGATGGGCTCCAGCATGGGTGGGTTGATCAGCCTCTATGCGCTGCTCGAACAGCCGCAGGCCTTCGGCGGTGCGGCAGCGGTGTCCACCCACTGGCCCGGCGGCTTCGATCCCGCCGACCGCAGTTTTGCCGAAGCGATGCAGCGCTACCTGCACGAGCGCCTGCCCAAGCTAGGCAGCCAGCGCGTCTGGATGGACCACGGCACCGAAACCCTGGATGCGCTCTACCCACCGCTGCAGCAGGAGATCGACGCCGTGTTCGCCGCCTCGCCGCTGCCGCGCGCGCAGTGGAGCAGCCGCGAATACACCGGCACCGACCACAGCGAAAACGCCTGGGCCGCACGACTCTCCGATCCGCTGCACTTCCTGCTGGCCCGAGAGCCGACAGCCCCGTAGGGCGGGTCTTGACCCACCAAGCCTCAACGCTCGCCCCGCCCCCGATGCTCATAGGGTGGGTCTTGACCCAGCAAAGCCCCACGCTCGCCACGGTACCCGCATCCCGACCCACCCACGCGCAGCGCACCCCATGCAGCTTCACCGCATGTCCCGCCCATCCGCATCCCCTCACTCGCCGAGCACCGTCATGTTCAATCCGAAGCCCACCCGCCAGATCGTTCCGCTGCACGACGGTCACGTCTGCCTGGTCTTCGATGACGTGCTGCTCGACCCGCGGGCCTGGATCGAGACCGCGATCCAGCACCGCGCGCGCTTCGTCGAGGGCGCATGGAACGCCTATCCCGGCCCCGAGCTTCCGCTGGCCGCCGAGGTCACTGATCGCCTGAGCGACTTCTTCGCACAACACGCCCGCTCGGCTCTTGGCGCGCGCCGCACCCTGCGCGCCCACAGCCGCTTCGCAATGGTGACCCGCGCGCCGGAAGCGCTCGCGCCCTGCCAGCGCTTCTGCCACCGCGATCGTCTGAGCAGCGAACCCGGCACCCTGATCGCCGCCAGCGTGCTGTACCTGTTCGATGATCCACGCCTCGGCGGCACATCCTTCTATCGCCCGCGCCGGCCGATGACCGACATCGACGCGCTGGCCAGCGATTCCGTGCGCCTCGCGTCCGACGACTTCAACGCACGCTACCCCGACATCGCGCCGGGCTACATGCGCGAAGGCAATGCCTGGTTCCACCACATCGCCACCGTTCCGCCACGCTACAACCGCCTGATCGTCTACCGCGGCGACCTCTTCCACAGCGGCGACATCGCCCGCCCTGATCTGCTCAGCGCGGACCCGGCGAGCGGGCGCTTGACGGTGAACGGATTCTTTACCTGCAGGGCGGCGGCAGGTTCGCCTCCACCCCGCTGATTCAAGCGCGGATCGCCCCCGCGCTGGTGCGTCGTAGCGCAGCGTGTCGCATGGAGCACTGGAGAAGACACCGCGCCGATGATCCCTGCGGACACGTTTCTGCGTACGCATCGCCATTCAGGGGCATCCCGCTCCCGGCTGGAGAATCGTGCATGTCCGTTTTTCGCTTCGCGCTGGTCTGTTTGTGTCTGTCGCTGTCAACGCTCGTGCGCGCCACGCCCGGCCAGTTGGAGCCGCGCTTCGGCTCGGCCGGGATGGCCACCGTGGACTCCGCGTTCCAGCATTCAAGCTATGAGGGCCTGGACGGCCTCATCGATGCCGTTGGGCGCAATCTGATCGCTGGGTCGGTCCGCCATCCTGGCGATACCTCTGCCCTGATCACGTCTGCCCTCTTGGTCCGGCTTCGCGCCGATGGCTCGATCGACACCAGCTTCGGCAACGCGGGTTCGCTCAAAGTGCCCGGGTTTCCCGGGGACACCCTGTTTGAATTCCGCGCGGTCGCGCTGAGCCCCGACGGCAAAATCATCGCGGCGGGCTTGAGCAAACCCGACGTCAACGGGCTGACCGACGCGCGCATTCGGGTCTGTCGGATTCTGCAAAGCGGTGTGCTGGATTCCAGCTTCGGTAGCGCAGGCTGCGTTGCGGTGAGCTTCACTGCAGCGTCGACCACGGACGAGTTTACCGACATGACGGTCCAGGTCGACGGCCGGATCGTGGTGTCCGGTGCGGCTGTTGATGGCTTCGCCCGCTATGCGGTGGCGCGCCTGAACGTCGACGGCACCCCGGATACCTGTTTTGGTGGGCCGATCCTGTGCGTCGGCGGCGGCGCGGTGATCCAGCCGGTGACCGGGCAGACGCTGAGCTTCACCGATCGCGGCCGGATCGCGGTGGACGCCTCTGGGAACATCCTGCTGACGGGGCGCTCGGGTCCGTCAATGGCCGTGCTGCGGCTGCGGCCCGACGGCAGCGCCGACCTCGATTTTGGCACCCAGGGCTATCGCCTGATTACCCCGGGCATCGTCGATACGTCGGTGGCCAATGCAGTGGTGGCGCTTGATGACAACGCGTTGTTCGTGGTTGGCCACAAAAATCGCGGCGATGAACGCTATGCAGTGGTCGCCAAGCTCACTGCGCTGGGCACCCTTGACCCCTCGTTCGCGATGGTCGGCTTTCGCGAGTTCGGCTTCACCGATGTGTCGTTCGACAACAGCGCGCTCGGCGCGCTGGTGCAGGCCGACGGCAAGTTGCTGGTGGTCGGGCGCACCCAGATCAGCACCGGATCGCAGTCGCTCGAATCGATGGACTGCGCGGTGGCGCGGCTCAATCCCAACGGAAGCTTTGATGCCCGATTCGGCTTCGACGGCGTCAACAGCTTCAACTCCGGCTTGATCGACGGCGAGTTTGGCGATGCCAGCGTGCCCGATCTGTGCGCGCAGCTGGGCAGCGACGGTCGCCGTGCCGTGCTGTTCGGGCGGGCGGGATTCGGCCCCCTATCCCGCCTGTTGCTGATGGCCGTGGACTTGGACGGCCTGTTCGCCGACGGCTTCGAGTGAGCCGCGTCGATCGAGTGTGATCCCGGCGTGCGGCGTTCTGCGTATGCAGGCACATCCCGCGTTCATCCGCCCCACTGGAGCTCTACCATGTCCGCTTTTCCGCGCATCGCCCTGCACGCTGCGGCCGCCCTCAGCTTCGGCCTCGCAAGCTTGCCGGCTCAGGCCGACGGCGAGCTCGACCGCAGCTACGGCGTCGATGGCCGCACGGTCGTCGGCTTCATCGAGTCCGACCGCGTGCAGCTGCGCGCGCTGGCGCGCTCGCCCTCGGGCCTGCGCTGGATGTTCGGCGATGACACGGCCGACCGCCGTCAGCTCTACATCAGCCGCAGCCTGGCCAACGGCAGCCCGGACCCGGGTTTCGGCGCCAATGGCAGCGGCCAGCGGCGCACCGCGCTGCCAGAGAACCTGATCCCGCAGACCGAGGCTTGGGCGGTGGAAGGTGCGCTGGTGCAGGCGGACGGCAAGCCGCTGGTGTTCGGGGGCCTGCGCCCGGTCAACGGCGAGACCGGTGTGTTCCCCGGGCTGGTCTGTCGTCTGGCGGTGGCCGGCAATCTCGATGCCAGCTTCAGCGGCGGCTGCGCGCAGCTGCGCAGCTTTCTTGGCGGTGAAGAGACTTGTCTGGTAGCGGATGTCGCCGAAGCGGCTGATGGCAAGTTCGTGGTCATCGGCAATTGCGCCGGGCCCGGTTTCGCGGCGCGTCCGTTCATCACCCGATTGCTCGCGAACGGCAGCATCGATTTCGAGTTCGGCGCAGGCGCCGGTCTGGTGACGCCGCTGATTCCGCAGGCGCTGCCGATCGGCCAGCACTACAGTGCGATCGCTCTGCGTCCGAACGGGCTGGCGGTGGTGGCGGCGCATTTTGCGACGAGCAGCGGCGCACGCGAGGACCGCGATGCCGGCCTGCTGCAGTTTGACGGCGGCGGCAGCCTGGACACGCAGTTCGGCAGCGGCGGGGTGCGTTTGCTGGCGGAGTCGGGCGACACCCATGAGTTCGCGCGCGACGTGGTGCTGCGCGCTGACGGCCGCGCCCTGCTGCTGGCCCAGAGTGAGGTGACCGACCTCGGCAACGGCCGTGCCGGTGAACACGCGTTGCTGATGCAGGTGGATGAGAACGGCGCGCTGGATGCGGGCTTCGGTAGCAACGGGCTTGTGACTGACGATGTCGATCAGCGCCTTGGTGTGGGGTCAAACCTGCAGTCGCTCTCCATTGATGCGGGGGGCAGGCCGGTGGTGGCGGGCAGGTCCGTTGTTCCTGCCAAATCGCCGGCCCAGGCCGGCACTGACTTCTGGTTGACTCTTCCGCCGACCGTCGAGCCGAGAGCCGATTCCGAGCTTTTGATCACCTCCGCCACGGCAACGAGCGGAATGGTGTCCAACGCAGCAGCGGGGTTTGCCCTGCCTTTCAGCGTCAGCCCCGGGCAAGCCACGGTGTTGCGCATTCCCAAGGAGCTGGAATTGGAAGGGCCGACAGACACCATCGTCGGCAACGGACTGCGGGTAACCGCCGAGGCACCGATCACCCTGCATTCCTTGAGCGGGCGCTCGGTCGCTATCGAGGGCGCCCAGATACTTCCTGCGCGCCTGTTGGGCACGGAGTATCGGCTGATGTCCTGGGGCATTGGTCTGGGCCGCGGGTCAAGTCTTGCAGTTGTTGCGAGCCAGAACAACACCTTGGTCACGATCACCCCGAAAGTCAGCGTGGGCTCGCGTCCGGCCGGGGTTGCTTTCCAGATCAGTCTGCAGCAGGGACAGGTCTACCAGCTGCAGACGCTGCAGGATAGTGATCTCAGCGGGAGCTTGATCAGCGCCACACGCCCGGTTGCCGTATTCGGAAATCACAGCTGTGCGCTGGTTCCGGATTCGATCACCAGCTTCTGCGGGAGCATGGTCGAGCAGATGGCACCGATCAACCGCTGGGGGCAGGACTTCGTCAACGTTCCCACTGCGCAGCGCCCGAGCGGTGATCTGGTCCGCGTCTACGCGCAGCAAGATGGCACCGTCGTATCGCTGGACGGGCAGCCGGCGGCCGTGGTTGCTGCGGGCGGGTTCTACCAGTTCAGTCGTACTACAGCGACCCGCATCACCAGCAGCGCACCGGTGAGCGTGGCGCGCTACACGCGAAGCTGCCGAGCCGACTTCCCGGTCGATCCGTGCATCGGCGACCCCTTCATGCTGAGTCTGACGCCGGTCGACAATTGGAAGTCGCGGTACAGCGTGGTGACGCCGGACCGTACCTTGATCGGCCCGTATCGGCACAGCTTGGAGATCATCGTTACGTCTGCCGACAGCCAGCATGTGCGCGTAAATGGGCAGGGACTTCCGCCGGCCGGTTTCACGGCGATAGCTGGCACTTCGCTCGTGTATGCGCAGGTCAGCACTTCGCACGGAGCCCAGACGGTCACCGCGCCAGTGCCGCTCTCGGTCAACGCCTACGGGTTTCTGCAGGATGGCTCCGAAGGCTATGGCTTCCCCGCCGCCGCGTCGGCCTCCGGTGGTGACGCCGACGGCGATGATGTTCTGTTGCGTTACACCCCGGGCGGCCAGCGAGATCCAGCGTTCGGTTCCGCGGGTGTGGTGTTGCTCGATCATCGCAGCGCCTACGGTACGCCGCTGCCCAGCTTCGACAGCGCCCAGCGCGTGCTGATCGACGCCGACGGCATTCTGGTGGGCAGTGCCAGCGAGAACAGCGCCAGCGGGCAGAGCCTGCTGCTGACCTATCGGCTGCAGGGTGGCTCGGTGTTTGCCGATGGTTTCGAGAGTGACTGAACTGCGCCCTTGCGTTCGCTGAGGTTTCGAGGCGCAGCCGCGCGGCCCCAGCGCATCGCGGCTGCGCACCGGCTTCCGCGGGCTGTAGTCTGTTCGACGGTTTGGCACCGTTGGCGCGTGCGCCACTGACCCCACAAGGCGCAACAGGTGAATCCACAACACTGGCAGCGCGTACGTGACCTTTTCGAAGCGGCCGTGGAGCTGCCGCAGCCGCAGTGGGCCGCCTGGCTGCAGGCCGAGTGCTCCGATGCAGGGGTGCGCGCGGAAGTCCTGGCGATGCTGGAGGCCGACGCGCGCCATGGCGTCACCACCGGCCTGCTGGAGCGCGCCCCCGATCTGATTGACGACTTCAGCCGGCAGGCGACGTCGGCGCGGCTGGGCCAACGCTTCGGCGCGTGGCGGCTGCTACGGGTGCTGGCCGAAGGCGGCATGGGCACCGTCTACCTTGCGGAGCGCGTCGAGGGCGGGTTCGTCCAGCAGGCGGCGCTGAAGCTGGTTCGCGGCGGGTCGGACTCGGTCGGCGTGATGGAGCGACTCGCTGGCGAGCGCCAGATCCTGGCTGGGCTTGAGCATCCGAACATCGCGCGGTTGCTCGATGGGGGCATGGGCGCCAGCGGTGAGCCCTTCCTCGCGATGGAGTACGTCGAAGGCGTCGACCTGTGCAGCTACTGCGATGAGCTGCGCCTGGACGTTCCGGGGCGTCTCAGGCTGCTGCTGCAGGTCTGCGAGGCGGTGGCCTATGCGCATGCGCGGCTGGTGGTGCACCGCGATCTCAAGCCTTCCAACGTACTGGTCTCGGCGGCCGGCGACGTCAAGCTGCTCGACTTCGGGATCGCCAAGCTGATCGAGCCTCATGGTGTGGCTGCGGCCACCCAGATCCAGCACCGAATCTACACCCCCGACTATGCGGCGCCGGAACAAATCAGCGGCGAGCTCACGACCACCGCGGTCGACGTGCACGCGCTCGGGGTCATCCTCTTCGAGCTGATCAGCGGGCGTCGGCCCTATTCGGCGCGAGGGCTCTCGGTGGCCGCCATCGAGCAGCAGGTGCTGCACTGCGAGCCGGGCCGCCCGAGCGGCTGGGCGACCGGGCGTCAGACCGGGGCAGCCGCGGCTTCAGGCGCGCTTGGCCCCATCCCGCTCGAGGACACGAAAGATGCGGCCGCGCAGCGCGATCGACATGCGCAACTGCGCAGAACCACGCCCCGACAGCTGCGCCGTCAGCTGCGCGGCGACCTCGATGCGATCGCACTGAAGGCCCTGCGCAAGCAGCCGCAGGAGCGCTACGGCTCGGTGCAGCTTCTGGCCGACGATCTTCGCGCCCACCTGCAACAGCGGCCTGTGTCTGCGCGCCGCGGCAACCTGCGCTATGCGCTGGGTCGCTTCCTGCGGCGGAACGCGTGGGCCGTGGGTTCGGCCAGCTTCGCTGTGCTCGCGCTGCTGTTGGGGCTTGGCACGGCGCTATGGCAAGCCGAGTCGGCGCGCCGCGAAGCGGCGACGGCGCGCGAAGCGCTGGCGTTCATGCAGCAGCTGTTCGCGCTGGCCGACCCGGAAGCCGCCCGCGGCCGCGACGTCAGCGCACGCGAGCTGCTGAACTCCGGCAGCCAGCGCATCCGCAGCGCCCTGGAGGATCAGCCGGACGCGCGCCGGGTGCTGCTGCAGGCAATGGCCGAGGCGCATGTCGGTCTGGGGCTTTATGCGGAAGCCCTACCGCTGCTGGACGAGGCACTGCGTACGGCCGCCGCGCGCAGCGACGACGAGGTGCAGCGGCGGCTGCTGTTGGCGCGGGCGGCAGCGCTGCACGGCTTGGGGCAGTTCCAGCAGGTGCTGGATGAGTTCCGCCCGCTGCGGGCGAATGCGGCGCGGGCGAGCAGGGCAGACCGCCTGCACGCTGCTGCGCTGGACTACCACCTGGGTCGTGCCGAGCAGGCGCTGGCGCGATCCGCAGAGGCGGAACGGCATCTGCGCGCGGCGCTGTCGGTGCGTGAGCAGCTGCTGGGTCTTGCCGCGGCCGAGACCCAGGAAGTCGCGGGGTCGCTGGTATCTCTGCTTCAGATGTCGCAGCGCAAGGCCGAGTCGCTCGCGCTGGCCGAGCGCAGCCTCGCGGCGCTGGACGCCGCGAAGAGCGGCGACGACCTGCTGCGCGCCAAGGCGATGTCGTCGCTGGCGATGGTGCAGACCAACAGCGGCGATCTCGGCAGCGCCGAGACGCTACGCCGCGAAGTGCTGTCGATTTTTCGACAGGTCTACGGCGAGGCGCACCCGGCCACCACGGTGGCACTCAACAATCTCGCCAGCGTGCTGTTTGCGCAGCGCCGCTACGTCGATGTGCTGCCGATGTTCGAGGAGGTCCTCAGTCAGCGCCGCCGACTGTATGCGCAGAATCATCCAAGCATCGCGATGGCAGCCAACAACGTGGCCAACGCGCTGCTGTCGACCGGCCAGCCCGCCCGGGCGCTTGAGCATGCGCAGGAAGCGTTGGACATCCGCCGCCCCGCGCTTGGCGACGTCCATCCGGCCACCGCGCTGTCGATCATCGGCGTCGGCGCCGCCCTGCTCGAACTGGGCCGGCTCGACGAAGCTCAGGCGCACTTTGAAGAAGCCCTGACTGTGTTCGCGGCGCTGTACGGCCCCGACAATACCCAGTCGATCTCGAGCTACAACAACCTCGCTCGCATCCAGCTGGCCCGCGCCGCAATGCCCTCGGACTGCAGCCACAGTGAGCAATCGGTGCGGCGTGGTCGAGCCGATCCGCCCGGCGACAGCCCGCCCAAGCTCTATGCGCTGGCCCTGCACCGGGCCTGTCAGCTGCGCCGCGGCGATGAGTCGCAGCGGCCCGTGCTGGACGCTCTGGTACGCGACTACCGCGCGCGCGTCGCGGCGGATGATCCCTTCATCGCGGTGCTGCAGGCCTTGCCAGGGCGAGGTTGAGAGGCGCGACGGCGTGCGCGCTGCGTTTGCGTTGAAGCCGGTGCTCGCGCCAGCGCTCAGGCGCCGGAAAGTTCCTTTTCCAGGAGCGCCTTGGCCACCCGCGTGCCGCGCTTGATGGTGGGTTCGGACACACCCAGCAACTCGGCGATCTCGCGCACTTCCAGCCCGCTGAAGAAGCGTAGCTCGATGATCTGCACCAGCCGCGGATCGGCCTGGCCGAGACGGTCAAGCGCCGAATCGAGCTGTACCAGTTGTTCGATCTGCAAATCGAGCGCGATCGGCTGGTAGTCGACGCATTCCAGAGTCACCGGCTCGCATCCGCCCCCGCGGCGCTCGGCCTGACGCGCGCGCGCATAGTCGATCACCACATGGCGCATGGCTTTCGCGGCGGTGGCGTAGAAGTGCCGGCGGCTCGCGAAATCGGCGGGATCGGTGGCGTGCAACTTCAGCCAGGCTTCGTGCACCAGCGCTCGGGTGTCGAGCGTGCCGCGGCGCTGATGGCGGGCCAGTTCGGCGCGCGCGATCCGCACCAGTTCGGCGTAGTGCGCGCCATAGGCGGCGGGTTCGGCCACGTAGGGCGGATCGCCGGCACCGGGTGGAGGAGGCTCAGGGCTCATGCGGCAGGAGCATAGCCGAGCCGCGCTTCGGCCAATCTGGTGAAGTTCCTGACAACGCTGCCGCGGCCGGGCTGGGCGCGCTCAGAAGGTGAGCGGGTTCGCGATCTGCAGCAAGGCCGGGGCTTGAATCCGCGTCGTCGTCGGAGCTGCAGCCCGCGCCTCGGCAGTCGTCGACAAGGGCGCGGTCGATTGCTTCGGTGGGCGTGTCGACGCTCCGCTGCAGGTGTTCGCGCAGCAGCAGAACCCTCCGCGTGTGCGATATCGCGCTCAGCCGCGCGCCAGCGCGATGTCGAAGCGGCCCTCCGGCACGCCGCCGTGCTCGCCGACCGCAAAACTCACCACGACCTGCGCGCGCTCCGCCGCGTCCAGCGCATTGAGGATGCGGTCGTCGGCATTCAGCGGTTCATCGGCGAAGTACATCTGGGTGGTGAGCTCACGGTGCTCGGGGTGGGACACCTTGAAGTGCACGTGCGGCGGGCGCGACCAGTGGCGTTGCACCGGATACGCGCCCGGCACGATGGTGCGCACGCGATAGCTGCCAGTGGCGTCCGTTTGCAGGCGCGCATAGCCCTGGAAGTGCGGGTCGAGCGGCGCGGGGTTGCGATCGGCGGCATGCGCATAGCGGCCGTGGTGATTGGCCTGCCAGACGTGCAGCAGTGCGCCCTCCAGCGGCGCGCCGTCAGCGCCGCGCACGATGCCGTGTATCTCGACGACGCGACCCGTGGCGCGCTGCGCGTGGCCGCTGAGCTGGGTCAGATCGAAGTCCGACTCGGTCGTGGTGTCGACCGGAAAGAACGGCCCCTCGGTTTGCCGCGGTGTCGCTGCGGACAGCGGCCGCAGGATCGCGAAGCTCGCGAGGGTGAGGCCGCCGACAACAGCGCGGCGGCGAACGGGATCATCGGGCTCGGACATGGGGCAACTCCGGCGGCGCGGGCGAAGTGGGTCGGGCGGCAGGGCTTGAGCGCGCAGCGCGGTGCGCGCTCGCGGCTACTGTAAACCTCCAGCGTGCAGCCGCAGCGAAGCCTCGCTCTGCCGCTCGGCTCGAACGTTCTGTCTCTGCCTGCAAGCGGGTGGGCCGAGCGCGCAAATTGGCTTCAGCGGATTGCGGATTCTCGGGCGTTCACGCAGGCGGCGACGACGCGCCTCGACGGTCGGTTCGCGGCCAAGCATCAGGCGTGGGCGCGATGGCCGCGCCCCTCAGCCGCCCGCGCGCAGATGGCGCGCCTGTCGCTTGGGCGTGGCGCCCGCGTTCTGCGAGCCGCGCTGGCGCGGCAACGGCGCGGGGCTGTCGGCAGGTTCGAAGTCGAAGCGCGAGCGGCCGCCCGCGGCGCGGTAGTCCTCAACCAGGGCACGATCGATGATTTCCGTGGGCGCGTCGGCCAAGCCGAGCAGGTGATCGCGAAGCAGCAAAACAAGCCGCTCGTGGGCGATGGCGTGGGTCTGGCTGACGCGCGCGTACAAGGCATCGCTGAAGGCGAGGAAACGTGCGAACGGCGACTCGCCCAGCAGCAGTGCCAGGGTGCGCGGGAAACGGCCCGAGTTGGCGACCAGGTCCCAATAGCGGGCGAAACGCGATAGCCGCTGCAGGGTGGCGAAGTCGAGCTCGCGGGTCGACAGGATGTTGTAGGGCGGGTCGGGGTTGAAGCGCAGGTCGAACGCGGCGGTGTGGCGTGCGATCGGCGCTCCGCGCAGGCGCTTCAGAATGCCGAACTGGATTTCGTGCGGGGCCAGCGCCACCAGCCGATCGAAACCGGCGGCGAAGCTGGCCATGTCCTCGCCGGGCAGGCCGGCGATCAGGTCGACATGCAGATGCGCGCGGCTGTGCTCGCGCAGCCAGCGCAGGTTGGCTTCGGCGGCTTCGTCGTTCTGTCGCCGCGACACGCGTGCCTGCACTTCGGGGTTGAAGCTCTGGATGCCGATCTCGAACTGCAGGCTGCCGGGCGGGAAGCGCGCGATCAGCGCCTTCAGGCGTTCGGGCAGATGGTCGGGGATCAGCTCGAAGTGCACGAACAGCGGGTCGTCCGGGGCGGCTTCGAGCTTGTCGAGGAAGAACTCGAGAATCGCCAGCGAGGTGTCTACCTTGAGGTTGAAGGTTCGGTCGACGAACTTGAACTGGCGCGCGCCGCGGGCGTAGAGATCATCCAGCGCCTGCAGGAACGCTGGCAGCGGGAACGGCCAGGCGGTCTTGTCGAGCGCGGACAGGCAGAACTCGCACTTGAAGGGGCAGCCGCGCGAGGCTTCGACATACAGGTGCCGGCGCTGCAGGTCGTCGTCGCTGTACTCGGCGTAGGGCATTGCCAGCTCGGCCAGCGGCGGCTGCGCCCCCGGAATGAGCTTGCCGGCAGGCGGTGTGCCTGCGAGCAGGGCGCGCGCGAGCTCGGCGAAGCTGACATCGCCCCAGCCGGTGATGACGTAGTCGGCGAGCGCGCAGATGCGCTGTTGATCGGTCTCGTGGCTGACCTCGGGGCCGCCGAGGACGATCTTCAGTTCCGGCGCGACCACGCGCAGCTGGGCGACCACGCGGGTGGTTTCCTCGACGTTCCAGATGTAGACGCCGAGGCCAATGATGCGGGGTGATTCGGCCAGCAGCTTCTCGACGATTTCCTCGGTCTTCTGGCCGATCACGAACTCGCGGATGACGGAGTCATCTCGCAGCTCGCCGAGGTTGGCGCGCAGGCAGCGCAGGCCCATCGAGGCGTGGGCGAAACGGGCGTTGAGGGTGGCAAGGACGATGGCAGGCATCCGCACAGGGTACGGGCTGCGGTGGCGTTGGCGGAAATCGGAGGCGTGTCGGTCAACCGCGTTCCCGAAGCCCATGCGCGGGGCGAGGCCAGGAGCCTCGACCCGCGAGGTGGACGCTCGGGTGAGTGACAAGCCCCGGATGCCATGGTGGGCCAGGGCCCACCCTATGCGTTATCGGAGAGGCGATGCCCTGATGCTCACGGGCCGCAGCGCTAGCGCGGAGCAGCGGTCGAAGGGACCGGGCTACGCTCGAAGGGCTGGATAGGGTGGGCCCTGGCCCACCATGAGCACGACACCGCCTCACCCCACGTCTCGCCCTCCAGAACGCGCCGAGCAGATGGAGCGCAGCCCGCTGATCGCCTCAGCGCTTCTGAAACCGGTAGTGCGCCACCAGCCACTCGTTGCCGCCGGCGTAGCCGAACAGCTCGGCGCAGGCCATCCAGAACATGCGCCAGCGCTGCGCCCAGATCTTCGCCTCGGCCTTGCCGTACACGTCCTCGAAGAGGCGCAGGATCTCGTCGGCGTGGCGGTCCTGGTTTTCCAGCCAGTGGTTGCTGGTGCGCTCGTAGTGGGTACCCGACAACCGCCACTGTTCCTCCAGCCGCAGATGCTCCTGGAAGTGCAGAAACGTATCGGCCGCCGGCATCAGGCCGCCGGTGAAGAAGTAACGGCCCATCCAGTTGTCCTCGCCTTCGGTCTCGAAGGGGTACATCAGCTCGCGGTGGCAGAACACGTGGCAGAACAGCTTGCCGCCGGAGTCGAGCCAGCCGCTGATGCGCTCGAACAGGGTGCGGTAATTGCGCACGTGTTCGAACATCTCGACCGAGACCACGCGGTCGAAGCGGCGCTCGCCGAGGTCCAGCACGTTGACGTCGCGGGTCAGGATCTCGACGTTGTTCAGACCGCGCTTCGCGCACTGGCCGAGGATGTGTTCGCGCTGGCTGGCCGAGTTCGAGACGCCAAGAATGCGCGCGTTCGGAAAACGCTCGGCCATCCACAGGGTGAGCGAGCCCCAGCCGCAGCCGAGTTCGAGGATGCGCATCCCGTCAGCGAGTTCGGCGCGCTCGCCGTACAGCGCGAGCATCGCCTCTTCCGCCTGGTCCAGCGTCTCGGTGCCGGTCGGGTAGTAGCAGCTGCTGTACTTCAGTCGCTTGCCCAGGCTCAGCTCGAAAAAGCGCGCCGGCACTTCGTAGTGCTGACGGTTGGCGGCGTCGGTTTCGATCGCCAGCGGGCTCGAACGCAGGCCGTCGAGCAGGGCGCGGAAGCGCGTCCAGGCGGCAACGGCGTCGCCGTTGTGTTCTTCGCGCAGGCGCTGCGCGCACAGGCGGCGGATGCCGAGTCGGGTCAGGGCATCGGGCACCAGCCCGCGTTCGCAGAGGTCGATCAGGCTCATCGGGCGTGGGATCTCGAAGGGAAAGGGCGGGGCATCAGTCGCGCGCGCGGCGCGGCGGCCAGGGGAAGAACATGCTGACTTCCTGCTGGTAGCGGCGGTAGTTCTCACCGCGCGAGCGCAGGGCCTGCTGCTCGGTGTAGGGAATCCCGGTGACCCACAGCAGCGAGACCAGCATCGCGACCGGGCCGAGCAGGCTCAACCACCACAGCGGCGAGCCCCAAGCCAGCAATACGTAGGCGAACCAGTGCAGCCACTCGAAGAAGTAGTTCGGGTGGCGCGACCAGTTCCACAGGCCAACTCGGCAGGTCTTGCCGCGGTTGCCGGGACAGCCTCGGAACTTCGCGAGCTGCATGTCGGCCAGGCTTTCGCCGGCCAGGCTGCCCACCCAGACGAGCACGCCGAGCAGCATGGGCAAGGACAGCCCGGCATGTGGATTCGTCGCCACCGCGAGGAAGGGCAACGAGAACAGCACGACGAGCAGGGCCTGCGCCATGAAGAAGCCGAAGAACTTGCCCTGGTGACCCTGCCAGTGCTCGCGCAGGGCGGCATAGCGCCCATCCTCGGCCTCGTGCAGCACCCGCGCCAGCAGATGCAGGGCGAGGCGTACGCCCCAGATCCCCGCCAGCATCGCGATGAGCAAGCGCGGCACGCCGGCGCCGGGGCCGAAGCTGCCGTAGAACAGGGCGGCGGCAGCGAGCAGTCCCGCCCAGGCGACATCGACATAGCCGGCGTTGCGGGTGCGGATCTGCAGCAGCCAGACCGCGCTCATGCCGAGCGCCGCGATCGCGGCGGTGCCGAGCAGCAATGTGGTGGGACTCAAGCTCGCCATCTCATACCGCCTGCGGTGCGCGCTTCAGGCGCTCGGCCAGCGCGAGCAGCAGGGGTGTCACGATGCCCCAGACGGCACCGATCACCGCCAGCGTCAGCCAGACACTGCTGTTCAGATCCACCGCATTCCAGACGCGTGCGGCCAGCCAGTACGCCAGCGGGCCGCCGATCAGGCCGAGCAGCACGGCCAGCAGCGGTCGTCGCTTCAGTGAATCCATCGAGTGGTTCAAGGTCAACGCGAAGGCGACCCAAAGCGCCACGATCCACACCGGCGCGGCGAAGTCCCAGGGCAGCGGCGTGCGGAAGGTCAGCAGGCCTGACAGCACCAAGGCGCTGTCGATGACGAACCCGGCGCCTGCTGCGATCGCCATGAGCTTCAGGTCTGCCCTCGGAGCGCTCGACAGCGGCACCTGCCAGGCGGCAAACACCAGCACCGCCAGCGGACCCGCCCACCACCAGCCTTGAGCTGCGCCGCCCACCGTGGCCATCCAGACCAGTTGGAAACTCACCAGATTCGCGATCAGCTTCATGCGCACGCGCCGGCGCGATCGACAGCGCTCAGGTCGGGCAGGTATTCGGCGCGCTGGCAGCGCGGCGCGGTCAGTAGCAGCTGGACGTCGCCGATCGAGCGCTCGATGAAGCCGCCCTCGCAGTAGCAGAGGTAGAACTCCCACATGCGGATGAAGCGCTCCGGATAGCCGAGTGCTCTCACCTCATCCAAGCGGGAGAGGAAGCGCTGGCGCCAGTGGCGCAGGGTCAGCGCATAACTCGGGCCGATGTCCTCGAGGTTGTAGAGCTTCAGATCGGTCGAGCGCGCGATCGCGCCCTGCATGGCGTGGATCGAGGGGATGAAGCTGCCCGGGAAGATGAAGCGCTTGATGAAGTCGACGGCCTTCAGCGCGACCTCATAGCGGTGATCTTCAATCGTGATCGCTTGAATCAGCGCCATGCCGTCGGGCTTCAGCAAGCTGCGGACCTTGGCGAAATAGGTGTCGAGGTACTGGTGGCCGATGGCTTCGATCATCTCGATCGAGACCAGCTTGTCGTAGCTGCCGGTAAGGTCGCGGTAGTCGGTCAGCAGTACGGTGATGCGGTCGGACAGGCCGGCGGCTTCGATGCGCGCCAAAGCCAGATCGCGTTGTTCCTTCGACAGAGTCGTGGTGGTGACCTGCACGCCGTAGTGGCGCGCCGCGTGGATCGCAAAACCGCCCCAGCCAGTGCCGATTTCGACGACATGCTCGCCCGGCTTCAACGCGAGCTTCTGGCAGATCCGATCCAGCTTGCGGGTCGATGCGACCTCAAGCGACTCGGTCGGATCATCGAACACCGCCGCGCTGTACATCAGGTTCTCGCATAGAAACAGCTTGAACAGATCGTTGCCGAGGTCGTAGTGGGCGGCGATGTTACGGCGGCTGCCGGAGCGGGTGTTGCGCTGCAGGCTATGCCAGGCCCGGAGCGCCCAGCCACCCAACCGGGCCAGCCCGCCTTCCATCGCGTCCAGCAGATCGCGATTGATGACCAGAATGCGCACCAGGGTGACCAGATCGCTGCACTGCCAGTGGCCGTCCATATAGGACTCGCCGGCGCCGACCGAGCCCTGCGCTGCGACCATTCTGTAAAACGAGGGATCAAAAATGTGGATGCGGCAGCGCAGGGTTTCGCGGCCTTCGACCGCCCGCCCCAGCTTGACCTGGCCCTCGGCGTCCTCAATCAGTACCTCGCATTCGCGCAGGTCGGCAAGGCGGCGCAGCAGCTGAGCACGCAGCTTCCGGTCCAGACCCTTGAGGGCAGCCATCGGCAGCCCGTCAAGCGGGCTGCTCAAGGTTTCTCCGGAACTCAAGGAGCCGGCTTCAGTACGGGAATTCATGCGGTGGTTGCCACTGGCTGCGGGTTCGAGGGACAGACTGCACCGAGGTGCGTCGACTGCGCGTCATCACGAATGTGTTTTGCGTGGGTGATCGTGAACCGGGTTGCGCTTCAACCACAGCCGCAGCGCCTGCCAGTGAATCGCGAGCAGCACTCGCGCCGTCATCCACGGATGCCTCAGCAGACAGCCTGCGAGCACCGCGCCGCTGAGGGGGCGCTTGCGCAGGGTGAGGGTCGCGTCAAAGTCGCGGCCGTCGGCGCGCTCGATGTTCATGTGCACGAAAAGCTGCGCGTCCGGCGCATTGAAGCGCCAGTCGTAGCCGCGATCCATCGGCATGAAGGGCGAGACGTGGAAGCGCTTGTCGAAGCGCCAGCGCAGCGAAGTTGCCGTGGTCGCCGGCGCCGACGGGTCGGCTGCAGCCGGTTCCGCTTCGCCCACCGGCAGCACATAGCTGTGGCGCTCCTTCCACGGCGTGTTGGTGATCTCGGCGACGATGCCCTCCAGCGTTTCGCCGTCCGGCTTGAAGCAGTAGTAGAAGCTGACGGGGTTGAAGCTGTAGCCGAAGTAGCGAAGATGGCTCAGCAGACGGATCGGTCCTTCGGGCCGATAGCCCGCGACTTCGGCGAAACGCCGGCGCACGGCTTCGTCCAGCGGCAAAGCGGGATCGCCCAGGTAATCCTCGCGATGGAAGGCGGCGAGGTTGCGGCGACCGATCGACCACAGCCAGCGGCCCGCGAACACACGATCAAGTTCGCTGAGGTCGAGGTAGAGCATGAACAGCGGATACCGGAACGCATGCGGGTGCGGCGCATGCCGACGGTGCTGCACCCGACCGACATAGACCGCGCTGGCGAGCGGCGGCATGTCGGTCGACCGCTTCATTGCGGCCAGCGCACGCCGAGCGCGCGCACCACGTCGATGCCCGAGCGGATGCCGTCCTCGTGAAAGCCCCAGCCCCAGTAGGCGCCGGCGTACCAGATCCGATCGACGCCGTTGATCTCGGCGCGGCGCCCCTGTGCGGCGACACTGGCGTGGGTGTACTCGGGGTGCGCATAGCGCATGCGCGCAATGATCTTGGCGGGGTCGATCGCGGCCGTGCGATTCAAAGTCACCACGAAGGGTTCGCGTGAGCTCAGCCCCTGCAGCAGGTTCATGCAGTAGCTGACCGTGCAGTCGGCGCTGGGCTCGGCCGGGATGTGCGCATTCCAGGCCGCCCAGGCGCGCGGATTCTTCGGCAGCAGGCGCGCGTCGGTGTGCAGCACGGTCTCGTTGGCCTGGAAGCGGATCGCGCCCAGCACCTCGCGTTCGCGCTCGGTCGGATCATCAAGCAGTTTCAAGGCCTGATCGCTGTGGCAGGCCAGTACGGCCTGGTCAAAGGTTTCCGCGTAGTGGGGCGTGGTGATCTCGACGCCGCCCTCGACCCGGCGTACGGCCTGCACCGGTGAAGACAGTCGCGCCTCGACCCGCCAGCGGCTCTCGAGTGCGCGGATGTAGGCGCGGGAGCCGCCCTTGACGACCCGCCAGGTCGGGCGCGCACTCGCGCTCAGCATGTGGTGGTTGGCCATGAACTGCACCAGATAGCGCGCTGGAAACTGCAGTACGCGATCCGACGGCGAGCTCCACAGTGCCGAAGCCATGGGAATCAGGTGCTCGTCGATGAACATCGGCGAGTAGCGATGCTCGCGCAGGTAGTCCCCCAGCGCTGGGCCCTGCGCGTCGCCCTCCAGCAGGGCCGGAGACTCGCGATAGAAGCGAAGGATGTCGGCGACCATCCGGTAGAAGCGCGGGCGCAGCAGGTTGCGACGCTGGCAGAACAAGCCGTTCAGGGTGCCGGCGTTGTACTCCAGCCCGGTGCGCTCGCTGTGCACCGAAAAGCTCATCGTGGTCGGCTGGGTCTCGACGCCGAGCTCGCGGAACATCGCTGTCAGCAGGGGGTAGTTCTCGGGGTTATGAACGATGAAACCCGAGTCCACCTCGAAGCTGCGGCCCTCGCGCTGCACTGTGTGCGTGTGGGTGTGCCCGCCAAGGCGCGAATCGGCCTCGAACAGCACCACAGAATGCTCGCGCGCCAGCTGCCAGGCCGTCGCCATGCCGGCGATGCCGGATCCCACCACTGCGATGCGCATGGGTCAGCCCTTGCCGCTGCGTTTCAGGCCCGCCGGTACGGGCTTCAGATCCCAGACCAGGCCGACCCAGCTCATCGCCTTCAAGCCGTAGTAGGTCAAATCGATCTCCCACCAGCGGAAACCCTGCCGCGCCGAGCCCGGGTAGTGGTGATGATTGTTGTGCCAGCCTTCGCCGAAGGTGATCAGCGCCAGCCAGGCATTGTTGCGGCTGTTGTCGCGCGTCTCGAAGCGTCGGCTGCCAATCTGATGGGCCAGCGAGTTGATCGTCACGGTGGCGTGGAACAGCACCACAGTTGAGATGAAGAAGCCCCAGATCAGCAGCTGCGGGCCGCTGGTCTGCAGCGCCGGCGCGGCGGTCTCCAGCCAGCCCCCCAGCAGGAACAGCGCAGTGGCCAGCGCTATCGGAATCAGCACGTCGAAGCGGTCGATCAGACGCAGCTCCGGATACTTGGCAAGGTCGGTGATCGCGCCGCTGTCGGTGCCGAATGCGCGGCGGGTCAAGAACCAGCCCATGTGCGCGCGGAAGAATCCGTGCTGCACCGGTGAGTGGTGATCTTGCGGCTGGTCGGAATTGCGATGGTGGTGGCGATGGTGCGCCGCCCACCACAGCGGTCCGCGCTGCACGCTCATGGCGCCGATCACGGCGAACAGGAACTGCATCGGGCGCGAGGTCTTGAACGCTTTGTGCGAGAAGTATCGATGGTAGAAGCCGGTGATCGCGAACATCCGCAGCGCGTACAGGCCGGCCGCTACGACCACTGCAAACCAGGACACCCCCACCCAGATCACCCCGAGGCAGGCCAGATGCAGGCCGATGAAAGGGACCACGCGCAGCCAGTCGATGCGGTCCGGGTCGCCAGCCTCCGCGGGTTGTACGCTGCTGTCGAACCAGCGCAGAAAGGCCGCGAGGGGGCCGGGCAGGGCGCGCTTTGCGGGCGCAGAGTGGGTGGGTGGCAGATCAGACATGAGCGCGATTGTGAGGGTGGGCGGTGATTACCCGGTGAATCGGGACGTGATTGCATCGGGTTGGGGCAGACTATGCGATCATCGCCCAGCCTGTCCTTCATACGCGCCCGGCGGCCGCCGTGGATGCAGCTTTCACTTCCCGACCCACACGCCTTCCGCATGCCCAAGCCCCCTTCCGCCGTCCGCTATGGCCTCGCCCGCGTGCTGTCCAAGCGCGGCCTGTGCTCGCGCTCGGAAGCCGAGCGCTGGGTGCGTGCGGGGCGAGTGCAGGTGCGTGGACGCGTGATCACCGATCCAGAATCGCCAACCGCGCTGGATGAGGCGCGCATCGACGTCGACGGCGGCGCAGCGGCCGCAGCTGAGCGCGTCTATCTGGCCCTTAACAAGCCGCGGGGCCTGCTCACCACAGCCCGCGATGAGCGCGGCCGCGACACGGTCTATCGCTGCCTCGAGGGCCTTGATCTGCCCTGGGTGGCGCCCGCCGGTCGGCTGGATCAGGCCAGCGAGGGTCTGCTGATCCTCAGCAATGATCCGGTATTCAATGCCGCACTGACCGAGCCGCGCACGCCGCTGCACAAGACTTATCACGTGCAGGTCGAGGGTCGGCCCGATGCCGCCCTGCTCGACCAGCTGCAGGGTGGCGTCGTGGATGCAGGCGAGCATCTCGCGGCGGTGTCGATCACCCTGCTGCGCGAGGGCAGCCGCAACGCCTGGCTTGAAGTGGTGCTGGACGAGGGCAGAAACCGCCATATTCGCCGCCTGTTGAAGACCGCAGAGCTGCCGGTGCTGCGCCTGCTGCGCGTGGCGATCGGCCCGCTGGTGCTGGGCGAGCTGAGCAAGGGCGCCGCGCGCAGACTTGATGACGCTGAAGTGCGCGCGCTGCGCGCAGCTGCGGGTGCGACGTGAGCACCGTCAGCGCCCATCCGGCGCCGGCGCCAGTGCCGTTCCGCGAAGCGCTGGCCTTGTGGTGGAAGATTGGCCTGTTGAGCTTCGGCGGCCCGGCAGGTCAGATCGCCCTGATGCATCGCCTGCTGGTCGAGGAGAAGCGGTGGATTGATGAAGCGCGTTTTCTGCACGCGCTGAACTACTGCATGCTGCTGCCCGGCCCCGAAGCCCAGCAACTCGCGACCTACGTCGGCTGGCTGCTGCACGGCGTGCGCGGCGGCTTGGTCGCCGGTCTGCTGTTCCTTGTGCCGGGTGCACTGGCGATTCTTGCGCTGTCGTTCATGTACGTGCTGCTCGGCGAGGTCGCCGTCGTCGAAGGCCTGTTCTTCGGGCTGAAAGCGGCCGTATTGGCGCTGGTGCTGCAGGCACTGATCCGGCTCGCACAGCGCACGCTGAAATCGCCGTTGCCGATTGCGGTGGCGGTGGCGGCGTTTCTCGCGCTGTTCGTGCTGGACGCGCCGTTCCCGCTGGTGGTGCTGTCGGCCGCGGCGCTGGGGCTGCTGACTGCTGTGCGTTGGCAGCCGATCGGCCATGGCGACGGCGGCAGCGATACGCGCCTGCGCGATGTGCAGCACCCCGGCACGCTGCGCGCCGCCGCGCTGTGCGCACTGCTTTGGGTGGCGACGGTCGGTGGCCTGCTGTGGCTGCTCGGCGGCGAACACGTATTCAGCCGCATCGCGGTGTTCTTCTCGCAGATGGCGGTGGTCAGCTTCGGCGGCGCCTATGCGGTGCTGGCCTATGTCGCGCAGCAGGGCGTCGAGGTCCACGCCTGGCTCGCGCCCGGCGAAATGCTCGATGGCTTGGGACTGGCGGAAACCACGCCGGGCCCGCTGATTCTGGTTACCCAGTTCGTCGGCTTTCTCGCCGGCTTTCGCGAAGTGAGCGGCTTGCACCCACTGCTGGCAGCGACACTGGGTGCGCTGCTGACCACCTGGGTGACCTTCCTGCCGTGCTTTGTGTGGATCTTCGCCGGCGCGCCCTTCATCGAACGCCTGCGCGGGCGTCCGCGGCTGGCCGCGGCACTGGCGGCGATCACGGCCGCGGTGGTCGGCGTGATCGCGAACCTCGCCCTGTGGTTCGCGCTGAACACCCTGTTCGCCGAGCGCGAGCGCATCCAGGCCGGGCCCATCGACCTGATGCTGCCGGTGGCGTCCAGCCTGCAGCCGGCGGCACTGGCGCTGGCCATGCTGGCGATCGGGCTGGTGTTCGTGGCCAAGCGCGGCGTGTTCAGCGTGCTGGCCGTCTGCGCCGGCCTGGGCGTCGCACTGCGGCTGACTGGGCTGGCTTGAAGCCCGTGACGGGCATACTCCGCGACCATGCAATCCGATGATTCGACTGCCCGCTTCCTGCGGCTGCTGACCGACCTGCGATGGTTGGCTGTGGCCGGGCAGCCGCTGGCGATCGTGGCGGCCATCAGCGGCATGGACATGCCGTTCAAGCCGGGTCCGCTGTGGGCAGGCGTGCTGGTTCTGATCGTGTTCAATGTGTGGGCCCAGTGGCGCTGCAATCGTGGCGCGGCCGCCGGGTCTGCGGAGCTGGCCCTGCATCTCGCAGTCGATCTTGGCGTGCTGACCTGGCAGCTGTACTGGAGCGCGGGTACGGCCAATCCTTTTGTCTCGCTGTACCTGGTGCCGATCGCGCTGGTGGCGGTCGCACTGTCGCTGCGCTGGGTGCTGGCGGTCGGGCTTGCGGCCGGCGGCGCCTATCTGCTGCTGGCGCTGTTCGCGCCCGGCTGGCCGCATATGCACGGTGCGCGGGCGCTGCAGCTGGACCTGCACCTGTGGGGCATGGCCGCCAATTTTCTGCTCAGCGCCCTGCTGTTCACCGTGGCGCTCCGCTATCTGTCGAAGGTGCTGGCCGAGCGCGAACGCGAGCTTTCACGCCTGCGCGAGCGCGCCGCCCGCAACGAGGGCATCGTCGCGCTCGGCGCGCACGCAGCCGCCCTCGCGCATGCCCTGAACACGCCACTGGGCAGCATGCAGCTGATCCTCGACGACCTGGATCCGGCCGCCGCCAGCACCGATGAGCGCGAAGACCTCGGCACCCTGCGGCAGCTCGCAGCCGAATGTCGACAGCGCGTGCAATCGCTGGTCGCGCATGCGCAGGCGATCGAAACCCGTCCGCTGCCAGCCAACGAATTCTTCGCCGAGATCGTCGAGCGCTGGCGCCTGCTGCGCCCGGCCCTGCGCCTGCACGCGTCCGGTCTGGACGGTGCGCTGCCGGAGATCCGTCCCGAGCCTCTGCTGGAGCACCTGCTGCTGGCGCTGCTCAATAATGCTGCCGATGCATCTCTTGAAGCGGGCAGAGACGTGCTTTCGGTGGCTTTGGTCGTGCAGGGCGACACCCTGGTGCTGCGGGTGCGCGACCGGGGCCCGGGGCTGGGCTCGGCCGCAGCCAAGCGCCTGCAGTCGCTGTTCGCGACCACCAAGCCGCAGGGGCTGGGAATTGGGCTCGCGCTGTCGCATGCGACGGTTGAGCATTTCGGCGGTGCACTGCACCTGCGCGCCCATCCCGAGGGCGGCAGCGAGGCTGAGGTCAGGCTGCCGCTGGCGGCACTGCAGGGACACGCCACGTACTGGGGAGACGAGCGCAGTGAGCCGTGAACGCGTGCTGTTGGTGGACGATGATCCGGTGTTCGGTCGCAGTCTCTCTCGCGCGCTTGAACGGCGCGGGCTGGAATGCGTCTGCGCCGAAGACGGCGCGCAGGCCCTGCAGGCTGCCGAGGGGGGCGCGTTCGACTTCGCCGTGCTCGATCTCAAGCTCGGCGCGGAGAGCAGTCTCGGCCTGATCGAGCCGCTGCGTGCCCTGCAGCCGGAGCTGCGGATCCTGCTGCTGACCGGATACGCCAGCGTCGCCACCGCGGTGGATGCAATCAAGCGCGGCGCGATCAATTACCTGCCTAAACCCGCCAGCGCCGAGGCCATCCTGCGCGCGCTGCGTGAGGAAGAGGTCGGCGACGACACCCCGATCGCACCCGAGCAGATGACGCCGCTGTCGCGCATCGAGTGGGAACACATCCAGCAGGCCCTGCACGAGACCGAAGGCAACCTCTCGGCCGCCGCCCGCCTGCTCGGCATGCACCGGCGCAGCTTGCAGCGGAAGTTGGCCAAGCGGCCGGGGCCGGGCGGTTGAGGTCGCGGCTTGATGGGAGGTGGGTGCGCTGCGGGCGAATCCCATGCGTAGTGCGGTGGTGGGCTTTGTTGGAGTGGCTGCGTCAGTCGTGATCGTAGGTGCGCGGCACGCGCACCCTACAAGTGCGAATGACGCCTGGCCTCATCGAAGCCGACGAGACCGATCGCGTAGGGTGCGCCTGTGGCGCACCGCTCTGAGCTCATCTTGATTGACCATGCGGGTGCGATCCGCCCGCAGGTTCGGCCGACGGAGTTCGCTCCCCCGCAGCATGCGCGAACGTCCGCAGGCTCGTACCCCAATCCACGCTCAACACGCCGTCGCGCACATAGCGATGGAAACTCGAATGCGGCCAGTCCCGTGCGCGTTCGACCAAGCCGTGGCGCACCGGGGTGTAGTGGATGTAGTCGATGTGCGCGCGCAGGTCGTTGTCGTCGCGGATCGCGCGCTCCCAGTAGCGTCGCTGCCAGACCGCGGCCTCGCGTCGGTGGGTCTGGCTCTGCCGTAGAGGGCCCCGTGCTCCGACCTCGCGCGTGAACAGCGACTTGATCTGCCGCCAGCGCGTCGCGTTGTCCGCATCGCCGAGCGGAAGCCGCCAGAGCACATGCAGGTGCTCTGGCAGCACAACCGCGGCGATCAGCTCGAAGGGTCGGTCGCGACGGGTGCGCGCAAAGGCCGCCCGCAGCGCATCGATCCGCGCGACCAGCAGGTCGCAGCCGCGGTCCTGCAGGTTCACGGTGAAGAAGAAGGTGCCGCCCGGCAGCCGGACGCGTCGATACTCGGACATGCTCGAAGCATGGCCGGCGGGCACGGCGATGCGCGCCCGCAAACCTGATCGGCGCGGCGTAGGAGAACTGCCCGGGCTGGCGTCGGGAATCGCTGCGAGGTGGATCGTGGGCGCGACGCAGGCGTGGTAAGGCGGTGGGCTTCGTTGCAGTCGCGGCGCGACCTGTGAGCGCAGGTGCGCCACAGGCGCACCCTACGACGGCGAGCGACGCCGCCCCCTCGTCGAAGCCGGCGAGCCCGATCAAGCAGGGTGCGCCTGCGGCGCACCAACAAACACGAGTGACGCCGCACCCCAAGCCAAAGCTCGCCACCTTGCCGCGCATAGGGTGCGCCTGTGGCGCACCGACGCTCGCCAGTGACTACGCGCCCACGCCCACGCCCACGCACCTCCGCGCCGCCTGATTCGTCGAGGCGACCGGGCCTTGGAGATGCTCGATCAGAACCGGTATTCCCAGCCCAGCCGCAGACTCCGACCCGGTTCGTTGACCTGCACCGGCGTCGGGTTGAAGGGGTCCTGGTTGGCGCGGTTGAGATGTTCGGCGTAGGCACGATCGAAGACGTTGTCGATGCCGACGCGCAGCCGCTGCGCGCCGCGCTCCAGCGTCCAACCGAGGTCGAGCACCGCCCAGCCGGGCGTTCGCCGTGCATCGAGTCCGCTGCCGGTGGCGGTGCTGGCATCCACGCGGTCCTGACGATCGGCGCCGCGCAGGCGTGCGTTGAACTCGCCGAGGTCGGTGATCTTGTTCATCCCCAGCGCGAATGAGATCGGCGCGATCTGCGCCAGCGCGCGCGCATCGCTGCGGTTGCTGCCCCGCACGTAGTCGAGCTGTGCCTCGACGCGGACGCCCGAGGCAAGCGTCCATTCGGCCTCGAACTCCGCGCCGCGCAGCTCGGCATCGATGTTGCGGTAGACGGTGGCGCCATCCGCAAGCAGCAGGCCCGACTGACCGCGCGCGCGATCGCGCAGGATGTAGTCGTCCACACGATCGACGTAGGCGACGACGCTGTAGCGCGCGGCCTCATTGCGCCAGATCAGGCCGGCATCGAACTGCTGGTGCACTTCGTTGGCGAGCTGCGGATTGCCGATCCAGCGTGCAGGGCCGGCGCCGCTGGTCGAGGCGACGTAGCGCTCCGTGCTGTCGGCCGCGCGCACCGAGCGGCTCAGGCCCGCGAACAGCTGCATGCGCGCGTTGAGCGCGTGGTCCAGGCGCAGCAGGGCACCCAGGCCGTCATCCTCGAAGCCCGTCGCGCTGGCGCCGTAGTAGCTGCGATAGAAGTCTGCGGGCGCCGCGATGCTCATGTTGACCCGCTCGCTGGCGCGCAGCGCATCGGCGTCGAAGCGGTCGACGCGCAGGCCGGCGGTGAGTTGCGTGGCCGCGGACAGCGGCCCCTGCGCTTCGATGAATATGCCGCGGCGCTCCAGTTCGGCCTGCGGCCACAGCAGCGCGTTGCGCATCGTCAGGCTGGCGGCGTTCATGCCCGCCGAGCGGATTGTCAGCCGCTCCAGGGTGGCCTGCTGCAGGCCGACTTCGAGGTTCCAGTCGGCCAGCGCAAACTCGGCCGCAAGCTCAAACCCAGCGTTGTCTGCGGTAGCCGGTACGCGCATGAACATCCCGGTCTGCGGGCGCAGCGAGAAGTTGTCCATCACATGATCGACCTTCGCTGACCAGGCGCTGGCGCGCAGCGATGCCGCGCCAATGTTCGCGTAGTGCGCGAATTTCCAAGCCTCAAGTCGATCCTTGGGTGCATCCATACCGGCGCCTGCGAACAGCACGTCGCGGCTGTCGCTGTAGTCCAGGCTGAGCTCGCTGCGCTGCATGTCGCTCCAGGCGAACCCGAGCAGCAAGCTCAGCGCATCGCGCTCGAAGGCCGAGCGCACCTCGGCGCCATCGCCGTCCTCGTAGTTCTCGCGGTTCTCGCTGCTGGCGAGCAGGCGCCATGCGACACGAGCGCTGCGGCCGCCGCCGTCCGCGGCGGTCTGCCACATCCCGGCGTTGTCGCTGGCATTCAGCGCGATGCGGCCTTCGAGCCCGTCCACGTCCCACGGCAGTCGACGCTCGATCAGGACCGCGCCGCCGCTGCCGCCGGGGCCATTGCGCAGGCTTTGCACACCCTTCTGCACGGTCACGCGGTCGATCGAGGACGGCTGCGCGAACGCGGTCGGCGGGTCCATGCGATTCGGGCAGGCGCCGTGCAGCTCCATGCCGTCCAGGCGCACGTTGATCTGGCCCTGACTCTGCCCGCGGATCGAAGGCTCCAGCCCGTGGCCGCCCATGCGCGAGGCCGAGACGCCGCTGATGCTGCGCAGCACCTCGGCGAGGTCGGCTGCCGCGCCGTCGCTGACGGCCTCGCGCACGAGTACGGGTTCAGACGGTGATGCACCGCCATCGCCAAGCACGACTACGTTGGGCAGCCGGGTAGTGCTTGCATCATCGGCGAGTGCTTTGGAAGCCGGCAAGACGGCTGCAATGGCCAGGCTGAGCAGAGTGAAGTAGCGGGAACGCTTGAGAGACATGCGAAAACCTGAAGTCGATCGACCTCGGATTCTCCTGACCCTGCCCCCGCTTCAGGGAGTGACCGAATGTCGCACCCGGACCTTGGTCATGCGCCCAAGCGTCCGGGGACGCGACTAGTCCAGCCCCATCGCCTGCGCATGCTCACGAGTGGCGTCGAAGCGCACCTCGGGCCAGCGCTCCTGGGTCAGCTGCAGGTTGACGCGCGACGGTGCGAGATAGACGAGGTGTCCCGCCGCATCGATCGCCAGGTGGCTGGCGTTGCGGTCGCGGAATTCTTCCAGCTTCTTGGGATCGTCGCAGCGGATCCAGCGGGTGGTGCTGACGCTGACCTGTTCGAAGCTGGCGTCGACGCTGTATTCGTCTTTCAAGCGATACGCGACCACATCGAACTGCAGCACGCCGACCGCACCGAGGATCAGATCGTTGCTCATCAGCGGCTTGAAGAACTGCGTGGCGCCCTCTTCGCTGAGCTGCGCCAGGCCTTTCTGCAGCTGCTTCAACTTGAGCGGGTCGCGCAGACGCGCGCGGCGGAACAGCTCGGGTGCGAAGTTGGGGATGCCGGTGAAGAACAGCGCCTCGCCTTCGGTGAAGCTGTCGCCGATCGAGATCGTGCCGTGGTTGTGGATACCGATCACATCCCCCGGCCAGGCTTCGATCGCGATCTCTCGGTCCGAGGCCATGAAGGTCAGCGCGTTGGCGATCTTCATGTCCTTGCCGGTGCGCACGTGGAAGGTCTTCATGCCGGCCGTGAAGTGGCCGGAGCAGATGCGCATGAAGGCCACGCGGTCGCGATGCTGGGGGTCCATGTTGGCCTGGATCTTGAACACGAAGCCGGTCAGCGGCTCTTCGCCAGGGTCGACCTCGCGCGAGCTGGTGGCGCGCGGGCGCGGCGAGGGCGCGTGCTCGACAAAGAAGTCCAGCAGCAGCTGCACGCCGAAGTTGTTCACCGCCGAACCGAAGAACACCGGCGTCTGCTTGCCGGCCAGATAGTCTTCGAGCACGAAGGGCTGGGCCGCGCCCTGTACCAGCTCCAGCTGTTCGCGGGTCTCGGCCAGCAGTTCGGCGCCGACCAGCTTGGCCAGGCCCGGGTCGTCCAGGCTCGGGAAGATGGTCGAGTCCTGACGGGTGAAATTGCGGCCGGATTCGAACACGTGCACTTCGCCGCTGACGAGATGCACCACGCCCTTCAGGCGCTTGCCCATACCGATCGGCCAGGTGATCGGGGCACACGCAATGCCCAGCACCTGCTCGATTTCGTCGAGCAGGTCGATCGGGTCCTTGCCCTCGCGGTCGAGCTTGTTGATGAAGCTCATGATCGGCGTGTCGCGCAGGCGGCAGACCTCCATCAGCTTGATGGTGCG